>CAXTJO010000014.1:0-59251 GCA_964244665.1 uncultured Terriglobus sp.
ATTACGACAACGACGGCCGCCTCGACATCTTCTTCGCCAACGGCGCGCCCATCCCCAATCCCGCCCCCAAGGGCACCATCCCCCAAAAATCCTCCCCCGCCGACTCCAACCGCCTCTTCCACCAGAAAAAGGACGGCACCTTCGAAGACGTCACCGACCACGCCGGCCTCAAAGGCGTCGGCTACGGCATGGGCACCGCCGTCGGCGACTTCGACAACGACGGCTTTGAAGACCTCTACGTCACCGCATACGGCGGCAACCGCCTCTACCACAACAACGGCAACGGCACCTTTACCGACGTCACCGCCCGCTCCGGCACCGGCGGCCCCACCACCCCCGGCCAAAGCTGGTCCACCTCCGCCATGTGGGTCGACCTCGATAACGACGGCAAGCTCGACCTCGTCGTCCTCCGCTACGTCGTCTGGGACTTCGAAGACGTCTGGTGCGGCGAGCACCGCGAAGGCTATCGCGCCTACTGCCACCCCGACATCTTTCCCGTCATCCGCCCCCTCGCCTACCACAACAACGGCGATGGCACCTTCACCGAAATCGGCGAATCCATCGGCCTCAAACCCGGCAAAGGCCTCGGCATCGCCCTCTCCGATTTCGACCGCGACGGCAAAGTCGACCTCGCCGTCGCCAACGACTCCATGCTCGAGTTCCTCTACCACAACAACGGCAACGGCACCTTTGAAGAAACCGGCCTCACCGCCGAAATCGCCGTCGACAGCGACGGCCGCACCTACGCCGGCATGGGCATCGACTTCCAGGACTACAACAACGACGGCCTCCCCGACCTCGTCATCACCAACCTCGCCAACCAGAAATACGCCCTCTACCGCAACAACGGCGACGGCTCCTTCACCTACGACACCTACGTCTCCGGCCTCGCCCGCATGACCCTGCTCCACTCCGGCTGGGGCATCCACTTCTTCGACTACGACAATGACGGCCTCAAAGACCTCCTCGTCAGCCAGGGCCACGACCTCGACACCGTCGAGCTCAACTACCCCCAGCTCCACTACAAAGAACCCATGCTCCTCGCCCGCAACTTGGGCAACGGCAAGTTCGCCGACGTCTCCGCCCAGGCTGGCAGCGTCTTCCAGCAACCCTGGGTTGGTCGCGGCATGGCCATCGGCGACCTCGACAACGATGGCCGCCTCGACGCCGTCATCTCCACCAACGACGGCCTCGCCCACATCCTCCACAACGGCACCGCCCCCTCCAACCACTGGATCACCCTCCAGCTCGTCGGCCACACCTCCAACCGCGACGCCATCGGCGCCTCGGTCCAGCTCACCACCGCCACCGGCTCCCAATTTCTCACCGTCTCCACCGCCGGCTCCTATCTCTCCTCCAGCGACAAACGCGCCCACTTCGGCCTCGGCCCCAACACCGCCGTCCGCTCCCTCGAAATCCACTGGCCCAGCGGCATCACCCAAACCCTCCAAAACCTCCCCGCCGACCAACTCCTCAAAATCGACGAACCCCCGCCCTCCCCCAAGAAGCCCTGACCCCACACGGCTGTGTCTGACGAATCCAAGGGATCGGGCCTTCGGAAGGGCACGGGGTTCAGCCATAACATGCCAGCTTTAAATAGCGGATTCAGCGAATGTCTGATGAATCCAACGAACCCGGTTCTTCGAAAGAGCACAGCTTCAGCCGTGCCATAAAAGTCCAAGCGCTGGGGCTTCAGACAGTGTCTGACGAATCCAAATGGGTCGGGCTTTCGGAGGGGCACGGCTTCAGCCGTGCCATAAAACCACACAAAATAGCGGGGCTTTAGCCCCTGAGGTTTGCTTCTTCCACCCACAGTAAAAGCCCGAGCCGATTCATCCACTCCACTTAGCGCACCGGCACCGCATTGGCCTGCATGGTCACATCGGTAAACTGCCCCGGGGTCAATCGTTCGCTCAGCGTTCCCGTGACCGTTATAGCTTTTCCAAGCAGTCGTCGTGCCGCGCGGTCTCCTTCAATGCCGGGAAAGAAAACTTGAATGACGCGAACATCCGCAAACGTTCCGCTATCGATATCCTTGTCCGGCGCGCGCGGAGAAGGACGCACATGTACAGGCCGGTCCAGCCTCACCGCGAGCACTGTCAGTGGAACGTTACTCACTCTCTTGTGAATCTCCACCAGCCTGCCCTTGATGGTGAGCCCATGCTAAATCGCTATGGGCTAAGTTTGCTCCCATTAATTTGTTGGGAGTCCTGTGCATCGGCCATCTGGTGACGCCGTTATGTGACCTTTATTTAGCAGCCCTGCCTGGTCCTCACTTGCGTGAACTAACCATCCAAATCCGCCATCACTCGATCAATGTGTAAGCCGTCGTTCTTGAGGGAAAAATCAAGTTGCATAATGGCATTCGCCAGCTTGGGCGTCCAGTCGTACAAATTTTTAGCGGCAACGGCACCGATACGAAACCCTTTTTGCTCCACAGGTAAAGGCCATTGCTGAACAACTGCACTCCGCAGAATGCGTAGTTGCTGCAGTTTTGAAGCCACGACGCTATCGGAGCTTGACTCTAAAACCTCGCTACACTTCGCAATAGTCTTGTCGATCAGGTAGAGCACCTCTTCCCGAGCCGGAATCATCATCTTTCTCCCACTTCACTCGAAGTCTGCGGCCGTGCCCCCGTTAGACAGTGTCTGACGAATCCAAACGGGCCGGGCTTTCGGAATGGCACGGCTTCAGCCGTGTCATAACCACCCCAAAACGGCGGGGCTCTAGGCAGTGTCTGACGAATTCAAATTGTCGCTTTTCCGGAAGGAGCAGTGGCCTTTAGGCCACTGATAACCTCTAAAACGTAAGGGCTTTAGCCCTGGCGCTCTTCTTCGGCGCTGGCAAATCCTCACAAAGGTATTCGTCAGACACAGCCCAGCCCCTAAGGTTTGCTTTTTTGCACTCACAATAAAGCCCGAGCCGATTCATCCGACTCCCCTTAGCGCACCGGCACCGCATTGGCCTGCATGGTCACATCGGTAAACTGCCCCGGAGTCAATCGTTCGCTCAGTGTTCCCGTAACCGTTATAGCTTTTCCAAGCAGGCGTCGTGCCGCGCGGTCTCCTGCAGCGCCGGGAAAGAAAACTTGAATGACGCGAACATCCGTAAACGTTCCGCTGTCGATGTCCTTGTCCGGCGCGCGCGAGGAAGGACGCACGCATAGAGGCTGGCCCAGCTTCACCGCAAGCACAGCTAACGAAGCGCTGCCCACTCTCTTATGAATCTCCACCAGCTTGCCCTTGAGGGTGGTCTGGTCGGGATAAAAGGTGTAAGTCTGCCCCTGCGTAGAACAGGCGCCCACGACCGGAAGCAAAAGCGTCCAATGTAAAAGCCTCACAGATGCATCCCTTCCTGCTTTCCTGTCGAGGCCGCATTTAGAACGGACTGTACGTCTATATAAGATAAGAATTACAATATTCGAATTTTCTGAGGACTGTCGTGAACCGTGTTTCGAATCGCTTGAGCTCTATCCTCTTTTTCCTCGCGTGTGTAACGGCTCTGCAAGCCCAGAAGGCATCTCCAGGATGGATTGTTTATACAAATGCACGGTTCCAGTTTGCTCTATGCTATCCATCTCATCTGCTAAAGAAACAGTCACCGCCAGAGAATGGCGACGGACAGGAGTTTAAAAATGCAGACTTAGTAGACTTGACAGCATTTGGACGTTACGAAGATGTCTCCTTGGCAGATCTTGAGATGTATCGAGCTGGAGAGTTGGAAGGCAAATCTGGAAAGATTACATACCGTTTCCGTGGAGAGTCTTTCTTTGTTTTGTCCGGGTTGGACGGCGACTCCGTCTTTTATTCCAAAACGTATCTATATAACGGCATCGTCAAATCTTTTCAGTTACGTTATCCCCTGCAAAGGAGATCTGTCTACGATCCAATCGCGGTCGGCATGGGCAAATGCTTTACAGATCTGCAACGCACACCTCATGTACCCGCTCCGTAATACTAGCGTTATTTATTGAGAATTCTTGAATCATTGTCGTCCATAACATTGCGCAAAATTGACCCATAGTTGTGGTCAGTCGCGTAGACTCCGGTTAGCGCATTGCTAAACGCGTCCGGATCGGGAAGCGATGAGCGAGCGGCCGCATAGTGGGAGTCGTTCGCAAGTAGCCTGCCGTGTTCGTCGAATGCCTGGTCGATGCTGTCGAACTTGCGAAACTTGGCCGTTACGTAATAGCTGCTGCCGTTGGAACTCTCTTCACGGGTACGGGCAAGCACGTATGGTTGTGCTCCATGAGCTTTCATTCCGAAAGGATTGTTGCTTTCGGGTGGCATCCTGCTCCCCGCTCCGCTTTCAAGTTGCCATTGTGCCATGGTGACAGATGCGGGGATTCCGTATTTCTTTTGTGACGCTTGTGCAGCAGTAATCACCTTGGAGGGATATCCGTTTGGTAGTTTGTAGCTAGGCCTCAATTTTCCGTCACGACCTATTACACTCCCGCTATGCATAGGTGAGGAGTGGGCAGTCGTCTTGATAGAAACCTGCTTGGCCGTGACGGCAACTACCGCCACGGCCTCAGCTTTTCCCGGCCCGTCTCCAATCTCCCTCGAAAAAAACTTCGACACAATATGCACCCGCCCCGTCGGTGCCGACAGAATAATATCCCCATCCGACTCCAGCATCACCAGGCTCCGCCCATCCGTCGATTGCGACTTTTCCGTCATCGTCAACCGCGTCGAATGCGGTGTCGCCATCGTGATCGACTCCTCGCCCTGCGTGTCCCCCATCTGCACCCGGTTGCCGCTCTTCGTCATCAGCCGTTTCACGTCGTTGTTGGCGATCACGGCACCCACCAGGTCCTCGCGCGGTGCCACCTGCACCCCGTTCCATACCGAGCCCAGGATCACCGGCCGCTCCGGGTCCCCATCCTCAAATGCGACCGCAACCTCATCACCGATCTCCGGCAGAAACATAAATCCCCGGCCCGGCCCCGCATGCGGCGCCGTCGCCCGCGCCCAGTGCGTCGAGCCGTCCTCCTGCCAAAAAAACTGCACCTTGATCCGGCCCATCTTCTTCGGGTCGTTGTGGTCCACCACCCGCGCCGACACAATGCCGCTCCACCCCCGCGCCGCCGGGGGCTTCGGATTCCGGTAGTTCTTCCACGGCGTACACGTGAATTCGTTGCTGTATCCCTGCGGGGTCCAGTGGTGCACCACCCGCACCAGCCCATAGGTGCCCTTCGCGTCCAGCACGCCGCTCACCGTCACCGCATTGCCTGCCTTCAGCGTCTGCGTGCGCGATTCACCGCTGCCCGTCACCGCCCCGCCCACCGACCGCTCGCTCTCCGCCTCCAATTGGTCGTTGTAGTTGTCCAGCGTCATCGCCCGTGCGCGCTGCGGCTCAAATCCGGCCGGCAGCTTCTGCGACGCACTCTGCACCGCACTGCTCATCTGCTGGCCGCCATCGTAAAAACTCGCCGGCTTGCTCACCTGCTCAAACGTGTTCGACTGCATCGCGTGGTGGTCGTAATGCGACCCGCTAAAGCTCGCCGGCACCATCTCGCCGCGCAGCCGGAAGCTCGTCAGCCCGTTCTCCGCGCGCCATTCCAGCGTCGTCCCGGTCTGAAACGCGTCGAACACCTCCAGGCCGCCTTTTTTCGGCCGCATCCACGCACCGTGGTCGTCCACGATGCGGTGCAAAAACGAAAAGTCCGTCTCGCCATACTGCACATAGTTCAGCGCCTTGCTCGCCGCCGCGTTTACCGTCACGGCCACGCCGTCCCGGCCCGCCACCGTCGACGCGATCGCTGGCAGTGTCTTGCCCAGGTAATACTGCTTGCGCGACGTCACATCCAGCTTGTAGCTGTCACTGACCGCCCTAAGGTGCGCCGTGTAGCTGCCGGACACCTCGTACTCCAGTTGCACGTCGTACACGAACCCATCGAAGTGCACGTTCTCCGCACCCTCGTCGTCGGTCGTCTTCACCTCCACGGTCTGCCCCAGCAACTGCTCCACCGCAATCCGCTGGTCTTCCGTGTTGCGGCACACCACCGAGCACACCCAGTGCTGATTCAACTCCTGCACAATCTCGACGGACAGCAGCAACGCGTCGCCGATCATGTTTTCGCCAATTTGAATCTGCGGAAGCGCCATTCTGCCCTCAGTATGCACACAAGCATACGTGCACCCCGCCCCGGTTGCCCACATTCATTTCCAATTCAAGTCCCAAAATCCGACACGGGAGTCACCCCGGCCCTGGCTCGAACACACCAATTTTCGGCGATATCGCCCGTACACTCCGCCACAAGTGGGTGCCACAAAACCTGTGCAACCCCCACTAAGTCCTTTACTATGACGATTTTGCGTTTAAGCCCAATCGAATGACGATTTTACCGTTCACCCCCAATAGAATGACGAATTTAGCGCAAGGGGGAGGGGGGTACCCCTACACACTCAACCGCCGCCGCACCGGGCTCGGCGGCGGCGCGTCCTCGACCAGGGTCGTCGTCTTCCTCCGGAACTCCGGCCGCGGGTATCCCAGCGCATCCAGGATTCCGCTCAACTCAAAGGCACTTGAAATCCGCTCGTCCCGGTTTGTCGCCAGCAGCAGCCGCAACATCCGGCCAAACCCGCCACCCGCTGCCACGCTCGCCGGCATCTTCCACGTCCCCTGCAAATGCCGCTGACGGATTTCCTCCAGCGACTCCCCATGAAACAGGGGCTTGCCCGTCAGCACCTCGGCCAGGATCGCGCCCAGCGAGTACAGGTCGCTGCGAACGTCCACCGCCTCCCCGCGTAGCTGCTCCGGGCTCGCATACAGCGGCGTGCCGCCCGCAAACCCGGTCCGCACCTCGCCCGCACTCAACGAGATGCCGAAATCCAGTAGGCGGAAATTCCCAAAGTGGTCCAGCCGGATATTGCCGGGCGTTAAATCGCAGTGCACGATGTCCTCTGCCTCGGCAAAACTCAGCAGGCTGCTGATCTGCGCCGCAATCTGCAGCGCCTCACTCTCATCAAACGTCCCGCTGCGCTCCAGCAGATGATCCAGGTCCTCGCCGGCGATGTACGGCATCAGGATAAAAAACAGCCCGTCCAGGTCTCCCATGTCGAAGATGGATACCGCGTTCGGGTGGCCGCCCAGTCGCGCCGCGTTCCGTGCCTCGGTTCGAAAACTGGTGATCACACCCTTACGTTCTGCAAGCTCCGGGTGCAGCACCTTCGCCACAAACAGCCCGCCATGCAGCCGGTGCCGCAGCTGAAAAATCGTCGCCATGCCGCCGATCGCCAAAGGCCGCAACACCTCAAACCGGCTGCCGAACACGTTTTGCAATCGGTCCGCAACCGCGGCGGTG
This sequence comes from uncultured Terriglobus sp., assembly GCA_964244665.1. Classification (GTDB taxonomy): domain Bacteria; phylum Acidobacteriota; class Terriglobia; order Terriglobales; family Acidobacteriaceae; genus Terriglobus. The sequence continues at coordinate 7,307 of CAXTJO010000014.1, forward strand.
TCAGGCCGCTCCGACGGCACGCGCGCCGCAACACCGATCGATGAATGTGTCATCGCCTCTGCCCGGCCCGCGACAGCCGCGGCACGGCTCTCCCCCGAAATCCTCGCAACGCGCCGCGTCGACTCATCCGCCGCGCGACGTGTCACGGCGTCCTTATCCGGCGGATGCTGCTCCAGCCCCAGAAAGCTCACGAGAGCCGCGTCTTTCTGTTCGGAATCTGCAGAAAAGGCGTGCTCTCCAGTAAATGCGGAGCGGGATGTTCTACCCCCTCTAGCACAAACGGCACCTCAGAAGGGTTCATCGTGGCCAGCGCCTCGGGCTGCATCAGGTGCAGCGGCTCCGCGTTGAACAGGGCACCGCTCAACATTGCCGCTACCCTATGCAGCGCGATCTCCGCCGTGTGGCTCACGCGATGGCTCTGCCACACGCACACGAACCCCGTCTCCGGGTGCACGTTGGGGTGCTGAACGGGTTGGGCAACGTAAACTTCCATGGGCACTGCCGGAAAGTGTACCGGGTACAGGATACGGATGTCGTGCACGGCGATCGGTATGACCGGCTTTGCGACACAAGGAGCGATCGGACCGCTCAGAGCCACGCAAAATGTGGTGTCCTGGGCATGTAATCCAGAGAGGCTGGCAGGATTGCGGTCCACCAGCGCTTGCAAAACGCCCCACTCGGCGCGCAGCCGCCGTTCCAGCAGGCCCATCGCCGGTCAGCCATTTGTTGCGACCGTGGACACGCGCAACACGTCGTTGGCACGCACGCCTTGCTGATCCAGCGGTTTGCTGAAGTCCAGGCTCGTACTGTTCCAGATCACCTCGGGCTCCCCGTCGCCCTTCAGCAGGTCGCCGCGCTCGCGCAGGTCGAAAAGAATCTCTTCCAGCACCATGTCCAGCGTTTCGCGCTCGTCGATGTCGACGTTGTACTTGGTTTCTCCGCTCACCGTGTCGAAGTACACCTGATATTTAGGCATGGCCATTCCTTGGGCACAGCTTTGGTCTAGCGTGAATGCAATGCACTCTCTTCTACTGTCTGGGCCACCGTCATGGTAAGCGATGCGGGCAGTTCCGGAAGGGCTGCACCGCACCGGGAACATTCCCCATTGTTAAAGTCCCAGCAGTCCCGGCATTGCGCGCGCCTGCAGTGCGGGCAACTGCGCAGGTCCACCTGGTCCGCTGCACCATGGCACAGCTGGCAGCGATCGTGGTGGAAACGTGGCCCGGTCACGCGCATCCACCAGCTTTCCTGCATCGGCATAATCGGTACGCGCTGCTGCAGGCACAGCTTGCAGCGGCGATGCTCGAAGTCCCAGCACGTTTCATCGCACACCGTCATGGTGCAGCGCGGGCATCGGAACACCACGTCCTGCAGCGCAAGATTGCGGTTGCACAGACCGCAGTGGGCACTCGTGCGCTTCATCACGGCAAGCGTCATACCGCTGCCCAGCGCAGCCAGCAAAAACGCGAACCACTCCCCAAAATCCCGCCGGAACGCCAGCTCGACCAGCGCAACACTGAGCAGTACGGCGGCGGCGCACACCACCGGCGGCACCCACACGCTGCCAGTAGGCAGCTTGAAATGCATCCACAGCCACGTCGCCACCGCACTCAGCACGAGCGCAGCCGGCAACGCTGCCGCCGCGCCCGCCAGGCTGGCACCGAACTGTGCCGACGCCAGCAGGACGAAAATCCCCGCCAGCATAGCGATGCGATCAAGACGGTTAGACATACTCTCCCGGTGACGTGGATTGTACGGTAAAGGCGCGAGCCACGGTGTACAGGCCTGATGCGGAAAGGTGAAGTTGCCGGGGTGTTGCCCGCGCGATCTCATCGTCTGCCGCGACGGTGTGCACGCACCGCAGCGGCTCTGCCGTGCCTGTCTGTCCGCACCCAACGCAGCGTTGCCTCCGCCGCACCCACGCGACCCGCCGCATCGGCTGCGACGTCGTTCCGCAGATCCGGCACACCGCTTCCAGGCAGACAGGCCAGTGCAGGCGGATCACAGGCTGATTGGTCCCTGCACGCTCCAGCAGACTACTGCGAAAGCTGCGACTCCAGTCCAGCGCACACAGTTCGCCGGGAACGAAGTCATGCCAGGGGCAGGTCTCGCTCCGGCCGTGGCGCACGTAGACGCTATTCCAGCAGCCGTCCGCTCCAAGCCGCATCTTCTCCGTCGATGACCACCCTGGTAGAGCCGCCTGCGACAGTATCTCCACCGCACGCGCGGCCGTGTGCGCCACAGCTGCAGACGTTCCAGTCATCGGGACGTCCGCAGCCGGTGGAGCGCACCCCAGCGACGCAGACGCGGCGTATGCAAGCAGCCGCGCCCGCGCCTGCTCTCCCACGCCGCAGAGAGAGCAGGCAGCTTGTACATCACGTCCGAAACAGGTCACACGGCCTTCGTCAATACCGTCGCCGAAGACACCGCAGTCCAGCATCGGCATCGCCAGTAGTCGCGCCGCGAGCGCCGTTTCCGCGCGAGATAGTGCGCTATCGGTGCAGCAACACAGCACGTCGTAGGTCTGCAGCTCTCCCAAACCGGCATCGGCAATTTCCACCGGGCCATGATCCCACTGGAGTCCAAACGAGCGCGCCGCTTCGCCAGCAAGGAGATCTACCTTGTATGCTCCGTCCGGTTCGCCCGCGTGGGTAAAGGCCTGCTGAAGAAATGGGCTGCACTGCAGGTTGCGCGGTTGCACAGTGTCCGGATCGATCAGCAGTACACGCGCAAAGCCGGCGTGTGCCAGCAGCCGGCAGAGCTCTGACCCGACCGCACCTGTGCCAACTACCGCCACGGCAGGTTTCGGCGTGGGTGGGCGCTTGCTGTGCAGCCCCGATTGAATCATCAAAGGTTTACCGCCGCCCGGACAACTCCATGCATCTTCTCATCCTCTATAACGCTACCCAACCAATCGGTAACATCGGCAGCGGCTGATCCGAGGTGGACGGAGTTCAGTAACTGCTAGGCTTTCTGCAATGAGTCTCTACCGCGGCCTTTTCTTTGCAACACTCGTCGGAACCCTTGCGGGCCTGGTCGCGTCACTGGCCAGTGAATTGGTCATGGTCGTGGCTGCCGGCTCCGGTCTCGTCTGGGTGCCCGATTTAGTCACACTGCTACTGTTCGGAATTTTCATTGCTGTCGCACTCTTCCTTTACTTTGACAGGGTATTGCTGGGTGCCATTCGCGGCTCATCTGTAGGTTTTGGGGTACTGCTCGGCGGTCTTGCGGCTTTACTCGCGTCAACGCTCGCATTTTTACTGATGCGCAGCATTGCCCCTACTGCGCCAACTCTGGCGCGAATCGCGGTGTGGGCGTTGTGCTTCTCCATCATCGGCCTTGGCCTTGGCCTGCGCTGGGCAAAGACGAACCGGGCGCGTATTCTGCACACGTATGCGGGGGGATTGGTTGGCGGTCTGGTTGGTGGCCTGGTTTTCGTGCTGTTCGCGCCGCATCTCTCAGCCGGTATAGATATGTCGGCGCTGATGCTGGCAGGCGCGGGAACGGGTTTCGGTGCCGGTATCGCGCCGGTGCTGGTGCGCGAAGGCCGAATCCGTTTCGTGAGTTCCGGCGATGCGCGTGCTCAGAACAAGCTTGGGAAGGCCCGGACGGAGTGGGATTTGAACGCGGAAGAGTCGTTTGTGCTTGGTAGCGCACTGACCGCGCAAAGCGGAACACGCTTTCAGCAGGGCGCGGACATTGTTATTCCCGATTCTGCTGTCGCCCCACGTCATGCCGTCGTATTCTCCAAGGACGGACGCTTCTTTATTGCACGTCACCCTGACGCAAGTGGTCCTGAGGGTGTCGCCAAATTCGTTTTGCGTATCAAGGGAAAGACTGTAATGACGTCTCAGGAACTGCACCCCGACGACGACCTGCTCATTGGACGCACGGCGCTGCGCTTCGAGAACCGCCGCAAGGGGGAAGCGTGACCAGTCCTCGCACCCTTACAGGCCGCACAATATTCGCCCTTTTTGCGTGCTTTGCTGCGTTCGCCGGCCTAGCAGTTTCGCAGAGTTCCGCCGGAGCGAACAAGCCCAGCATGCTTGCCATCACCTCTGCGCCGCAGCTTGTGGATTGTGCGCCAGTCTCACTCGCGCCCTGTATGTCGGCCAGCTTCACGCCCGCCACGCCTACCGGTGCTCCGTCGCCGGTCACGCTGCCTTCAATCGCAGACCTGACTCAAGCTTTCACGCTGACCGGAGCGTCTGGCCAGGTGACTCCCTTTTATGCGTCTTCTGGCACGGGACCGGACGCAGCACAGCACATGAACGTCGTCCTGCTGCTAATCGATATCAGCGGCAGCATGAACGATGCCATGGCAGGCTCCACGTCGCGCTTCGCTGCAGCCAAGAGCGCTATCGCACAATTTTTAGCGGGCATGCAGGACGGCTCCGACCGGATCGCCATTGTTCCGTTTGAAAGCCATAATGTGGTCTCGACAATCCGCTCGGCGGTTTTCGCGTCGCGGCGTGCAGACGCTTTGGCGCAGTTGAACGCCTTGCTGGCACCCGGACCGAAAAACAATACCGCGCTCTACCAGGCCGTCTTCTCCGGCACGCAGGCGCTCCAGGCAGAGATTGCGTCTCTGCAGCGCGACGGTGGCACCGTAGACGTACAGCCACACCTCATCGTGATGACGGACGGTAAAAACGAGGTGTTCGCCGGAGACGATCCTCAGCTGCTGAACAGCGAACTTGGCCTGCAGCAAGCGGCGGCGCAGGTGCAGGCAGCACACCAGGACACCATCGGCATCGGTTTCGGAGACCGAACAGCCATTGACACAGCGGCGCTGCAGCGACTCTCGACGCGCTTTTTCTATGCTGGCGATGTCAATCAACTGTTGGACGCTCTACATGTCAGCCGGACCGCATCCAGCCACTCTGTCCTCGTTACCTGGTTGTTGCCGGAAGACAGCCGAATCGCCCTGACCGGCCGCGATCCCTCGTGGTCGGCAAACTTGCGTTTGCCCGATGGAGCTACGCTGGTATCTCCCAACATGCGGCTGCTCACCCCCGCGACCAACTCGCCGGTGTATCAGCGGACAGCCTCGCCCGAGGAACTGCGCGCGCTGATTGCAACCCATCCCGCGCCGACCGCAGGCTGGTCTATCGTCTTGATTCACGCCCTGCTTTATCTGGCGGCGGCGGCACTTCTGCTTGTGCTGTGGTTCTGGCTACCCCGTTTAATCTGGGGCGACAGCTACAGCGGCCTGGTGCCTCGGCGCACACAGCGTTGGAGCAACGAGAAGTCGGCAGTTACTTCCGCCTCCGGTGTTCAGGTGCGAAGTACGGCCGGTCTTCCTAAAGGATTCAAGCCGGAAATGGAAACGGCGAGCCCGCTGCAACGCTCCGCAGCTCAGACCACTCAGATCCAACCGCGGGGAGAGTTCTCGAAAACCCGCCTTACTTTCGATTAAGGAGACAGTATGCCGCTGGTCAAAGTAGTTCGCAAAGGCGTCACCGCAGCCGTTCGAAAGGTGCCCACGTCGACGGCAGCTGCCATGCTGCCCATGACGTTGAGCCGCGTTGGTGCGGAAGCGGCTTCAGAAACCGAAGATCTCACCAAAGTCGAGGACTTGGGCGATGCCTTCCGTAAGTTCGAGCCGAAACTCAAGTTTCAGGGCTATGCAGGCAAGGATGAGTCCGAGTTCCGCGCCGACTTCGAGTTCCGTTCCATAAAAGACTTTGACCCGGAAAATTTGCAAAAGCGTCAGGAAGTAAAAGACGCGGATGGAGAGTCCCATTTTCTGCGGAACGATCTTGCGGATTTGAAGACCAACATCGATCTGCTATACCGCTTGAAGGATCGCTGGAAGCTACCTGCTGTTCGCCGTGCCTGGGGTAATGCGGGGCAACGGCAGGAAATCGTAGACGCTCTGGGCAAGTTACGAAATGAATTGCAGCGCGTTGCAGAAGGAGAAAAGTAAGTCATGGCAGAGACACAAACGCTGACGCGCACCACGGAGCAAATCCTGGGCAAAAGTCCGGCCCGTGAATTGCTTCAGGACATTTTTGCAGACCTGCATCCCGGCCTGACGAACGAGAAGCGTGATATCTCGAGCATTTTCTCCGCGCAGTCCGCGAAGGAGTTTCTTGCTCAACTCACCAACTTCGAGCAGCTTGTAAGTGCTGACGACTCTTACGATCAGACAGTGAAAAAGTTGCAGGTGCAGATTGACGGAGCCGAAACCGTCCGCGACGAGCTTCTAGGACAGATCTTCGATCAGATCCGTCCGTTAGAGCTCTCCTATCGCCAGCTCCAGTTATTCTTCGAAAACTCCAAAGTCGGCGATGGCAAGGTGCGCAAACCTGTCGAGCTATTCATCCTTAATGCAGACGCGAAAGCGATGACCGACATCTTCTCCATGAACATTGCGGCATTGGAGAACTTCGTCGTCCAGCGGAACGACAACTTCAACTTTCGCGACGACATCTGTAACCTCGTCGTTCCGGGCTACTATCCGCAGCCTATCCGCGAAAAGCTGGAAGTGCTCGCCAACACATGGGGCATGCTGCTGATCGGCGATCTTGACGACGAAACATCATTCAAAAACGTGGAGCGCAACTTCTTGCCCGGCGGCAAGTATGAATTTCTGAAGCGCCCGGACGATGCCGCGGCCTCCGACGTCTGCCTGATGGGTTACTTACAGATGCGTCCGGCACACTGGTTCGAAAAAAACGAGGAGGTCAGCGATGGCCTCTATGGCCCACCGTCCATGGTCTTTGCCGGCGCGGTCGCACGCGCGGACGATGCCCAGGGTATGGCGCAGGGTCCTGTCGGGTCGCGGTTCGGTCGTGTAAATGGTGCGGCCAAGGCGCGCATCGAGCCGCTGATCGGCCAGATGGAGCACCTGTCGATGGAGCGCCAGTTGATTCCGGTTATCCGCGACGCCGACAATCACCTTTGTTTTTACGGCTGCCGTACGCAGGCGGACGATCCTTATGGCGTCTTAAAATTCTTCACGTCGTACCGTATCCTTCGCTATTTGGAGCGTTGCTGCCGACACTACCTGTTGCAGGTGGCCGGTCAGGTGCTGACGCGTGACTTCATGGATGGCCAGATCGAAACACCGCTCAAGCGTCTGCTCGACGAGCAGGTGGAACAGGGAACGATCCTTGGTTACGACCTGTTCGTCGACAAGGATTCAAGCAAGCGTATGCAGGGCATTTGCGACATCACTCTGAACGTGATGCCAACCGGCCCTGCTGAGACTTTTGTGTTAAAAATCGATGTTCCAGAATTCAGCAAGCAGGAGCCGGCAAAAAACTAGCCGTACATAATGCCTTATATCCGCTTTCAGGTTGGAGTTCCACGTGCTGGTTCAGCTGCGCGCAACGCGGAGCAGGGTTCGCCCGTGCGGTCCAGCTTAGGCTCGGCTGCACGCACTGCCGAAGCTGCAAAGCTAGCAACAGATGACGCGGCAGCCACGCCTGCCATCCGCATGCGTGCACAGGGCGGGCAGGTATTGAGCCGTTCGGGTGCGCAGGTTTTAACTCCGCAGCACGCAACACAAACGGATGCGCCTGTTCCGGCTTTCGCATCGCTCCCGGCTTTGTCCCCAGCGGTAAACACCGGTCAATCCGTCGAAGATGAAGTCTCATCCGGCATGTTGCAGACCGCGGCCGTCCGGGTACAAACCCTTCTACGATCACTGTTTTCTTCTGGAGATCGCACCAGCTAACCGCCACACAAACCAGCAGGCGTACTCAGGAGTTGTTCATGGCCAATCCGTACCGCACAACTGTAACGATCGACGGCAACAAGTTTCAGGCCGTTACCACGAGCGTAAAGTTCAACACAGCGAAAGACCGCTCAGGCGTGGCACAAATGGGTTCCCTCGCGACCAAAATTCGCGTTTGGGCCGACCTGCACGACGATGTCAACCTGCCTTTCTCAACTGTCAAGGCGATGTTCGACCTCGCGAATGTGGTGACGCGCGACAAAATCAAGGCGGTAAAGATTGAGTTCTGGAAAGATGATTCGCAGCAGGATGCGTTGATTTCCTACAGCTTCAATGGTTGGATCCGCCGCTTTGAAACGAGCAATCCTCTGGATTTCCTTCCCCGTGGCGTTTCATCGACCACGGAAGACGCGCTTGCAGAGGGCACTGCTCCTAGCCTGAACCACATGCTTGTGCTCGACATTGAACCGGCGCTGAACCAGCAGAACTTCGGCGACGTGCGGCTCAGCAATTAGAACGTCAGCCTTTGCCCCTTTGCGCCGAACGCACCGCCTACCGAAAGGAATCTAATCCATGGCAGCCCCTTACCGCAGCACCTGCACCATCGATGGCAATAAGTTCGATTGCCTCTCAATTTCCGTAGCGTTCAACACCGACAAGGATCGGGCCGGCATGCCCCAGATGGGCTCGCTCAACACGGATATGCGCGTTTACGTTGATTTTCACGATGACACGAATATTCCATTTTCGACGATGAGCAGCCTCTTTAATCTGTCCAACGTCGTCACGCGCGACAAGGTGAAGCCGATCAAGCTTGAGTTCTGGAAGGATGACTCTCACCAGGATGCACTCGCAACCTACAGCTTCAACGGCTGGATCAGCGGCTTTCACACGCTGAACCCGTACCAGAGCGATGCCCAGCTTAAGGACGAGGATCATGCCGGCGTGAACCATATCTTGGTGCTGGATCTTGAAGCGGAGATGAACCAGCAGAATTTCCGCGATATCAGCCTGAGCAACTAGTGATCGTTTCTCGCGCGACCGGAGATCCTTCCGGTCGCGTTGAAGTCCTGTTCCGTTTCTCGCTGTCTTTGGAGTTATTCGATCCGTGCAATCGCTTGCCATTCCGCTTCGGCTGCAAGAAACTGGCCTGCTGGAGCGCGAAGAGAAAAGCCAGAGCTTGCTGGCACTTCTGGCCGTTATGGCGCGCACGCCGCAAGGATCGTGGCAGGCATGCCCTGTTTTCGGGTTGCGTGACCTCTTTGAACACAGCGGAAGCCGGGCGGATGTGGCAAAGCTTGCAGCCGAGCGCGTAAATGAAACTTTTAAAGAGCTTGGACTCGAGGATTATGTCGTGACGGAGATCATCCGGGAGTTGAGCAGTACACGCGAGACTGACACCTATACCATCCGGCTGGAAGACACAACGACAGCCGAGGTACTCGTGACCGCGGTTTCTTCGCAGTATTGATCGATTGGAAATACCAGGACAAGTAAGTGCCTGGCTTGGAGACTGGAACCGTAGTAATGCGAGAAAACACGCCCAACGTGCTGGAGATCGACCGCAAGCTGCGCGATGATTTTCGCCGGCGTGTAAAAGACTTCGGTGTCAGCTCCGACCGAATGGATCCCCTGATTGCAGTTTTTTTTCGCACCGTTGCTCAGCAAATCGATCAGACATACAGCGATACCGGGCGGCTACGTCAGTCCATGTTGCACGAGTTGATGACCGGTTTACAGGTTCAGCAATATCTAGCCACGCCAGCGCAGGCAGCGGTGAAGCTGTTCAACGATCTGGCGGAACCGCGGGTGCTGCGCGCCGGAACCGAGGTCAATGCAGTCGTCAGTAGCGGCGAGCGGCTCATCTTCTCGCTCGACGCTACCTGTGAGGTCTCGCAGGCGCGCATCGCGTTCGCGCTCAGTTATCAGGATCAAGCGGTGCGCCTGTTGAGCGGTGTAGATACCAGCGACGCGATCACGTCGATGCGACCGTCTATGGATGCCGTTCCGGTAGGACTCGGACCGCAGCCTGCCCTCTACGTCGCCATTGAGAACCTTCCGCCCACGCTGCTCAACCGGCACGGCCTTTTTTTCGAGCTTGGGCCGGACAGCTATCCGGTACAACATGCGTTGTGCCACGAGCCATGGTGGATCTTCGGGCCAGACGGCGAGTTAAGCGGCGAAGGCCTGCTGCGGCCGCAACGCAGCAATGCCGGCGTCTACCAGCTTCAGTTTCAGGTGAGCGGCAATGAGAGTACGAGCATGCTGGATGCGCCGTTGCCGTCGATTCCCGACGGCTTTTACGCGGGCCGCCAGTTCGTCTTTCCACCTATGCATGCGGGCGATCCTTTCCTGTGCCGCGTGCCAAAGCTGCTCGAACCCGCGATGGCCCGCATCTTCAACCAGCAGGCAGCGCGCCTCGCGGTGGAACCGCGCCTCTGGATTAAAATTCCCATGCCGCCGGGCATTCCTGCGTTGCACCACGTGATGAACGGCCTCATGCTGCATACGGTGACTGCGTCAAATGTCTTTGCGCGAAATCAAACCGTTGTATTTGAGCGGGATGGCGTTTCGATTCCCGTGACCAGGAGCGGCGGCACGCCGGAGCTACTGGTGGCGCCGCTCACCGTGATGAGTACGGAAAACGAACCATATGAAGCGACTGTGCGCCCCGGCGTCAATGTGTCTGCCGGCAGGTATGAACTACGCAATGGCCGGCTTACCTTTGCACCGGGGAACCACGCAGACGGTACTGCACACGCCGCGGCTAACGTTCGCCTGTGGCTGACAAACGGTGCGCTCGGCAACCGCGTCGGCCCCGGCGATATAACCGGCTTTGCCAATGCCGCCTCACTCACAGGCATCCGGCTTGCACCACTGACTGCTGCTTCCGGCGGTTCAGATGGGGAGGATGTGGCGCAGGAAGAACGCCGGTTTGCGGATGCGCTCCTCACACGTGGACGCATCGTGACCCGGCAAGATCTGGAAACGGCAGCGCTCGCCATCGATCGACGTATCCTGACTGCGTCCGCATCTTCCGGCATCACGCGGCGTGACGGCGGTTTGCGGCGTGTCGAGAATCTGGCGCTCACGTTGGACGCCGCCGCATTCAGCCATGCGGACATCGAGCTGCCCGCGCTCAAAAGCCAGATTGAGATTTCTCTGCAGTCCCGATTGGTGCAAGGCCTCGAGCTTACCGTGGAGTTCACATGGAACGCATAGGCGACGCCCTATGGGGTAAAGCCGCGCCCGCTCTGGAACGGCCTGCAGGCCCGCCCCGCACGATGCCGGCATTCTCCCTGGGAACTCAGGCGCATCACCACTCTATTCATTCGGCGTTGTCGACACTCGCTGCTTTGGGCGTGCAGCCGGAGCGTATCTCCATTTTGCGCACAGGGCGCGAAGCTGCGGCGGCGGGAACAGTCGTTCGCCAGCAGCCGGCGCCGGGCGAGCCCCTGCTGCCGGACACAACGGTGCGGCTCTACATTGCCGGCCTCGGCTTCAATCATGCGCTCCCGGTCGGGCTGTGGGATTCGGGTGGAGAGGCGCGTGCGGGCACGCGCGAGATATTGGAAGGCCTTGACGACCCATTGGAGAAACTGGCCCACTGGTTTCACGAAGGTGCGCCGCTCTTTCGCATTGCACCTGACGACCTGGGTGCTTGCGCCCGTTGGCTCACGCTGTTCGGTGTCACTCCTGAGCTCTGGCCGCGTGCGCTATGGTACCGGCTGGCGTCGCTCATCGCGGGCGTAGCGGACTATGCGTGCTCACAGGAGGGCACGGCATTTGTCGTCGAGTCGCTGCTCGGTTTGCCGGTGCGCAAGCTCTCGTATCTACCCACCTTTACGTCGCTGCCGCAGGCGTCACTTTCCGCACTCGGCTCCAACGCGTCCCGCCTCGGTATTGACCTGGTAGTCGGTGATGCGGTGGAGGATCTTGCTACTCTCGAGATTGAGATCGGCCCTGTGCCGCTCGAGACCTTTGAGCATTTCAGCGAACAGCCGGAAGGCGCTCGCCTGCTGCGCCAAACGCTGGAGATGGTTTTGCCCGTTTCCGGCGACTACACCGTGCGCTGGGTGGTTCTCGATCAAACGCGGGCACCTCGTTTGGGGGTCCGCGAATCCAACAGCCGACTTGGGATCAACACACATATGGGGAAAGAGCTTGGCGCGGTGCCGCATCTCTCACCGGCCGCCGCTGAATCTCTGGACAATTTCGCCACTGCACCGCAACCCGTTGGAGCCTTACGATGACCGAGCCGCGGTCCGACCTTCGCACTGAACCCACGCTTCGCTCAGTCAATTGGGAGCATGGCATGCTCCTGACGCCGGACCACTTCCTGCGCCAGGAACTCTATCTGGAATCGTTGAACGCCTGGGGCATGCGCTACCTGGCAAGCGGCAGCGGCCTTGTCGGTGGCGGCGTTCGTCTGCCGGAAAGTGATTTGGGCACAGTCCGCTTCGATCCAGAGGTAACCCTGAATGAAACAGCGGAATACCTTGATATCTCCGTCGCACGCGCACGCGGTGTGACGCCGGCCGGTACCATCGTGGACGTGGAAGCGTCCGGTGCCGTCGGCTCGCGCTTGACCAAGGGCGAACTTGCCGGCGTGGTCGAGGCCGTCGTGTATGTCGTTGCCGAACCGAACAAGATTAAAGTCTCGGGCATCCCTGACAGCTTCAATCCGCAGATGCGCACGGAACGGGTGGACAGCTACCGCGTGGCGCTGAAAGTTACCGCCGCCGAGCGCGCGCAGAGCATCGCCGTGGGGCGCGTGCGCAAGCCGGCTACCGGCATGGCGTACGAAGCGGACACCGCGTTCGTCCCGCCCTGCCTTTCCGTCGCGGCACATTCCGAGCTGATGGCCGGTACGCGCCGCATCGTGGACGCGACCAACCGCCTTGCTTCCGGATACGCCGAGCTGCACCGCGCCATGCGCGAATTTATGCAGATTTTTACCGAGCGCGGCCTGGAAACGGAGATCGACCAGGACTCCATGACCTTTGCCGAGCGCATGGTTCTGGAGCTGCAAGACACAACTTATGCCCTGCTCGACCGCACACAGCAGCCGGCTCACTTTTTCGGCAGGTTGCGGCGAATGCTGCACTCCGCGGCCATCTATTTCGACCTCGCCGACGGCATGCAGCAGTACTACAACACGCTACGCGAGACCGGCGAAAGCGAACTGGTAAGTCTCATCGAAATGCAGAAGCACACCTTGCAGATGGGCCGAACGCTGCAACTGGACGAAGATCTCGGCGTCGAGATCCGAAGGGCTCTGCAATCGCTCGGCGGCTTGGAAAAGCTGGAACGCGCGCTCGAGGGCAAATACATCGACTTCCGCAAAAGCAGCACACTGGAAAGCACGAACTTTGTCTTCGACCGTGGCGGCAAAGCGCTGTACAAGCTGGCGGCGCGTGCTTCCCGTGTGCAGGGCGTCGCAGACGAGATGACCATCTTCTTTTCCAACCTGAGGCTCGAAGGCCGCGACCGGTACCGGCTCATCCTGGTAGGCGAACGCACCACACCTTGGCAGCGCGGCACGTCTATCGGTGCCGAGATCCGGCTCAACGAAGGCTCCGGATTTCGCCGCGAAAGCCTTATCTTGACTGGCAATGTGAAGCTGGACGAGCAGTACAACATTGAGCTGGATTTCGAAGCACCCGACGTGCCGACCATCACCGACCTTCGCGTCACCATCCCGGCTTACCACGCTGTACGCACCGGCCTCCTGTTCATGCGGCACCGTTTCTTTGCCAGTCCGCAAGACAAGCCGGAAGCACGGTTGATCGAACGCGAGATCGAAGCTCCACCCGCTGCACCTGCGCCGGTCCATGTCGAATCTTCGCGCAGCTACGTGCAGGACCGGGCAAACCGTTTCGAGCCGCAGCACGACCACTTTGTAGAGTCGCCGGCGCAATCAGCTGCCGCTACCGTGCAGCCGCCCTGGATGCCGCGTGACGCAGCACCTGCTCCGCCTGATGCCAACGATCCAAACCGGCCGCGTCGCCGGCGTTTGGAGTAGTGACAATACTTCCGGGAGCAACGCAATGGCTTTGGACTTAAGCAGGCTGTCTGACGAGATGGAATCCGCACTGGCGGGTGCGCGCCTGCTTGCCGAGCAGCGCAGGCAGGCATTAATTCAGCCGGAACACCTGTTGCTGCTGCTGCTGGATGGCGAGGGTAGTTCTCTGCGGCCCGCGCTTGAAAAGCAGAAGGTTATCGTGCCGCCCCTGCTTGACACGCTGTCGCGTCGAGCCGACGTGCTCTCGGCACAGCGGCTTGAGCCGGAGCGACGTCCCTTGGCATCGCAGGCGTTGCGCACGCTGCTTGCGGCATCGTTCGACATCGCTGAGAAGCATGGCCGTCCGTCGGCCGAGCCCGTGGATGTGCTGGAGGCAGCGCTGACCACCGGCAGCAGCACGCATGAGCTGCGCAATGATTTTCGCAAAGCTGGCTTTACGGTCGATAACCTGGAGCCTCCTGTTCCAGCCAGCCAGCCCAGAGCACGCCGCGAAGATACTTCTGCCGATGCACTGCCGAAGACTGCCGAGACCGGCAAAGCCGACCTTGTCGGCGGTGCGCAAATGCTGGAGCGTTTTGGCCGCGACCTCACCGCTGCCGCCGCGGCAGGCGAACTCATGCCGGTTGTTGGCCGCGACGAGGAGGTGCGCCAGTTGATCCAGACTCTTCTGCGCAAAACCAAGTCGAATCCGGTGCTGGTCGGCGACCCTGGAACCGGCAAGACCGCTATTGTGGAGGGCCTTGCTCTCCGCATCGCCGCGCAGGACGTGCCGGAAAGCATGAAGCGCTGCCGCGTAGTCTCGCTGGACCTTATGGGCCTTGTTGCCGGAGCGAAATACCGCGGTGAATTTGAAGAACGCCTCAAGGCCGTCGTCGATGAAGTGCGTGCTCGCAAAGGCGAGATCATCCTGTTCCTGGATGAGATTCATCAGCTAGTCGGCGCAGGCGGCACCGAAGGCGGCATGGACGCAGCGAACATCCTGAAGCCGGCACTGGCCCGCGGCGAGCTGCGCTGTGTCGGTGCCACCACCTTCGATGAATACCGCGAACGCATCGAAAAGGATGGCGCTCTTGCACGTCGCTTCGAGCGCGTACAGGTGGGCGAACCGAGCGATGAATCGATGCTGTACATCCTGCGTGGCATCCGCGAGCGCTATGCGGCATTTCATGGCGTAGATTTGACGGACGAGGCTCTGCAGGCCGCAATCAAACTCTCCCGCCGCTACATGCGCGACAGATTTTTGCCGGACAAAGCGATCGACGTAATCGACGCCGCAACGGCGCGTTTACGCATGCAGTTGGAGTCGCGCCCGACCGCGCTCGACCAGCAGGAACGCCTGCTGACACGCCGCCGCGCGGAGCTCGCAACCCTGCGTTCCCTGCCGAAGTTGACCTCCGCACAGAGCAAGCAGATTGTCGTGCTCGAAGCCGAAATCGCCGAAGCCGAGCCGCGCATCGCGGCAGACGTGGACTCCTGGGAGCAGCAGCGCAACGCGCGTGCAGACTTGCAGAAAACGGTGCAGGCAATTGAAGAAAACACACGCCTGCTCGCGTTGGCAGAAGGTTCCGGCGACGTCACCAAGGCCGCTGAAATCCGCTACGGTGCCCTGCAGCATCTTGAAACCCAGCGTGAAGTGCTGCAGGAGACACTCGCAAAATTCCGCGAAGCCGCAGGCGGAAACGCAACCATCGCCGACCGCGTGCTGCCGGAACATATAGCAGAGGTCATCGCCGAGCGTTCCGGGGTACCTGCCTCGCGCATGCTCGAGAGCGAGCGCGAACGCCTCATCGGCCTTGAGCGCCATCTGGAAGAGCGCGTCTATGGCCAGCCGGAAGCGGTCCACGCCGTCTCCGAAGCCGCCCGCCGCATGCGGACCGACCTGCAGCTCAAACGTTCGCCAGCCTCTTTCCTCTTCGTCGGCCCTACCGGCGTTGGTAAAACGGAGTTGGCCAAGGCACTCGCCGAGGCGCTGTTCGACGATGAATCGGCTCTTATTCGCATCGACATGGGCGAGTACAAGGATGCAGCCTCCGCCGCCGGTCTTATTGGCTCCCGTCCCGGCCTGGTCGGCTCGGATGAAGGTGGATTCCTTACCGAGCAGGTTCGGCGCGCGCCCTATTCCATCGTGCTGTTTGACGAAGTAGAGAAGGGCCACCCGGCTATCCTTGACCTGCTGCTCGGCGTCCTGGACGAGGGGCGACTTACCGACGCCAAAGGCCGTTTTTGCGACTTCACCAACACCGTCGTTCTTTTCACCTCGAACCTGGGCGTGCGTGAATCCATGGCCGCCGGCGAAGACAACGCCCTGCGCGAGTCCATCATCCTCCATGCCGTTCGTGCCAATCTTCGGCCGGAACTCTACAACCGCATCGGCCAGGTCATTCCCTTTCATCCACTCGGCATGCCGGAGCTCGAGCGCATTGTGCAGGCCCAGATTCGCAGCCTGCGTCGAAAGCTGGAGGAGGACCGTGAAGTCCACCTGGAAACAACACCGGCAGCAATCGATTTGCTGGCACGCCTGAGCTACGACCCCGAATACGGTGCCCGTCCTGCAGGCCGCGTGCTGCAGCGCGAGGTACTGTCCCCCTTGGCCGAACTGCTGCTGGGCGGTGACGTCGTTGCAGGCAGCACCATCGAGATCGATGCCACATCTGTACCGGATATTGCCGAAGACGAAACTGAGTCTGTGCAACCCCAGGAACTTATTTTCAGCATCCACGAGCCCCATCCGCAGAACAATCCCGCGCAGGACAACGAAGGCGCGCCTGCCGCCGAGGAAGTGCTTTCATGACCAAATTCCGCCACCGACACCTGGCCGGCAAAACTATCCTGTTCTTCTCGGTACTTATCGGGCAAGCCGGCCTCACGGCGCAGAGCCCCGCGCCGCTCAGCTTATTCAACGGCACGTCGCTCGCGGGATGGATGCCGCATGGCAACTGGGCACCCGTTGGCGGAACCATAACGTCGAATGGTAACGGAGTACGCTCCATTACTACCGCGGTTCCCTTTGGCGACTTCGATCTGCAGTTTGAGTACAACGAATCCTCACCCCTCGGTGCAACCTTCCGGCTTTGGACCGGGCACGACGGCACCGGCGGCCTTACCGTCGACCTCGATACCTCTACGGCCAGGAGCGGAGTCGGCGGCGTGGAGGAGTTCTCAAAATCGTCCATGACGACCGTTTCGGCTGGGTGGCATCGGGTACAGGTCGACGCGTCGCACGGCGCTGTGACAGTAAAGGTCGATGGTCAATCCGCAGGCTCCGCCAGCAATGTAGGCAGCCGCGCCGGCTATCTCGGCTTCTCTGCAACCATGACCGGCCAGCTGCAGGTGCGCAGCGTGCGCCTCACGCCATTGAACCTTACGGCCCTCTTCGACGGCTCCGACCTTTCTGGGTGGAAGAGCGTCGCGCGCCCGCCTGAGGCGAAGGGCGGTGTCGGACACTCGGCTCAGAAGGTTCTCAGCTTCGGCATCGGCGGCGGCAGCAGCAAACCGCACAGTGCAAACTGGCTCGCACGCGGTGGCGCGGTTCATGGGGAAAAGGGTCCAGGTGGCTTGGAAAATGGCACTTCGATCGAAGACGCCGTGCTGCAGGTTGTCGCGACATACCGTGGCGATTTAAAGCCTGACGACTTCACCGCACTTGCCGTGCGTAACACGGCAGGGCAGCTCGGCGGCGGCTATGCCGTCGGCATCGGTTCGTACGCCGGCAGCATCGCGGGCCTGGTCAAGTATCCGTTTGGCCGTGTCGGTGCGCCGATCGATGAGACGGTCGTACTTGGCGGACGCACAATTGCCATTTGGATCGGCGGCAGTCTCGCCACGGTGTACAGCGACCCGCGCCCGGAAAGCGGCTCGGCCGCACAGGGGGCGCGGACCCAGGCGGGCGTTCTGACGCTGCTGCTCCCGGATTCTGATAAGTCGCAGATCGACGTCTCGCGCGTGGCGGCAAGCGGCTTGCCGAAACCATACGGAGTTGTGAGTGCGCCGCCGCCCGCCGCTGCGTCAGCCGTTGGCGGTAGCGGAGCTGCGGCCACCACTGCAGCGGCTCCCAGTGCCACAGAAAAAGCACTACTCAACACGCAAAAAGACGCTGCAAAGCAGGCTGCCGACGCTCAGGCAACAAAGCAGCGTGTTGCGTCTCTTATGGGGCAGGCACTGGCCTCCAACGATCCGCAACAGCAGCAAAGCCTTTACAGCCAGGTGATCCAACTCGATCCCTCAAATCCCAATGCCATGCAGGGCTACAAGGAAGCGCAGGCCAGGGTACAGCAGCAGCAAACCGCAGATGCGCAGGCCTCGACCAAGCGGCAGGACGCGCAAGGCCGCGAAGAACAGACGAATACGGCTCTCGTCTCGGCCCAGAGTGCGTTCCTGGCGGGGCATCTGACAGACGCCAGCAAGGCACTGAATCTTGCAGAGCGGCTATCCCCGGACAACCCGCTCGTTCGCGAGCTCAGAAATCGCATCAACGTGGCTCAATCATTGCGCAGCCGTCTGTATTTCGTCGGTAGCGGTGTTGGCCTGGTCGCGCTGCTTAGTGGTTTTCTGCTTTGGTTCCGCAGACGCAAACAGCAAAAAAATCCGGCGCTGGAAGTGACGAGCGGCTTGGACGAGGGAAAAATCTACCCGCTCGACAAGGACCAGATCCGCGTTGGTGCTGTACTGCAGGACGGTGGGCAAAAAAACGACATCGTCATCCGCGATGTCGATCACGCCATCTCTCGCTTCCACTGTGAAATCCTGCGGCAGAACGGTCAGCTTTATCTACAGGACCTTAACAGCTCGAACGGAACGCGCCTCAACGGCCAAAGGCTTAGGCCCGGTACGCCCGAGCTTCTGCGCAAGGGTGCACGCATCAAACTGGCAGAGGCGGTGGAACTGCGCTTCGGCTATGCACGCAGAGACAAAAGTAGCTAAGGAGTCGGCCGGCATCGATGGATATTCGCATACAAGCCGCCGCCTCCAGTGACGTGGGCCGTAGCCGCCGTACCAACGAAGACAGCTTCGGCTTCGACATCGACCGTGGCCTGTTTGTTGTGTGCGACGGAGTCGGCGGCTCCAGCGCGGGAGAGGTAGCGAGCCGCTCCGCCGTGGACTGTGTCCTGAGCCGGTTTCCGGAGGAGGTACCGGACAACAACGTGATCGCGCCGGAACTGCAGCGCGCTATTCAGGCGGCGAACCGATCCATCTTCCAGGCGGCGCAGGCAGATAGTCTGTACGCCGGCATGGCCACTACCATCGTGGCTGCCCTTTTTGACGGCGCACGCATGTGGATTGCGCATGTCGGCGACAGTCGCGCCTATCTTCTGAGGCAGGAATGCCTGCATCGGCTCACCGACGACGACTCCAAGTTGAGCCAGATGCTCAAGGAGGGCCGGAACCTTTCAGCCGAGGAGATGTCCCACTGGGATAGCGTACTCACACAGGCAATCGGTGCCTCCGACCTCGTTATCCCGACCATCACGGCGGTACAGGTACAGCTGGGAGACTGCTTTCTACTCGCGACAGATGGCATCTCGAAAGCGGTGGGAAATGCAGAATTGCTTGGCCTTCTGCTTTCTGCGACGAACCCGGAAGAGGCGTGCAGCCTGCTCACCACGGCGGCCAACGAAGCAGGAGGGTACGACAACGCAACGTGCATCGTGGTAAAAATCGATTAAGTCAGCGTCGTAGCACAGCCGGCTTTAACATCGACCTCTTCCTCAATGGCCGACTTTACGTGCCACGCCGTCCAGCGACAAGACATCCGAACCAGCAAGAGTTGAGTGAAGCGGCCCTGAGCCCACAAGCCCAGAACCATTCGTGGCTTAACCGCGCTTTCAGAGCGAATTGGTACAGCCGCGAGTTGTAGTTCGAATCCGTGTTCTGCACCGTTCCAGATGCAGAGTGGCCGACCTGCACGCTCCCGCTACCATCCAGAACCTGATAGCTGGGTGTGTTGCTGATGTTGTACGACTCGGCGCGGAACTGCACGTTCAAACATCCGTCACGGTAAATCCTTGAAGGGCGAAAGATCGACGTGATGGAAGTGCGGTCCGAATGATGCGTTGCACTTTATGCTGCCGATTGTTCCAAGCATTTGCGGTGCTTCGCAAGCTAACGCGATGCATTGGCGCGCTCCTAACGCGCTCTGCCTAGGTCGCCTTTAGATACGTCGTATACAGGCGCTCGCCCAGCTCGCTGAACGGCACCAGCTTGCGCCCACCTGCCGATTCTGCGAGCGTCCACTCCATGGGTCCTGTTCGCCGTGCCTGCAGCAATGCTGTTTGTGGCAGCGCCAGCGGCCCAGCCTCTCCCAGCTCACGTACGGCAAACAGAACCAGGGGACCGTAAAGTAAAGCGACCGCCTCCGGGTGTTCCGGGCCGCCGTTCGCGGCCAGCATCTCAAGCCGCAACGACATCGGCAGAGTGAGATCGATAGTATCGCCGCTCTTCCATGTGCGGTGAACCGTCGCGAAACCCTTCTCTGCGGCTACCCCAATGTTCTGGCCGTTCACACGAAGGACAGGCGCTGACGTCCACTGCGGAATCCGGAAGCGGACGGAGAAAGCCACTGGTGTTGCTGCAATCAAGCGGAAGCGTACGCTCCCGTCCGTCAGGAAGCGGCTGCTGTCCTGCGTCAGCGTCGCATTCACACCAGCCTGTGCGAAGCGAAGTTCGCTCGATTGGTACAGGTTCACCCACACTGCGCCCGGTTCCTGCAGGTAGGTGTTGATACCGTAATCCGCAACCACCTGCGGATACGTGCCGCTGCAGCATGGCCACCGATGCACGGAGTAGATCCGCTGTGCCACGTAGTTGTAATCCGCGTAGTAAAACGTGTGGCCATCCGCCTGCAACGGCATGATCCCCGCAGTCGTGTTCAGCAGCACGCGCTCCATGCTGTCGCCGTACCGTCCGTCTCGTGTGGCGCGCAGCAAATAGCGCGTCAGCTTTGCGTGTGCAAAACTTCCGCACGCCACCTCGAACGTATTGTGGCTGCTGGTCAGCGACTTATTTACGTCGTCATACCCTTGCTTGCGCAAAAGCTCGTCCGGCCCCCACCCGGCTGTCACAAAGCTCTGCGCCTGCAGCATGGCAAACGCGTTCTCCGCTGCCTGCCGGTGCATCGCGCTTCCCGTTGAAAACCACGCCTGCATTGCCGAGCAAAGTGAATTCACGTAGCTGTAAGCATGCCGGTCGGCCAACAGGTTCTCCCCGCGGCTCAGGGGCTCAAAAAACGTTTTGTCAATCAGATACGTGCGGCCGAGCTGCCGAAATCGGGGATTGCCCGGCTCGTCGTCGCTGGCACGCAACAAATTCTCCGGTAGCGTGAAGTTCTCGTCCCACATGTACGAAGCGTCTCTGCCCAGCCGCCACTGGATCTCGCGATCGATGCCGTGGCCCGGCAGTGAGGGTGCGGCAGCCTCGGCCAGTGCGGCCAGCGTGTCGTACGCCGTGGCATCGTGCAGGATGCGGTGCATATCCACCATGGCGCAGGCGAACTTCTCCAGCGTATAGGCGGGAAAGCGCGTGGTGTCGAAGTAGGCTGGCGTTACCTCGTCTTTAAGTTGGGCCGTGATGCGGCGCGCCTTGGCGGCAAGCTCCGGACCATGTACGGAGTCCTGCACGGACAGCCGTGCCATCGCGCTGATCCACTGGCCGAGCGCGTGCCCCGGGGCAAACCCCGCATCCCCGTGGTGCACGTCATAGGTGGCCAGATACTCATACCAGCCGCCAATGTTTGCACCCGGCGCGGGCCGCCCCGCGATGGCGCGAAATGGCTGCAAGAGTGAATCGTCCGACAGGCCGAGCAGGATGTCGACCACATTTGCCTGCTGGCGCACCGGTATGGGCGCGGTCACGCGAATCTGGTCATAGCCGAACTCCTGCAGCGGACGCTCTGCCTGCTGTCCGAAAAGCGCGGGTCGCAGCAGCGCGGCACTTCCGGCCAGCGCCATGGATGAAAGAACGGTTCTGCGTGTGGGGAGCATCATGCCGCCTCCTAACGAGTGTAGATTCATCGCATTGCACGAAGAAACCGGGAAGGAACTACTACTGCGGTAGGCACGACTGGGTAAGACCACTCATAGCCATGTCGTAGGCCGCTACAGGCCCTGCGGCAGCCGACGACAGCGTGTTTTTCAGCGGGAGACCTATACCGCAGGAAGCAGACAGACGCTTAGTCGTTCTCTGCGTCCCGTGTTGCGAGAGCGGGGGGCGAATCGCCCTTCAACACCGTGAGCCGAACGTGAGCCAAGCCCCTGCGTAAAATCCCGAGTTTGTCGGCAGCCGCCGCGGAGAGGTCGATTACGCGGTCCGGGTCCAGGACGCCCCGGTCATTGATGCGGACCACCACCGATCGTAGCGACACCGTATCCGTCACGCGCACAAGGGTTCCAAACGGCAAGGTGGGATGGCAGGCCGTCATCTCCGCTTCGTCGAACGTTTCGCCGGATGCGGTCTTATGGCCGTGCAACACGGAGCCATACCACGATGCGATGCCTTGCAAGGGGTGCATGCCACGCAAGGAGTTCGCGGAAAACCGGCTAAGCATGGGATGATGGCGCTTCGGCGTGGAAGCAGCGATCGCCGATGCCGCAGAAACTGGTGGCCGCGCCGGCGCGAGCGGTTCAACCTGGGCGGTATGGAGGTGTTGCAGGGTCGCAAGTGCGGCTACGGCGGTCGCGACACCGCTGGCCAAAACGGCACATAACGCAAAAGCCACATTGCTGCGCTGGCGTGACAGCCGGAAGAGTCCGCATGCGTGGCGTACGGGCGAGTGCAGAAAACGCTCAACCAGGGGGTCAGGGTGACGCATGGTCGAGAAGAGTGTTCGAGTTGCGAAATCGACGGTGGAGTGTGAAACCGGGTCTTTACCGGAGCGACTGCTGATCAAGCAGATACCTTCTAGCGAAGAATTGTCAGGGAGCTTGCATTTGCACCGGGTTCTATGTTGCTTTGATCACAGGGACATTCGTTGCTCTGAGCTTTGCACGATGCCCTTCCTGAAAGAAAAGCGCGCGCGGCGATACCCCGGCTCCAGCGATGTCCCTGAGCTCCCCTGTTTTCTTCGTCTTCTTTCTTTGTCAAGTTGCGCTCTTCTGGGCGCTTGTTCGGTTCCGGAGAGCCCAGCAAGTGGTGCTGCTGCTTGGCAATCTCTTCTTCCTGGCCAAATTCGGTCTCGTCTACCTGCTGCTGCCACTCGCGGCAACGGCCGATTTTGCCGTGGGTCGGGGTCTCGGAAAACCTGACGGCTCACCTGGCTACCGCAAAACCTTGGTAAGTCTATCACTGCTGCTCAACGTCGGCCTGCTTGTCGCATTCAAAATCTTGCCGCTGCTGCAGGGTGACCGCTGGAGCTGGCTGTTCACGCTGAGCCTTTCGTTTTACTGCTTTCAGTCCATGAGCTACACCCTTGACCTGTATCGGCAAGACGCCAAGGCCGAATCGAGCCTGTTGACGTATCTCTCGGCGTCTCTGTTCTTTCCCGTCGTATTGGCCGGGCCCATTCCCCGCACGGTCAAGCTGCTGCGGCAGTGGGCCAAGCCATTCGTTCTCAGCCGGCAACAAGCAGCCACTGCCCTGCTGCTTATCGGCACGGGCCTGGTTAAAAAGCTGCTCATCGCCGACTATCTGGCCGACAACTTCGTCAACCGCGTCTTCGATACGCCCACCCTCTATAGCGGCGTTGAAAACCTGCTGGCCGTCTATGGTTACGCCCTGCAGCTGTTCTTCGACTTCAGCGGCTACTCCGACATCGCCATCGGCGCCGCTCTGCTGCTCGGGTTCACCGTGCCGGAAAACTTCCGCACGCCCTACCTTTCCGTCAACCTGCAGGATTTTTGGAAGCGTTGGCACATCAGCTTCTCCTCCTGGCTCACGGACTATCTCTTCGAGTCACTGCCCAAGAGCCGTAAGTTCCCGCCCTTCACCTACGGCTACGCCTTCGTGCTCACCTTTCTGCTCGGCGGCCTCTGGCACGGCATCACGTGGAACTTCCTGATCTGGGGTGCGCTACATGGCCTCGGTCTGTGGTGCTTTTATCTGCTCACGCTTTGGCGTCGATCCCGGGGCGGCGTCGCAGGGAGAGAAGGTTCGTTGCCGGGTAAGATCGCCGGCGCCCTGCTCACCTTCCACTTCGTCTGCTTTACCTGGATTTTCTTTCGCGCCCAGGACCTTGCGACAGCAAAGCTTGTCTTGCAACAAATAGCCTCGCACACGGCCGGTGTCGAGAACGTCACGCCGCTCCTTGCCTGCGTCCTTTTTGCCGCCGCCCTTCTGCACTCCATCCCGAATAGCTGGTTCGCAGCGTGCGCCCAGATCGGCGACCGGCTGCCGTTCTGGGTCCAAGGCGCGGCTCTGGCCGGCATCGTTCTTGTAATTCAAGCCTTGGCCGGGCACGGCTCTGCGGGCTTCGTTTACGGCAACTTCTAAGCAGCTTCCATGTTCCGTAGCCGGAGAGTATGCCGGCGGAACTCTCTTCTGACCCTACCTGCACTCTCTGGCCACCATGAATCCGCATTCTCGCAGCAACATATCCCGGCCTTCGACCGAAAACCCAACACCCGGCAACGGGGGCAGCTTTCCAATCAAGACCGCATTGGCGCTCGGCACAGCCGTTTGCTTGCTCAGTGCCGCACATTTTGTGCCTGGGGGCTCGCACGGCATGTCGCCTGTCCTTCTGCCGCAGGCTGCATCGCTGCACCTGCCGCATCCGCCCGCGCCTGTCACCGCCGCCACCATGCCATTCAACGGTGTGCAACAAACGCAGGCAGAGGAGAGCGCACCCGCTGCGCACGGCAGGGGTGCACCGGCCCAGCGTCAGACGCCAGAGCGCGGCAACCCTTCCCAGGGCCGCCCGATGCCGCAGGCAGCATCCGGGGGCGCCACACTTCAGGATGCGAGCGGCGCATTGGACCCCTTTTACACAAAGCTGTGGGCGCTGCAGCAACGCAATGCGCCACAGGTCGTAACCGTGCTGCATTACGGCGACTCCCCCACCACCGCCGACCTGATCACCGGCGACGTTCGCTCCCTGCTGCAGGAACGCTTCGGCGACGCCGGCCATGGCTTCAACCTGGGTGCCAAGCCATGGGCCTGGTATGGCCACCGTGATGTAGACATCAGCGACAAAGGCTGGGTCTCATCGCAGAAGGACGCCACACCCGTGGGTCGCATGAAAGCCAGCGTCTATGGGCTTGGCGGCGCGATCTTCAGTGGCACCGAAGGCGCGGAAACCACCTATGTCCTGCGGGATGCAGCAACCGCGCCGCAGACGGCCGTAGCAGTGGATTACCTTGCCGCGCAAGGCGGTGGCACGCTTGGCGTTGCAGCAGATGGTACGTCGGTCGCCACGGTGCAAACGGGCGAAGGCAGCGGCCCCATGCGGAAATTGATTTCGTTGCCAGACAGAACAAAAACGCTCAAGCTGACCGTTACATCTGGCACGGTGAAGCTCTTCGGTACGGACTTCCGCCGGGGCGACACCGGCATCATTTACGATTCCCTCGGCCTGAACGGCGCCACCACCACCGTGCTTTCACGCACGTTCGACCCCGGCGCGTGGGCGGCAGAGATGCAGGCCGTCAAACCCTCACTCATCGTCATCAACTACGGCACCAACGAAAGCCAGTTTGCCGGTTTGGTCAGCACGCTCAACGCGGAACTGCGCGCCGCGATCGTTCGCGCCCGTGCGGCCGCCCCAGGCGTGCCCATCCTCATCATGAGCCCGATGGACCGCGGCGAACACGGCGGCCTGAACGATATCCACACTAATCCCTTGATCCCGCAAATTGTCGCCATTCAGCAGCGCGTTGCGGCGGACGAGCATTGCGCCTTTTTCAACACCTACGCGGCCATGGGCGGCGACGGCACCATGGCCCGCTGGTACGCCGCCAAGCCTCGCCTCATCACCGCCGACCTTATCCATCCCACGCCCCAGGGTGCACAGTACGTGGCCCAACTTATGGTGGGCGCACTCTACGGCGGCTACGACGCCTGGAAGCGAGTGCAGGGTATCAGTGTGATTGCGGTTCTAAGCCCGGTTGAAGCCGCCGCACAACGCAGGGCCGAAACCGACGCCAAGAAGCAGGCGGCGGCGCAGGCCAAAGCTGCGGCAGCCCAGGCCAAAGCGGCAGCCCAGGCCAAAGCGACAGTACGCGAGGAGCTACCAAAGAAAACGCCGGCGAAAACCTCTCCGTGAACACACACCACACCATAAGGCACAGACAGATGAGGCACAGGCAGGCCATCTCCGTCATACGCGTTGTCGGTGCTTGTCTGTGATGACGTGAGCCGGATTCAAGCCAACTGCATCGAACCCAACGTGTATTTCGCCATCAGCCTCGCCAGCGTCTGTTGTGCCCTGACCCCGGCCGTACTCACCCTGTCCAACCTGCGGGAGTACACGCCACCCCCGCCGCCAGATGCTGGCGTCCCGCCGCATGTCACGGCCATCGTCCCGGCACGCAATGAGGAAGCCGGCATCGCTGCATGCGTCGAAAGCCTGCTGCACCAGACCGATGTCGTCCTGCATGTACTTGTGGTCGACGATGGCTCAACAGACGCGACCGCCGCCATCGTGCTCGCTCTGGCAGAGCGCGACGCCCGGCTGCAACTCCTTCCATCTACGGCTCTGCCCGCCGGTTGGAACGGCAAGCAACACGCCTGCTGGCAGGGTGCACAGGCCTCCACATCACCGCTGCTTTGCTTTTTGGACGCCGATGTCCGGCTGGCACCCCAGGCCCTTGCACGCATGGCCTACCTGCTGCTCCGCGGTGATGGCCGCCCCGGTCCGGCTGCCTCTAACGGGACTGGCCTGGTCAGCGGCTTTCCGCTGGAAGAAACCGGCACCACGCTGGAATGGCTGCTGCTGCCGCTGATCCATTTCGTCCTGCTTGGCCTATTGCCCATCGCCCTTCTGCGGACGACCACCACGCCCGGCTTTGCCGCAGGCTGTGGCCAGTTTCTTCTCGTTGACCGGGCAGCCTACACCGCCTCCGGTGGTCACGCCGCCATCCGAGAAACCATGCATGACGGTCTCCGCCTGCCTCGTCTTTTGCGGCAGCACGGCTTTGCGACGCGCCTGGCAGATCTCACCCATCTGGCCCGCTGCCGCATGTACTCCTCCAATGCCGCCACCTGGAAGGGTTTGTCCAAGAACGCCACCGAAGGCCTTGCCGCCCCTGGCGCGATCGTGCCTGCCACTCTGTTTCTGGGTTTCGGCCAGGTTCTACCGCTGCCGCTGCTGGCTGTCGCGCTGGTTCGCTGGATGCAGCAGCCTTCGTGGATTCATACCCCGCCGGCTCACGCGCTCGCCTGTGTTGCGCTCAGCGCCGCGGCCGTCGTCTTCAGCTATCTTCCCCGCGTACTGGCGTCGAAGCGGTTCAATCAACAGCCCCGCAGCGCCGCTCTGCACCCCATCGGAGTCGCCACCCTGCTGCTGTTGCAATGGGTCGCGCTCGGCCGCAAGCTATTGGGGCGGCCCGCCACCTGGAAGGCCCGCAGCTATCCCGTGAACTAGGCCCGTCTTCGGCACTCACCGCTGCATCGAAAGCCGGCCCACCCACAGCACGACCAACGCCGCACGCAGACTCCACGCAACTGTGCGAATCCAGTTCGTCGCAACAAGCCGGCGGGCCTCGGTCTCCGTGTACTGCGCCCGCAGCCGGTCGTGCAGCGGCACCTGTACCAGCGCCGTCGACGCCCAGATCACTCCAATCAGCGCCATCCCAAACCACGCCTCCGTTGGCTGCACCACGGGCGACCGTAAACCGGCAAACAGCAGTGCCGCGCCGCTGCCCAGTTCCGCCAGCATCAATGGTGCAACCACCACGGTTGTGCGGTTTCCATGCGCCGCCGAGTACGCCGCAAACCGCTCTGCGCCTACCCGCGCAAACAGCGGATAGTGCACCACCTGCACAAACCAGATCACCCCAAACATGGCGACCGTCGAAACAACCTGCATCACCAGCACGAGTCCCGCCATGCTACTCGTCCGCAGTCGCGGCCAGCAGCGGCGCCCCATGGGCAATCTCTTCAAACGCCATCAGCGGCGAGCTCTCCGCTATTGGCAGCTCCGACACGCCGCGCAGGTTGCGATTGATCGCACGTGTCCGCACGCCGATATCCCCCAGCGTCTTCTGCACCGTCGACACGTTGTTTTCCACTTTGGTCATCAGCGTCTCGAACTTGCTGAACTCCGTCTTCACGCCGCCCAGAATCTTCCACACCTCGCTGCCCTTTTTCTGGATCGCGAGAGTGCGGAACCCCATCTGGAAGCTCGTCAGAATCGCCATAAAGCTCGACGGCCCCGCAATCGTCACATTGCACGTCGACTGAAGATCGGTATGCAGCGCCGGCCGCCGCATCACCTCGGCATAGAGCGCCTCCGTCGGCAGAAACATCACGGCAAACGGCAGCGTCGTAGGCGGATCGATGTACTTACTGCAAATGCGTTTGCCTTCTGTCCGGATCGCGCTCTCAAACGCATTGCCAGCCCGCGTCTGTTCTTCCAGTGTGCCGTGCTCATAGGCATGCTCCAGCCGCTCCCAATCCTCCCGTGGAAACTTCGCATCGATCGGCAGCAGCACGCAATCGCGGTCGCCATCCGGAATCTTCAGCGCGTACTCCACCGATTCGCTCGAACCTGGCTTGATCCTCGCATTGCGAACATATTGGTCCGGCGAGAACATCTGCTCCAGTTGCATGCCAAGCTGAAACTCCCCGACAATGCCGCGCGCCTTCACGTTGCTGAACACCTTCTTCAGATCACTGACACCACTCGCCAGCTCCTTCATCTCGCCCAGCCCCTTCTGCACGTCGCCCAGGTGCGTCGTGACCTGGCCAAAGCTTTCCGTTAGCCGTGTGTGCAGCGTCGCCTGCAGCTTTTCATCCACCGTCTGTCGCATCGCGTCCAGCTTCACGGCATTCTCGATGTTCAGCTTGTCCAGGCTCTGCTGCAGGCTCAGGCGCAACCGCTCCTGATGACCATGCTGTGCCTCTCCCAGGTCGTGCAATTTGGCGTGCAGCGCCGTGCGCAGGGCGTCGTGACCTTCCCCGTTCTTCACGCCCAAATCGGTCAGCTTACCGTGCAGTGCGTCACGCGATTCCAGCGCTGTCCGGTTCGTCTCTTTCAGAAAACCGTCCAGCGTTGCCGCAATCGCCTGTAACTCCGCATGCACGGCAAGGCGCAGTTGATTAGCCGACGCGGTGTTGTCAGCCCGGAACCCACTCAGCCCCTCCGTCAGGGTGCGGCCCAGTGTGGCAATGCTTCGTGCCACCTCGTCGCGTAGCGCAATGCTTCCCGCCTCCGCGTCGCGCCGGCTTTGCGCCGCCATGTCCGCCGCCTCACGCCGCAGCAGTTCAATGACTTGGCGAAGCCCCGCGTCCGTGATATCCGCGCGGGTTTGCAGCGCGCTCATCGCCTCCGGCAAACGCAGCAGGCGCTCGTCGGGGCCAGTCACCGCGGGTTTGCCCAGCCAGACTGCCAGCACCAACAGCAGCAACACAACTTGCAGAACAACAATCGCCAACAGCAGCATGCGTGTTCGCCTTTCTTTCACTCCAAAGCATAGCGCATGCATGGAGTGAAAGACTTAAACTCGCAGGGCAAAAGCCCGGCGAGAACCGGGCTGCTGTGTCAAGATTTATTGCGCAGGTTATCGCGGCCTTGGTCGGTTGCTTCCCTAAATTACTGGGAACTGCTGTTGTGTACCGATTGTCTCTGAGCACCATCTGTGTTGTTCTTTGCCGCAAAAGTCTGGCGGGACTTCCCATTGCGCATGGCGCTCTTGCTTGGCACGCCGCCTTTGTGGGTCCCGGGAACGCTGTTCTGCCGGGCCGAGCTGGCTTCAGCACTCCTATTGTTGCCGATCGAACTGCCGTGGAGGCTGCCGCCGGGCATCTTGCTTTGCGCACCGGACGAGTGGTGCAGCGCCTTGTCTGTGCTGTGGCCGGCATCGTCGGTGGTGCCTACGCTACCTTTGTCGGCGCCTCCGTAACCCGTGCGCTCGCCGCCGGTGTGCGTGGCCTGACCAAAACCGAGAGGTACAACAGCGCAGAGCATACAACAGCCGGGAAGTGATGGAAGCGCATGAGAAGTCTCCTGCCTTTGTCAGATGCCCTGCATGCGGGCAAACCCGCGTCGGAGAGACGCCATGGAAGCCGTCGGTTTCATACGTCGCACTTTGGCCTCGCCGCAGGCTTGCGAATACTGCACCACCTCTGGTGCATCTACGCGAGGAATCCCGGTGCACAGCAGATTCCTCATCTCGCGCTGCTTTCCCCTGTCCTATAGAATCGTCTTGTCAGCACACACCCTTTTCTGTGTTCGCCGGGTAGCCGCGCGTACCGGGAGATGTGGGTCGTTCTGCAGGAAGCAACGCCGTAGCGGTATGCACGCGGCGTGTTTGACTGCCCTCGCAAGGGGCAAGGTTCCAGCTTCTTTCGAGGGGCGAAGGGCTCCGCAAGGAGCGTAGTTCGGGGAGCGCTACAGGCGTTTCTCAGCAGTGAGGATGGGCGTATCTTTACCGAAAAGCCGAAGGGCACCGTGAAGCCGAAGGGCGTTGCCCGTCACAATCAGTACCAGGAGCATGCGCCGACAGTCACTCGGCAGTTCTGGGCCAGTCCCATGATGCGTTCAGGGCTGCGCGGCCTCGCCGCTGCGCTCTTGTTTGCACCTTTACCCGTCGCATCGTCGCTTCTTTTCGCGCAGGTCCCCGCTGCCGCAGCACCACCGTCGCTCCCGCTGTGTGCCCCGCAGGTAATCGGCAATCGCCGCATTCCCAAAGAGTCAGTGATTGCACGCCTGTTCTCGCACCAGGGCGACCAGTTTGACGCAGCCACTGTCGAACGGGACTTCAACCAGCTTTGGAATACGGGCTACTTTGAAGATGTGCGTATCGAGCGGGTCGATGCAGCGACCTGCACCCAGCTCATCGTCTACGTGCGCGAAAAGCCCACGATCGGCGAAATGACCTACAAGGGATTGAACGCCGTCACCCAAAGCGACGTGCTGGAGCGCTTCAAAAAGGCCAAGGTCGGCATCTCGGTCGAGTCGCAGTACGACCCTACCCGCATCAAGCGTGCAGAAGTCGTCCTCAAGGGCCTGCTCGCCGAACACGGGCATCAGTTTGCCACAGTCAATTACGAGATCAAGACCATTCCTCCCGCACGCGTGAACCTGACCTTCATCGTCAAAGAAGGCCCTACCGTCAAGGTGGGCAACGTGCAGTTTGAGGGAAACCGGTCCATCCCGTCGCGTGTGTTGCGTGCGTCGATGAAGAACACAAAGCCCGTCGGCGTTCCGCATTCGGTTATTTTGGAAAACCTGTTTGCACGCACATTCGACGCGACAAAGCTCGATGAAGACGTTGAACGCCTTCGCCAGGCCTACCGTGAGCGCGGCTACTTTAAAATGCAGCCCGGCGACCCCGCGACCCAGGTACGCAACTCCGGCGGCATTAACCCGTTCACCTTTCGCCCCAGCACCGGCAAACGCATTGATATTCGCGTGCCCGTGGAAGAGGGCGACCGCTATCGCCTCGGCGGTGTCACCTTCACCGGCTACGATAAATCCAAGTTCGCCGCCACGGCTCTGCGCGCGCAGTTCGCCCAGAAAGATGGCGAGTTCTTCAATGCGACCCTGTTCGGCAAGGGTATCGAGAACCTGCGCAAAGGCTTCGGCTCTGCCGGCTACATCAACATGGTCGGCTCCCCCGTCCCCCGCTTCGACGAAGCCAAAAAGCTGATCTTTCTCGACATTGATATCGACACGGGCAAACAGTTCTTCGTTAGCCGGATCGAGTTCAGCGGCAACTCCATCACGCGCGACCGTGTTATCCGCCGCCAGCTACTCCTTGAAGAGGGTCAGCAGTACAACAACCAGCTCTGGGAACTATCGATCCTCCGCCTGAACCAGCTCAACTACTTCGAAACGCTCAAGGCCGACCAGGATTCGGAAACACGTACCAACGCAAACGAGGGAACCGTCGACCTGCTGCTCAAGCTGAAGGAAAAGGGCAAGAACTCTATCGGTCTTAACGGCGGCCTGTCCGGCCTCTCGGGATCGTTCATCGGCCTCAACTACGAGACGAACAACTTTCTCGGCCTGGGCGAAACGCTTTCCGTCAACGCCAACGTCGGCGATCTGTCACGTAACCTTACCCTGGGCTTCAACGAGCCATACTTCCGCAACAAGCCGCTTTCCCTCGGCTTCCAGGTGTTTGCGCAAAAATACGACTACAACCCCGCCAAGAGCTACGGAACCGGTAGCACCAACGGAAACCTCTCCAATGCACAGCAATCGTTGTTGACCAACTACAACCAGTCGTCGACCGGCCTCACGCTGACCCTTGGCTATCCGATTCGCCGCTCCTTCAAGCGCCTCGGCGTGTCCTACGCGCTGCAGCGTTCAAACATCACCACTTTTAACGACAATACCCGTAACGTGTTTCAAACACTGAACTTCCGTAGCGGCATCGCGGCAAACAACGCGTTGGACGGTATCATCTCGTCCATCATCACGCCAAGCTTTAGCTTCTCGTCCGTGGACCGCGCACAGGGTGCCCACAGTGGTCGTGACTTCAACATTGCGGTGCAGGTGGCGGGTGCGGGCGGCAACGTGAAATACTTTTCACCTGTCGCCAGCTTCCGCCAGTTTTACCCGATCAAGGGCCTGCACATAAGCCGCGAGGGACACAATGTGCTCGGCATGCGTGCACAGTTGGCCCATGTTGAAGGTTTCGGCGGCCAGGTCGCACCTCCGTTCAACCGTTTCTACTCCGGCGGCGAGTCGGAGCTACGCGGCTTTGATATCCGTTCAGGCGCACCCTACACCTTCATTCCAACGCGCGTCCTGTTTAATCTGACGAATCCCGACGGCACCACAGTCTCTCGCGATCCGTCCAACTCGCTTAATGGGAATTTGCAGATTCCCTTGCCGATCTATCGTCTGGTCCAAGTGGGCGGCGACACATCGTTTACCGGGAACCTGGAGTACCGCATCCCACTCGCGCCACAGGTGGATTTCTCCTTCTTTACCGACTTCAATCTCACATTTGACGCCTTCAAAAGTCAGCTGCGCGAAAGTGTTCTCGGCCAGACACAGATCAACAGCCCTCTGTATGGGTGCCCGACCATCACCAATGGCGCGTGCTCCGGCGGCCAGACGCTTACCTTCCCCAATCTGCTGCAAACAGCTCACGGCACCAACTTCGTGCCCCGCATGTCAAATGGCGCGCAGATTGCAGTCATCCTGCCAATCGTGAATGCTCCGTTCCGGATCTTCTATGCATACAATCCGCTACGGCTATATGAATCGTTGCCGCAGCAACTCGCGGTCCCAACGGTTGGCGCAAACAACTTCCGTACTCTTTTCCCGGCAGGCAGCGCGGGTAATTTCACCTATGCGCAGGCCCTGCAGCTCTACGGTGCAAACTATGTTCTCCGTGAACCGCGAAAAACGATCCGGCTATCGGTGAGCACTACCTTCTAGTAAAGAGCACTAAGTGTGGGTGTACTCGATAGTCCTTATTTCCGCAGATGTCTGCGGAAATAAGGACTACTGGGAGATTTGCGCTATCGCTGAACGAAAACCAGGAAGTAGTCCTGTCCGTCCGCTTTTGTAAAGTCGTAGTGTTCTACCTCTCGGAAGCCGGCGAGGGTCATTTCCCGCTCCAAAATACTTTGCTTGAGCCCGTGATCGGCGCCGGTACCATTCCGGTCAATGATGCCGATACGTGCACCGGGCCGCAGCGATGGTCGAAGATTGCGCAGAAAAGCGGGGGTATCCGCAATCTCGTGGTACACCTTCAACAGCAGCACAGCATCGACAGTGCCGGGTAGCAGTTTCGGATCGTCTGGAGTGCCGAGCGTCGGCTTTACGTTGCTGAGTTGTTCTTTGCTGGCGCGCCGCTCGATCGCCCCAATGTATTGCGGATTGATGTCTTCCGCGTACACAATGCCATTTGCGCCAACGCGGCGTGCCGCTCGCACGGTAAACCATCCGCCCCCGGCACCGATGTCGGCCACCGCCTTGCCGGGCGTGATGTGCAGAATGTCCATCACACGATCAATCTGCAGCTTTTTGTCGCGATCCGGATACTCAAAAATTCCCAACTCCCCGGCATACGGCGTGCTTGTAGGGTGTGCGGGGACCGCAAGTTGCTGCGCTGGCAGCAAAGTAGCAACGGCCAGCGGCCAGCTTAAAAGAGACACAACAGCGCGACGATAACTCATACACCTTGGACGCGCCAGCACCGACCGGCGTCGCCCTTCTCACTTTGGACGCAAGCTGATGGTGCCGAAACACCTCACACAACCCATACCCGTTCTCGATAGCCCCTTTTACCCGCGCCTCATCTGCCTCGGACATCTGCGTAGGCGCTGCACTCACAACCTGCAATGTAATCGAGCTCCTGCCGGGATCAAGGACGAGCAAATCTCCGCTGTCCTTCAATGCGCAAACCATATTGCTCCATTGAAACCATTGCCTACAATAGATGTATGCCGCTCCGCTTTCATCTGCGCCAGACTTCCGGCACCGCGCGCCGCGGCACACTCCATCTGCCGCACGGCACAGTGGAAACTCCTGTTTTTATGCCCGTGGGAACCGCGGCCAGTGTAAAGTCAGTTCCGCAGCAAACCCTGGAGACCCTCGGCGACGACGGTCGCGGTGCCGAGATCATCCTTGCCAATACCTACCACCTGTACCTACGGCCGGGACATGATCTGATTGCGCGACTTGGGGGAGTGCACAGGTTCATGAGCTGGACTCGTCCCATGCTCACCGACAGCGGCGGATTCCAGGTATTTTCGTTGGCAGCCCTGCGAAAAATTACACCGGAGGGCGTCGAATTTCGCTCCCACCTGGATGGATCGAAACACTTCTTTTCGCCGGAACATTCCATGGACGTGCAGATCGCGCTCGGAGCCGACATCTGTATGGCTTTTGATGAATGCACGGAACACCCGGCCACGTATGAACGGACCCGCAGCAGCATGGACCTGACACACGCCTGGGCTGCTCGTTCTCTCGCGCATTTTCGATCGAATGCGCACCGGGTGCCGTGGTTTTCTGCACTGGATGGCCAGGTACAAAGCCTGTACGGCATCGTTCAGGGTGGAATGTATAAGGATCTCCGGTCCGAGAGCGCGAACCGCCTTATCGACATGGACTTTGATGGCTACGCTATTGGTGGTCTGGCGGTCGGGGAACCGCGAGAAGTAACTCACGAAATTATCGAACACACCCTGGCCTTGCTGCCGAAAGACAAACCCCGCTACGTCATGGGCGTCGGATACCCGGAAGAGATCACCATGTATGCCGAACTGGGCGTGGACCAAATGGACTGCGTGCTTCCGACCCGCGCCGCACGTCACGCATTGCTGTTTACAAGCGAAGGCCGCCTCAACATCCGCGGAAAGCGGTTCGCCGAAGATTCCGGTCCGATCGATCCGGCGTGCGGCTGCAGCACCTGCGGCCGCTACACTCGCGCCTACTTGCGGCACCTCTTCCACACAGGTGAGCCGCTCGCTGCAAATCTCGCCAGTGTCCACAACCTCGCCTTCTATCTCGACAGAATGCGCCAGTTGCGCGACGCCATTGTTGAGCCTGTCGACGCACGAACCATGCAGCCATCCTGATAGCTGCACGGGATTCAGGCTGCGGCAGCGCTTGATAAATCCCAGACGCACCTGATTTTCGGAAGGGCAACGGCTAAAGCCGCTAAGGTCAGCTTTCTTGTCATCGCCAGGGCTTTCGAGCCGGCACACACCGCTCGATGCTTATCACCCGTAGCTCTGCCGTACACTCAAGTCGATGTCTTTCCGTCCTCGAATCGCCATTCCTGTACCAACGTCCTTTGATCCCGCCTACAACGCTCAGTGCTGGCCTGAATACGCAACGGCGATCGAGCAGAGCGGCGGTACTCCCGTCCGCATCGAGCTCACGACCTCATGTATTGCGCCCGAAAGTTTCGACGGAATCGTCCTTCCCGGCAGCGGGGCGGATATTCGGCCGGAAGCCTATGGCCACGAGCGACACCCGGAAACCGGTACGGCAGACCCGCTTCGTGAGGCGATGGACCGGGAGCTTCTTGCACTTGCCGATCGTACGGGTTTGCCTCTGCTGGGCATCTGTTTCGGCTTGCAATCCCTAAATGTATATCGAGGAGGAACGCTCGTGCAGGATCTTCCGCCTATACCTATCAACCACCGTGCGGGCCGGTCCGTTCTTGACGCCCATACAGTTGTCATCGCCGACTCAGCGCGGCTGCCGCACCTCGCGCCTTTGGACAAGCAGATGGTGAACAGCTCGCACCATCAGGCCGTGGCTGCTTTGGGCGAAGGTCTGCTTGCAGTCGCCTTGGCGAGCGAAGACGGAGTCATCGAGGCAGTGGAAGATTCTGGACACCCGTGGATGCTGGGCGTGCAGTGGCATCCGGAGCGCACCAGCAGTCAGGCAAGGCTTTCAGGTGAACTCTTTGGTCGATTTATCGAAGCAGCACGCATCGCTCGATGAGCGCACTCGGCGTCGAGCAAATCCGCGAGCTGCTCGTCCCTTACGGCGCGAACGGCTTTTCTGCAGAAATCTACCAAAAAATCAGCAGGTACTTATCTCTTTTTGAGCTCTGGTCGAGCCGTGTCAATCTCAGCACCGTGCGCGAGCCGGAGCAGGTTGTGCAACGGCATTTTGGCGAGGGCTTCGTCCTGTCACGTGCATTGCCCGCCTGCCACTCTGTGCTCGACCTTGGATCCGGTGCCGGCTTCCCCGGTTTGCCGATCGCCTTGTATTCGAATGATCTAAAAGTCACACTTGCCGAGTCCCAGAACAAGAAAGCAGCATTTCTCCGTGAAGCAGTTTTTGCAATGGAGTTAGAAGTATCGGTTTGGCCAGGCAGGGCAGAGGAATTAGCTGCCATGTTCGACGTGGTCGTATTGCGCGCGGTGGACAATATGCCGCGCGCCCTTAAGGTTGCCCGCGGTCTATTGCATTCCGGCGGCACGCTGGCCTTCTTTGTTGGCGGGCAGCAAAGTACCCGTTTCCCGGGAACACAGTGGGTGAACAGGCACACCGTAGAAATACCCTACTCTGCTGGACGTATCGAGATGGCTCGACTTGCTTCATAAATGTTTCACGTGGAACACGGGGCTCACCTACGCAAAAGTTCCACGTGGAACACGGCGGGTTGCCGTTGCTTCTCGCGTCCGCTACTCTGCTGAGAGCACAGCATGACCAACCCTCCCACAAAGATCATCGCCATCGTCAACCAAAAAGGCGGCGTCGGCAAATCCACCACAGCCATTAATCTCGCAGCCGCCCTCGCCCTGGAACTTCTGCCAACCCTACTGATCGACTGCGACGCCCAGGCAAACAGCACGGGAGGTGTCGGTATTGCACGCGACGACGCGAGAAGCTCCACCTACGATGTACTTCTCGGCGAGTGCGCCGCAGCAGAAGCTATTCTGCCCACAGCTGTGAGCGGCCTCAGTGTTCTGCCGGCAAGCAAGGCGCTCATCGGTGCAAACTTCGAACTCGCCCAGCAACCCCGTCGCGAGTTCCGGCTTCGCGATGCACTTGAACCTGTCCGGCAGAACTACCGCTACATTGTTCTCGACTGCCCACCCTCTCTTGACCTGTTAACCCTTAACGCCCTTTGCGCGGCTGACGGTCTCCTGGTCCCAACGCAAGCGGAGTACTTCGCCCTCGAAGGCATCAGCGAACTGATGCATACGCTCGATAGGGTTTCCTCGTCTTTCAATCCCGAGCTTGGCCTGGAAGGTGTGCTGCTCACCATGTTCGATCCGCGCACGTCACTCACCCAGCAGGTGGCGGACAACCTCAAATCCTTCTTTGGCGAAAAGCTCTTTCAGGTCACAATCCCCCGGAACATACGCCTTGCAGAAGCCCCGAGTCATGGCGTTCCCATCATGCTGTATGACCCGCGCTCGCGTGGTGCCGAGGCCTACCAAGAACTTGCGCGGGAGCTGCTCCAGCGCAACGGTGTTGAGAGTCCGCGACAAACACAGGCCAAAGTCGAAGGGCAACAACGCGTGGGCAGCAAGCCCGCCGTACGCTTTTGGCCTTATAACCGATGAAGGAACACATGCCCTCACACGCCCTGCCCGACACGAAGCGCCGCGCTCTCGGACGCGGCCTCGAATCGCTTCTCCCAGCCCGGCCCCCGGTCGCCGTCTCACCAGCAGAGCCCACCGGCACCGCTCTGCAGATTCCACTGGATGACATCGAGCGGAACCCCTACCAGACACGCAGCCGCTTCGATGAAGCTGCACTCGCCGAACTTGCCCAGTCGATTGCAGCCACAGGCGTCGTACAGCCTGTGGTGGTTCGCCCGCTGTCGGCTGGCCGATACCAGCTCATAGCTGGGGAGCGCCGCTGGCTCGCATCTCGACAGGCCGGTAAGCCCACCATTCCCGCCGTCGTTCTTGACGCCTCCGACGAGCAGACGATGGAGATGACTATTGTCGAAAATCTGCAACGGGCCGACCTGAATCCTATGGAGCAGGCGCGAGCCTACGAACGCTTGGGTCGTGAGTTTCAGCTTACACAGGAGCAAATGGCCAAACGCACAGGCAAGGACCGCGCCTCGGTTGCTAATTTCCTGCGTCTCCTCCGACTACCCCAGGCCGTGCAGCATCGTGTGGAGGCCGGCGAGCTTTCCTTCGGCCACGCACGAACCCTCCTCGCCCTTGAGACCGAGCAGCAAATCACGGCAGCGGCGCAAAAAATCTCTGCGCTTTCCATGTCGGTGCGGGCGACCGAAACCTACATCAAAGGGCTGCTCGACCCCGAGCGCAAGCTGGGCAAGGTTCCAGAACAGGAATCGCCGCCGGTCGATCCAAACGTTAAAGCGGCACAGATTCAGATTCAGCGCGCAGTGGGACTTCGCACGCGTATCGAGGACAAGGACGGTAAAGGCAGGATCATCATCGAGTACTCCGGCCTGGAAGACTTCGACACCCTCTTGGAAGTGCTCACCCGATGATTCCACCATTTCTGCGCGCCACAGCCTTCGAATACAAGCACCGATACCTTATACATGGTGCCGTGTACGCCCTCGGGTTGGCTGCACCCTGGCATGTGCCGGCATGGAGCTTTCTTCAAAATGGCAGCTCCTGGTTCGTGCTCAGCAACTATCTCGCCAAACCCAGCTATCAGAACTTTGCAGTGGACTGGAATGGTCTGCTTCTCGGAATTTTGTTCTTTGCCGCGGCCGGTGCCATGTTGCGGACATGGGGAGCAGCATACTTGGGCGCCCGAACGGTGCATCAGGGCGGCATGGAAGGCGAACGCATCGTCATCGGTGGTCCCTTTCGCTACACGCGCAACCCGCTTTATCTCGGCACGATCCTGAACACCATCGCAATCTGCATGCTGATGCGACCGGAGGCGGCCGTGCTTACCTTTGTGCTTATCTTGTTCATTCAAATACGCTTAATAGGGCGTGAGGAGCCGTATCTTACGCAGCAATGCGGGTCGGCCTACACCGCGTATATGCAGCAGATACCCCGCCTGCTACCGTCCTTCCGTTCGCTGCGCCCCAAAGGCGACGTGCACCCGTATTGGCGGCAGGGCGTTCTCAGCGAAGTCTACGTAATTGGCTGCGTCATCAGCTTTGCCGCGTTTGGCTGGTCTACTGGCTTCGCGTGGGAAACGACAATCCTGCGCGTTCTGCAAGGCATCGTGGTTGCGCTTGGACTTTCCTTTGTAGCGCGAGCCTTCATCCCAAAAGACTCAGCTTAGAGTTGTACTCACGCCGGGGTGCAAGCGCGTCAACGGCAGTATCGGCTCGCTGCCTACAGTCTTGTCACAGGCGAGACTTCGCCTCCAGCACCCTGTCCCGCGCCTCTGCCGCCGTGGCACCTACCGCGCTCAGGTGCCCCATCTTCCGTCCGCGCCGCGGCTTCAGCTTTTCATACAGTGTCAGGCGCACTCCAGGAACCGCCAGTGCCCGATCGAACTGTGGTTCGCGCTCGCTGCCGTCTGTCGTCAGCCACACATCGCCCAGCAGGTTGGCAATAGCCGCCGGCTGCACCAGGTCCACGCCCCCAAGCGGAAGGTCGCACATGGCGCGGATCGCCTGCTCAAACTGCCCCGTGGTGCACGCGCGGTCTGACCCGTGATAGCTGTTGTGGGGGCGCGGCGCGAGTTCATTAACCAGCAACTCTCCATCGCGTGTCACAAACAGCTCCACCGCCAGCAAACCCTCCAATACAAAGGTCTCGGCAATCTCGCGTGCTATGTCGATTGCGCGTGCTGTCGTATCTGTCGAAACCGACGCGGGGATCACGCTCCAGCTCAGAATCTGGTTCTCATGGAAGTTTTCAGCCGGTGGATACACCTTCACCTCGCCGCTCGGTGACCGCGCGACCATCACGCTGATCTCGCGTTCCAGATCGAGCGCCGCCTCTGCAACGCACGCTACGCCTCCGACATCGTCCCACGCGTCCCGCAACGCGGCCTCGGTCACCGCGCCCGCAAAACCCAGTTTTGCCTGGCCGCGCCCGTCGTACCCGCCCGTCGCGGATTTTGCAAAAACCGGCCCGGCAATCTCCGTCACGGCTGCCGCAAGCTGCTCTCGCGAATGCACGGCGCGATATTTTCCCACGGGAAAGGCGTGTTTAAACAACCAGTTTTTCTGCTCGATCCGATCTTGGATAACGGCCATCATCGCTGCCCCGGGTCGCATCGGTGCCCAGCGAGAAGCCTCGTCCAGGCTCACGATCGACACCTGCTCAATCTCCAGCGTCACAGCACCGCACGCGCGTGCCAGGTTCGCTGCAGCCCAGCGGTCGTTCCAACCCGCCTCAATCACCTCGTCCGCAATGTATCCCGCCGGGCACGCAGGGTCAGGATCCAGCACGTGTACTTTGTATCCCATCGACCGCGCCGCGATGCCCATCATGCGGCCAAGCTGGCCACCGCCAAAGATGCCCAGAGTCGCACCCGGCAGCACGGGCGCTGCGGCTTTTCCTGTCTCGTCCACGCTCACGCCACAACTCCTGCCGTCGTACCTTCGCTGTCGTCTAACGTTTCCCCGCGAACGGACGCTTCTCGCGCCGCCCGCCACGCCGTCAGCCGATCTCCAAGCGCTGCATCGGTCGTAGCCAGCATGGCAATTGCAAGCAGTGCGGCATTGATCGCACCTGCTTCTCCAATCGCCAGCGTTCCCACGGGAATGCCCTTCGGCATCTGCACGATGCTCAGCAGCGCATCCACGCCATGCAGTGCCGTTGCGTTTACCGGCACCCCCAGCACCGGCACAATTGTCTTCGCCGCCAGCATCCCGGGCAAATGCGCCGCGCCGCCCGCACCGGCAACGATCACCCGCAGCCCTCGCGCGCGCGCCGACTCGGCGTAGGAGAACAGCAGGTCCGGCGTTCGATGCGCACTCACCACGCGCGCCTCGCAGGGTACGTCAAACTCCTGCAACACCTGCATCGCCGCCCGCATCACCACGTAATCGCTCTTTGATCCCATGACCACGCCCACCAGCGGCGCAGCTGTCGTACCCTCGGCCATCCCCGCAGTATACGGCGCGACCCGTGCAGCATGGTCTCAGGCATCCAAATCGCCCGGTGTGCGAACCCCACGCCGTCTCCAGCGTGGGATTCGCACACCCGTGCCTCACTTACTTTGCCCAGATACTCGCGTTCAGGCAAGTCACAACACCATCGATTACCATGCCCAGACCGGCGGAAAATTTGTCGCCGTCGGCTATGGTTTTGGCCGTGACCGCATCCGTCATCTTAATGGCAGAACTCACAACCTCGAGCGCCGCGGTCTTCTTATCCGCGCCCGTCCTGGCGCCATAGATCGATTCGATGCCTTGAATCAGGCTCGGCAGCAACGCAAGGCCACGCAAGAATACTTCACGTGTTGCTCCAATGCTTCTCCGGCCTGCCGCGCTTCATGTCGGTGTGTTGCGGCTTCCGGCTGCTGTGGACCGTTCCCGTGGCGAAGGCTCTCTTGACCTCTCCTGTGTGCCCGTCCCGTATCCCGTTGAACTCTGGCCGGCTCCAGCCGGCAACGCAGTCCACGACCCTTCGGCAAGCCATCCCTCTGGCTTCGCCGTCCTGTCGCTTTTGCCCTGTCGACCACTCTCGCCGTCCCCTCTGGTGAAGAAGTTGCCCGACTCTATCGGCCCCATTTGCCGAAGTCAAGCCAAAATGTTTGCTTTCCCTGTGCGCTATCCCCTGCGAATGCAACTACTTGCGAACGTGCACGATAAACGCTGCACGTGAATCCAACGCGCGAACTATTCGCCTTATCTTCGCTTACTACACGCCTTCTGTCACCTGGCATTTTCCACAAAGGCGCACAAACCGCGAAACTCCCTTCTTTCCTGCAACATGGCTTGCACTCTGATCAAAATGCCCCAAAAAGGGAACATAGTTTGGTGCCGAATTTACGTTCTTTATTGGGAAATCCCGCACTTCTGCGTCCACCCGGATCCGAAAGCATTTCGCGGCCCAACCCGCAAAACACTTCGTCTAACCTGTTAGTTACACCGGGGGATCGGCCACTGCACGTCTTCAAATCATCGTTGTGGCTGCCAGGCATCCTCGCTCCCCTGCTATTCGCTCCTCTGCTTTTCGCTCCATTGGCTCTCGCGGGTACCCTGCGCAAATCCCCCGCCCCTGTTCGCCACGCAATCCCGCTAAGCCAGCGCTCCGCACACGGCAGGTCCTCTGCCCAGGCACCCTCCCGAGCTTCACATGCAGCCGGCAAAGGCGTCATAGGCCGTCATGGTTCGCCGCAATTTGCAGCGCCGGCCCGCTCACACACCGCTGGGCACAGCCGCACAGGCCGGCGACTCCCCGCAGGCAGCGCAAGTGCCAACACCTATGCGGCGCCGCTCATTCTGCACGGACCATTGCAAGGCCGGGTTGGAACGGCGTCTCGTGGCACCACTCCCGCTACCGCAACGCCACTCTACTCTCAGCAGGTTTCGCCCGGCGGTTCTGACCCAAACCCATCCACCGCCGTACCAACTGCCGGTGTTCCGCAGGAACCGGAAATCCCTCTGCCCCCCGACGAGGGCGCCGTGCGCTCGGTCGGCCAGCAATTGGCGCAGGGTGGAACGGCGCTGCAGTACCCCGGCGCGCTCTCCAACTTCTTCGGCGCGCTGCACACACGTGAAGATCAGCCGGGCAATGGCACCGTGCGCATCCTGCAGTTCGGCGACTCACACACGGCAGCAGACATGTTTACCGGCGAAGCCCGCGCCCGCATGCAGGCACGCTTCGGCGACGGCGGCGTCGGCTTCAGCTATGCCGGCCACCCTTTCGCCGGGTACCGCATTCTTGGCTCGGGCCGCAGCCAAAGCAGCGGCTGGACCACGCTTGGCACTCACTTCACCCAGTTGGGCGATGCCGAACTGGGCCTGGGCGGCGTCGCCATTCAGGCCGCGCACGCAGGCGATTTCGCCTCCCTCGACGCACCCTGCCTTACCCTGCAGGTCGACTACCTGCGCCAGCCCGGTGGCGGCAGCTTTCAGTTCAGCGACAACGGCTACCCCATCCAGACCGTGTCCACGGGCAACGGTGCACCAGACCCCACTGCTGTTGACCGCACAGGCGTCGGCAGCACCGACGCCTACGGCACGCAGCCCGCATCCTCGAGCGCTGTCCCTGCCACAGCCCCCACCGGAACCGCACCGGACAGTCTATACAGCGCCGACCGGGCATCCTCAACCCAGGCCGCCGATCCCGAGACCCCGGACACTTCACCCGCGCCCACCGTCCCCGCGGTAACGGGCGAGGCCTCCGCCGGCACCCTGCATTACGACTGCCCTGCCGGCACACACCACTTCACCCTCACCACGCAGGGCGGTGGCCCTGTCCGCTTGCTGGGCACGGTGGCCCTCCAACCCGGCATTACCTGGGAGGCCATGGGCATCAACGGTGCGGAAGCCCCACTGCTGCTGCGCTGGAATCAACCCATCTTCCACAGCTTACTGGCCGCCTCCGCGCCAGACCTGATCGTGCTCGCGTACGGCACCAACGAGGCCGCCGCCCGCTGGGGTGGTGAGGAGTATCGGGCCACCTTCGCCCGCCTCATCGACACACTGCACCGCACCGCGCCCGCAGCCTCAATCCTTGTCGTTGGCCCGGCCGACCGCTCGCTGGGCACCACCTCTTACACCACCGTGGGCCGGGGCCGCCGCGCTCGCCGCATTGCCCACCGCTACTTCACGCCCTACACCGGCACCGACCGCATCGTAGGCGCGCAGCGCGAGGTATGCCGCACCCACGGCTGTGCCTTTTGGGACTGGAAGGGCCGCCAGGGTGGCCTGGGCGCAATGAATCGTTGGGTCGCCGCCGGGTACGCTCAACCTGACCACACCCACTTCACCGGCACGGGCTACCATGCCCTCGCAGACGCGCTTGTAGCCGATCTGCTCTCGGC
This sequence comes from uncultured Terriglobus sp., assembly GCA_964244665.1. GTDB lineage: Bacteria > Acidobacteriota > Terriglobia > Terriglobales > Acidobacteriaceae > Terriglobus. The sequence continues at coordinate 51,434 of CAXTJO010000014.1, forward strand.
TTACAGCGGCTATCAGGCTCCGTCTACAGCCGCTCTGAACTAGCGCCGACGCATCGCCTCGAACCTGCATCTCACGGTCACCACGCACGTAAAGGACCCTCCCGTACCATGGACAAAAAACCAGGCATTCTCAAGGTGCTGCAAGCGACCGCAGGCAAACCCATCACCCCGGAAGATGACGAATCCCTTTTCGGCTCCGGCCTGCTTGACAGCTTCGCGCTGCCCGACTTTGTCAGCGGACTTGAAAGCGAATTCGGTGTCTCCATCCCCGACAGCGATCTGTCCGCGCGCAAGTTCGACACCATCGACAAAGTCGAAAGCTACCTCGAAGCGAAAGAGAAGTAGGCCCGGCGTTGGCCTTTCTTCGCGCAACTGGCTCCTGCCTCCCTGAACGCGTCGTCACCAACGCAGAGATCGCCGCGCAGGTGGGCGAAACGGCGGAATGGATCGAACAGGTCAGCGGCATTCGCGAACGCCGCTACGCCGAGCCGCAGCAGACCGTCGCCGACCTTGCCGTAATCGCCGCGGAACGTTGCCTGCAAAACGCCGGCATCGCTCCTGCCGAGCTCGGCATGCTTCTGGTCAGCAGCGGTTCGCCGGATCGCTTCTGTCCCGGCCCGGCATCCACCGTCGCGGCGCGCCTCGGCCTTACCAGCACACCGGCGCTCGATATCCCCGTCGGCAGCGCCGGCTCCCTCGTCGGCCTGGCACTTGCCATGCGCCTGGCATCCACCACCGGCAACATCCTAGTCCTCGGCGCAGAGATCATGAGCCGCCGCATCGACAGCACACCGGCAGGCCGCAATACTGCCATCCTGTTTGGCGATGGTGCCGGTGCCGCGCTCATCTCCCCTACCCAGGGTCTCCTTCGTCTGCATGACGCGGTGCTGTACACCGACGGCTCCGGTGCCGAAATTCTGCGTATGGAGGACGGCCGCCTCCACATGGATGGCGGCTCCGTGATTCTGCGCGCGTCGCGCAAGCTGCCGGCATCCATTACGGATGTGCTGCAGCGTAACGGCATCGCCATCACGGACGTCACGCAATTCGTGCTGCACCAGGCAAATCTAAACCTGCTGATCAAAGTCGCGGCCACGCTCAAGGTGCCGCCTGAGCGCTTTTTCAGCAACATTCAGCGGCTCGGTAATACCTCATCGGCATCGCTGCTGCTGGCGCTGGACGACTGGTTGCACGCAGCACCTGCGCTGGATGGTCCGGTCGTGCTCAGCGTCTTCGGCACCGGCCTGAACTGGGGCGCTCTGCTCGCTCTCCCATCCATCCAGGACACACAGTACAGGTGACCTTGCGCCGCGTAGCAACCCTTCCACGGCGCTTGCGTCTGTAACCACTGAGACGGCGCGGCTACGCGCGGGGAGCGGCAATGACACAACAGGAACAGGGGATGCTCGACGGCCTCATCGGCCGCGTGCAGGGAACCCAACTGGCAGGCAAGGACAATGAGGCGGAGCAACGGATCCAGCAGGCACTCGGTCGCAACCCGGATGCACTTTACATCCTCTGCCAAACCGTGCTGGTGCAGGCCTACGCGTTGGACCAGGCCACGCAGCAGTTGAACGCGGCAAAGCAGCAACTGGCGCAGGCACAGCAGGGGGGCGGCAATACTCACCCCGGCTTCCTGGAAAAGATTTTCGGCTCCTCGCGCGCCGACGCGCCGGCACCCCCGCAGAACTACGGCGGCGCTCCCGCACCCCAGTCAACCTATGGCGGCCCGGTGTACACCGCCCCGGGCTATCCGCCGCAGGGATACCCACCGCAGCCCCCGGCCTACGGAGGTGCCTACGGGCAGACCGGCGGTTTTGGCGGCGGCGGCGGTTTCCTACAGGGTGCCCTGCAAACAGCCGCAGGCGTTGCCATGGGCGAGATCGCGGTGCAAAGCATTGAAGGCCTGGTCCACGGTCTGGGGCGCGAAGCCGGCTACGGCTCCGACCGTGCTCTTGGAGGCTTCGGCGGCGATCGCGATTTTGCCGGCGACGCCGGTACAGGTGCAAATCTGGGCAGCGGCGACAGCTATGGCGACCGGCTTGCCAACGCTGATGGTGGTGGATCCGGCCTAAGCGCCGACATCGACGACCGCCGCGCCGACGGCCAGGGCTTCTTCGGCGGCGGCGCGGACAACAACTCGGGTTCCAACTTCGCCGACGACTCCGATACCGATTCAGGCTCTGGTGATAGTTCGTCTTACGACGACGGCGGGAGTGACTTCAGCGGTGACGACGGCAATAGCGGCGACAGCAACTCTTAGGCCGCTAGTACCCGCCGCGCGTCACACGCCGGATCAGCAGCGCGCCCAGGTAGCCACCCGCCAGCAACAGCATCAACACGCCAAACGGCAGGCCGATCCAACGGTAGGCAATGGAAAAATCGAGCATCCGGTGCTGGACCGACGACGCCACGATCATCCCCAGAATGCCGAGAAAGGTGGCAAAAAAGAACGAAGCCGCGCCAATGGCGAACGTCGCCAGCACCGTTTGAAAGGCCGAAAAGTCTCCCACCGGCGCGCCAAAAAGCCGGGGTCCAGTGTAGTCGGGCTGAATGGTGTAGGTCTTTGCCATGGCTATGTGCGTCCGGGGTGGCACTCCATTTAGAATACGCTGTTGAATGAAAGATCTACTTCAAACTGACCTGATCAGCGCCGAAGCTGCCGCCGCGCAGGCCGATAGGCGCACGGGGGACAACGGCCTGCACTACGCGGTACTCGGCGATCTACGCGCAACGCACACCACCTCCTCCGCCATCGCCCGGCTTGTTGGCACCGTGCCCGAGCGTATGGCAAAGGTGCTGGACGGCACCACGTATGTTTTTGTGCCGCTGGCGCTCTCCGGTGCACGCCTTGCCGGCAATACTCCGGATGCCGCGTTTCAGACCGGCGACAGCACACTGGTCGCGCCCTTCGCCACACCCGCGCTGGCGGAAAAGGCAATCTGCCACCGCAACGCCACGGTCAACGGCGCTGAATACGTCTTCCTCTCCACAGAACTGCACAGCGACCGATTCGCCCTCGCCTTTGAGTTCTTCATCAACATCGCGCACGACCTGGTCGATGTCGCGGGCATGCCCAACACCTTTGGCGAGTTATTGGCAGACCAGGCCGGCGCCCGCGTTCGCGGTGAAACCTCGATCGACGCCTGGGAGACCCGCATCGAAGCATTCGGCGAGCTGCGGGATATGCCCTCCCCGCGAGCCCACGCCACCACAACCCACCCCACACCGGACACGCCACCCAACCCCGTCAAGGCCCGCAAGGAGTTCTTCGACGCAGCCTTCGCCGACTCCGTAGCCATCTACCTGCTCTCCCTCTTCCTGGATTTCGACTACGCCGACCTTCGCGAGCGCGAGTACCCCCTGCTGGCCCCGGCCGCGCTGGCCACCCGTCTTCGCGCCGTGCACGCGCTATATCCACCCAATCCCGGCTACCCGTTCTCTATCCTCTACCGCCGCCGCGGCTGACCACCGCCCGCAGCGGGGCCGTCGCGCGGTAAAATCGCCCAGAATGATCGCCCACCTTCGCGGAACCCTGCTCACCAAATCCCCCACGAGCGCTATCGTGGATTGCGGCGGCGTGGGCTACGACGTCGCGATCAGCGTCCAGTGCTTCACCCGCCTTCCAAACGAAACCGAACTCGTTGCCCTGCACATCCACACGCAGGTGCGCGAAGATGCCATCGCCCTCTTCGGCTTCCTGCAACTCGACGAAAAGCGCCTGTTCGAAAAACTCATCACCATCTCCGGCGTCGGCCCCAAACTGGCCATTACTCTCCTGTCCGGCATTGAGGCATCGGCCTTGGCCGCAGCCATTCGCTCCGCCGACCACGCCCTGCTCGTCCGCATCCCCGGCATCGGCAAAAAAACCGCGGAGCGCATCGTGCTCGAACTTAAAGACAAGCTGGATGGCCTGGCGGTAGCTGCCGCTGCACCCGCACAGGGCCTTGCCACCGGCACCGCGGTCGAAGATGTCGTTTCGGCGCTCGTGAACCTCGGCTACACCCGGCCCGCGGCGGAAAAGGCGGTTGAGTCCGCCATTCAAACAAATGGCACCACCGACCTCACCCTCCGAAACGATTTTGAGGCACTCTTCCGCCTCAGCATGCGCCGCCTGCGCTAAGCGCCCGCATCCAGGCCGCCATCGCCTCCGCGGGCAAAGCCGTCATGTCCCGGCAAACCGGTTCCACACCGGCGCACGCCGCCCTCCGATTGCAGTTGACAGCCGAACCGCCCGCTCCTTATAGTTCGGCCCGCAAATCAAGACACCACAGACGCGGTCCCAAACTTTCGGAGGCACCACATGTTCTTCCCTTCCAGCCGGAGATCTCATCCGGTGTCCCTGGCGATTTCGGCAACGGCCATGCTCATCGCCGGCACCCTCGCCGCGCAAACGCTCTACGGCAACCTGACCGGCAACATCACCGACGCCTCCAACGCCGCAGTCCCGGGCGTCATTATCACCGTCCGCAGCGCAGAAACCGGCCTCACCCGCACCACCCAAACCGACACCTCCGGCAATTACCAGATCACCGACCTGCCGCAGGGCACCTATAACGTGACGGTCACCGGCAACGGCTTTGGCACGGTCGAGACCAAAGCCGTTCCCATCGCCGTCAATCAAACCAAGCGCATCGATGCCACGCTTGCCGTCGGAGGCGTCACCACCTCGGTCGACGTCAACACCGCGCCCCCCGCACTGCAAACCGACCGCGCCGACGTGAATTACGAGATCAGCTCCACCCAGGTGGCGCAGCTACCCACCGCCGGCAGCTCGGGCCGCAATTTCCAGAACCTCTACCGCCTCATCCCCGGTATACCCCCGCCGCAGGAGATGAATTCGCAGGCAGGTAACCCCGGTCGCACCGAAGCCGTCAACGCCAACGGCGTCGCCAATACCGTCAACTCCACCAAGATCGACGGCGCCTCCGTCGGCTATCCCTGGCTGCAGTCGGAGCCGTCGTACATCCCGCCCCAGGACGCCATCGAGTCCGCCAACATCGTCACCAACAGCTTCAACGCCGAGCAGGGCGAAGCCGGCGGCATCTCTGCCAACATCATCGTCAAAACCGGCACCAACCACTTTCACGGCGGCATCTGGGAATACAACTCCATCTCCCAGTACAACGCCCGCAACTATTTCACCCGCTATACCGGCCCCGGCGCCGTCGCCATCACGCCCAAAAACATCTACAACGAGTACGGGGGCAACATCGGCGGCCCCGTCATCAAGGACAAGCTCTTCTTCTTCTTCGACTACAACAAGGTCTCGCAGCGCCAGTACCGCAACACCAACCAGTTTTCCCTGCCGCCGCTCGCCCTCCGCAATGGTGACTTCTCCTCCAGCACCGTCACCATCTACGACCCGCTTACCGGCAACCCCGACGGCACCGGCCGCACCGCCTTTGCCCGCAACATCATTCCGCAAAACCGCCTCAGCCCCGCTGCCGTCAAGCTGCTGTCCCTCGTGCCCAACCCCACCAACACCAATGCCGCGCTGATCGCCAACAACTTCACCGGCGGTGCCATTCTCGCGCTCGACCGCGGCACCTACGACACCAAGGTCTCCTACAATCCCAACAACAAGACCACCGTCTTTGGCCGCTACTCCCTGCAGCGCTCCCTCATCGACGACCCGGTCGCGCTCGGCGCAGCGGTCGGCAACACCTACGACGGCGGCCAGCCCGGCACCGCACCCGGCCAGATCCAGAACATCGGCCTCGGCGCAACCCGCACCATCACCCCCAACTTCCTGCTCGATGGCAACGCAGGCTTCGTCCGCATCAATCTCGCGGCGCAAGGGCCCGACATCGGCACCAACGAAGGCCTGGGCCTGCTCGGCATCCCCGGCACCAACGGCACCACGGCCTTCCAGTCCGGCCTGCCCGGTTTCATCTTCAGCACCACGCTCTCGTCGCTCGGCAACTACATTCAATCCAACCCATTCCAGTTCCGCGACATGCAGTACACCGGCAACCTCAACGGCACCTATATCCACGGCAACCACAGCTATCGTTTTGGCGGCGAGTACACCCACTCGGCCATCAATCACCTGCAAACCAACAACTCCGGCCCGCGCGGCCAGTTCAACTTCTCCTGCGGCGTTACCGGCGCCAACGGCGTAGCCGGCGGCGGTGCCAACGCCACCCGCTGCATCGCCGACCTCCTGCTCGGCCTGCCCAACCAGATCGGCAAAACCGTCCAGCTCTTCCAGCCCAACGGCCCGCGCTTCTCGGCCTTCGGCTTCTTCGCGCAGGACACCTGGAAACCCAGCAGCAGCCTCACCATCAACTACGGCGTGCGCTACGAGTTCTATCCCTTCGCCACCCGCGATCACACCGGCGTCTTCCAGTACCAGCCCGCCACCGGCAACGTCCTCATCGGCGGCCGAGGCAATACGCCCACCGACACCGGCGAAAACGTGGGCCACGGGAACGTCGTCCCGCGCATCGGCGTCAACTACCGCGTCGACGAGAAAACCGTCATCCGCTCCGGTTTCGGCATCACCGTCGATCCGGAAAACTACCGCTTCTTCCGCGACAGCTATCCCGCCCTCACAAATCTCAGCCAGACCGGCGAGAACGGCTTCACGGGTATCTACACACCTGCCGCGGCACTCTCGCCCGTCAACACCGCCGTGCCCGCCGGGGCCCTCGGCGTCGGCATTCCCACCGTCGTTCTACCCGATGTCTCCTCCGGCGTCGTGCCGCTGCCTGCAAACTATGGCACCCAGTTCGCACCGCAAACCTGGCGTCGCGGCTATATCGAAACCTGGAACCTCTTCGCCGATCGCGACCTCACCAAGGGCATCGTCGTCACGGCCGGGTACGTCGGTACTCACCACATCCGCCAGGTCCTCGGTCTCGACGCCAACTCCGGCTTCGTCAATCCGCTCGGCAACTCCACCCGTCCCATCTTCTCCAACATCCGCAACGCAAACGGCACCTTCAGCCGCAACAACAACCAGTTGCTCGACGTGCAACCGCTCGGCACCGTCAACTACTCCGGCGTGCAGTTCCAGCTCACCGACCGCCAGCTCAAAAGCCTCCAGTTCGGCTACGCCTACACCTACTCGCACACGCTCAACTTCTACGACACCAACAGCACCCTCGGCGACGTCACCTTCAGCGGCCCCGGCGAGTTCCAGCGCAACTACGCCAACTCCGGCTTCGACCGCACCCACATCAACGCCCTCTGGACCGTCTGGCAGCTACCCATCGGTGTCGGTCGCCAATACCTCAATGGCGGTGTGATCGGCCGCATCTTCGGCGGTTTCGACCTTGACACCATCACCCTCTACGACAGCGGCACACCCTTCCAGATCACCGACAGCTCGCAGGGCGGCAACGGCACCACCGCCGTTCCCTACCAGCTCTCGCCGCTCGTCCCCACCGGCGTCAAATACCAGGCAGGTGCTACCGTCCCCACCTACTTCGTCAACAACGGCAACATCCAGACCATCGGCCAGCACTTCACCTCCGGCACTTCCAGCACCTTCACCACCGCGCTCGTCGGTGCGGCGGTCAATGCCAACGGCAACGTGGGCCGCAACTCCATCCGCGGTCCGGGCTTCTTCAATCTCGATGTCAGTCTCACTAAAAACGTGCCGCTCTTCCGCGAATACAGCCTCGTGCTCAAGGCGGAGTCGTTCGACATCACCAACACGCCACAGTTCGGTAACCCCGCGTCAAACGCAAACGGCGGTGCAAACTTCGGCCAGGTCACCTCTTCCGGTGCCTCCCGCAGCCTCCGCCTCAGCGGCCGCATCTCGTTCTAACCAGCGGCGCATGTGCGGGGAGCTGAATTCCCCGCACTGCG
>CAXTJO010000015.1:0-58540 GCA_964244665.1 uncultured Terriglobus sp.
AGGGTTCGAGACGCTCGTCGGCGGGGATGGATTCCTGCTTGAAGACGGCGGCGAGGACGACTTCGTCGGCGGCGGAGAGGCTGTCGACGAGGTCGGCTTCAAAGACGTTGCGGCGCAGGGTGTTCGAGCGCGGCTCAAGGACGGCAACGAGGCGGCGACCGGGGTAGGCGGAGCGCAGGGCGCGCAGGGTCTCGCGAACGGCGGTGGGGTGGTGGGCAAAGTCGTCGATAACGGTGATGCCGTGGACTTCGGCACGGACCTCAAGCCGGCGCTTGACGGAGCGGAAGGTGCGGAGGGCCTCTTCGATGGCTGCGGCGCTGATTCCCTGCCCTGCGGCGAGCGCGGCGGCGGCGGTGGCGTTGAGGGCGTTGTGTTCGCCGGCCATGGGGAGTTCGAGGGTGGCAAAGGGCTGGCCCTGGCGGAGGAGCGTCCAGCGGGAGGTGCCGCCGGGTTGGAAGCCGGTGATCTGCCAGTGGCTGCTCGGCTGGAAGCCGTAGCGCTCCACGGGGCAGAAGGCGCGGGCGACGCATTCGGTGACGTTTTCGCTGCCGTCGTAGGCGACGATGCGACCGCGGCGGGGAAGGAGATTGACTAGGCGCTTGAAGGCGGTTTTGACCTGGGCCAGGTCGGCGTAGATGTCGGCATGGTCGAACTCGACGTGGGTGAGGATGAGGGCGTCGGGGAAATAGTGGAGGAACTTGGGCCCCTTGTCGAAGAAGGCGGTGTCGTACTCGTCGCCTTCGAGGAGGAAGGGCTTGGTGTCGGGGTTGACGCGGTAGCTGGTGCCGAAGTTCTCCACCACGCCACCGACGAGGAAGCTGGGGGCTGTTTCCGGCTGCGTTCGCGACGCGACCTCGTAGATCCAGGCGAGCATGCTGGTGGTGGTGGTTTTGCCATGGGTGCCGCTGACGACAAGGGGCTCGCGGGTGCGGAGGAACTCGTCATGGATCATGCTGGCCATGCTGCAAAAGGGGATGCGGCGGTCGAGCACGGCTTCAAGCTCAGGGTTGCCGCGGGAGATGGCGTTGCCGACGACGACGAGGTCGGGGAGGTCGTCCCCGTCCGTTCCCAAGTGGGTCTCGTTGTAGGGCTGCAGGAGGGGAATGCCCATGCTGGCGAGCTGGTCCGACATGGGTGGGTAGGCGCCGGTGTCGGACCCGGTGATGCGATGGCCCTGCGCCTGCAGCATGCCGGCGAGCGAGGCCATAGCAGCACCGCAGATACCGATGAGGTGGATGTGGCGGCGTGCGGGGTCGGTGTACGGCATTGCGCCAGTTTAGCGGGTTGCCGTTTCGATCAGAGTGACGCGTTCGCGGAGCTTGCTCATCTCTTCGCGTACTCTGCCCATTTCACCAAGGAGGGTGAGCATGTCGCTATGTTGTGTGCGTTGCAGGTCGTCGATGCGGCGGTTTGTTACGTCCTGGGCAGCTTCTACGCGGCTGAGGCGGGTGTTGTTCTGAATCCAGCTGAGGATGACGAGGAGGCTGGGGATGCTGATGCTCAAGATGAGTTGAAAATTCGTCATGCGACCAGCTCCTCTCTGCTGTACTCGGAGAGTAACAGATAGGCTCCGCACGTTCAGTGCGCGAATCTAGCCGATGGCGACGGCTTCGATCTCCACTTTCCAGGCAGGGTTGACAAGGCCGGCGATGAGGACGGTGGTGGCAGGGTGGTGCGCGCCCATGGCGGCTTCGCGGGCAGGGCGTGCGCCAGCCAGGTCGGCGCGGTCGGCAAAAATGAAGGTCATCTTGACGATGTTCTGGAACGTCATGCCCGCAGTGGTGAGCTGGGCACCGAGATTGCGCCAGGCAAGCTCGGCCTGGGCGGCGATGCCGTCCGGGGCGGTGCCGTCTGCGTCGATGCCAAGCTGACCGCTGATGTAGACCGTGCATGTGGCGGCGGTGACTTCGACGGCCTGGCTGTAGGCGGCGAGCGGCTGGGGTACATCAGGGGCGTTGAACGGACGAGTAGTCATGGTGTTATTTCGATGACGGGAGGTGGACGGCGGGTTCGAGGAAGCGCAGGGTGGGTTCGGCGGTGAAGTCGAGCTCGGCTTGAATGTTAAGGGGGAGGGTGCGGTTGGGGGTGTCGACATGGCCGCACTGGAGACCGATGGCGATGGGGCCGGGGAAGCTTGCGAGGCGGTGAAGGAGAGCTTGTTCGAGCAGGTGGCGTTCGTGGACGCGGGCGTCGGGTTCGGTGGCGGTGAGGCACTGGGCCATGTCGCCGAAGACGATGGCCTGGACGTTGTCGAGGATACCGGCGTACTGCAGGTGGAGGAGCATGCGGTCCCACTGGTAGGGCTTGGTGCCGACCTCTTCGAGAAACAGGATGGATGGGCCTGTGGGGGCTTTCAGCGCCCACTCGGTGCCGAGGGACTCGATAAGGAGAGTGAGGCAGCCGCCGAAGATCTGGCCTTGGGCTTTGGCTGTGGTCCGATCCCACGTCTCAGAATCGAGACGTGGGGCACCCGCCTTGGTGGCCGGGCGGAGGAGACGGAGGCCGTCTTGCGGGCCGAGAGTCCAAGATTCGAACCGGGTGCCGGTTTGCGTGAGGGCGGAGGTAAAGCTGGGGAGGTCTACGCCGTCGGTGAGTTGGTCGCGGCGGGCGAAGTCGGGCGAGAGCATGGGGGCGTAGAAGGTGACGAGGCCGCAGGTTTGGGCCAGGTAGATGTGCAGGGTGGTGTGGTCGCTGAAGCCGAGGAACGGCTTGGGGTGGGCGCGAATCAGGGCGGCGTCGAGGAGTGGGAGGAGTTCGGCGGTGCCCCAGCCGCCGCGCACGCAAAGAATGGCGTCGATGGTGGGGTCGGCGAAGGCGGCGTGAAGGTCTTGCGCGCGCTGTGCGGCTGTGCCGGCGTAGTACAGGGGGCCGCTTGCCAGCGCGTGGGGAAAGACGACGGGCTGGTAACCGAGCGTGCGGAGGCGGTCGAGGCCGAGGGCGACGAGGTCTGGCCTGGGAGTGCTGGCGGGGGAGACGATGGCGATGCGTGCGCCGGGGCGGAGGGCGTGTGGTCTGGTCATGCGGCCTGGCGGGGGAGGGATGGCGACTGTGCAGCTTCGTTGGCCTGGCCGATGCAGATGATGCTGGCAGGACCGGTAAGGCGCATGGGCGCGTCGTCGGTAGGCCAGTCGACCTGCTGAACACCACCGAGGTTGGTGACCTGAAGTGTGCGTGCACCGTTGCGGAGAACGATCGCGGCAGCCGCGGCGGCGCAGGTGCCAGTGCCGCTTGAGGTGGTGGGGCCGGCGCCGCGCTCGTAGATGCGGAACTCGATCCGGGTGGGGCTGACGACGTGAACAAACTCGACGTTGGTGCCGTTGGGAAAGTCGGGGTGGGTGCAGATATAAGCGCCCAAGGCCTCCCATGGGCGGGCGCAGGCGCGGAAGTCGGGGTCGTCGGTAAACAGGACGAAGTGGGGATTGCCGACATCCACAAATGCGCCTTCAACGTTGCCGACGCCTTCGACATGGACGGTGCGTTCCGTGACGGTGGGCGTGCCCATGTCGGTGGCGACGGTGAAATGCTCGCCGTCGCAGTCGAGAATGTGGGAGGTGCGAGGGCCACCACCGGTGCGCAGCGTGCTGGTCTGCAGGCCTTCGTCGTAGGCGAGCCAGGCGGCGACGCAGCGGGTGCCGTTGCCGCTGAGCTCGGCCTCGGAGCCATCGTGATTGAAGAGACGGAGGATGTGTTCGCCACCGGGCTGACGCGAGAGGAATTCGACGCCGTCGGCACCCACGCCGAAGTGGCGCGAGCAGAGAGCGCGGGCGATGCCGGCATGGTCTCCGGCGGCGTGGGCTTCGTCGACGATCAAGAAGTCGTTGCCGCAGGCATGGGCTTTGACAAAGGGGATCATGGTTGGCCTGGAGTTCGGTTTCCGAAACGGTCGGAGCGGTAAAGGCGAGCGCAGGGTTGGTCGGTGTGGCAGAGGATCTCGATCTCGGTCAGACCCTGCGGGTGGGCGCGGACGGCGACGGCGACGGGGTCGGGATCACGGCCTGTGTCGCGGTCAGTGCCGGTGGGTGGGTATTCGAGCGTGACGACGAGGTTCGCGTGCTCCGCAGGGGCGAGTTTTGCGACGTCAAAGATTTGCGAATCCAAGGGGCTGACGAGACGCTTAAAGTCGATGCCTGCGTCCTGCACGGCACCGATGTGGTCGTTGGTGTTGATCATGATCACCGCATCGGGGCCAACGCGCAGCAGCTCGGCAGCGAGCGCTTTTTCAAAGGGGATGCGGGTGTGGGAGTTGACCTGCGCCTCGTCGAAGACAAGGGGCGGGCGGCTGAGCCATTTCCACGGGTATTGGTGCAGGGCCTCGAGCACGGTTCCGGCGGCACCGAACATGCAGAAAGCGTTGAGCACGATGGCGAGGAGGGACGCGGGGACGAGGGCGTCTGCGATGCGGAGGCGTGCGGGCTTTTTGCCGGGCGCGGTTCCCTGTACGCCGGTGTTCACCGGATGATCCCGGGTGCCGGTTGCACGCAGCCAACGCCAAAGGGCGGCTACGCCGAGCGTGCCGAAGATGGCGAAGGCAGGCAGCAGTTCCATGCCGTAGCGGGAGTTGTACCAGGCGTGCGGATACACCTGCGGAATGAAGATGGGCACGGCACCCCAGGCGATGGAATACATGTAAAACGGCAGGGGCAGCCACAGCAGGGTGGCGATGCGGTGGACGCGGGTGCGCCACAGCAGCCACGTACCGGCGATGGAGGCAAAGAAGACGAGGAAGCCGGTTTCGTAGGCCGCGGCATCAAGCTGGGCGGCGCGGGTGTAGTACAGGAAGGCGTAGAGCGGGTTGTGCCAGCCGTGATATCTGCCGGCGCTGGGCGGGCTGGTTTTGCGAAGGATCGAGGTTGCCGAATAGGGACCGCGCAGGAAGTCGAGCCAGTCGCCCTGGTACTTTGCGTTGTAGGCGAACCAGAGCAGCGGACCGGCGACGATGATGGCGGTCGCGGACGCAAAGGCAGCGGTGGTTTGCTTGCGGGTGTCGGGCGCGCTAAGAAACCAGCGGGAGGCAAGGATGCACCAGATGGCGGCACCGGCAATCCAGCCGTCGTAGCGGGTAAAGACCATGGCGAAGACGAGCGCGGCAACGACGAGCATGCGGATGGAGGCAATACGGGCGTTGCCCTCGCGCAGGGCGTCTGCGGCTTCCACCGTGATGACGGTAGACCAGACGAGGAGCGCGAGGAAAAGCGGCTCGGTCATGGCGGTAGTGGAAAGGTAAAGCAGGTTGGGGTTGAGCGCCATAAAAGCCGTGGCGACGAACGCCCACGAGATGGGCAGCAGACGGCGGGCAAGGCGGTAAAGGCCGAGGTTGCCGCTGACGTATGCGGCAAGCGAGGGCATGGCACCGGCAAAGCCGCTCTGCCACCAGTCCATGCGCTGCACAAAAGGGAGCATCAGGAGGTGCGGCAGCGGCAGCCAGACACCGCCAAGCTGGGCAAGGCCGGGGTAGCGTGCATCCAGAATGCGGCGGGCGATGCCGAGGTGGGCGACGGCATCCCCATACAGCAGCAGCCAGCCGTTGCGGGCGCAGACCAGGAACGCCAGAAAGCCGAGGACCACGGACGCCATGGCAATCGGGAAGAGCTCAGAGCGGTGCGCGGGATAGATGCCGTCGGGCGTACGGTTGCGGAACTCCGGCGGCAGGGACGACGTGCGGGACGACGGACGAAAAGGGCGGCGCGCGGCAGCGGTCCTGATGGTGTTGCTGCGGGGCGCGGTAACGGTGCGGGTGCGGGCCATGGGTCTGCCGTTAGGGTACCGCGATCGCACCCGCCCCTGTTTGTGCGGGCGCAGCCGCTGCTGCCGGAACGCCCGAGCGGCAAACACTTTCCAGCTGTGCGTAGGGCTTTTCTTTTTCGACGGCTTCCATGTCGCGAATCGTCATGAGCAGTTCGGTGTAAGACCCGCCGCCTTCGTCGGCACCTTCAGGATCCACGCGGTAGTCCTTGTCTTTGAGCGCCGCCGGCATGGACACGAACCTGAAGCCGTGACGGCGGTAGAGGGCGATGAGCTCCGGCAGCATCTTTGCGTCGAAGCCGCCGATGTGCATCAGCAGAACGTATGGAATGTCTTTGCCGAAAACCTGGTGGGACAGGACGCGGTCGATGTCCATGTACCGTTCCGCGGTTTCCAGATAGCTGTCGTGCAGGTATTTCAAAGCCGCGGTATCGCCCAGGTCGGCGCAGCGGGCGTATGGGTCGTTCCAGAGATAGTCTTCGAAGTCCATGGTGACTTCGGCAACTTTGTAGCCACGAGCTTTCAGGCCGGCGCGGACAGCGCGATGTTTCTCCACGGTGTCGCCTTCGGCCAGAAAAGGGTAGCGGAACCAAAGATGGTCGCCGTGGCGATCAAAGCGTTTTAGCGTAGCCTCGTTTTTGTCGATTTCCGTGAGAAATGTTTCTGCCGACACATCGTTGATGTTGGGGTGCGACCAGGTGTGGTTGCCGAGGGGCTGGTGATTATCGTGCCAGGCCTGCAGCACGCCGATGGTCTCCGGCTCATCCGCGACACTTTGCGCGTTAATAAAGCCATACACGGGCGGCATGTGTTCGCGCTTGAGCGTGGCCAGGATGGAGTCGGCCACCTGCTGGCGGGTGACGTTGGCCGGCAGGTCGCCGTGCGCGGGCAGGTCGTCAAAGGTGATAGCAAGCTTTTGCGCCGGCACGGAAAATGCACCGGCGAGCGCGAGGCTGAGGGCAAGGTGGCGCAGCATGGGAGACCAGAGTACGTGAAAATGCGGCGGGAATGGGAATGACGTGAAATGTACGGGCGAAGTCAGCTGCACGCGAGCGAGTGGGCGTCCGGCAAGAAGGGTCTCAGTCGTCGAGATGGCTGAGTTCGCGAAAGAGCTGAAAGCGTTCGTCGATTTCGACGCGGGTGGTGTTTTGCAGGCGCTCGGTGCCGAACTGCTCGACCGCGAATGAGCCCATCACGCCGCCGTAGAACAACGCTGTTTTGAAGACGGCGGGGGTCAGTTCCGGCTGTGACGCGATGTAGCCGTAGAAGCCGCCGGCGAAGCTGTCGCCCGCGCCGGTGGGGTCGATCACCTGCTCGATGGGCAGGGCGGGGGCGCGGAATGGCTTGGGCACCTCTGCGAGGCCGGGGAAGCTGCTGGCGCTGAAAAAGGCCGTCGCGCCGTACTCGCCGTGCTTGATGATGAGCGACTTGGGACCGAGCGCCATGACCTTTTTGCTGGCGGCGACGAGATTGTATTCGCCGCTTAGCAGGCGGGCTTCGGTGTCGTTGATGATAAGGATATCGAGTTCGGCGAGAACCTTGTCCAGGTTGTCGCGATGGTCGGCGATCCAGTAATTCATAGTGTCGCCAGCGACCAACTTGACATTCGGCATGGCCTGGCGAACCTGTAACTGGAGGACCGGGTCGATGTTCGCGAGGAACAAGTAGTCGGTGTCGGAGTAAGTCGCGGGAATTTTGGGCTGGAAGGTACCGAAGACATTGAGGTCGGTGCCGAGGGTTTTGGCTTCGGCCATGGTGCCTTCGTAACTGCCGGTCCAGTGAAAGGACAGGCCGTCGGCGTGCTCGATGCCGGCAGTGTCGATCTTTTTCGCATCGAAAACGGACTGCTGGCGGGAGCCGAAGTCTTTGCCAACGACGCCGACGACGCGCACCGGCGAGAAGAACGACGCGGCAAGCGAAAAGTGCGTGGCGGCGCCGCCAAGAACTTTGTCGCGGTGGCCGGTGGGCGTGGTGAGTGTGTCAAACGCGACGGAACCTACAACAAGAATGCTCATTCAACCTCTGGGGAACTGCTGGAATCAGGATCAAAGTGGGGTCTACCGCTCGTCTGCTGAAGGGCCGAAGAGGGCCGGCACGGGTACGTCGAGCTGGCGCAGGTAGGCACCTAGCTGGGCGCGGTGATGGATCATGTGGTTAATTCCCATCTGCCGTACGGCGCTGTAGCGGGTGCCCGAAAACACAATGTTGCCGGCGCGTGTCGCCTCCCATGTTGCGTGGAAGCGTGCATCGTCCGCCACTTTCAACGCCTCCAGGGTTTTTGCCGCAAGTTCATCGAACACCGCCAGGATCGACGCAATGTTCGCTTCCTTCACAATGCGCCTTGGATCGGTGGGCGTGCCCATGTCGATGCTATCCGCCAACAGGATTGTGCCCGCAATTCCTGAAACTGTCGCCAGATGATTGCAGAGAGGAAGCAGTGCCGTCGATCGTTCATGCGGCTTGAACGAGGCGTAATCGTCGGGAGCACGCTCCAGCGACTTGCGCGTCTTTGCCAGCTCGAGTGTGACTTCGGGCACAAGAAACCCGCTCATCTGGAATGTCTGGTCTGCCATGTCGATGTTTCCTCTTTGACTGCTCATTGAAGTGTGTCACCGATTCGATGACGCGCGTGACTGCTATGCCTCGTACTTCTCCAGGAGCAGGGCGAGCTTTTCGCGGGTCGCAGCCGGAATAAGCGTTTTGTCCGTCATGATTGCGTACTTCAACGCGCTGCTCGCAGGTGAGGCGGAGTTGTCCGCGGGCAGGGCGCGAACGGCGGCGGCCAGGACCCTTTGCGCGTTGGTGGAGTTGTCGTGCACGACCTTCATCACCTGCTCGACGGTGACGTCGTCGTGACCTTCGCGCCAGCAATCGTAATCGGTGACCATGGCCAGCGTGGCATAGCTGAGTTCGGCTTCACGCGCCAGCTTGGCCTCCTGCAGATTGGTCATGCCAATCACGTCGGCGCCCCACTGGCGGTACAGGTTGCTTTCGGCGCGGGTGGAGAACTGCGGGCCTTCCATGCAGACGTAGGTGCCGCCAAGTTTGCCGGTGACGCCCACGTCTTTGCAGCCCTGCTCGAAGGCTTGTGAGGCGATGGCGCAGACCGGGTCCCCGAAGGCGACGTGGCCGACGACACCGTCGCCGAAGAAGGTCGCATTGCGCGCGAACGTGCGGTCGATGAACTGGTCGGGGATCACGAAGTCGGTCGGCTTGTGCTCTTCCTTGAGCGAGCCCACGGCGGAGACGGACAGGATGAAGCTGACGCCGAGCTTCTTCATGGCATAGATGTTGGCGCGGAAATTGATCTCGCTGGGCAGGACGCGGTGGCCGCGGCCGTGGCGTGCCAGAAACGCCACAGACCGCCCTTCCAGCGTGCCGAGTACGATGTTTTCGCTGGGTGCGCCGAAGGGCGTGTCGACCGAGATTTCCATGGTGCTGGTAAGGCCGGGCATGGTGTACAGGCCGCTGCCGCCGATGATTCCGATGTCTGCGTGTTGCACGTGGGGTCTCCGTGCGCTGTGGTGTGCGCCGTCCGTTAGTGTACCGTCCGTAACATTTCGTGGCCGGCTGACGATTTTCCGTTGCAAAGCTGGAACCGGCGAAGCAACATTGCGTATTCCTTAAAAATCACGCACGCGGAGTCTGTGCCATGTCCACGACAGTTGCCGATGTAGACCAGGCGGCGGTTGCGCCGGGAGCGCCTGAAGAGCTTGCCGGGCCGCCACACATTGAGACCGCACCCCCACCCCCAACCATGGCACCGGTCGCGCAGGCAGACCGCATCAGCACGCTGGATGTGCTGCGCGGCTTTTCGCTGATGGGCATTCTTGTGATGAACATCTGCGATTTTGCGTACGGCAGCGTGAATTACACGTTTCCGCTCAGCACGGTGAAGCCGGTGTTCAGCGGCCCGCACATGGGCGTGAACACCGCCCTGTGGTTTGCGCGATGGATCTTTGCGGAAGGCAAGATGCGCGGCCTGTTCAGCATGCTGTTCGGCGCGGGCGTGATCCTGCTGCTGGAGCGAGCGGAAAAGCGCGGAGCGGGTCTGCGTGCCGCGGACATTTTTACCCGGCGCAACATGTGGCTGGTGCTGTTCGGCATGCTGCACGCGTACCTGATCTGGGATGGGGACATCCTGTTTTATTACGGTGTGGCGGCGCTGTTGTTTCTGCTGCCGTTCCGTACCGTGCGGGCCAGGCGGCTGCTGTGGACGGCAGGCGTGCTGCTGTTTGTGAACTCGCTTTTCGTCTTTGGCGGGCAATACATCAGCATGGTGAAGGGCAAGGAAGCGGCGGACAAGGCGAACGCCAAACTGGCGCAGCACAAAGTATTAACCGAGGACGAAATCGGCTCGCTGAAGAGCTGGAGCAAGCAGCAGGAAGGCTGGCGGCAAAGCCCGAAGAAGATGGCGGAAGACATTGCAGCCATGCAGAAGGGCTACCTGGGCGTGCAGAGCCATAACGCCGCACAAGTCTTGCGTGGCGAGGTCTTCGGCGCCTACTTCGGCTTTGGCGACTGGGTCGGCATGATGCTGCTGGGCATGGCGCTGTACAAAAACGGATTTTTGCCGGGGCGGCTGGCCAACAGGACATATGCCCTGGTGGCGGCGGTGTGCCTGCCGATCTCGTGGGGTGTGACGGGCGTTGGCGCGTTTGAGGCATGGGCCGGGCACTTCGACATGTTCAAGTCGTTTGCATGGCTGAGCTTTCCGTATGACCTGACACGGGTTTCTGGCGCGCTGGGCAATGCAGCGCTGCTGATCCTGATCGTGAAGGCGAGCCGGCTCACGTGGGCGACAAAGCCCGTGGCCGCCGTGGGCCAAATGGCGCTGACCAACTACCTGCTGACCAGCCTGACGATGAGCCTGGTGTATCGCTGGGGCGCATGGCACTGGTTTGACGCGGTGGACTACTACAAGGTCTACCTGGCAGTGCTGGGCATGTGGACGTTCAACATGGTGTTCTCTACGCTGTGGCTGCGGTCATTCCAGTTCGGCCCGGTGGAGTGGTGCTGGCGTTCGCTGACGTACTGGAAGCGGCAGCCGATGCGGCTGAAGGTGGCGGTCTAAAACGCTTCGAAGTGCGCCGCCTCTCCGCCGTTGTCGCAGCCGCAGCAGGCCGACACTGCTGCGCCAAACGCTGCAGGATTGCCGAACCATGCTGCGGCCAAGGCGAACGCGAACACTCTCCGCGATGCCGCGAGCTTCCGGATAGCGGAAGCGCGTGTCGGCAATCTACAGGCCCACGATCGGCGCTTGTGCGAGTGGAATCTTTGCCGCGAAGCCCGGCGTGCGAATGCGCTGGCCATAGACACTCAGCCCCGACAAAACCCAACTTAGCGATGCAATGAGGCCTGCATGGCAACGCCCGCGACCGAGCCATAAGCGGCAAGCAGGTTGCCAAAAGCGAGCGTCAACTCTTTGCCACGGGCGGCCGGGCGCACCGATGCGCTTTGCAGCGGCCCTACTCCCTGCACCTCGCGCAGGCGGGTTTCAAGCTGGGCGGCAAGCGCGCGGTCAAAGCCTTCGGAAATGAACAGCGCCTTGTCTTCGAGCGAGAGCACAACATCGCCTTCGGGCGTGGTGAACACCTGGTGGTCGTCGTCGCCGTTGGGCTGGGGAACGCGCTGCAGATGGTCGTATTTGCGCGCAAGCTGGCCGGCGTATACGCGCAAAAAACTGCGGGCGGAATCGCGGTTCTGCCAGCGGCTCAGGTAAAGCAGGCCGAGCGAGCCGGTAGTCTTTTTCTCGGCGGGGGTGGCGGACTTGCGCTGCGCCGCGTAATAAATGCCACCGTCCCATGCCTCCGCAAGCGGGCCGGCGATCTGCTGGCCACCAAAAAGCTCTGCCGTCATGCGGACGTCAAGCTCGCCCATCACGCCGATGTCGTATGGTGCGTAGCCTGCCTTGTCGAGCAGCGGGTGAATGTCGGGCATGGCCAGCACGGGCACGGGCGTGCGTGCCAGATAGGCCTCAGGGTGCAGAATTTCGTGCGAGCTGGTGGGCGGATGGTCCAGCGCGCCGGCAAACGCAACGTCGGTGCCACCGTGCAGCAGCAGCGACTGCTCGAACGCAAGGCCGCTGGTATACGGAAACAGCAGCGACTGCTGCAACACGAGCGGCGCGCGGGAGAGGATGGGCGAGCTCGACGTGTCGCCGGAGAGCTCCGACAGACGGTCGCCGATTTCGGGCACATCCTTCAGCGTCTTGCCCTGGTCGCGCAGGCCGTAGTCGACGAACGACACCATCGCCTGGCCCTCTGTCACCGCCTGCCGCGCTGTGGATCCCTCATCGGTCTGTATTTGCAGGTTGTCACTGCGCTCGTCCCTGCTCATCTGTTCGGGTTGCGGACTGCCCCACTTCTCCAGGCCCACGTGATCGTCCTGCAGAGCATGGGTCAGCTCATGCGCCATCACGGGTTTTTGCTCGTCCGGCTTGACCCAGTCCAGCAGGTTTACGGTGCGGGTTTTGGGGTCGTAAAAGCCGGCTACCTGCTCGGTCAGCAGGCTCAGCAGAAAAGGCTGCAGGTCGAAATCGCGGTCGAGCAGGCCGAACTTTTTCAACACCAGTTCGGCGCGCTCCATGCGTTTGGCACCCTCGTCCTCGTTCATCTTTTCGCGCAGAATTTTTCCGACCTCGTCACGTGTGCGGATCACGCGCTTGATCGGGTGCGTGCTTGGCAGGTGCGTGTCTTTGCTGGCAAACGCAAGGATGCCGTCGATAGAGGCAAGTAGCTCCGTCGCCTGTTGCTTCGTCAGATGAACGTCGCCGCTGGGCGCCGGGGTTCCGGCGGCCTGGCTCGCGCTCGCCTGGCCGGCCTTCTGCGCGCCTTCGGCACCGGCGGCGGGCTTGGCCTTGGTTTGTGCAACAGCCGGCGCAAGGGACACTGTTACGCAAAGGGCAACGTAGAGAAAGGTGCGGCAACGGAAAGCGACGGAAGTGGCGATCAAGCGGTGTGGACCTCGGGCGGAATAGGGCCGGCGCACGGCGCGGTGCCGAAGTGCGGCGGGCTGCCGTATCTTTAAGTGTAGAGGAGCATCGGCAAACGGCGTATGCGTGAATCTTCAGTATTGGACGAGACAAACGAGGCGACGTCGCCGGTGACTGCCGGGCTGGAGACGCTGCGCACCGCCGCAGGATGGATGCCGCTGACGGAAACCGCCTGGATTGCCGTGACCGGCGACGACCGCGTGCGCTGGCTTAACGGGATGGTGACGAACTCCGTGCAGGCGCTCGCGCCGGGTGAGGGAGCGTACGCGTTCCTGCTGAACGCCCAGGGCCGCATCCAGGGCGACACCACGGTGTGGGCCGAGCCGGACCGGCTGCTGCTGCAAACGGGTCGCGCACAGGCCGCGGGCATGGCCGCGCTGCTGGACCGGTTCATCATCATGGACGATGTGGAGCTGGTGGAGCGGCAACGGTGGGGCCTTGCCGTGGCAGGACCTGCCGCCGAAGCCATGCTGAGGAGCCTCGGCCTGGCACCGCCCGGCGA
The DNA here is from genome assembly GCA_964244665.1 of uncultured Terriglobus sp. Taxonomy (GTDB): domain Bacteria; phylum Acidobacteriota; class Terriglobia; order Terriglobales; family Acidobacteriaceae; genus Terriglobus. The sequence continues at coordinate 13,239 of CAXTJO010000015.1, forward strand.
AGATTTGCGGGCCGTGCACGCCGACTGGAACGGCCACCCCGCCACACTACTGCGCGCGTACAGCCCGGTGGTCCCGCGCTTTGAAGCGTGGTTCGACGAGGGAGCCGGCGCGGACGCGTTTACCGCCCTGCTCTCGTCTGAGCCGGAGACGCCGGCGGGCAGCTTCGAGCTGCTGCGCGTGCTGGAGGAGCGGCCGGGGTTTGCCGCTGACGGCAGCGGCGATCTGCGCGACCGCGATCTGCCGCAGGAAACAGCCCAAATGCGCGCCCTGCACTTCAACAAGGGCTGCTACCTGGGCCAGGAGATCGTGGAACGTATTCGCTCGCGCGGGCAGGTGCACCGGACCTTCGCTTCGTTCACGCTGCGGGGCGACGTTCCCCCACCGGGCACAGAATTGTTCGCCGAAGGCAAGCCGGTGGGCATGCTGACGACCGTGGCCACGGCTCCTATTGACGGCAAGTGGCTGGCGCTGGGATTTGCACGGCGCGAGGCGCTGGAGCGCGGAAGCGCGCTCGCATACACGGGCGGAACGGCAGAAGCGCGCGGACGCATCTCCGCATCCAAGTTTTAGGTTTCGGCGGTAGAGCTGTCGCAGCACGAACGGAGTCCCATGTCTGATCAGGAAAAGCCCTTTGTCATCAACGACCGCCGCAAATTTCGTTCTGACGGCGAGTTGCGTGATGCATCCACCGTCGCGCCTCGAGAAGCGGAACATGCCGCGGTCACACCTCGCCCGCAGGATGCTTTTGAGAGCAGCGCACGGGTCATCCCGTTTGGTGAGGCACATGCACGGGAACCCGAGCCTGCGCCGCGCGACACAACGCCCGTGATCCGCGAAGAGCATCGCAGCAGCGCGCCGATCCCCATCAACTCCGCCCACATTATAACGCCGGTGCCGGAGCCGGACGAGAACGCGCCGGCTGCCACTGCCGGCGATCCGTACGCGGCGGAAGAGACCCTGCCACCGCCGCCCACGCCGGAGGAGGTCACGCAGGTGAAGCTCGCGTACGAAGCCACTGCCGACAGGCTCGACACCGTCATGCGGGCATCCAACCCCGGCGCGGAACACCTGCCGCCCATGGACTTTACGCGACTTGTGCAGAGCGTTTACATGAGCGCCATGATGCAACTGGGTGCCGGCACGCCACAGGGCGAGCAGGCGCGTGTCGACCTGATGGGCGCCAGGCAAAGTATCGACATGCTGAGCGTGATCGCGGGTAAAGCCGACGGCAACCTGGACCAGACAGAGACGCGGCTGATCGATTCTGCCCTGTTTGAGTTGCGCATGGGCTTTCTGGAGATCACGCAGTTGCTGTCGAAGCAGGCACAGAGTCGTCAGGGTGGGCCGGCGGCATCGCCCTTTGGCGCTGGTCCGGGTGGCCCGCGCATCGTCACATAGGCGGCCACGATCTCCGCGGCCAGCCAAATCGAAACAGCGAGAAAGCCCGGTTCGCTCGCGACCATGCTGTTCCTGGGAACGGGCACGAGCATGGGCGTGCCCACGCTGGGCTGCGGCTGCGCCGTTTGCCGGTCCGCAGACGCACGGGACCGGCGATCCCGCGCGTCCGTGGCTTTGCTGTTTTGCGGTCATACCGTGCTCATCGATACCGGGCCGGACTTTCGCGAACAGATGCTGCGGGAAAGCCTGGGCCGGGTGGATGCCGTGCTCTACACACACGGTCACGCCGACCACATCCTTGGATTCGACGATCTGCGCCCACTGACCTTCGGCAAGCCGGGACCCACGCCGCTGTTCGCCGATGATGCAACCGCCGACATTCTGGAGCGGGTCTTCGAATACACCTTCCGCAAAGTGGACCGCTATCCGACAAGCGCGCGTGTCGATCTGCAACGCCTGTCCGCGGCGCCGGGAGTCGCGGTCGAACTTTTCGGCGCGCGGTTTGAACGCATCGTCGTAACGCATGGGCGCACTTCGATTGCGGGCTACCGCTTTGGCGATGCCGCCTACCTGACCGACATGAGCGACATTCCGCCTGACAGCCTGGAGCGCCTGCGCGGGCTCGATGTGCTGGTGCTGGACGCGCTGCGCCGTGAGCCGCACCCCAGCCACAGCCACCTGGACAACAGTATCCGGCTCGCACAGCAGATTGGAGCGAAGCGCACCTACTTCACGCACATCTCGCATGACCTGGCGCAGGCTGAAATGGATGCGGAGCTGCCGCCAGAGATCCGGCTGGCCTATGACGGCCTGCGGGTGGAGTTCCGGATCGCATGACGACTGCCGTGTACAGGGGTGTGGACCAGGTTCCCGCAGAGGTCGGCTCGTCGGTCGTGACCATCGGCAACTTCGATGGCGTGCACTGCGGCCACCGTGCGGTGATCGCGGAGGTGGTAGCGCGTGCGCAGCAGCTCCGCGCGCGGTCGATGCTTGTTACCTTCGACCCGCATCCTGCGGCGGTACTTCGCCCGGACAAGGCACCGCAGCTGATCACGCCGTTGCCCGAGAAGCTACGGCTCCTGTGTGCGCTGGGTCTGGATGCCGTGGTGGTGCTGCCGTTCAACGCCGCCCTTGCGCAAACCACCGCCCGGCATTTTGCCAAGTTCGTACTGCGTGACGCGCTGCACGCCATCGAGGTCCACGAGGGGGAGAATTTTCGCTTCGGCTACCAGGCCGCAGCGGACATCGGCGGTTTGGTCGCGCTTGGGCGGGACCTGGGCTTTGCCGTGCGAACCTACGACCCGGTGCAGATCGACCTGGCACCGGTATCGTCCAGCCGCATTCGCGCTGCAGTTGCTGCAGGCCATATGACGGCGGCCCGGCACCTGCTGGGGCGGACATTCTCTGTGTGCAGCACGCCGGCGCGCGGCCGCGGATACGGTACAAAATATGCGGTCCCGACGGTAAACCTGGCCGCCTATCACGGCTTGCTGCCGGGAAACGGCGTCTATGTGACGGAGCTGCAGGTGGGCGACGGTGCAGGCAAGGTGCGCTTCAACGGCGTGACGAACGTGGGCAACCGGCCCACCTTCGGCGAGGACTCCTTTGCCGTCGAGAGTTACCTTCTCCGCTTCCATCCCATCCCGCTGGACGAAGCCACACCCCTGCGGCTTACCTTTCTACACCGGCTGCGGGAGGAGCGGAAATGGCCGTCGCCGGAAGCGCTTAAAGCACAGATCGGGCTGGATGTGGCGAAGGCGGAGCGGTATGTCGCCCTGCGTAAAGCGCTGGTGCCCGGCACAGTACTGGCAAGCGTATAAATCCGCATCTCCGCATCGCGCGCTTGCCGAACAGTTGTGGAGAGCAATCCGGCCAACGTACTAAATCTACTGCGGTGGCGGAGCGGCAGCCGCGGGATCTTTCTTCTCGCCATGCGACACCAGCTTGCGAAACGGGCTCGCTACCTTGCCCAGTACGCTTTTCTTTGGCGCGGGTGCGTCCGCCGGCGGCGCGGGATCCTGGGGCAACGCCGGAGCAGGCTTTGCTGGAGCGTCATCGACTGGCGCATCTGCCGGAGCCGCATCGGTGATGGGTGGCGATGCCGCCGCGGGCTGCCTGGCTTCCGGCGCGTCGTCGGCATCGTCCGTGTCCTCGTCAGGCTTGGCAGCTTTGCTCTCCGCAGACGGCGATGCGGCTGCAACGTCAAGCGGCTTTTTCACGCTGCCAGAGGGGAACTGCTCGTTCGGCGTGCGGGCAATAGCCACCTTCATGAACGCGATCCACGCCGGCAGGGCGGCCTTTGCGCCCGTTTCCTTTTCGCCCAGGGTCTGACGGTTGTCGTAGCCGATCCACGTGCCGCAGGTGATGGATGGGCTGAACCCGACGAACCACGCATCGGTATAGCTGTTCGTCGTGCCGGTCTTGCCGCCCAGCGGATGCTTGTTCAGCGCAACGCCGGCGGCAGCGGCGGTACCGTAGGTCGGCACGGCTTTCAGCAGGGTCATCATGGTACGCGCCGTCTCGACCGAAATCACCTCTGTGACCTTGGGCGCAACCTGCTTCAGCGGCAGGCCATCCGCCTGCACAATGCGCCGGATCACGTGCGGCTGAATGCGAATGCCGTCGTTCGGAAACACCGAGTACGCGCCCACCTGCTCATCCAGCGTCAGCGACGCGGAGCCGAGCGCCACGGGCAAAAACGCCGGGATCGTCTGCGTAATGCCGAAACGGTGCGCGACCTCGATCACCTTGCGGATGCCGATCTTGTTTGCCAGCTTCAGCGCGGGAATGTTGCGCGACTCCGCAAACGCCTGCGTCAGGCTCATGGTGCCGCGGTAGTTCGGCTCATAATTGTGCGGCGTATACGGCCCGTTTGGCGTGTAAAAGCTGGTCGGTGCGTCGACGATGGTGTCGTTGGGTTTGGAGCCCGCCTCGATCGCGGCGGTATACACATACGGCTTGAACGACGACCCCACCTGCCGCTCAGCCTGCGTGGCGCGATTGAACTGCGACAAGGCATAGTCGCGGCCGCCCACCATCGCGAGCACCTCGCCATTGCTGTTGTCCACGGCCATCATGCTGCCCTGCGCGCCACTGTCTTGCTGCAGGGAGGCATGCATTGTGCCGGTGCGGGTAGCGTCTTCCACGCGAACATAGGCGATATCGCCGCGCTGCAGGATGTCGGTGGCATGCGACAGCGTCCACACCCAGTCCTGCGGCTGCACCTCTGCATAACGATCGCCGATGCGCACCAGCACACGCCTGTTCGACACATCCATCACGAGCGCATGAAAGTAGCTGCCGTTCACCGGCACGGTCACCCAGTCGGGATGGCTGTACGCCTGCAGGTCGCCACCGGTCAGCAGTACGTTCTGCAGCTTGCCCTTCCATCCGTGGCGGCGCTCGTACTCGGCGGTGTTATCGAATACGGCCTTCTCCGCGACAGCCTGCAAGTCCAGGTCGAGCGTCGTCTGCACGCGAAGCCCCGTGCCGTGCACCTGGTCGGCACCGTACTGCTGGTCGAGTTGCCGGCGCACCTCCTCCACAAAGTAGGGTGCGATGGTCACCGGCGGCGGCTCGATACGAAGGCCGAGCGGTGCCTGCGCGGCGTCGTCATACTCGGCCTGGTTGATCTTGCCGTCCTTCAGCATCTCGCTCAGCACCAGGTTGCGGCGTTTCAGCGCGCGCGCCGGCTTGCGGATCGGCGAATAGCCGTAAGGCCCCTTTGGCAGGGCCGCCAGCAGCGCGGCCTCCGGCAGTGTCAGCTCGTGCACATGCTTGCTGAAGTAATACTCGCTGCCGGCTTCAAAGCCGTAGTTGCCGCTGCCCAGGTAAATCTGATTGCAGTAGAGCGCGAAAATCTGCTCCTTGGTAAAGTGCCGCTCGATCTGTACCGACAGCAAAATCTCCTGGATTTTGCGCGTATACGTCTGTTCAAACGACAGGAACAGGTTGCGCGACAACTGCATCGTGAGCGTGGACGCACCCTGGCGCCGGCCCTTGCTGCGGATGTCCACGACCGCCGCACCGACCGCGCGAAACAGATTGATTCCGGCGTTCGACTCGAAACTCTTGTCTTCAATCGACAGGATCGCGTCATGCAGGTGCTTGGGAATCTCACTGTACGGCACCACCACTCGGCGCTCCAGCGCGAACGATCCAAATGTCCGGCCATGCACATCCAGCAACTCGGTCGTGGTACTCGGGCGGTATCGCTCCAAATCTTCAATTTGCGGCAGGTCGGTAATGGACACGAGCGTATAGCCAACAAGGCAGCCGAAGATCGCCGACATGCCCAGCAGCGATAGAAAGATGGCCCGCTTCTTTTCGCGCCGCGTGGAAAACCGTTGCTGCCATTGCCGGCGTAGCCAATCCAACCGCCCGGGCCGCGGGGTATAGCGGTCGCCTGCGGGCGGGCGTGTCATCGGATCGCGGCTGGAAACGCTTGGCACGGCAACCCTCACGGTATCATGCAGGGTGTCTGCCCCGCGGCTTTATGGGCAAGGTGTCGCGCCGAATCTCACCGGAACTGGAACCTGCCTATGACCGTCCTGCTGCACATCGCCGCAGCCTTTGTTCTGTCATTCCTGCTCGGCCGTTGGCGGACTGTGACTCCGCGCGATCCCCAGCAGCCTGCGCAGACACCGCCCATTCTCGTCACGACGGGTCTTACGGTCGCTGTCCAGCAGACATTCTCCGCCGGTGAAGGCGCCCTTCAACTCTGGCTTGTGGCAAGCGGGCCGAACAAAATCAACACCATCAAAGTCGTCCGCAAGCTGACACAACTCGGCCTCAAAGATGCGAAAGACCTGTGCGGGCGCGCACCGACACCGCTGTGCCAGGTTCGCACGCAGGCAGACGCCGAGATCATTCAGCGCATGTTTACCGGAGTTGCGCCTGTTGAGTTTCGCTGACCAAACGGTGAAGCCCGGCAACATTGCCGGGCCGGTCACTCGTAAGGGGGAAATCAGGCAGCCTTGTTCTTCAGCAGATCCAGCGCCTTGTTCAACTGATCGTCCACGCTGACCGTCGTTTTAGCAACGGGAAGTGCGGGCTTGGAGGAGTTCACTGTCGGTGTCGCCGCCGTTGCCGCAGCGGCAGCTGCTGAAGTCTCATCCTCATCGTCCTCATCACTACCGGCAGCGCCAAACTGGGCGTCCGATGCCACCAGCACGGTGGGCGTTACACCCTCGTCCTGCAGCTTTTTCCCGCTGGGCGTCTTGTATTTGGCGACCGACAAGATAATCGCCGAACCGTCCGGCATCTCAAAGGTCTTCAATTCCGATCCCTCACCGAAGGTTTTCTCACCCACCACATCGGCACGCTTGGAATCGAGCAGCGCTCCGGCCACAATCTCCGCCGGGCCCGCCGTGCCGTGATTGACCAGCGCCACCATCGGCGCGGTGGCGTTCACAGCCTTGCCGGCGTCGGCGGTAAAGGTCTGCTTCGTCACTTTCTGGCCTTCCAGCGTCGCCAGTGTGCCGTTTTTGATAAAGAAGTTTGCCAGCCGCAGCCCGTCTGCCTCATCCCCCGTAGACACGTCACGCAGGTCAAGCAGAATCTTCTTGGACCCCATTTGCTTCATGTTCTTCAGGCGCGTCTCCACCTGTTGCACGTGTTCCTTGTCGATCACGCTTGGCTTCAGGTAAATGATCGAGTTGCCCTCGTAAAACACCTCAGACGTCGGCGTCGCGGTAAGCACGGTGCGCGTCAGGTCCAGCTTTTCCGGCTTATTGCGGCGCGGCCGAATGATCGCCACCGGCAGCGAGCTGTTCGGCGCGCCGTCAAGCAGCACGTTGATGCTTGCCAGCGACAAATCGCGCGTGCTCGTGTTGCCGATCGACTCGATCACGTCGCCATCGCTCAGGTTCGCCTTGTCCGCCGAACTGCCCGGCACAACGGAAATGATCGTCGCATAGTAGCCGCGCTTGGCCACGTTGATACCCACGGAGCCCTTCGCAATCTGGTGCGCCTTGTACGCCTTGTACTCGTCCGGCGTCAGATAGCTGGAGTTTGAATCCAACGTTTCCAGCAGCCCGCGCAGTGCACTGCTGGTCACCGTGCTCATCTTGGGGTCTTCCACGTAGTCCGTCTGAATATGCCGCAGTACCTCGCCGTAAATGCGCATCTGGCGATAGGCTCCGTCGTCGTCCGACGCCATTGCGGCCTGTACACCGCGCAGGTTCGCACCCAGAAACATCGTCAGCAACAGCACGGCAGAAACGGCAAGCAGCGAAATCTTCAACGACTTGGGCATACGGCAAAACGCTCCAGGGCACGGCAGGTGTGGCTCTAAACGATTAGACGCCGCACGCGTTCGGATAGCATACGCCCTGCGCGGCAGCCGCCCCCGCGAAATATGACGACTGCAGGTTCGTGGTGGCGGTGACTGGGATCGAACCAGTGACCTACGGGTTATGAGTCCGTCGCTCTAACCATCTGAGCTACACCGCCAGGTGAATTCGCGGCTGGGCCACGGCACACGATCGACTGCAGCCTCTATTCTAGCGGAAGTGATTCCCCAGGCAAACACGGCAGAAAATGCGCCTCCTCCCCACAACCGGATTGTGGCCGTGGTCCCGGCGCGGCTGGCCTCCACCCGCCTGCCGCGCAAAATGCTGCTGCCCTTACTGGGCAAGCCGCTGCTGCACTGGACTATGGACGCCGCACGGCGCTGCCGCCAACTGGACCGCATCGTGGTTGCAACAGACTCCGAAGAGATTGGCAGCCTGTGCACGCGGGAAGGCTGGGACTGGCAGATGACCAGCGTCTCCCTGCCCAGCGGCACCGACCGCATGCATGCCGTGGCACAAACCGTGCATGCGGACATCTACGTCAACCTGCAGGGCGACGAACCCCTGCTGCAGCCCGAACACATCGACGCGTTGCTGCGGCCCTTCGACCTCGGCCCGCATGTGGACGTGACCACCGTGAAGACACCCTGCATCCCCGAAAACGTCGCGAACCCGAACGCCGTCAAAGTCGTCACCGCCGCCGACGGCCGCGCGCTGTACTTTTCGCGTGCCGCAATCCCCTTCGACCGCGACGGCGCGGCAATGCGGTACTGGAAGCATCTGGGCCTCTATGCCTACCGGCACGCCGCGCTTCTGCGCTTTGCATCCCTGCCGCAGGGCACGCTGGAACAGGCCGAGCGGCTGGAGCAGTTACGGCTGCTCGAGCACGGCATCGCACTATACGTGGAGCCAACGCCTTTCGACACCGTGGGCGTCGACACGGCAGACGATCTCCGGCGCGTCGAGGATCTGCTACGCCACAGAACGCTCTGACGTGGCAGCGTTATCACAATGCGCCAAACGACAGGCGCAACCCTTCCGCACTCACGGCCGCGTGCACGTCCCGCAGCGACGGAGCCACCCACGTCGCCTCTCCAAGTTCCTCCAGCGGGTGCGTTCCCAGCAGTCCCAGCACACGGCACCCGGCAGCGCGGCCCGCGGTAATGCCGGCCGGCGCATCCTCCACCACAATGCACTCCTCTGGCGCAAACCCCAGCAGCGCCGCCCCCTGCAGATACGGGTCAGGCGCAGGCTTGCCGCGGGTCACGTCGTCGGCGGCCACAATCCTGTCCGGCAGCGGCAAACCGGCAGCGGCAAGCCGGCCCAGCAGCAGGCGGCGCGTCGCACTCGTCACAATGGTCCACCGCTCCTGCGGCAGCGCGCGCAACAGCTCCCCCGCGCCCGGCAGCACCACAAGGTCCTCCATGTCGGCAAGCTCCAGGTCTTCAATCACCCGCAGGCCCTCCGCCGGATCGATGTCCGGCCGCAACGCATGCACCAGCTCCGCGGCGCGCATGCCGTGCGTAATTTCAAACGTGTCCGCGCCGGGCACGCCGTACATCCGGCACCACTGCCGCCAGCACCGCCGCACCGAGCCAATGGAGCTGATCAACACGCCATCCATGTCGAATAGCATGGCCGCACAGCTCGCCGTGGCAGGTTGCACTGTGGCAAGCGGCGATGTAGCTAGCGGGGTCGCGGGAGAGTTCACTTCGGGAGAGTTCATCTCGGGGTCAAACGGCATTGCCCCATTGTAGGAGACCGCCGCAGCCCGGCGCGCGATGGCGAGCAACACCTCACGCTAGCCCGCCAGCACAAAGCTCTCCGCGGCCTTCAAAATCTGGTCCACGTTGCTCTGCGACGACGACTCACAATACACCCGCAACAACGGCTCCGTGCCGGACGCGCGCAGCAGCAGCCACGTTTCTGCCGGCGCGGGCGATTCGCCGGCACGCGCCGCATCCGCCGGCACGCTCAGGAAAAATTTGATCCCATCGAGAGTCTCCCGGCGCAGACTTTCGAATCCGGCAATCCTCGTCAGGTCACCGGCTCCGGCACGCGCAATCGCGGAAGTCTTCAGCCGGTCGTCGATGTGCATATCGATCCGGCCGTAAAAGTGGGCACCGAACTCGGCCTGCACCTGCGCCACAAGCTCCCCGAGCGTCTTCTTCTCGTCGGCCATCACGTTCGCAAGCAGCAGCGCATTCAAAATGCCGTCGCGCTCCGGCAGGTGCCGCTGCATGCCGATGCCGCCGCTCTCTTCCCCGCCCATCAGCACGTCTTCCGCCAGCATCAGGTCCACCACATACTTGAAGCCGATGCCGTGCTCGTACAGCGGCCTGCCGTACTTCGCGGCAATGCGGTCCAGCATCTTCGTCGTGTTGAAGGCGCGGGTAACGCCGCCCGGCCAGCCCTTGCGCTCCAGCACCCACCGCAGCAAAACGGCGAAGATCTTGTGCGCGTCCACCACGTTCCCGTGTTCGTCCACCGCGCCGATGCGGTCGGCATCGCCGTCGGTAATCAGGCCGGCATCGCAATGCTGGCGTACGACCTCGGTCTGTGCCAGCGCAATATGCGGCAGAATCGGCTCCGGATTGATGCCGGGAAACGCGGGATTCTGTTCGGCGCGGATCTCCACCGACGCCACACCCGCGCGGTCGAAAATATCCCGCAGCACGCCCGCACCCGCACCGTACAGGCTGTCGATCAAAAAGCGATATCCCGATGCCTTGATCGCCGGAAGGTCGGCAAATGCTTCGATGGCCGCGATGTATTCCGGCAAAAAATCGACGCGCGTGATGGGAGCCGGCGTCGCGGCATCCGGCAGCGGCTCGCCCAGGTAGGCCTCGATCTTGGCAATGATCGCCGGCGTGCCCGACCCCCCAAAACTCGCCTTGTACTTCACCCCGTTCCACTGCGCCGGATTGTGCGACGACGTAATCATCACACCGCCCGCCGCACCCCGCTGCCGCACACCGAACGACAGCGCCGGCGTCGGCGTCACGCCTGTCGCCAGCAGCACCGCCACACCGCCCCGGCTCAGCACATCCGCCACAAGCTGCGCAAACTGCGGCGACCCAAAGCGCGTGTCGAATCCAATGCACACACCACGCGCCGCATCCTCATGCGCCAGCAGGTAGTGCCCAATCGCGGCAGCGGCAATGCGCACGTTTTCATAGGTAAAGTCGTCGGCAATAATGCCGCGCCAGCCGTCCGTGCCAAACTTCACGGGGCTCGGCTTCGCGGTGCGCTCAGGCGTTTCAGGCGTGGTCTGGCTCATAAGCACGTCTATTCTACCTAGCAGGCGGTACGGTATTCCTGCCGTATTCCGGGGCATTTCTTCCCGCCCGCCACGTCACACCAGCTCATGCCGGCTGTGCTTTACCAGTTCCGTCACCACGCGGCCCACTTCCTGCGAATGCGCGCGCGTCGTTACCAGCAGCGCATCGTCCGTCTGCACCACGACCAGGTCCTGCACACCCAGCAGCGCCACCGTCAGGCCCGGCGCGTACACGTAATTCCCGCTTGCATCCAGTTGCAGCGTGCTTACCGCTTCTACAACGTTGCCGTTGCCCTGGTCGCTGCCCAGGCCGCCTACCATGCCGATGCCCATGCCGTTGCCATCGCCATCGACTATGCGCTGCCCATTCGGCGTACCCAGTTGCTCCAGAAAATACTCGTGCAGCGCCGACCACGAACCCAGGTCGTTCCATCCGAAGTCCGCCGGAATGCAATAGATCCGGCTGCTCCCCTCACCCAGCTGCGACCGCGGCTCCAGGATCGCGTAGTCGATGCTGATGCTGTCGACCGTCGGGTACACCTCGGCAAATACAGCTTCGAACTCCGGCGTTCCCCACGCGGCGGCGATGCGCTCCAGCGGTGCCACCATGCCCAGGCAGCATTCCTTGAATGCCCGTATCAGTGTCCTGGCAGACCACAGGAAAATACCGCTGTTCCACCTGTACGTGCCGGCCGCCAGAAACTCCTCGGCCCTTGCCACGTCCGGCTTCTCGGTAAAGCGGCGCACCGCGTGTACCGGCACACCCTCCACACCCCGCAACTGTGCCGGTGCACCCTCCTGAATGTAGCCGTACCCCGTCTCCGGCCGCGTCGGCGCAGCGCCCAGCACCACGATGTTGTCCCCGGCAGAGGCAATGCAGATGCCCTCGCGAATGCGCTGCAAAAAGCGTGCATCGTCCGTCACCACATGGTCCGACGGAAACACGCCAAGCACGGCGTCCGGATTGGTCCGTGCCACCAGCATCGCCGCCAGCGCGCACGCCGGCGCGGTGTTGCGCGCAGCCGGTTCCCGCAAAATCCGCGCGCCCTGCACCTGCGGCAGCTGCGTGGCGATCGTGTCGGCCAGCAGGTCGTTCGTAATCACCAGAAAGCTATCGCCCGTCGCCACCGGCAGCAGCCGCTCGAATGTCTGCTGAATCATCGTCTCTTCGCCAGACAGGGCAAGCACCTGCTTGGCACGGGCGCGGCGGGACCGCGGCCAAAAGCGCGTACCACTGCCGCCGGCAAGGATCACGGGAACGAATTCGGGGGAGGACTCAGGCATCGAGGTCAAGCTGGCGTCGAAGGCCGCCTTCTGGCTCCGATGACTGAAGTGTAGACGCAACGGGTGACGTTGGGCAGCGAAAACATACTCCCGTTCCCACCAACGGTTCCACAGGCCGCTACGTCAACGATGCAACAAAGCCGCGCATGCGCTCCAGCCCCTTGTCGATCACCGCTGCAGACACTGCGTACGACAGGCGAATATGGTCCGCCGTGCCGAACGGCTCCCCCGGTACGCACACCACGTGCGCCTCCGACAACAGGCGCGCCGCAACGTCCGACGCGGTTCGCACACCACCCCTGCCGAAAAACGCGCTCACATTCGGATACACGTAAAACGCACCCTGCGGCACCGTGCACGTCAGGCCCGGGATCGTCGCAAAGCCCTCCAGCATGCGGTCGCGAATTCCGATATACCCCGCCCGCATCTCCGCCACGCACTCCTGCGGCCCGTTCACCGCGGCAATCGACGCATACTGCACCATCGTGCTCGTGTTGCTTGTGCTCTGCGACTGCAGCTTGCCCATGGCCGCGATGATCGGCTTCGGCCCCAGCGCAAACCCGGCGCGCCAGCCCGTCATGGCATAGGTTTTCGACAGCGACCCCAGCACCACGATGTGCGGCTTGCACTCCGTCAACGACGCGCCGCTCACCGTGTCCCCGGTAAAGTTCAGGTACACATAGCACTCGTCCAGCAGCACAAAAATCCCCCGTGCGTGCGCCAGCCGCACAATGTCCCGCAAGTCGTCCGGCGCTATGATCGCCCCGCTCGGGTTCGATGGCGAGTTCAGAATGACCGCCCGCGTCCGCGGCGTGATCGCCGCCTCCACCATCGCCGCCGTCAGCCGAAACGCCTCCGCCTCCGCCGTCTCCACAAACACCGGCACACCCCCGGCAAACTGGATGATGTCCTTGTAGCTCACCCAGTACGGCACCGGCACAATCACCTCATCGCCATGGTCGATCAGCACCTCAATGGCGTTGAACAGCGCCAGCTTCCCGCCAGTGGTAAACACACACTCCTCCGGCGCGTAGCTCGTGCCGAAGTCGGCCGCATGGCGGTCCACGATCGCCCGCCGGATCTCTGGAATACCCGCCACCGCCGTATAGCGCGTGTAATTCTTTTCGATTGCCTCAATGCCCGCGCGCTTGATATGGTCCGGCGTGGCAAAGTGCGGCTCGCCCGCGCCAAAGTCGGCAAGGTCGACCCCCGTAGACTTCAGCCGCAGCGCCTCGGCCGTGATGGCCATGGTGGCGGACACCTCAATACGCTGAATGCGCTCGGAAAAGATCGACGTGGCAGCAGGTGCGGCAAGCGTGGTAGCCATACCGCTAGTGTGTCAGATGTGGCGGCAGCAGCAAACTTCCGCTGCCGCTCCCACGCGCTTACTCGTAACGCAGGGCCTCCATCGGCTCGATCCGTGTGGCGCGCACCGCCGGAACGCTGCTGGCCACGCATGCCGCAAGCAGCAACACCGCAACCGCCACGCCCAGCGATGCCACATCGCTGGACGCCACACCGCTGGATGTCACGTCACCTGCGGCATGCGCGCCGATCCAGTGCTGCACCACACGCTGCAACCCCAGCGCCAGCGCAGTTCCCGCCGCCACACCACCCATCACGCTCACCGCTGTCGACCGCAAGACCAGCCTCAGCACATTGCCGCGGAGCGCCCCCAGCGCCATGCGGATGCCGAACTCGCTCGTCCGCTGCGCCACCGTATACGTCACCACGCTGTACAGCCCCACCGCCGACAGCAGCAGCGCCAGCGTCGCAAACCCGCCGAACAGCCACGAAACCAGCTGCCCCTGCGCATACTCCGGCTGCTCGCTGATCCAGTGATCCAGGTCGTGCGCATTCCCGCCGATCTGCTGCTGCCCGTCGATGGACGCGATCCCGGCCCCGATTGCATGCAGCAGCGGCAACGGCGGCCCCTCCGTCCGCACCAGCAACTGCGAATACATGGCCATGGCCATCGAAAAAGGTACGTAAACCTCCGGTTCGACCGCCTTCGTCAACCCCGCATTCAGCTTGTCGCCGGTCACGCCGATAATCTGCATCCATCCAGCGATGTTCTTCGTCGCGACCGCAATCGGCGGCAACGGATTGAACGCCTCTGTCTTCACCGAATGGCCCAGCACGTCGCCGCCGGGAAAGTACTTTCGCACAAAGGCCTGGTTTACCACCGCAAGCGGCGCCGCATTGTGCATCTCGGACCCGCTCCAAATCCGCCCTTCGACCAGCGGCACACGCAACACCGAAAAGTATTCAGAACCCACAAGGTTCCAGCGCATCTTGTCGTCCCCCGTCCCGGGCCGGCCTAAAATCGCCGTGGAAATGTTAAAGCCACTGTCCGGCGGCGTTGCGTTCGACGACACCGCCACCTCACGCACACCGGGCGTCTCCGCAACCTTGTTTCGCAACGCCTCGACGAACGCAGCCCTCGTTTCGATATTGGCGTAGTCGGCACCCCGTATCGGCAGTCCCAGCGACATCACGTTGTGCGGGTCATATCCCAGCGGCATGTGCGTCAGCTTTAAAAATCCGCGGATCGCCGTACCCGCCGTACTCAGCAGCAGAATCGTCAACGCAATCTGTGTGCCGATCAGCAGGTTGTGCAGCGTGCGGCTGCTGTTACCCGCAATGCGCGTCGTGCTCGCCTGCATGGCCTCCCGCACGTCCGGCTTCGACAGTTGCAGCGCCGGGGACAAGCCGAACAGAATGCCGGTAAGCAGCGCCACACACACGCAAAATACCAGCACCGGCAGATTGATGCGGATCGCCGCCTCATGCGGAAACGCATTGATTGGCAGCAGGTCCACAATCAGCGCCACCAGCCGGTAGCTCACCACCACGCCCAGCGCCGCACCGATCACCGACAGCAACACGGCTTCCGTCAGCAGCTGCCGCACAATGCGCCCCCGCGACGCACCGATGGCCGCCCGGATCGCAAACTCATGCCGCCGCGCCGTCCCCCGCGCCAGCAGCAAAATCGACACATTGCCGCACCCAATCGCCAGCAGCAGCGCCACTGCGATAAACAGCAGCGCCAGCGTCGGCCCAATGGCTTTCACAAACTGCTCGTTCAACCCGATCACATGCAATGGCGTCGGGTGCCGCGGGTAGTCGTCCGGAAAGTACATCGGCGTCTCTTTTGCAAACTGCGCGATCAGCGGCTGCAACTGTTGCGCCACCACCTCTCGGCTCACACCCGGCTTCAGCCGCAGTTCCGCGCTACCCACATCCTTCAGATCGGTACTCAGCTTCATCGGCAGGTACACATCGGCATCGTTCCAGGTAAACCGCGGCGCCGCCACGCCCACAACGGTGTACGGCGCCTTTTGCAGGTGAATCACCTGACCCAGGGCGGCAGCATCGCCATGAAACCGCCGCTTCCAGAACTTGTACCCCAGCACCACCACCGGTGCCGGGTCCGCGCCACCTACCGCATCCGCCGGCTGCAAACCTCGGCCCAGCATCGCCGGCACGCCGAAGAAGTTGAAGCCGTTCGACGTCATGGCGCAGGCTTCCACATCCTCCGGCAGGTCCTCGCCGCTGATCGTGTAACGGCGGCCCGATGTCAGTACCGAATCTTGCACCCCCTGTGCCGACCGCATCTGCTGCCACTGCGCGGGGCTGGTGCCAAAGCTGTTGTATTGGCCCGATGTGGAAAGATCCCCCAGCGCCAGGTGCGCCATCCGGTCCGCATCTGCATACGGGTACGGGTTCACCAGCACAGCCCAGATCACGCTGAACACCGCCGTCGTCGCCGCAATGCCGCACAGCAGCGACAGGACCGCGGTCAGGCTAAAGCCAGGGCTCTTGCGAAGCTGGCGAAAGGCATACGCCAGGTCTTGCAGCAGGGTCTTCATGCGTGAACCTCACAGGACGCAACACATTGCAAGCGGCAAAACCGGTGCGATGTTCCATGCTTATTGCACGTCAACGGCCAGATCCCCACTGCCTGTGAAACTGCAGGGTCCTACCCGTCCAACACACGGCAACGCCCGTCCGTCGAACAGCGCAACCACCACAGATGTTCGCTCCCGGACAGTCTTCACCGATTATGAACAGCGCACACCCGGTACCGTCAGGTACTCGCGCCCGTTTCCGGCGTGCTGATGGCCCCCGGCGACTTGGCATGCAAGCGCTGCATCACAACCGGCGGCACAAGCGTACTGATGTCGCCGCCCAGTTGAAACACACCCTTGATCAGCCGCGACGACACATACGTGTACTGCTCTGCCGGCTGCAAAAACACCGTCTCCAGGTTCGGGTCCAGGTGCCGGTTCATCATCGCCATCTGGAACTCGTACTCATAGTCCGACACGGCACGGATCCCGCGCAGCACCGCCGTCGCCCCCTGCTGCCGTGCAAAGTCCACCAGCAGCCCGTCGAACGTCGCCACCGCCACGTTCCCAAACGGCCGCGTGATCTCCGACAGCATCTCGGCCCGCTCCTCCGTCGTAAACAGCGGCCTGCCCTTGCTGCTGTTCCGCAACACCGCCACCACCAGCGAGTCGAACAGCCGCGCACCCCGCGCCACCACGTCCAGGTGCCCGTTCGTCGGCGGATCGAACGTCCCGGGGTAGATCGCGCGGATCGATGCCATTACAGGCCCTCGCTCCTCTTGCGCGCCCGCGCAAATTCGTCGCCCGGCAGCCACTCCACCGGCGTCGGCTGCTGCATCACCCGCCAGCCCAGCTCAAAGCCGAACCGCGCCATCCGCGCATTCCCGCTAAAGTCCATGCCCGGTTCATAAATGTCGGCAGGCGTGTGATATCGCTCGGCAGTGTACTTGTCCGCCTGCTGCTTGCCCCACGCATCGTCATGCCCGCGGAACAGCGTTCCCTCCCCAACCGAAAACGCCGGTATCCCCACCCGCGCCAGCGAAAAGTGGTCGGACCGGTAAAAGTGCCCCGCCATCGGAAACGCATCCCCCTGCAACACAAGCCCATCCTGCTTCGCCAGCGACTCCACCAGCGGATAAACCGTCGTCCGTTCCGCGCCGTGCACCGTGCCGCTGCGCACATCGCCGATCGGGTCCAGATCGTCGAAGTTCAGGTCCAGCGAGATGTTCTTCGCTGCCGTCGGCGGGTGCTCACCCAGGTATTGCGACCCCAGCAGCCCCTGCTCCTCCGCCGTCACACACACAAAATACACATCGTGCGGCGGCACCGCCTTCTTTTCCGAAAACGCCCGCCCCAGCTCCATCACAATCGCCGACCCCGTCGCATTGTCCGCCGCGCCATGGAACACGGGATCGCCCGTGCGCGTGCGGTCGATGCCGAAGTGGTCCCAGTGCCCCGTATACAGCACCGCCCCGCCCGGCCGTGCGCCGCTCACCTTGCCGATCACGTTCGCCGAATCGTAGCTGCGCACTTTGCTCTGGATCGTCGCCTGCAACCGCACCGGCAGCGGCATGGCCCTGAATCCCCTCTGGTTACTCGCATCGATCGCCTGGTCCGCCGTTATGCCTACCGACGCAAGCAGCGTATCCGCCGCCGCATGCTGAATCCAGCTTGCCGCAACTAGCCGCGCATTCGGGTCGCCGCGCAGATAGCTGTGCTCGCCGGACCACGAGTTCTGCACCACGGGCCACCCATAGCTCGCCAGGTCGGTGCGGTGGATGATCAGCGCGCCCACCGCCCCATGCCGGCCCGCCTCCTCAAACTTGTACGTCCACCGCCCGTAGTACGTCAGCGCCTCGCCCTTGAAAAACGAGGCATCGGTCGACGGCGGCTCGTTCACCACGATCAGCACGACCTTGCCCTTCACGTCCACACCGGCGTAGTCGTCCCACTGGTACTCCGGCGCAACAATCCCATGCCCCACAAAGACGATCGGCGCATCGACGGTCGCCGTCGGCGTATGCGTCTGGTTGTTCACCACAAAATCCGGGCCGAACGTCAGGTCCGTCGTCGCTGTCGTCTTCGATCCGGTCCCCGGCACAAAGCGGAAATGTGTTTCTGCCGCCACCGGCTGCACGCCCACCAGCGGCACCGCCTGCAAAAACGTACCGTGATCGCCCGCCGGTTCCAGCCCAGAGCTGCGGAACGCGTCGGCGATGTAGTTGGTCGCCAGAATGCCGCCCGGTTGCCCCGGACCGCGCCCCTCGAACCGGTCGCTGCTCAGCGTTTTCACACTCTCACGCAGCCGCTCCGGATCGATGGAGCTCGCCTCCGCCTGCGCCCCGGCCGGCAACGCCTCTACCTGCGCGCGCAGTCCAGGTGCTGGTGAGACAAAAATCGCGGCAGCGGCAACGCAGCAGCCTACAGCAAACGAAAACACACGGCGCATTCCAAGGCTCCAAAAATGTGATTAGCAGCACGGCAGAACACGACAAGTCTACGGCAGCACTCGCCGCGCCGCGTCCGCCCCGCTCAGCATCGGCGCAGATGCCGCAGCCCGCACCTGCCGCACCGTCCACGCCCGCATGTGCAGCTCCGGCGCATAGTGCAGCACCGGCGGCCGCGCCGGCAGCGTAAACCCAAAGCTCGCCGGCAGCTCATTCCGCACAAACTCCGCCTCCGCCCGCTCCAGTACCCATGGCGAATGGTCGATCTCTCCTGCCTGCACCGCCCCGAACCGCCGCAGAAAGAACGCATACCGTGCCGTCAAAAACTCCCGCAACCCATCCTCCGCGGCAGGCGTCCCCAGCGAGCGGTACTCCGCCTCAAACCGCACCGGCGCGCCCAACACCCGGCGCGACGTGTACCGCACCCCCGCCGCACCCTGCTCCATCCCCATCCGCGACCAGAAGTACGGCAGCCCAAACGCCACCCGCGCCCCCACCACGGCCAGCAGCGACGACGCATCCAGCGAAAAGAAGTACACCCCCGCGCGTCCATCCGGCGCCAGCACATACGTCCGCAGATTCAGCTCCGGAAACGACATCGCCGTCGGCACGCCCACACTGCGCTCGCCCACCGTGCGAAACCGCACCCGGTCCATCAGGAACGGCACCACCCCGAGCCACGCCCAGCCCTCATGCGTGTCCACCCGCAAACCGGCAGGCAGCCGCCGCTGCACCTCGTCCGCCGAAACCGGCCAGTGCGCAAACAGCAGCTTCGACCAGCGCTGCCGCAGCCGCCACGGCCTTTCCGGCGCAGGCCAGGGCCGATGCGGAGCGTCGAGCAGCGCGGAACCGAGAATCGCAGTCACGCGTCCTTGGATGCAGAGACTCCGCGTGCAGCCAGCCCCGCCCACGGTATCCTTCACACATGCCAGGCACGCCAACAAACGCGACCGACGTCTACGCCATCCACGGCGCAGACCCCGAGGTGCTGGCCTACGCCATGGCAAAGTACTCCCGCAGCTCGCTCACCCTGCGCGAATCGCTGGCTGAAATCAGCGCGCAGCGCGCCGAGCAGTTCCTGAACACCTTCTACTTCCAATACGGCCACCGCTCCATCGCCGACCTCGCCCACGTCGCCTTCGCCATCGAACGCCTTAGTCTGCTTGCCGCCATCACCCTCGTCGACGAGCCTCGCTGGGACGGCCAGGAACGCAGCACCCGCTACCAGGACTTCCGCACATCCGGCTTCTACACCCCCGCACTCAGCGATCCCGCCGACGCAGACCTTTTTCGCGGCACCGCCCAGCACCTCTTCGACAGTTACCAGGCAGTCTCCGCCGGCATGCTCGACGACCTCCGGCAGCACACCCCACGCCCCGCCAGCATGGACCAGGCCGCTTACACCCGCACGCTCAAGGCCCGTGCCTTCGACATGGCCCGCTACCTGCTTCCCCTCGCCACCAACACCTCCCTCGGCCAGATCTCCAACGCCCGCACCCTCGAAGGCCAGATCTCCCGCCTGCTCGGCAGCGGCTACCCAGAGGTCCGCGACCTCGGCGAAAAGCTGCGCGACGCCGCCGCCGGCTCCGCCTGGAACCCCTCCACCGCCGCGGCCGCAGCCCTCGTCGACCGCGCCGCGCAGGCCGACCCGGCACTCGCCGCCGATCTCCGCGAACATCTCCTGCGCCCCGTCCACGTCTCGCCCACGCTGGTCAAATACACCGCCCCCAGCGACTTCGCCCGGCAAAGCCGCATCGCCCTCACCGAAGCCGCCGCGCACCTCATGGGCAGCGCAGCCGTCGATCCCATGCCTGTCGGCTCGCCCAATGTCGAGCTCATCACCACCCCGCCCGGCGAAAGCCTCTCCCTCGAAATCGACCTCGCCACCTCCCTGCTCTACCCCCACACCCACTTCCGCTACGCCCAGCTCCGCAGAGCCGTAGCAGCCCTGCCGCAATCCCGCATCGTCGAGCTCGTCGCCCTGGGCACCGCCCACCGCGGCCGCCACGACGAACTGCCCCGCGCCTTTGCCGCCGCCAACGGCCTCCGCTTCGACATCCTCATGGACATCGGCGGCTTCCGCGACATGCACCGCCACCGCCGCTGCACCCAGCTCCTGCAGCCCTACACCACCCTGCACGGCTTCGACACTCCCGACTTCCCTGGCCAGCCCCCCGTCTCCACCTCCACCATCGCGGACGTCTACCGCAACAGCATCGACCGCGCCCAGGCGGCCCACCTGCACCTGCGCGGCCAAAGCACTCCGGCAAACCCCCGGCTCGACGCCCATTCCCCAGCCCCCGTCCCCGTCCCCGAGTTTCGCGACGACGGCGGCGTCCAGATGCAATGGGGCGCGCCCCTGCCGCGTACGGCAACGCCGCAAACCGCCGACCCCAGCCACCCCGCCGACTACCTTCTGCCCCTCGCCACCCGCTGCCGCTCCCTTTTCAGCATGGACTTCGCCCAGGCCGTCTATATCAGCGAGCTCCGCAGCACCCCCGCCGGCCACTGGAGCTACCGCAACGTCGCCTGGCAGATGTACCGCGCCGTCGCGGAGCGCCATCCGGGCCTCGCCGCCCACTTCCGTATCGCCGACCCCAGCCTTCCCGTCGACCTCTTGCAGCGATAACCCCCATCACCGCCGCGCTCCAGGAGACCATGCCCGCACGCTCTGACACACCGCCCGACCAGAGCACCACCGGGCAGCACATCGGCGCACTCGACGGCATCCGCGGCACCGCCATCCTTCTCGTCCTCGCAGACCACCTCTTCGTCCGCAACCCCAACCCCAACGTCAGCGCGCCGCTCCGTCTCATCGCGCTGCTCTTCTCCTCCGGCTGGGTCGGCGTCGATCTCTTCTTCGTCCTCTCCGGCTTCCTCATCACCGGCATCCTCTACGACACGCTGCCCGGCCCGCACTTCTTCCGCAACTTCTACGCCCGCCGCGCCCTGCGCATCTTCCCCCTCTATTACGGCTTCATCTTTCTTCTCCTCGCCGTTTCCCTCGCCCAGGGCTACCACTGGCAAACGCGCGGCACCCTCCTGTATCTCACCTACCTGCACACCCTTTCACTCAACGGCGTGGGCTACACCGACGCGCCCTGGATCAACATCAACCACCTCTGGTCCCTCGCCATTGAGGAGCAGTTCTATCTCGTCTGGCCCCTCGTCGTCTTCCTGCTGCGCCGGCGCAAACGCATCGCTCTGGCAGCGCTCACCCTCACCGCCCTCTCCGTCGCACTTCGCTGCACCGTCTACGCCACCGGCCTTCTGCACACACACCAGTACGCGACGTACTCCTGGACGCCCGCCCGCCTCGACGGCCTTCTTCTCGGTGCCGTGCTTGCCATGCTGGTGCGCTCACGCCTTCGCGGCGCTGTGCTGCGCGCGGCACCCGCCGTCTTCATCATCGGCGCGGTGCTCAGCCTGTTGCTCCTCAGCTCCGCCCGCGACATGTTCCCCCTCTACCACCCACTGCTCGGCATCGCCGGCTATCCCGTCTTCGCCATCACCTTCGCCGCTCTCATCGCCTGGGCGCTCTCCGCCGGCAGCACCGCCAGCCGCCTCTTCAGCACCGGCGTTCTACGCCTCTTCGGCCGTTACAGCTACGGCCTCTACGTCTTCCACTTCACCATCCACCGGCTCCTCACAGAACGCATGTACGACGGCATCGCCCGCCACACCGCGTCCAGAATCGCACCGCTGCTCGGCTCCGGCATCGCCACCGTGGCGCTCTCGCTCGCCCTCGCCATGCTCTCTTTCCACTACTTTGAAAGCCCCATCCTCCGCCTCAAACGCCTCTTCCCCAACACCGCCGCCCGTCCCACGCTGCGCCAGGACGTGGAAGGGGCTACTCTCGAAGCAGCCGCCGAACACAGGCCGGCATAACGCGCCAGTCTCTTCGCTTTTTCTTTGCTTCTACCCCGGTCAGGTGCTACGATTCCGTTAGTTCCGAAACGAGGTTACCTCCCATGGCCGAAGACCGCGCCAAAGCTGTAGAACTCGCCCTTGCCGGCATTGAAAAACAGTTCGGCAAAGGCTCCATCATGCGCCTGGGCGCCAAAGACGCCATCGTGCCCATCTCCGTCATCGGCACAGGCTCCATCTCGTTCGACGCCGCGCTCGGCGTGGGTGGCGTTCCCCGCGGTCGCGTCATTGAAATCTACGGCCCGGAGTCGTCCGGTAAAACCACCATCACCCTGCAGATCATCGCGGAAGCTCAAAAGCTCGGCGGCCTCGCAGCCTTTGTCGATGCGGAACACGCGCTCGACCCCACCTACGCCAAAAAACTCGGCGTCGACGTCGACAACCTGCTCATCTCGCAGCCCGACTACGGCGAACAGGCGCTCGAAATCACCGAAGCCCTCGTCCGCTCCGGTGCCATCGATATCCTCGTCGTCGACTCGGTCGCGGCGCTCGTCCCCAAGGCAGAAATCGACGGCGAAATGGGCGATTCCCACGTCGGCCTGCAGGCCCGCCTCATGTCCCAGGCCCTGCGCAAGCTCACCGGCACGGTCGCAAAATCCCGTACCTGCCTTATCTTCATCAACCAGATTCGCGAAAAGATCGGCGTCATGTTCGGCAACCCGGAAACCACCACCGGCGGTCGCGCGCTCAAGTTCTACTCCACCATCCGCATCGACATCCGCCGCATCGGCGCCGTCAAGGAAGGCGACGTCGTCGTCGGCTCCCGCACCAAGGTCAAGGTCGTCAAAAACAAGGTCGCCGCCCCCTTCCGCGAAGCCGAATTCGACATCCTTTACGGCGAAGGCATCTCCCGCGAAGGCGACGTTCTCGACCTCGCCGTGCTCCACACCATCGTCGACAAGAGCGGCGCCTGGTACAGCTACCAGGGCGAGCGCATCGGCCAGGGCCGCGAAAACGTCCGCACCTTCCTCAAGGCAAACCGCGAAATCTACGACCGCATGAACACCGAGCTCCGCGCCAAACTCAAAATCGGCGCAGCCGCTCCCGCACCCATCCCTGACACACCCCCCGACGGCGAAATACGCGCCCAGGAAGCCGTCCGCCCCGCCGGCCGCGGTCGCGGCTAACGCACCACTGCAAGCGCCCCAGCCAGCTTCGCCCACCGCGTGCCCCATGTCTCGATTCTGAGACATGGGTGCTTCCTGCTATCTGAACTCTCCGCGTTAGCACAGAGCGACATCTGCCGCCACTCCGTATACTCGCAGCAGCACGACAAACATGAGGCAACGGAACGCATGGCAGGTATCGACGGGCGCATTGCGCTGGTAACGGGAGCATCGCAGGGCATCGGCCGCGCCGTCGCCATCGAACTCGCAAAACACGGCGTCACCGTTGCCCTCGCCGCGCGCAATCTCGACAAGCTCCACGCCGTACAAGCCGAAATCCTTTCCGCCGGCGGTAAAGCCGAAGTCTTCGCACTCGACGTCAGCAGCGAAGAGTCCATCAAAACCACCGCCAAGGCCGTCATCGCCCAGCTTGGCCCCGTCCACATCCTGGTCAACAACGCCGGCGTCACCCGCGACGGCCTCGCCCTCCGCATGAAACTGGCCGACTGGACTGACGTCCTCACCACCAATCTCACCGGTGCCTTCCTGCTCACCCAGGCCGTCCTGTCGCCCATGCTGCGCGAGCGCTGGGGCCGCATCGTCAACATCACCTCCGTCGTCGGCGAAACCGGCCAGGCCGGCCAGGCCAACTACGCCGCCAGCAAAGCCGGCCTCATCGGCCTCACCAAGTCGCTCGCGCGCGAGGTCGCCAGCCGCGGCATCACCGTCAACGCCGTCGCCCCCGGCTACATTGAAACCGCCATGACCGCCGTCCTCACCGGCGAACAGAAATCCGCCATGCTCGGCTTCGTCCCCCTTGCCCGCCCCGGCACCGACGCCGACATCGCCGCAGCCGTCCGCTTTCTCGCCTCCGACGACGCCAGCTACATCACCGGCCACACGCTGGACGTTAACGGCGGCATGTACATGGGCTAGGTTCTATCGAACGCATACACAAGCGCCCATTCGGAGGGGCACGGCTTCAGCCGTGCCATGAAACGCCCATTCGGAGGGGCACGGCTTCAGCCGTGCCATGAAACATTCAAAGCAGCGGGGCTTTAGCCCCTGAGGTTAGCTTTTTACCTCCGCACACAGTCAGAGCCGCTCCATCAGACACAATCTAGCCGCCATGCCCACCCCGCCCAACAACCCTCCCCACGACGCCATCACCATCCACCGCGCCCAGTGGCCCGCGGACCTCCCCACCGCGCGCACCCTCCTCCGCCATTACGAACAGCACCTCCTTCACAACCCGTCCGGCACGCCCATCCACCTCGACGGCTTCGACCACGAGCTGGACCACCTCGCCGAACGCTGGTCCGAGCCCACTGCCGCCATGCTCCTCGCCCGCATCGATACCGTCCCCGCCGGTTGCGTCGCGCTTCACCTGCTGCCCAACCACCCTGGCAGCGCCGAAATGAAGCGCATGTGGGTCGAACCCACCGCCCGTGGTCACGGCCTTGGCCGCGCCCTGGCACAGGCTGCCATCGCCTGGGCCCGCAAGCACGCCGCCCACGAACTCCTGCTCGACACCGTTCCCGCCGTCATGCCCGCCGCCAACACCCTCTACGCCGCTCTCGGCTTCCAACCGGCCGCGCGCTACAACACAAATCCCGTCCCCGGGGTCGTCTTCTTCCGGCTGCTCCTGCCATGAGCTGCGCACAGCCAACACCTTCCCGCTCCACAACGGCATACCGCCGCACAACGGCAAACGGCATCCATACGCGCCAACGCCCGTCGCCACCTTGTCCCGGCCCACCCGCACCATCGACACTTCTTCGCTACGAATCCGGCGAGGTTCACCACGTCGCGATTCCCCTTGCACCCGGCCCTGCCCACCGATACCTTCGGGGGAATGGCTGACATGCACATGTTTCCAGCGGCTCTACCACCGCTGCCCGAGGTTCCGCCCGAGGTTCCGGTCTCCGCCGCAATGAATATCGGCTCCACAATCCGCGGGTACCGTCAGCAAAAGGGCATGTCGCAGGGCGACGTGGAAAAACGCACCGGCCTGCTGCGCTGTTACCTCTCCCGCGTCGAAAACGGCCACACCGTCCCCTCGCTTGAAACCCTGCAGAAGATTGCCGGCGCCCTTGGCCTGCCCCTCAGCCAGTTCTTTGCCGAAGAAATCGTCGGCCGCGAGATGCAGTCCATGAATCTCAGCGAAGACGAAATCCGCTTTCTCACCCAGATCCAGCGCTACAGCGCCCACCTCACCGACAGCGACCGCAAGCTGCTCCTCGCGATGGTCCGCAAATTCGCCCAAACCGCCATTCTGACGTAGCCCGTCCTGACAGAGCCCGTCCTGACGTAGCCCGTTCTGATATGGTCCATTTCCGACAGAGCTCTTCGCCGCCGCAAGAACCCGCCTACCCGTGCAGCCGGCGGATCCACACCGCAAACAACACCAGCACCAGCGCACTTACCGCAAATGTCGCCCGCTGCCGCTCCAGGTAACGCGCCCGCCCGCTCGTCATCCGCGGCAGCAGGGGCATCCCCATCGCCAACCCGCTCAGCACCCCGCCCAGGTGCGCCGTGTTGTCGATCCGCACAATCGGCATCGCAATCGAACCGAGCCCAATCACCAGGTTGATCGCCGCAAACCACACCACCGACCGGCGCAGCCGGTTCAACTCCTCCAGCGGAATCCCGGCATGCCCATTGCGTGTCTCCGCCAACCGCCTGTTCGACAACAGCACAATCAGTATGCCGGCGATGCCAAAGACCGCGCCCGAAGCACCGGCGCCCACCTCGCCATAGCTCTGAAACACCACGTTGTACGCCGTCGACAGCAGGTTTCCGGCCGCACCGGTCAGCAGGTACACCGCGGCAATGCCGAAAGCACCCAGCAGCGGCTCACCCAGCAGGCCCAGGTTCCACAAGCACCACATGTTGGTCGCCAGGTGCACAACACCCACATGCACAAACATGGCGCTCAAAATGCGCCACCACTCTCCCTGCAGCACCAATGCCGCGTTGTTCGCCCCGAACCGTAGCAGCGCCCGGCTGCTTGGCACGGAAGAATCCACACCGGACGCCACCATGAACAGGAACACACCGATATTGATCGCCAGCAGCGCATAGGTTGCCGGTGCCATGCGCAACGTTTCACTCAGGCGCGATGACGACTCCCTTCCCGGCAGCTGCTGTGGCGCGACCACACGTGCGCCCGTGGGGTACTCGGGCGTCGCAGGCACCGGGCCGGCTACCGGCTGCAACCCGGGTGGTGCCGCCTCCGCCGCTTGCAGCGAAGGTTCTGTGCGGCTCGGCTCCGTCGAAAAATTAAATGTGGGCACGGTCGGTATCGGAGTCCAACTCCATTTGCAACTGGTAAGTAAGGAGTTACAGGCGATCGCGGCTTGGCGCCCAGCGGCGCTGCTCGATCGTCGTTTGAATCAACTGCGGTGCCGGCGTCGCAATCGCCACCAGCACCCACATCAGCAGCGAACACAGTAGCCCCGCCATCGCCGCCGTCTGCAGGGTCAGCGCAAAATTCAGGTGCCGCGTGTGCAGGCTTGCCAGCGATGTCTGCCCCCACGGCGCACGATGAATGACCGCCGTCGCCAGCAGAAACGCGAAGAAAGACAGGGTAAACACCGCCATCAGCAACAGATCGATCGTCCGGTGCAGCCGCCGGCGCGCCCTGCAGTGAAAGCATTCCGCAAAGTGATGTTCGTAGTCCCCGCGTGCCGCCGGTGCCACGGACGACAGGTCGTACCGCCATCCTGACAAGATATCCCCGACAACCTGGTCATTGCAGCCCGCCGGCAACCCCAGCATGGCGGCAGGCGCACCGTGCGCCGCGGAGTCCCGCAAAAAGCTTTGCCGCTCCTCATGGTGGGAATTCATCATTGCTTCATCCATCTTAAAAGGTTTGAGTCCGCAAATCCAGCAAAGGTACCAAGCCCGCCTCCCTGCGTGATGACACAACACACATGCTGACCCAGGCAAAACACCGCCAAAGCCGCCAACCGAGACGGCAGAGACCCAATTGGTTTTAGCTCCGCAACGACCCACTTACAGGCAAAGGCTCGGCATCGGTTCCCCCTGCGGTGCCAGCAATATCCGGTTCCCCAGCAGGCTCAGCCGGTCCCCCACCGCCGCTTCCGCCGCCCGCCGCGCCAACTCCGGCATGTTGTTGCTCTCCGACAGGTGCGCCAGCACCACATACGCCGCACCGCCGTCATAGTCCCGCAACAAAAACTCCGCCGTCGCCTCGTTCGACAGGTGCCCTACCCGCGACAGCACCCGCTGCTTTACGCTCCACGGATACGGCCCGTCCCGCAGCATCTCCAGATCGTGGTTCGACTCCAGCAGCAATACATCGCAATTCCGCAGCGCCAGCTTCACATTCGGCGGCATATATCCCAGGTCCGTCGCAAACCCCATCCGGATGCCCTCCGCCGCAAACACAAACCCACACGGGTCCGCCGCATCGTGCGGAATCGTAAACGGATCGATATCGATGTCCCCGATGCTCAAGTGCCGCCCCGCCTGAAAGTACTCCACCGCCGGCAGGTACTCCGGGTTGTCACGGATACTCTCGCGCACCGCCCGCGGCGTGTCGTCGCACATCGCATCCTCCTCCGCCGCCGCAGCCATTACCAGCGCCGCATGCAGCGTCGCATCCGCGGAACCACCGTCGCTGGCAACCTCCACGCCAGGCAAAGACCCATCAACGGCAGAACGCAAACCAGCAGGGTCCACGGCGACAGCCCCCCCGCCATGTGGCCCTGCAGCGCTCAAAGTCGCGGTCAGCGCAAGGGACCGGTGCCCTCGATGCGCCCCCAACCCCGTCTCTTTTCCGGCGAGGACCTCCACCCCCGGCTCCCCTGCCGGCAACTCCGTCGCCGCAAAAAAGTGGTCGTCCGGCAGGTCCTCGCCGCCCACCGATCCCGTCGCAAACTGGTGTGCCAGCGCCTGCGCCTCCAGCCGGTCCTGCTTCTCGCGGCGCGTTTGTTCCAGCCACTGCTTGTAGCTCATGCTCGTCCGCGGCGTCACCTGCCGCACCCACGCCCGGTGCGTCGCCTCCGTAAAATACACCGGAATGCCCAGCCGCCGCGCCAGCACCGGCAAGCCGCTCACATGGTCCGCATGCTCATGCGTAATCAGGATCGCGTCCAGCTTCGACGCATCCTCCCCCACCGCTTGCATCCGCCGCATCAACTCCCGGCAGCTCAACCCCGCATCCACCAGTATCCGCGTCCGCGACGACGCAATCACAGCGCTGTTGCCCTTCGACCCCGACGCCAGCACCGACATCCGCATCATGCACCAAGTTTACCAATCAGTAACGTGGAAACGCGAATGCACATCTTAAGCAGCCGCGTTTGCCCGCTCTTGCTTTTCAATTACATCCAGTGCCGTGAGGGCGGACTCGTGAAACGCCTCGTCCGCCGCGCGCCGAAACTCGTAGGCTCGGCTATCATGCACCGCTAACTTCGCCTTCCCCAAAGACATCACGCCGGCACGGTGCAAAGCAGATTTCGCTCCAGGCTTGGTAACGCCTTGCCGGTAGAGGAACCAGATCAACTCCTCCGTGGGCATGCCGTCCGCCACCAAACGCCTGAGTTCCTCCACCAACTCAGATGTAACGCCCAACATCCGATCCAACTGCGCTCTGTCGTAAACAGAACTGCTTTCCGGAATTGTCTCGCCCTCTGCTTGGGAATGCTCCATCATTCAGGTCCTTCCCTGCATCCTGAGCCAACGATTTGGGTGCGCCCCGGTTCGACGCCACGCCTTTAGCACAAACGTAGTGTACCCCTCACCCCGGGCAAAGAGCAGGATCTGCCGTCTCACTCTCAGTATGTCACTGATGCCCGCCTCCAGGTAAGGAAAGTGAAGCGGCTCGACAGAAACATCTAGCAAATGCAGCTCTCTTCCACGGATGCTGATCACGCAGGAGAAAACAATCCAACCCTTCGCAGTCGAAAAAGCCTCTTCATACACCTCGCCGTCCTTAAACCTGCGCGCCGTACTCAGGCTCATGCTGTCCGCAGCGGCGCCAGAAACTTCACCGTACTCTTCATCACCACCTCTTCCCGCTGGTTCAGCGTCAGCGTATAAATCGTCACCAGCCCCAGTTCCGGCCTGTTCTTCGACCGCCGCAGCCCGATCACCTCCGTCTCCGTGTGCAGGCTGTCCCCCGGCCGCACCGGCTCGGTCCAGCGAATCTCCTCTACCCCCGCCCCGATCATGCCACCCACCACGTGGATCGTCTCCACCCGCAGCCGCATCACGATCGCCGCCGTCAGCCAGCCACTCGCCGCCAGCCCCTTGAAAAACGTACTCTTCCCCGCCGCCTCGTCCAGGTGAAACGGCTGCGGATCGTACTTCTCGGCAAATTCCGTGATCTCCTGCGCCGTCACGCGCACGCCGCGGCTCGACTGGAACTTCTGCCCAATCTGGAAATCCTCAAAGTACATCTCTGCTGCTTCAACCACGGTCGGCCTCCCTTGGCGGCGCGCACCAAACCTCCAGCGCACCGGCACGTCCCATCCTACCGGCGCGGCCCAGCCGTCAACCCGCCGCTATGCCCGCCTCGCCCACCGCCACCAGCAGCACCGTAATGTTGTCGCCCCCACCCAGCGAATTCGCTGCATCCACCAGCACCCGCGCCGCCCGCGCAAGATTGCCGCTGTGCCGCGACAAAATACTGCGCAAATCCCCGTCCGACAGGTCCCGCGTCAGCCCATCCGAGCACAGCAGATACACATCCCCCGCCGCCGCCCCATGCAGCCTCACCTCCGGCTCCACCTTCGCGTGCGACCCCACCACCCGCGTTATCACATTCCGCAGGTGCGACCGCCGCGCCTCTTCCGCCGACATCTCCCCCAGCCGCACCTGCTCCTCCACCAGCGAGTGGTCCTCCGTCAGCCGCTCCAGCGCCCCGCCCCGCAGCCGGTAACAGCGCGAATCCCCCGCATGCGCCACGCACGCACGCACGCCGTCGCCTCGCAACTCCAGCGCCACCATCGTCGTTCCCATGCCCCGCAGCCGGTGCTCCCGCGCCGCGTGCTCGAATACCGTCCGGTTCGCCGCCCGCATCGCACCGCCCAGTCGCTCCACCGGGCTTTCTTCCAGGTGCATCTGCCGCGCACTCGCCAAAAACGCAGCCGCCGCCTCGTTGCTCGCCACCTCCCCGCCCGCGGCACCGCCCATGCCATCGCACACCACGTACAAGCCGATCTGCGGGTCGGCCGCGCACGCATCCTCGTTACTTGCACGCACCCTGCCGACATCCGTCAGCATGGCATACCGGGTTTGGGTCAGCGAAAGCAAAACAGGTTCAAGAGTAACGATTGCTTTACCTTACACGCCACCCCGCACACGCCTTGTCGGACCCACCCTCCCGCATAGCCCGCTCCTTTCGACCCACGGGCCGCCCCGCCTCCACCCATCGAACCGAACCGTCCGCCCCATCTAAAAGCCGCATCTTAACCGTCAGGCTCGTGTCTATACCAGCAGCACATCCTCAGAAAGGAAACTCATGCGCCGACTTCCCTCGCATCTCGCCACCGTCCTGCTCGCCCTTGCCGCCGTCGCCGCGCACGCCCAGCCAGGCGGTCCGCTACCCCCCTCTGCCGCCTTTACCGGCATCGTGCACGCTCCGGCCACTGAGACCACCTTCACCCTCGACCGCAGCCTGCTCGCCGCCACCGACGGCTTCTTCAACGGCCAGGACCCCGAAGCCCGCCGCATCGCCGCCGGCCTCAACAGTATCACCGTGCATAACTACCATTACCGCGACGGTGCCAGCTACGATCCCGGTGCCTTTGCCGCCCTCGACGCCGATTTCCGCACCTCCGGCTACCAGCACCTCGTCAACAGCAACGCCCATGGCGGCCCCAGCACCACCGACCTCTGGCTCCGCTTCCAGGGTGCCAACGTCAACTCTCTCGTCGTCCTCACCCGCGGCGACCGCAACATGAGCGCCATCGTGGTCGACTGCACCCTCCGCCCGCTCGACCTGCTCCACCTCGGCGGCCACTTCGGCATTCCCCAGGTCGCCCCCGGTGCAATCATGGTTCCCCCGCCCAACGGTGCCGTCATGGTACCCGCCGGCCCACCACCCCCCTCACCATCCCAGACCTACGCCCCACCGGACCAAACGCAGCCGCCCCTGCCCGCGCCCACCCTCAAGCACCATGGTGCCGACGACCCCCAATAATTCCCTACCGGTACCCCTCCACCGCCCGCAACAACTCCAGCTTCCGCCCCGGCAGCAGAAAACTCGCCTCGACCGCGTTACTCGCCAGCTCCCGCATCTGCTCATCCGTAAACTCGAACTCCCCCTGCACCAGCACGTACTCATCCAGCAAATCCGCCCCAAACATCGGCGGATCGTCCGAGTTCAGCGTCACCATCAATCCCCGCTCAAAGTAATGCCGCACCGGGTGGCTCCCCAACGCGCGCAGCACGCCGGTCCGCAGATTGCTCGTCACGTTCAACTCCAGCGGAATCTGCTTTTCCGCCAGCACATCCAGCAGTTCCGGGTCGTCCACCGCCGTCAACGCGTGCCCAATCCGCTCCGCGCCAATGTTGATCGCACTCCAGATTGAGTTCGCCCCCACCGACTCCCCCGCATGCGCCGTCAGCCGCAGGCCCGCCGCCTTTGCCTCCGCATACAGCTCTCTAAAATCCTCAGCCGGCCCCCGCGCCTCGTCCCCGCCGATCCCAATCCCGGCAATGCTCGGGAACCGCTCCCGCAGCTCTGCCGCCCGCTGAAACACCACCGCTGCCTCCGCCACGCCAAAGTGCCGCACCGCGTCAGCAATCCACAACACCGTCGTCCCGAACTCCGCCTCGGCCCGCAGCCGCCCGCGCTCCATCGCCTCCATCACGCGTTCCAGTGTTAGCTGCGGCTTGAACCGCAGCAGAATTCCAAAGCTGACATACACCTCCGCATGCACCACACCCTGCGCCGCCAGCCGGTGCACCATCTCAAACGTGATCAACTCGTAGTCCTCCGGCGTCTGCAGCCGCTCGCTCACCTGCTTGAACGCCATCAGGAACCCGAGAAAATCTCCGTACACATACAGCGCCCGCGCCGCCT
This sequence comes from uncultured Terriglobus sp., assembly GCA_964244665.1. Lineage (GTDB taxonomy): Bacteria > Acidobacteriota > Terriglobia > Terriglobales > Acidobacteriaceae > Terriglobus. The sequence goes on from CAXTJO010000015.1 coordinate 45,884, forward strand.
CCAGCGTCAGCGGCTCCGCATCGTGCCGCTCGCTGAGCACCACCAGCGTCTCCGGGGCAATCGTGCCCTCCAGGTGCAGATGCAGCTCGCACTTCGGCAACCCGCGCAGCCACTCCCGATCCGGTTCCCCGACCTGTTCTCCGCCCCGGCTCACCGCCGCTTCTTCCTGTCCTTCGGCTCCTCCGGCTCCAGCCGTGCCTCTGCCGGCACGCTCGCCCCCTGTGGCAACACCCGCCGCGTATTGTTCCCCTCCAGCCGGTACGTCTTCGTCACCAGGTCGCTCTTCTTCGGCTGAAACTCCCCCGTCGCCGGGTCCGGCGTCGGCAGCGGCGCACCACCGGCCAACACCGTATAGGTGTATGTCGGCTGCGACCCCGCATACGGATTCCCGTGGTCTCGCGCCGCGTACCCCGGGTCCGTCCCGATCCGGATCGGCAAAAACCCGATAATGTTCTTGTCCCGGTTCGCGCCCTCGTACCGGTGCCGTTTCGTGTTCCAGTAAAACACCCGCAACTGGTTAAAGTCGTACGGCAGCCCCGCCTTGTACGGACTCAGCACGCACACATAATTCGGCACATCCTGGCTCGCTCCCTGGATCTCCGGGTCGTTCACCATGTTCAGCACATACGCGCCCACGATCCGCTGGTTCTCCGCATAGCGCGCCACCGAGTCCGGCACATCCACATCCATCATCCGGCTCAGCATCCACCCCGTATGGTTATGGCTGTCCCGCACCAGCCACCAGTCCTCCATCGCCGGCGGCTCCGCGACCACCGGCTCCGGCGTTGCACTCTTTACCGCTTTTTTTCCCGGAGCCAACGCGATGGCCGCCACCGGTACCGTTCCCGGCGGCACCGGCTTCAGCGTGCTCGCTCGCCGCAGCAGCTTCAGCTTCTCGCCTTCCTCCAGCCGGTACAGCTTGTCCGTGTCGCGCCCCGGCTTGCTGTGCATGTACACATCGTCCCGCACCACACCGCTCGCCACATAGCTGTCCTTCGCGTGCGCCGTGTTCAGATCGTCAAACTCCGTCTGCACTGCCTCCGTCGCCACGGCCTTTGCATCGATCCACCCAACCTCGCCTTTGTCTGTCTTCACCTTGTAAAAGCGCTTGTTGCCGTCTAGAATCTCCAGCCGCTGCCCGTTCACCACGTTGCCCGTCCGGTTACTCACTGCCGCAATCCGGTCCCGCAAAAATGTGCCCTTCATCGTCACATACACGTAGTGCGTCAGGATCTTCGGCTTCAAGCCGTTGCATCCAGCCAGCGTCAGCGCCAGCGACACCCCTACTGCCGACGCCGCCCACACGCCAACCTTCCGCCGTACGCCCGTCCTGCCTGCCTGTCGTTCTCGACCCGCCACCACACTCATCCCATCCACAAAGGTAGCACCGGCACCCAGCCTCGCCGGCAGCGCCGCCGACCCTCGACAGTATCTAACGAATCCAAACGGACAGGGTTTTTCGAAAGGGCACAGCTTCAGCCCCGCCATAAACCTCCCCTGAACGGCATTAGGTAGTGTCTGGCGAATCCAGATGGACAGGGTTCTTCGGAGGGGCACGGCTTTAGCCGTGCCATAAAAACACTCAAATGGCGGGGCTTTAGCCCCTGAGGTCCGCTTTTGCTCACCTATAAAGCCAGAGCCGATTCGTCAGACACTGCCTACCCATAGTTGGCTCTTTGTCTCCACAAAAAGCGAAACCGCTTCCCGAAACGCTCTAATGCGACAACGCCAGAAATGCCGCCGTCGTCCCCGTACTACTCGTCGCCGCCGCATCCAGCTTGCCCGCCGTCGTCCCGTCAAAGCTGTACACCGACAAATCCGGCGTTCCGCCCGGCGCCACCGCCAGCAGGAACTTGCCCGTCGCCTCCACTCCCAGCATCGACACGCCCGACCCCGAAGCAAATGGCGAGCCGGTCGCCGCCGTCAGCGCCTCTCCCGTGCCCACCGCAAACGCCGAAATCGTGCTGTCCCCATGGTTCGCCACGTACGCATATTTCCCTGCCGTATCCAGCGTCACCGCGTATGGATTGCTCCCCGTCGGGTACACCGCGCTCGTCGTCGGCGTTAGCGTGCCGTTCGATGCAAGCTGCTCCACTACCAAACCCGCCGCGCTGCCCGTCCGCGCAATAAACAGGTAGCCGCCCGTCGGGTCCCACGCAATGCCGTAATCGCTCGTCAGGCTCGGCGGCACCACCTGGCTACCCAGCTGCGTAAACGTTGCTGTCGACGAGTTGAAGCTGAACAACAACTCGCCCGCGCTGCCCAGCGCCGCCGCCACTACTGTCCCTGCCGCGTTGATCCGCAGCGCCCGCGGAACGGAAGACCCCGCCGCCGTAAACTCAATCCCGCCGCTACCCGTCGCCGACAGCGAACCGTCACTGCCGATCGCAAACAGATCGATCGCGCTTCCACTGCCATCCAGCACCATCAGGTACTTCCCGTCCGGCGTCGTCTGCATGTCCACGCAGAATGCATTCGTCAGCGCGCCTCCACCGTTCAGCGCCGCAATCGCCCCGGTCGACGAAAGACTGAACCCGAAAATCTGCGACGCCGTCCCCACATACAAAAACCCGTTATTGCGCGACACCGCCATCGCCAGCGGCTGCGTCGAAAAATTGATCGGCGACCCGCTCAGCGCCGCCAGCGTCCCCGTCGTTGAAATGCCGAACCCCGTCACCGTGTTACTGCCCACATTCGCCACAAACGCCAGGTCCGTGCTACCGGACGACGTGCCGGTTCCCGTCGTCGTTGTGCAATCGTTCGGATTATGCAGAAAATTGCCGCAGTCGCTCGTCGTCGTGGCCTTTGTCACAAAGCCGCAGCCCATCACCGGCACCAGCAGCAGTGCCACCAACGCCGCCATCCACACGGTCTGCCATGCTGTCCGTCTCATGCGTCCCATCTCATGCAATCGCAACCCATGCGCGTTGGACGCACAGCACCCGTCCGTGGTTTTGGCCTGTCTTGCCCGCAGCCGCCCCATTCAGCCCAGCTTGGAATCCGCCTGGAATCCGCTCAGTTCGAGGCAGCCTGGCACGCCGGGCACACGCCGATCACATCCACCGACACGCGCTCCACCACAAACCCGCTCGCCAGCCGCATCGCCGGCTCGCCGATCCCCAGCTCGTCGTGCTCCACATCCGTCACACGCTTGCACACCGAACACACCAGGTGGTGGTGCGGATGCTTGTTCATCTCCACCCGCAGCGTGCCGTGATGCATCGACAATTCGCGCAACACGCCGCTTTCCACGAACAGGTGGATGTTCTTGTACACCGTCGCCAGCGAAATCGACGGAATCCGCTGCTTTACCGAGGCGTACACCTCTTCCGGCGACGGATGCCCGTGCATCCCCTGCATGGTCTCGTACAGCACCTGCCGCTGCTGCGTCACGGCGATGCCATGCTCCGCGCACAGCGTCCGAAATATTGTGCTGCCGTTCGTCATACTCACATCTCAGTAGAAAAGACCCCGCCCCGCAAGTCAAGACGCGCAACACCCCCGCCTGCGCCCCACGGTAACCGCACCCACCGAGCCCGCCGCGCAATACCCTCCCAAAATCCATGCATTTGGCAGAACTCTTCCTCATGCATATGCTCGTATCGCCCGGTTAGTCGGGCGTGGAGTCGTCGTGAACGCCCAGTCTGTTCGTCGCCTTGTATCCGCTGCCGCCTTGCTCGCCGCTGCCCTGCCCGCCTTCGCCGCCAACGGCTCCCGCCCCCGCTGGACAGAGGCCGAGGCCTCCGCCTACATGGCCCGCCAGCCCTACCCCATCGGCGGCAATTTCCTCCCCACCGACGCCATCAACCAGCTCCAGATGTGGCAGAGCACCACCTGGGACCCCGCGGAGATCGACAAGGAACTCGGCTGGGCCCAGGGCATCGGCATGACCACCATGCGCGTCTTCCTCCACGACCTGCTCTGGCAGGCGGACAGCAAGGGCCTGGAAAAGCGCATGGACGAGTTCCTTGCCATCTCCAGCAGACACGGTATCAAGCCCGTCTTCGTCCTCTTCGACAGCTGCTGGGACCCCGAACCCAAACTCGGCCCCCAACACCCGCCTATCCCCGGCGTCCACAACAGCGGCTGGGTCCAGTCCCCCGGCGTCGCTCTCGCCGACCCCGCCCAGCAGCCCCGCTTCGAGGCCTACGTCAAAGGCATCGTCGGCCACTTCGCCTCCGACAAGCGCATCCTCGCCTGGGATCTCTGGAACGAGCCCGACAACGGCGGCGGCGGCAATTACACCACCAACCTCAAAAACAAAACCGACCTCATGGACGGCATGCTCCCCCGGGTCTTCGCCTGGGCCCGCTCCGTCGGTCCTGTCCAGCCCCTCACCAGCGGCGTCTGGCAGCACGACCACTGGGACGACCCCGCCCAACTCACCGACACTGAAAAAATCCAGCTCACCGAATCCGACATCATCAGCTTCCACGATTATTCCTGGCCCGAAAAATTCGAAACCCGCATCGTCCAGCTCGAAACCCTCCACCGCCCCATCCTCTGCACCGAGTACATGGCCCGCGGCGCCGGCTCCACCTTCGACGGCTCGCTGCCCCTCGCGAAGAAGTACCACGTAGCCGCTATCAACTGGGGCCTCGTCCAGGGCCTCAGCCAAACCAACCTGCCGTGGGATAGCTGGAAGCTCCCTTACACCGACCGCCAGCCCACCGTCTGGTTTCACGACGTCTTCTACAGCGACGGCCGCCCCTACCGCCCCGCCGAAGCCGACGAGATCCGCCACATCTCCGCCGAGCAAAACCACACCGGCGGCCAGCCCTCCGGCGGCAGCCAGTAATCTGCCCTCGGTCAGCGCGGTCCGGTTATCACTCCCGGACCGCGCCCTCACCATTTATCCTTAAACCAGCATGCGCACCTTCACCCTGCCCGAAGCGCAGACCCTCATCCCCGTGCTGAACACCCTTCTCCAGCGTGCCCAGACCGCCGCCGGCGTCGCCAATGCCCGCGAGCACTCCCTCCAATCGCTCCACCAATCCATCTTTCTCGCCGGCGGCATGCGGGTCGACCTCCTCCGCGTCGCCAAAATCAAGGGCGAACACGAAAAAGCCGTCGAAGACGCACGCTCCACCCTCGGCGAAATCGACGAAATCGGCGTCGACGTCAAAGACCTCCACATCGGCCTGCTCGAATTCCCCTTCCAGCTCGACGAAGACGTCGTCCTCCTCTGCTGGACCCAGGGCGACACCAGCATCACCGCCTTCCGCACCGCCGACCAAACCTTCGACGAACGCCAACCCCTCGACGACCGCTTCCTCCCCGGCAACACCGACCGCCCCCACTAACCTGGTATTCGCGGAAATCTGTCTACTTTCGTGGATACCAACCCGTGACACAGACCGGGCACCGTTGCTACTATCAAAGAGGATCCCTCCGCCTCTGGCGGGCGAAGGGATGGTTCAATGACCGGTGTTTCTACTTCAGCAATGCAAGCAGAAACACCAACTTCGCAAGCAGGGCGAGTATGACCTCACCCGGTACCTGCATCGCGAAACTGCGGTAGCGAACCCGAAAGGGCTGCACTCCACTATCACCTCCTCGAACGCAACGCTCCGAGATCCCGCTCGGAGCGTTCGCGTATCCACGGTTGGAGCCGTGGAATCCTGAACCACCCCGGTGAAAGCTCTACGCGGCCAGCGCGCTGAAGGCCCGTTCAGTCTACCCGCCCATCTGTTCCCCCTCCCTCCGTTATGATGAATACCGATGCCGAGCCTTGGCGATTCCGTCTTCATCTTCATGCTGGCCCTCATGCTCCTCGGCCCCAAGAAGCTGCCCCAGCTCGCCCGCCAGCTCGGCAAACTCATGGCCGAATTCCGCAAGGCCTCCAATGACTTCCGCATGCAGATGGAAGACGAACTCCGCATCGAAGACCAGAAAGACCACCAGCGCAAGGTCGATGCCCTCGCCCCGCCGCCCTCCACCGTTCCTGACCCCACCATCCCCACGGAAGACCCGTCCCACCCGCACCTTCCCGCCGTCACCGAAAACACCATCGCCCCGCCAGACCTTCCGGCCCCTACCCCCATCGCCGAGTCCGGCAGCCTTCGCATGATGCCCCCCTCCACCGGCCTGCCCGTCGAAAGCTCCGCCCGCCGCTCCCCCTTCGCCTCCTCCAACACCGGCCGCGACGGCCACGGCACACCGGACAATCTCAGCACAAACCACGACTCCGGCACTGGCATCAGCAGCGAAGAACCCGGCGAAGCCTTCCCCGAAACCACCGCCCTCGATGTCGCCGCGTACACCCCGGACGCCACCCCCTACGAACCCCCACCCGACCGCAGCCGCCCCGCCATGATCGGCGAAGGCGAGCACGCCACCCACGCCTAACCCACACACAGGCCCAGCCATGCCAGACGTCATCGACCAGGTCCGCTCTGAAGCTACCGCCCGCGCCGAACTCCCCGGCATGAGCCTCATGGAGCACCTCCAGGAGCTCCGCGCCCGCCTTCTCCACTCCGCCGCTGCCCTGCTCATCGGCTTCGCCATCGCCTACATCTTCCACGAGCGCCTCTTCGACATCGTCCAGCGCCCCATGGACATGCTCCACTACCAGCTCAACTTCACCCACCCCACCGACGGCCTCAACCTCTACCTGAAAACCGCCCTCTACGGCGGTGCCATCCTCGCCGCGCCCTACATCCTCTACCAGGTCTGGCTCTTCATTTCGCCCGGCCTGTACTCGCATGAAAAGCGTTACGTCTGGCCCTTCATGACGGCCACCGTCACCCTCTTCCTTGCCGGTGCCTGGTTCGGCTATCGCTACGTCCTTCCCTCCGCCCTCCGTGTGCTCATCGGCGACTTCGGCAAACGCTTCCACCCCATCATCACCATCGACGACTACACCGGCTTCTTCTCCGCCATCATCTTCGGCCTCGGCGCCAGCTTCGAGCTGCCTATCCTCATCTTCTTCCTCGCCCTCTTCGGCATCGTCGACGCCAAATTCCTCGTCCGCAACATGCGCTATGCCGTCCTCATCATCTTCGTCATCGCCGCCATTATCTGCCCCCTTCCAGACCCCCTCAGCATGTGCCTCTTCGCCCTCCCCATGCTCGTCCTTTACGCCCTCTCCGTCGGCGTCGCCTGGTTCGTCCACCCCGCCCGCCGCAAGGCCGCCACCACCGCATAGCAAACCATTCGGCAGAAACACGTCGTCGACCTTCGTGCATGAAAAGCTTCTTTCGTCGCGTAATGCGTCTTCTAGGTAACGCTCTGAGGGCCAACGGCCCGACGCATAACAGCCTAGGCCGAAGGCCTAGGCTGGGCGGTCGGAGAGAATGCCAAGCGCTGAAGGCGCGACGCATAGCGCTTCATCCGCGTTCAGAGGTGCACCCCGTCCATGGAAAAGAATTCAAAACCCTCATCCGTCACTCATCCTGTCCCGGCAACTCCGTGCGCGAGCAACGGTCCAACCCCTTCCAGGCCAAACCGGCAAACCCTGGAAGCGATGGCTGAACTGGACGCTGGCAAAGCAAAGCAATTCACTACGGTCGAAGCGCTTCTAAAAGACCTCAAGCGAAATACCTGATCAGTCAGACAATCAGCGCGATAGCCTAAGTCAAGGAGCCGCCCATGCCCGAAGCACGCGTAATCCATTGGGTCGGCTTCCACGTCCTTCTCCTCGTCCTGCTCACCACGGAGTGGCTGCTCCTCCGCAAGCAAACCCCCACCCGCTCCTATATCGCCACCGCCATGTGGCTGCTCGGTGCGCTCGGCTTCACCGCCTTCCTCTATCTCACGCTCAACCCGGAGCTCGGCACCCAGTTCATCGCCAGCTACGCGCTTGAAGAGTCGCTGTCCATCGACAACCTCTTCGTCTTCCTCCTCCTCTTCCAAAGCTTCAAGGTCGAGCGCGTCCGCCAGCGCCGCGTCCTGTTCTGGGGCATCCTCGGCGCCGTCGTCATGCGCGCCGCCTTCATCGTGGCCGGCGTCGCCCTTCTTCGCCGCTTCGAGTGGATCACCTACATCTTCGCCGTCTTCCTCCTCATCGCCGCGATTCGCCTCGTCCTCCCCCAGGACCACGCCAATCCCAAAAAGCCCCGCTGGCGGCAATGGCTCGAAACGAAACTGAACTTCTCGCAAAGCCAGGAAGCTTTCGTCGTGCAGGAAGACGGCCGCCACAAGCCCACCGTCCTCCTCCTCGCCCTCTGCGCCATCTCCGTCACCGACTTCGTCTTCGCGCTTGACTCCATCCCCGCCGTCCTCTCCATCACCCGCCACACCTTCGTCGCCTACAGCTCAAACATCCTCGCCGTCATGGGCCTCCGCTCGCTCTACTTCGTCCTCTCCCACGCGCTCTCGAAGCTCACCTACCTCCACTACGGCCTGGCCGCCGTCCTTGCCTTCGCCGGTATCAAAATGCTCATCGCCCCCTGGGTTCAGGTCACCGCCGTCGCCTCCTTAGCCGTCATCTTCGGCATCCTCCTCGTCACAGTTCTCGTCTCCCTCATGCTCCAAAGCCACCGTGAAGGCGACATCGACCCGGCATGAGCGCAGCATCCACCGCCCACATCGCCCAACTCTGGCGCTACCCCGTCAAAAGCATGCGCGGCGAACAAGTGGACGAACTCGACCTTCTTCCCGACGGCATCGCCCACGACCGCCGCTACGCCATCGAAAGCTCTGCCGCTCCCGCCGGCAAGCCCCTCCTCACCGGCCGGGAACGCACCGGCATGCTCCTCTACACCGCCACGGTCCGCAACGGCGAAACCTGGGTTCGCACCCCGCACGGGAACCGCTTCGCTGTCGAAGACCCGGAACTCCTCCACACCATCCAAGCCGGCGCACCCGGCACCCTCCGCCTCCTCCGCAGCGACCGCCCCCTCACCGATGTCCGCCCCGTCAGCATCCTCTCCCTCCAGACCATCGCCCGGCTCAGCCACGAACTCGACCGTCCCATCGACGCCCGCCGCTTCCGCGCCAACATCCTCCTCTCGCTCACACCGGCACCCCAACCCCAGCCAGCCTTCCCAGCCTTCCAGGAAGACAGCTTCGTCGGCCATACCCTCCGCATCGGCTCCTCCGCCACCCTCCGCATCACCGAACGCGATCCCCGCTGCCGCATCGTCATCCTCGACCCCGACACCACCGCACCCGACACCACCCTCATGAAACACCTCGACCGCCACCACGGGGGCCGCCTCGGCATCTACGCCACTCCCCTCACCCCCGGCCCCCTCCGCATCGGCGACCCCGTCTTCCTCACCTGAGACACGCCCCCAAAAAATAAGTGGGTGCCCACTTTTGGTGCAATCTCGCATAAACCCAATGGTTTGACGATTTTGCGTCTAAGTCCAATCGATTGACGATTTTACAAACCCGCCCCAGTAGAATGACGAATTTACAGCCACGGGGAGGGGGGGAGGGGTACCCTCCTACCGCCCCAACCGCAACCGCACACCCGCCTGCACCACCCGCGGCGCGGCCAGCGTCAACACCGGCGTCCGTCCCGCCTCAATCTGCTTATTCAGTAAATTCTGCGCCCCCGCAAACACCGAAACCCCGCGTCCCAGCCGCCGCTCCGCGCTCACATCCACCCGCACAAACGGGTGCAGCACAAACTGGTTTTGCGCATCGTCAAACTGCCGCCCGCTGTAGATCCCGTACAGGTGAAACTCCCCCACCCGCCCAGCGGCATAGCTCCCATTCACCGCCAGGGATTGCCGCGCCACCTCTGGAATCCAGTTCCCCAGCAAATTCGTCTGCACCGCCGACGCCGTGTTGAACCGCGTCACCGTCGCCACCGCAAACTGGTAGCTCACATCCCCCTCCAGCCCATGCCACCGGTTCCCATGCACCTCCAGTGACACCCCCCGGCTCCGGATCTGCCCCAGGTTTTGCCGCTGCAGGGTCTGCGCCGTCGACGTCTGCGCAAGCAGCACGGCGCTGATCGGCCGGTTCACCTCGGTCCAGAAATACGTAGCCCGTACCCTTCCCGCACGCCCCGACTCTTCGCCCCCAAACTCAAAACCCGTTGCCCGTTCCGACCGCAACGACGCGTTCGCCAGCGTCGTCTGCTGCCCAACCTGCCCTGTCCGGTACAACTCGTTCAGCGTCGGCCCTCGAAACGCCCGGAATGTGTTTCCCGTCAGCGCCAGCCCCCGTGGCAGCTGCCGCACCACCCCAAGCCGGGGACTTGCCACCAGTTCATCGATCTCCGGCTCTCCCGTCGCGCCCGGCACCGCGGAACGCCGCGCCACCCCGTCGAACGTCCGGAACGAGTCCACCCGCACCGATCCCGACACCGACCAGCGCCCCGGCTGCCATACCGCATCCGCAAACCCACCCACTGCCCGCTGCCGCGCAGCAATCGCCGCCGACGACGTCACCGTCCCATTCGCCACCGGTGCCTCCACATCCGTCGCCCGCACATCCCGCACATCGACACCCACCGACCCCGTAACTGCCCCCAGCACGGTCGACCCCTGCACCGCCCCGCCGAACTCGTCCACCGGCACCCGCTGCAGCCGCGTCGACCGCTCGCTGTTGCGGTCCGCCGCGATGGACGAAAAGCTCTGCCGGTATGCCTCCCGCGACCCGAATAGCCGCACCAGGCCCGCCGTCTGCCCTCTCGTCGCGTCGCCTCCGCCGGCATAGCGCCACAGCCGCGTGCCGTTCGTCTGCAGTGGCGTGCCATTGCTGCGCGCCTCGTTCAGCACGTTTCCCCGCAAAAATGCACCCCGCGCCGCACTCCCGGCCCGAAGCTCCACCCGCCCGCTCTCCCCCGTCACGTTGTTTGGCGCATCCACGCTGCCACGAAACGCCGGTGCGGTCGGCAGGTACCCCTCCGTCGAAAGCACACTGCCCGCCCCCAGCATGGCAACACCTCCAAGGCCGCCGCTCGCCAACACATTTCCGCCAGCCGTGTGCTCCGTCGCCCCCAGCGCATCCGCCTCCAGCACCCGGGCCTTTTCCGGCACTCTCGGAATCACATCGATCACCCCACCAATCGCGCTCGACCCATACAGATTCGCCGCGCCGCCCCGTTCCACTGTCACCGCCTCCACAGCGCGCGCCGGTATCTCATTCCAGTGCACCCATCCGCCAAACGGGTCCAGCAGCGGCACCTGGTCGCTCACCACCAACGTGCGGCTTGCAGCGGTAGACCCCAGGCCCCGCAGACTCACGCCTTCGGTCGTCGGGTTCGCCGTCCAGGAGCTTGTGCGCCGGAACAACTGAAATCCAGCGACCTGTCGCAGCGCGTCGTCCAGTGCCAACCCCGGTGGCGCCGTCAGTGCCGATCCCTGCAACACGGTCACACTCGCAGATGCGTCCGTCACATTGGCCAGCCCCCGATCTGTGGTCACGGTCACCAACTCCACGCGTGCCGTCGCCGCAGCAGGTACCGGTACGCTGCCGGGAAACCCAGGCGCTCCGCCCACCTGCGCGCGCAACTGTCCCGCCGCAGTTAGCACACCCGCGGCAAACATACACACCGACCATCTACCGCTTACTGCTACCCGCATCCCGATGTGCTTCTCCTGCAAAGCCGTCCCGGCAAGCCTGCGTCCGGCTCTCTCATCCATGGTCGCTCAACCCGTGCTCAAGCGGCATACCACCCTGCCGCGATGGCGGCATTTCGCACATGGCCCAGCATCTTTCGCACGGCATCCCCGTCCAAGAACATGATGAAGCGTACGTTCTGCCTGCTTGCCGTGCCCCTTTCTGTCAGCGCGCTGCTGCATGCGCAAACTCACCGTGTCCAAAAGCCGGAGTCGGTCACCCGCGCCGTCGCAGTCTACGAGTATGTGGGCGACGCGAACAAGCCGATGGCGGCCCGCCTCATCCCGGTTTCGCTCTTCTACGGCGGTCATTTTGAGGACGCCGGCACCTATCTCGCCCGCCCCGTGCCGCTGGCCCTCCAGACCGACACTGCCTACGAACTCCAAACAGGCGGCCTGCGCACCGGCGTGCTTGACCTCGCCTTCGCCCGCAACTTCCGCCAGAACAGCGCGGATGCCACCAGCACCTTCGACGACGGTTGGTTCGGCTACGGCAAGATTCAGCCGCCCCGAGCCGCCAAACCCCTGGTCGCAAAAAACCCCGGCAAGAGTGGCGGCCACGCATACGAGGTGCAGGACGACGGCAAGCCCCACTTCGGCTCCAAGCCAGACGCCGGCGACACAACCACGACCGCCGGCAAAGGCCGTGCGCCCGACCCCGACCCGGCAGATACCGACCGCGCCACCAAAGTCAGCCTGCCCGACGATACCCGCGATCCCAAAGCACCCGATCCGGACCGGCCCACGTTGCGCCGCAGCACCACCGACACGACGGGCGGCCCCAAGCAGAAGCGTCAGAAAGAAACCGCAAGTGTCACTGGCGGCCCACCCAGCCCAAACGACGACCCGGATCGTCCCTCGTTCCGGCGCAAGGGTGCGGAAGAGACCGGCAGCGGCATCCCGCCCGATCCCAGCGAACTCGCCAGCAAAGCGACTGCGAAGGGCGCAGGCGGCACTGTGACCGGCGGCGAGCCGATGCTGGACGACGCCAACCGGCCGGGCCTGCATCGCGGCAAGCCAACTACCGCACCCGCCGCAGACTTTGAGCCGGTCGACCTGCCGAAATTCAATGGCCGCATCCCACTGTCGGACCTGAAGCAGGCCGTCGCCGTTTCCGACATACGTGACGTGGCACAGC
>CAXTJO010000016.1:0-58365 GCA_964244665.1 uncultured Terriglobus sp.
CAGGCGCGGACTTCCTGGACGCCGGAGGTGAAGTAGGTGATGAGGCCGAGCATGCGGTAGGCGGCGTGGATGAGGCGGGTGAGGCCGGGTTCGGTGATGCCGGCGGCCTCGAGGAACTCGGTGCGTTCGGCGGGGTCGAGGGTGGCGATTTCGGATTCGAGCGCGCCGCAGATGCGGACGACTTCGTTGCCTTCTTCTTTCGCGCGCTGCTCGACGGCCGCGGTGTGGGTGTTGCCGTCGGCGAGGCCGGCTTCGTCAACATTCGCGACGTAGAGGGTAGGCTTCATGGTGATGAGGTGGAGGTCGCGGGTGAGTGGGCGCTCCTCATCGGTGAGGTCGGCGGTGCGTGCGGGCTGGCCGGCGTTGAGGGCTTCGAGGAGCTTGGTGAGGGCGGAGAACTCGTTTTTGACCTTGCTGTCCTGCGAGGTGCGGATGAGCTTCTGGACCTTGTCGTGGCGCTTGGTGACGGTGTCGAGGTCGGCGAGCATGAGTTCGGTGTTGATGACGTCGATGTCGGAGAGGGGGTCGACTTTGCCGGCGACGTGGATGATTTCGTTGTTGTCGAAGCAGCGGACGATGTGGAGCGTGGCGTCGGTGGAGCGAATGTTGGCGAGGAACTGGTTGCCGAGGCCTTCGCCCTTCGATGCACCGGCGACGAGACCGGCAATGTCGACGAACTCCATGACGGTGGGGACGATGCTGTGGGGTTTGACGAGGGCGACGATTTTGTCCTGGCGGATGTCGGGGACGGGGACGATGCCGACGTTGGGTTCGATGGTGCAGAAGGGGTAGTTGGCGGCGACGGCCTCGACGGAGGTGAGTGCGCTGAAGATGGTGGACTTGCCCACGTTGGGCAGACCGACGATTCCTACGTTCAATGGCATGGCTGGATCTATTGTCGCGGATGTGGGCGTGTGGGTCGAATACGTTGCGAATTGGCGATAGAACCAAGGTGGACCTACACAACTTGAGGCGGACCGCAGGGCGAGGCTTTGCCGTTTGCGGGCGCGGGAGTGTTGCGCGAACCGTAAGGAGAAAACGCGCTTCGTGCTGCAACTGGGGAAGGCACGATGCAGTCCTACGTGATATGTCGTATGAGCGAAGATTTTCGCCGCGACGGGCAGGGGAGAACGACGATGGCGTTGAAGGATGTGTTGCTGGACGAGATGCGGGACCTGTACAGCGCGGAGAATCAGTTGGTGAAGGCGCTGCCGAAGGTACTCAAAGGGACTTCGGATGCGAGCATGAAGTCCGGGTTGAAGAACCATCTGGAGGAGACGAAGAACCAGGTGGTGCGGCTGCGTGAGGCGTTTGGGCACCTGGGCAAAAAGCCGACAGGGCAGCACTGCAGCGGCATGGAAGGTTGCCTTGAGGAGTGCACGGACGCTCTGGAGAAGGATGCGGAAGGCGCGGAAAAGGACCTGGGCATTGCGGGTGCAGTGGGACGCGTGGAGCACTATGAGATAGCCGGGTATACGACGGCGATTGCATTGGCAAAAGGGCTGGGGCTGAAGGAAGTGGCGAGCCTGCTGGATGAAAACCTAAAGGAAGAAGTGGGGCAGGCAAAGGCAGTGTTCGCCGCGATGAAGCCGCTGGTAAAACAGGCAGCAAGCGACGAGGACGCGGACGAGGCGGAGGACGAGAAGAAGCCGAAGTCTACCAAGGAAAAGAAGAGCGAGAAGAAAAGCGAAGACGACGAGAAGGAAGCCGCGCCGGATGTGAAGAAGTAGGACAGGTTGTTGTGGTGAGGAGGTCCCTGCGGGGGCCTTCTTTTGCGTGCGTGAGGATTTGAGGTATGCGATTTGTTTGGCGGCTGAGCCCGACGGGACGATAGGTTGATAGCCTGATAGGCTGGGTGCGCACTGCAAAGGAGAATGCGTGACGACGAAGACGGTGGTGTTGGCAATGGCGATGGTCGCCGGGTGTTGCGGCGCGGTAGGAATGGCGCAGGGGATGGCAGGCATGGGTGCGGCACAGGACGGCAAGCCGCTGCCGAGCCCGCGCAAGATGGCGGACGTGGACCTGTTTGGGACGAAGATCGCGATCAGCTATGGCGCGCCGAGTGTGCGTGGGCGCAAGATTTTTGGTGGGCTGGTGCCGTACACCACGTGGTGGCGCACGGGCGCGAACGAGGCGACAAGCTTTGAGACAACCGGCAACCTGAAAGTGGGAACGCTGAATGTGCCTGCGGGCAAGTACACGCTGGTGACGCTGCCGAGCGAGGGCGCGTGGCAGCTGGTGGTGTGCAAGCACACGGGGCAGTGGGGCACGGAGCGGTTTGAGAAGGACGACCTGGGTAAGACGAACATGACGAAGCAGGTGATCCAGTCGCCGCAGGAGGTGATGTCGATCGACTTTGAGAAGACGGCAGGCGGCAAAACGCAACTGCACGTGAAGTGGGCGGACACCGATGCCTGGGTTCCTGTGGAGCGCGTGAAGTAGACAAGGGCTTGAAGCTGCTCGAAGGGTCTTCGCTGGAGCGAAGACCCTTGTGCGGGAGCTGAGTCTTTTAATCCACTGCTAGGATGTTTTCAGGGAGCCCTGTTATGACGAAAGCACAGTTTCTCTCGCTGTTAGTGCCGTCAGTTGGTTCATTCGTTCTCGTCATCCTGGCCTGGCTTTATTCCAACGCAAGGCTTGGGCGAGTTGAGGCCTTGCTGGACAAACTCGCGGATCGGCTTGGGCTAGTCGAGCACGATTTGCGGGAGTTTTATCGCAATCACGGGGAAGCTTGAGGGCCGTGTCGATGAGATCTCTCGCAAATGAGTAAAACCTTTGATCCTGAGAGACCCCGCCGCGGCGCGGGGCTTTTCTGTTTAGGCTGAGATGGTTGAGGTGAGCGGGATGGATGTGGAGCGGGTGCAGGCGGCATTGCGGGGGGCGGGGCTGGACGGGTGGTTGTTTTACGACCACCATGTGCGGGATCCGCTGGCGTACCGGATTCTGGGGTTGGAGCCGTCGCATGTGTCGCGGCGGTGGTGGTATTTTGTGCCGGCGGCGGGGGAGCCGCGGAAGCTGGTGCATCGGATCGAGGCAGGCAAGCTGGATGGGCTGCCGGGGGCGAAGACGGAGTACAGCACATGGCAGGAGATGGAGGCCGCGCTGGAGCGCATGCTGGCGGGGGCAGGGAGGATCGCGATGCAGTACTCGCCGCGCAACGCGGTGATGTATGTGGGGCTGGTTGATGCCGGCACGGTGGAGATGCTGCGGGAGATGGGCAAAGAGGTTGTGAGCTCGGCGGATCTGGTAAGCGAGTTTGAGGCGGTGCTTTCGCCGGCGCAGGTGGAGTCGCACGGTGTGGCGCAACGCAAGATGGACGCTATTCTGGAGGAGTGCTGGGCGGAGATGGGCCGGCGGGTTCGCGGCGCAGGCACGGACGAGTTTGCCATGGTGCAGTGGCTGCAGGAGGCGATGCGGCGGGAGGGGTTGGAGTGGGAGCATGGGCCGAACGTGAGTGTGGGGGCGAACGCGGCCGACTCGCACTATGAGCCGACGCGAGAGTCTGCCATGCGGATCGAACGGGGGAGTTTTGTGCTGATCGACGTGTGGGGCAAGGTGGCGGGCGATCCAGGGGCGGTGTGGTACGACATTACCTGGACGGGCGTGGTGGACCGCGAACCGACAGAGATGGAGCAGCGCGTGTTCGAAGCGGTGCGGGACGGGCGCGATGCGGCGATTGCGCTGGTGAAGCAGAGGTTTGCGGCGGGCGAAGCGATTGCCGGGTGGGAGCCGGACCGGGCAGCGCGTGCGGTGATTGCCGAGCGGGGTTTCGGGGAGTGGTTTACGCACCGGACGGGGCATAACATCGGCACGGTGCTGCACGGGGCCGGAGCGCACCTGGACGACTTTGAGACGCACGATGAGCGGCGGATCTTGTCCTCGACGTGCTTTTCCGTGGAGCCGGGAGTGTACCTGCCGGGGCAGTTCGGTGTGCGGAGCGAGGT
The DNA here is from genome assembly GCA_964244665.1 of uncultured Terriglobus sp. GTDB lineage: Bacteria > Acidobacteriota > Terriglobia > Terriglobales > Acidobacteriaceae > Terriglobus. Next base: position 3,945 of record CAXTJO010000016.1, read on the forward strand.
GGACATGATGACGTCGGCGACGGGAGCGGTGGTGACGGGGCGGGTGCAGAGGGAGCTGGTACGAATTTAGGGGGAGTAGCGAGCTAGCAAGTCAGCGAAAGAGCAAGAGCCGCGGGTCAGCGAAGCTTGAGGCGGCGGAAACGGCTTTGGCTTACCTGGCTGTTCTTTGGGCTCTTTACGCTCGTTCGGTTTATGTATCGCTGGTAGGATTGGGGCTGTATGGGAACAGTGGCTGCGGTGCCGGTGAAGCGAAGTGGCGTGTCGCCGGAGGTGGTGTTGATTGCGGGCTGGGTGGTGCCGGGACTTGGGCATCTGCTGGTGCGGCGGCCGGTGCGGGCTCTACTGCTGTTTGTGTCGGTAGTGGCGATGTTTGCCGTCGGTTTGGTGCTGCATGGCAAGGTGTACTCGCCGACGACGGGCGATCCGCTGGACATTCTGGGGTTCGTGGGGGATGCCGGTGCGATTGGGCTGTGGGCGATTGCAAAGCTTGGGGATCTGGGCGCGACGCAGCTTTCCACGGCGGCTTCGGATTGGGGATCGAAGTTCATCGTGGTTGCGGGTCTGCTGAACGTAATGGCTGCGGTGGACGCGCAGTCGCTGGCGAATGGGCGAAAGGTGGATGTGTAGCATGTCTCACTTTTCAGCTTTGCTGCTGTACGCTTTTTTTGCTTCGATCGTGTTCGGGATAACGCAGCGCAGTTCCAGGCGCGGCATGGTGCAGTTTGGGGCGTTGTGCTTTGGCTCGTTTGTGGCGGCGGCGGTCGTTGTGAGCTGGGGTATGTGGTTGATCAAACATTAAGTCATCCATGCGGAGCGGGCCCGGTTTCTTCGTGGCACGATAGGCGTCGGCATGCCGGGCGGCACGTGCACTTTTCGGGCGTTATCGGCTCCAAATATTGGCGTAAAAGATTTGCCGGTTGGTGAAGCCGAGGCTGCGGTAGAGCGTGAGGGCAGGCGTATTGCTCTCGGTAACGGTGAGCGTGAGCGCGCGGATGCCGGTGCGGGCAAGTTCGGTGGCGGCGTGGCGGAGGAGCAGGCGGCCAATGCCGCGTGCGCGGCGTCGCGGGCTGATGCAGAGTTGCGGGATGTGCGCGGTGTCGGGCTGCACGCGTGTGGTAAGGATGAGGCCCTGCAGTTCGTTGCTGCGTTCGTCGATGAGGACGAATGAGTGTTCTGCGGAGAAGGTGCCGCAGCCGGGGAAGCGGACGATGTTGTGCAGAAAGCGCAGGCAGCCCTGCACGGTGCGGTACTGGTCGTTGATGGCGGTGTCGCCATGGTGGATGTAGGCGCGGTGGATGAGGTCGGCGGCGGGCTGGTAGACGGGCGCGGTCCAACGCCGCAGCTTAAGGTTATCGGGCAGCGCGGGAAGGGGTTCGTCGTCGGCGCGGACGAGCGAGTTGGGGGCGATGAGCTCGCGCAGATCCGGCAGGGGGGCCTGCAGGAAGAGGCGGCGGTCGCCGCGAAATCCCGAGTCGGTAAAGATGGGCTGCAGCGCGGGGTCGGCGAGCAGAAGCTGGGATTCCACGCGGTCGACGCCGGGGGTGTGCTGCAGCATGGGCAGGAGGTGGTGCAGAAGGGTGGACTCGAGCGCGAGGCGGTCGTCGCCGACGGCGAACAGGTCACCGACGACAGCTTTCTGTGTTTCGTAGACCGCGAAGGTGTAGCCGGCGATGCGACCCGTGGGGCGGTGCACGGCGACGAACCCGGGAAGGATGCGGCTATCGAGATAGCCGAGGAGCAGGTCGATGGAGTGGCGGTAGTCCCACAGGAGGCGGGCCTGCCAGCGGATGGCTTCTTCCGCGAGCAGAGGCCGGAGATCGCGGCCGGTGTAGAGGCGCAGGTCGCGGATGTCGTAGATGGCTTGCGGGGTCTGCACGCTCAGGTAAGGGTAGCGGTTTTGGCTGTGGCGGTGGTGCAGGGGAACCAGTGTGGGTGCGGCGAGTGCCGGTCTTCGATGACTCTAAGCTCGGCGACGCCTGCTGTGCGGGAAGCGATGGGCCGGTGCGGGTGGCAGAGGTGGTGGGGGCTGAAGGGCGGCGACGCGGTAGACGGCGAGGCCCTGCCACTCGTCAAGGAACAGCGATTCGTAGATGCGGTTGGGCAGCAGGAGTGGGAGTGAGGGGACGTCGGTTTCGCGGAGAACGAGGATGTGCTGCTCGTTGGGGATGCCGGTGATGGTGAACTGCTTTTCTGTGGCGGAGGGCTGGGGGAGGTAATGGCGCAGGGGCTGCTTGCGGTAGAAGCACAGGCCGTAGTCGGTGTCGCGCCGGATGCGGTGGGTGACGAGGAGAGGGACGTCCGGGGCGCGGCGGGCGATTTCGGCGGCCATGGGGCGGGCGGAGTAGTTTTCGTCCAGCAGGGCGCCGTGGGAGTGGAGAAGGAAAAAGAGCAGGCAGACGACCGGGACGATGGTGAGGGAGCGCAGGTAGCGCAGGCCGAAGCGGCGAGTGAGCGCGATGATGGTGGTTGCAAGTGCGGCGGCGATGGCGGCAACGGTCCAGATTGTGCGGGCTGGCGGCACGATCTTTTGGTAGATCATGTACTGCGGCGCTAGCAGGAGGACGAAGGCGAAGATGCCGGTGAGGATGCCGTGGCCGACGAGGATGCGGAGGCGGAGGCCGGCGTTGCGGGCGCGGTAGAGGTAGTCGCCGGTGAGGATGGTGAGCGGCGGGATGGCGGGGAGGATGTAGCCGGGGAGCTTGGAGCCGGACAGGGAAAAGAAGAGAACGGGGAAGAGAGCCCACAGGACGAGGAACTCCGGGAAGGCGTCGCCGGCGCGGGAGTGGCCGAGGTAGCGGTTGCGGTTGTAGCGGGTGCGCCACTCCGCGTAGGCGATGCCGATGGCGTCGCCCAGGGCGCGGAGGGCCACGACGGTCCAGGGCATGAGCGCGAGGATGACGACGGCGAGGTAGAACCAGGGGCGCTGGTGGTGCTGGTAGCGGTCGGAGGCGAAGCGCTCAAGGTTTTGCTGGAAGAGGAAGAACCTGAGAAAGTTGGGGTTGCGGAGCTGGACGGCGATGTACCAGGGCAGGACGAGGAGCAGATAGAGGAGCAGGCCGGGAAGCCAGATCATGCGGCGGAGGACCTGCCACTCCCGCCGCAGACCGACGAAGAGAACGATGATGCAGAGGGCGAGGAAGGGGGCGACCGGCCCCTTGGCGAGGGTGGCGAGGGCACCGAAGAAATAGAGGTCGAAGAGCCAGAACTTTTTGCCGGTTTCGTACCAGGCGTACCAGCCGAGCATGCCGATGGCGAAGGGCGCGGCAAGCTGCATGTCCGTGGAGGCGCCGCGGGCGAAGGCGACGATGGCGGTGGCGGAGGCGGTGATGAGCGCCGCGTCCAGGTGGCCGCCGGGGCGGAAGCGGCGCATGTGCAGGAAGATGAGGAAGACCATGCCAAAGGCGCCGGTGGCGGATGGCAGGCGCGCGGCCCAGTCGCTGACGCCGAACTCCTTGAAGAAGCTCATGGTGCGCCAATAGTAGAGCGCGGGCTTTTCAAGCCAGGGGTGGCCGTAGAGGATGGGGGTAATGGTGCCGGCTTCGGCGCAGTGGAGGGAGGCGCGGATGTCGTGCCAGCGCAGGGAGCGCGGGATAACCTTTGCATTGCCACTGCCGACGCAGCCGTTGTGGTGGGCCAGCAGCATCTCGTAGGCGATCTGCGCGTAGCGGGGCTCGTCCGCGCCGACGAGGCCGATCGCCGGACGGGAGACGACGGCGCGGCCCCAATGGAGCGGGACAAGACCGTAGAAGAGCAGGACGGCAGTCATGACGCAGAGCACAACGAGCTCACGAAAAGCGGTGGTGCCGGCGTGGTGGATGACGTGGCGCATCCAGTTTGGGCGGGGGTCGGGCGTGACCTCGGACTTGGGTAGGGTGCTCACGTCACTGTGCCGAAGCTGAGGCTAACAGATTGCGGTGGGTGGGTTGGGGCGTGGCTGCTGAAGGCAAAGGGATGCGCGCCGGGCTAGCGGGCAGCAATGCCATGACGCAGGAGCTCGCTGTCGATCTGCCGGAGCACGGCAGCCGCGATGGTGTGCAGGTCGCCGGCGAGGACGCAGCCAGCAGCCGTGCGATGACCGCCGCCGCCGCAGGTAGCCGCGACAGCCGAGACGTCCAGCTGAGATTTGGAGCGAAGGGAAACGCGGAAGCGCGGCGGTGCGTCGGGCTGGAACGGAAGCTCTCGCAGGAAGAGCGCCGCGTGCACGCCCGCGATGCTGATGAGGTGTGTGACGGTATTTTCAGAGTCTTCGTCGGTGGCGCCGGTGGAGGCAAGATCGGCTTGCGTGACATAGCTCCACACCACGGTGCCGTGCACCTGCATGCGCGAGAGGGCGATGCCGAGCAGGCGGATGTGTGCGGCGGAGACGGAGTAGAGGACGTCGCGAGCGACGCTGTCGGCATCGGCACCGAGCGCGATGAGTTCGTTGGCGATGGAGAACGAGTGCGAGGCGGTGCCAGGATAGGTAAACGCGCCGGTATCTGTGAGGACGGCTGTGTACAGGCAGGTGGCCGTTGCCGGGGTGATCTCAAGTTGCAGCGCAGCGGCGAGGCGATAGACCAGGACCGCGACGGCACACGCGTTCCAGTCGATCCAGTTCAGGCTGCCGTACGGGGTGCCGGTGATATGGTGGTCCAGATTGAAGATGGGCAGCGCGGCGAGGCCGGAGAGGCCGGAGCGGAGGACCCCGTCGCACTCCAGCACGACCGCGCCGTCGTAGCGGGCGACGTCGACGGTACGCACGATGCGGATCTGCTCGACGCCGGGCAGATTTCGGTAGACCTCAGGCACTGGATCGGTGAGGACGAGATCGACGGTAATGTTGCGTTGCCGCAGGAGATTGCCCATGGCGAGTACGGAGCCGACGGCATCGCCGTCTGGCCTGGCGTGGGAGGTGACAAGCAGGTGACTGCCGGGGCGGAGAAACGCCTGCAGTTGCTGCAGGTCGGGCATGTCGGCGGCGGCTGTTTCCGCAAATCGCGCGCTGCTTTGTGGAGCCATCAAGGCTGACACCGCTGTACTCATGAAACTGCCGGAACCGCCGGTCTTTTCGCGCTGCGCTTTTTCATCCGATTCAGCAGGGTATCCATTCTTGCGGTCATCTTTTCCGAGCGGTCGATGTGGAAGGTGAGGTCCGGAATACGCTTGACCCCGAGCCGGTCGAGAAGTACGGAGTGGATGTAGCCGCGCGCGGCGATAAGACCCTCAAGCGTGCTTGCCTCGTCGGCCTCTTCGCCGTCGACGGCAACGTACACCTGGCCGCTTTTGCCGCCCGGGTTGAGCGCGACCTCCGTCACAGTGGCCGAACCGATACGAGGGTCGGAGAGTTCACCGCCGATCAGAACGGAGATTTCTTCGCGCAGGGTTTCCGCGATCCGGTTCCGATGATGGTCTCTTCCGCGCTGTTCCGGCATGAAATCTCCGCTAAGGCTGCAAGGATATCAGAACGGCCATTGCTTTCGAGAGCGCCGGAACGGGTACGGATGTGCGGGCACAGCGCGCTACCGGGCAGCCGGTCCAGTCATGGCGACGGTGCGGACGATCTTGCCGCCTTCCTGGACGACATACAGTTTGCCGGCGGCGAGATTTTTGAGCAGATCCTTTGTGCCGGACGGCCATTGGATTTCAAGGTCGGCAGATGTTGCGGCGCCCAGGCCGAAGTGGAGCCGTGGATCGTTTTGGGAAAAGTAGCTGCCGCCGCTGCGGACGTCGTCGACCTGGCGCAGGGGCAGTTTGGATGTGGGAGCGGTTTGCGCCGTGACGACGAGCCGGGCGCCGATGCCGCTGCGGTTACTTTTTGTACCGATGAGCCGGACTTTGAGAAAGCCGTTGCCATTCGTCCGGTCACAGCGCAGAAGCTGGGGCGGCGCATTGACACAGTTGACGACGACATCCACATCGCCGTCGTTGTCGAAGTCGCCAAACGCGCAGCCGCGTGCGGGAACGTTGGCATTGATGCCGGCACCGGCGCGCGCTGTGACCTCTTCAAACTGTCCGTCGCGCAGGTTGCGGTAGAGGTATTTGTGCTCGGCGTAGGATGAGTCGATCTGGGTGCCGTCGCCCTCCGGGTAGACGTGGCCGTTGGACATGAAGAGGTCGAGCCAGCCGTCGTTGTCAGGGTCGAAAAAGCCGACGCCCCAGCCAAGGAAACGTGTGTTTACGCCCAGACCGCTGAGGTAGGTGTGATCTTCAAAGTTGCCATCGCCGAGGTTCTGGTAGAGCGAGTCGGTATCGCCGGCGAAGTTCGTCTTGACGATGTCGAGAAGGCCATCGCGGTTGAAGTCGCCGACGCTGACACCCATGCCGGCCTGCGGTTTGCCGTCTGGAGAGTAGGCGATGCCGCTTTCGATCGCCTCGTCTTTGAAGGTGCCGTCCTTCTGGTTGCGATAGAAGGTGGCGGCGGTGGAGTCGTTGGCCACGTAGATATCGGGCCATCCGTCGTTGTCGAGGTCGGACACGGTGACGGACAGGGCGTAGGTGCCGATGGTGTTGGTCATGCCGGCTTTTTCGCTGACGTCGGTGAAGGTGCCGTCGCCGTTGTTGCGATAGAGCAGATTTTTGCCGCCGTTCAACCCGGGTGGACCGCATGCGACCTGGATGCCTTTGTAGGCGCAGCCGGCGGCCTCGGGCAGAGGTGCGGTTTTAATGTCGAAGTCGATATAGTTCGCGACGAACAGGTCGAGATGACCGTCGCGGTCGAAGTCGAGAAATGCGCAGCCGGTGTTCCAGCGCGTGGTTTTTTGCGCCAGGCCGGATTTTGCGGTGACGTCGGTGAAGGTGCCGTTGCCGTGGTTTTTGTAGAGCGCGTTGCCGCCGTAGTAGCTGACGAAAAGATCGTCGAAGCCGTCGTTGTCGTAGTCGCCGACGCAGCAGCCCTGGCCCCAGCCGAAGCGGGTGATGCCGCTTTTGAGAGTGATGTCGGTGAAGGTGCCATCGCGATTGTTTTTGAAGAGGCGGGAGATGGGCTCGTGGCCGGCGGGAAAGCCTTCGAGCCGGGTGCCGTTGACAAGGAAGAGGTCGACCCAGTCGTCATGGTCGAAGTCGTAAAATGCAACGCCGCAGCCGGTGGTTTCAAGCAGGTATTTGTTTTTGTGTTCGCCGCCGTAGATCGTTTTTGCGTTCAGGCCGCTGCTGGCTGCGACGTCGAGAAAGCTGTAGCCCAGAGGTGTGCCGAGCACGGGAGATGGCTGCAGCCGGGCCGCACGCGGCTGCACGTCAAACGCCTGGCGAGAGTTGGGGGAAGGCACCTGCTGCGCCGTTTGCGCGGGCACAGCCAGCGACAGGACGTCTTGAAGCGAGAGCACAAGCGCGGTGCGGCTGAGAGACTTCAGAAATCCGCGGCGGGTCTGCGGCATGCATTCTCCAATGGGCGAGGCCGCGGCGTGCGGCAGCAGCACAAGTATAGGAAGCCGATGCGTTCGTGGGCAATCATCCCAACGGAGGAGGTTACCTGGCGAGCAAAGCTTTGGCCTTTGCGCGCTCCACGTCCGCTTCCGCGGTGGCACCGGTTTGTGCCAGCACGTCGGCGAGCGCGGTGTGGGCGGCGGGGTCGTTCGGGTCTGCCGCGATGGCGGCGCGGAACTGCACGGCGGCCTGTGCGAATTGCCCGCGCTGCCGCAGCAGGCTGCCGCTGTCGAGGGCGAAGCGTTCTTTTTGCTTCGTCGTTGCGGCGCGGCTCAGGTCGGCGGCGATTTTGCGTTCGCGGATGGCTTCGTCTTTTTGCCCGAGCTCGACAAGCACGGATGCGAGATTGACATGGTTCCCCGGCTGGCCGGGGTCGATGACGATGGCCTTGCGCAGGGCGTCGGCAGCTCTCTGCGGCTTTGCGTCCTGCTTGAGCACGCTGCCGAGCATCGACCATGCGTCCGCATCGTCCGGACGTAGCGCGAGCGTTTGCTGGAGGCTGCTTGCGGCGTCGGCGAAACGGCCCTGCTGCATATATAGGACGCCCAGCGTGTAGGGTGCGTCCGCCAGCGTGGGATCGAGCGTCCGAGCCTTTTCGAAGGCGGCGATGCTGTCCGGCAGGTTGTCTTTGAGCTTGTACGCGAGGCCGAGATCGTAGGCAATCTGCGCGCTGTCCGGCTGCAGGTCGAGGCCGCGCCGAAACTCCGCAATGGCGTGATCCAGGTCGCTTTGCTGCAGGTAGGCTACGCCTAGGTCCTGGTGGATGGTGGCGTTGGCCGCATCGAGTGTTGCCGCCTGTTGGTAAGCGGGGATAGCGTCCTTTGCGCGGCCGAGTTCCACGAGTGCGAGGCCGTAGTTTGTGAGCAGTTCCGGGTCGTTCGGTCGCTGGGCGCGCACCTGCTCGAACAGCGGCAGTGCCCCGTCCGAATGGCCGGAGCTTTGGAGCGTGAGCGCCAGTTGATATGCGGCGGCGGTGCTGCCCGGATCGAGCCGGAGCGCCTCGCGCAGTGTGGTGAGAGAGCTGGTTTCATCCCCGGCGCTGAACTGCGCCGCGCCAAGCTGCACGCGACAGGAGGTGTTGCGTGGCTGCAGTGCGACCGCGCGCCGCAGTTCCGCGACCGCGCCGGTTGCATCGCCGGCGGCAAGCAACGCCGAACCGAGGTGCAGCTCGACATTGCCGCGTGCGGCCGCGCCGGCAGGCAATGCCGCGAGTGCCGCCCGAAAGCGCGTTGCGGCTTCGGGATACTGTTTTCCCTGCGCCAGCACGACGCCGGACGCGTCGAGCAGAATGGGGTCCGCGGGCGTTGCGCGTAGTGCGTCGTTCAATGCTTCGACCGCTTTGCCCGGCGCGCCTGCCGCAAGCTGCAACTGTGCCAGCGCGACGGCGGCATCGGACGGGAGAGGTATGCCGCGCCCGGCACGCCAGCTTTCGAGCGCGGCGATGCCCTGCTGGGTGAGATTGGCGGCATCGTTCGGTGGCAACAGCGGTGGGCCCTGTACAAGGGCGGCTGCCGCAAGGCCGAGATTGAGCCGGGCGGAAAGATCTGTGCCGTCAAGCTGCACGGCACGTTGCAACTCAGGGAGCGCGGCGCTGAAATTGCGCTGCTGGACGAGCACGGCGCCAAGTGCGCTATGGCCGGCCGCGACGCCGGGCGCAAGCTGCACGACCCGGGCGAAGGCACGCTGTGCCTCTGCCAGCCTGCCCGCCTGGACCGCTGTGAGGCCGTTGCGGAAGGCGGTGCCTGCGGCTTGCTGGTTGGCGGTTTGCTGGTCTGGTGATTGCTGCTGTGCGCGTACCGCGGCACGCGCAAGTCCGAGGGCGGCGCACAACAACAGGCATCGGACGGAACGCATCACGCCTTAATTGTAGAAGCAGGGCCGGCGCGTCTACGGCTTGAAGGCAATGGCAACATATTGCCTGCCGAGATAGAGCCGGTACGCAGGGCCGGCGGCGACGAGTTGCAGGGGGCGCGGGCGGTGCATTTCCGGATCGGTGATCGCGGGCGTGCGGCGTATCTCGTGCGCTCCGAGGTCGAGTAGGACGGCGGTGCCGTCGGTGAGGAAGCCGCCTCCGTATGCTCCGGCAGGCAGCGTGGCGTCGCCGAACTGCAGAGGACCCTCTGCTACAAGGTAGAACTGATATTTTTCGCGGACGCCGGTGGAGTAGCCGGAGGTGTCGACGAGGCTCATCCAGGCGATGGTGCCCGAGGCACTGCGGAGAGCGGCGGCGTTACGAAGCTGCAGCGGCGCACTTTGCCCGTTGAAGTACACGCTTGGCGGCAGCAGCTTTTCAACCTGTGCGGCGGGCAGCACGCCGGGTTGGAGCGTGGCTGGCGGCGGGGCGGAGGCTACCTGCGCGGCGATTGCCGGGGTGTGACCGAAGGCAAAAACTGCGAGCAGGGCTATGAGCAGCAGGCGTGCGCTCCATGTTGACCGCCGGCATGAAATTTGAACTGTGTGCATGCACACTCCCTGGCGGGTAGTCCGCCGTACTGTTTTGCGTCCGGCCACGGTGCGCTTGCGCGTCCGGCTCCGCACCATCGTTCCACGATCCGTTTGCGGGCGCAACCGGCAGTGTAGGGAGCAATTTGTGCATCCGGTGCCGTGGGCCTGCATCCAAAGCCGTGATCCAGCATTTTGCCGTTCGGCTTCCTACGCAGACGCGCTATCGGTTTTCAGGAGTTCTCTTTGTCCGCTGCTCTCGATCTGTTGCGCCGCTCCGCCGCCCTGGTTGCCCTATCGTTTTTAGTTGCGGGCTGCACCAAAAAAGCGCCGCCGCCGCCGGCCATGCAAGCGCTGCCGGTACAGGTATCGCCTGTGGCTCCGACGTCGGTGCCGGAGACGGACACGTATGTTGCCACGATCAAGAGCCGCCGCTCGAGCACCATGCAGCCGCAGGTCGACGGCAACCTGACGAAGATTTACGTTCACAGCGGACAACAGGTTGCGGCCGGGCAGTTGCTGATGCAGATCGATCCGCTGAAGCAGATTGCCACGGTGCAGCAGCAGCAGGCGGCGGAAATCCAGACGCGTGCCGCTTACCAGTTCAACCAGAGCGACCTGCAGCGCCAAAAGCAGTTGTTTGAAGCAGGCGTGATTTCCAAGCAGGCGTACGACCTTGCCGTCCAGTCCATGGGTACGTCGCAGGGTGCGTATACCGCGTCGCAGGCGCAGACGGCCACGCAGCGCCAGCAACTGCGGTACTACGAGATTCGTGCGCCGTTCGCGGGCACGGTCGGCGACATTCCCGTTCACCTGGGAGATTACGTGTCGCCCACGACGCTGCTGACCACGGTCGATGAGCCGAGGGACCTGGAAGCCTATATTTACCTGCCAACGGACCGAGCGGCGGACGCCCATAACGGGCTGACGGTTGCGCTGCTGGATAACGATGGCAAGAGCCTGGCAAGCACGGCGCTCTACTTTGTGTCACCGGAGGTCGACAACGGCCTGCAGGGCATTCTTGCCAAGGCACCCGCGCCTGCCGGCAGCAATCTGCGTAACGGCCAGGTGCTGAACGCCCGCATTACCTGGGCGACGCACCAGCAGCCGGTTGTGCCGATTCTTGCGGTGACGCGCATCGGTGGTCTGCCGTTTGTATATGTTGCGCAGCCTGCGGGTGGCGGCTACATTGCCAAGCAGAAAGCCGTACAGCTGGGTGAGCCGGTGGGCAACAACTACCCGGTAAACGGCGGCCTGGCTCCCGGCGATAAAGTGATATTAAGTGGCCTGCAGTTTTTGCAGGACGGTGCGCCTGTGAAGCCGCTGGGCTAACCGCGCGTGGGTCTGATATTTCCGTCCGCGCACGTCATCGCAAGCCCAAGAAGAGAGCTCATTCATGGTTGAATTTTTCATCCGGCGACCAATCTTCGCCACCGTCTGCGCCCTGCTGATCGTTCTTGCGGGTGCAGTGTCTATCCCGTCGCTGCCGATCTCGCTGTACCCGCAGCTTGCGCCGCCACAGGTGCTGGTCGCCTGCAACTACGTCGGTGCGAACTCTTCGATCGTTGAATCCGCGGTGACTATCCCGCTGGAGCAGTCCATCAACGGCGTGGAAGGCATGCGCTACATGAGTTCGACCAGCGCAAACGACGGGACGAGCACCATTACGGTGACGTTCCAGACGGGATACGACCTGTCCATCGCGGCAGTGGACGTGCAGAACCGTGTTGCCTCCGCGCAGGGGCGGCTACCGGCCGCGGTGAACAATACCGGTATCAGCATTACGAAGGCCAACAGCAACTTCGTTCTGGCGGCGGGCTTCATCTCTCCCGACAACAGCCTGTCGCAGCTCTTTATTTCCAACTACCTGGACGTGTACGTGAAGGACGCGCTGAAGCGCGTGCCCGGCGTGGGCGACGTGGTTATTTTTGGCGAGCGGAAGTACGCCATGCGCCTGTGGCTCGATCCCGCGGCGATGGCGGCACGCGGCCTGACGGCGCTGGATGTGCAGAGCGCGCTGAGTGAGCAGAACGTGGAGGTGGCCGCCGGCCAGCTTGGGCAACCGCCTTCTGTCAGCGGCCAGAACTACCAGATGGCGGTTCGCGTCGTGGGCCGCCTGACCGATCCGCATGAGTTCGAGCGCATCATCCTGAAAAACAATGCGCCCACGACTGTCAGCACGACGTCAGCCGCCGCGGGTACCTCCACTGGCGGCCTGGTGCTGCTTGGGGATGTGGGCCACGCGGAAGTGGGCGCCGAGAATTACAACACGGACCTGCGCTTCAACTTCGGCAACCAGGGGGGACAAGCGATCGGGGTCGGCGTTCAGCAGCTTTCCAACGCCAATGCGCTTGACGTAGAGAAGCGCTGCCTTGTGGTGCTGGGAGAGTTGCAGAAGCAGTTTCCCCCGGGGATGAAGGGCGTGGTCGCGGTGGATACGACCACCGTCGTTTCCGATTCGATCCGCGAAGTGCGCACCACGATCTTTGAAGCCATCGTAATCGTCATCATCGTGATCTTCCTGTTTCTGCAGGACTGGCGTTCAACCGTGATTCCGTCGATCACGATTCCGGTCTCGCTGATCGGTACATTTGCGTTCATCAAGATCTTCGGATTTTCGATCAACTCGCTGACACTGTTCGGCATCACGCTGGCGACTGGCCTGGTGGTCGACGATGCCATCGTGGTGATCGAGAACGTGCAGCGTCACCTGGAAGAAGGGATCGCCGATGCGCGGCAGGCCACGAGCGTGGCCATGGCCGAGGTGACGTCTGCCGTGGTCGCTACGTCGCTGGTGCTGATTTCAGTGTTCGTGCCGGTCAGCTTTTTTCCGGGTACCACGGGCATTCTGTACAAGCAGTTTTCACTGACCATTGCGTTTTCCATCGCGATCTCCGCGTTCAATGCGCTTACGCTTACGCCGGCGCTTTCAGCCATATTGCTGCACCGCGATAAGCAACTGCTGCCCGGCATTCTGAAGCCGATCACGTACATTCTCCGCAAGCCGGTGGAGTACTTCGAGAAAGGGCTGCTGTGGGTGATTCGCCAGTATGCCAAGCTGGTTACGTTTGTGGTGGCGTACCGCTGGGCGATGCTGCTGCTGTTCTTTGCGCTGCTGGGGGCGACGGGGTACATCTATACGGCCGTCCCCACGGCGTTTGTGCCGCAGGAAGACCAGGGCTATTTTCTGATTATCGTGCAGACGCCGCCCGGTGCGTCGCTGGAATACACCAGCGAAGTGGCGGCGCGCGGTACGGCACTTGTGCGGCAGGACCCGGATGTATTCGGCACATTTTCCGTGATGGGCTTTTCGCTTTCCGGTGGGTCGTCGCCCAACTCGGGTCTGATCTTTGCGCCGCTGAAGGATGTGAATGAGCGCACGGCGAAAGGCCCCGGCCACGATGCCCGCGCTATCGTTGCACGTATCGCACCTCAACTCTTCGGTGTTCCAGGGGGCATCCTGTTCGCGACCGAGCCGCCCGCGATCGCCGGCATCGGTACCGTCGGCGGCTTCCAATTTATTCTGCAGGACGAAGGCCGTAACACGTTCGGCGATATCGACCGTGTCGCCCATGCCGTGGTGGGCAAGTCGCGCGCGCCAACTTCCGGCCTGACCAATTTGAATACGACGTTTACCGCGAACGATCCGCAATTGTTTATTACGATTGATCGCGCCAAGGCCGAGACGATCGGTGTGCCGCTGTCGCAGATTACGGCTGCGATGGGTACGTTTATGGGATCGGCGTACATCAACGACTTCGACTTCAACAACCGCAGTTACCGGGTGTACATTCAGGCGGACAGACAGTACCGGCGCAATGCGCAGGACCTGAAGCAGTTCTATGTGCGATCAAATGCAGGCCAGATGATTCCGCTCGACAACCTTGTGGCGCTCTCCGAGACGAGCGGGCCGCAGGTGATCAATCACTACAACATCTTCCGTTCGGCGGAGATCGATGGCTCGCAGGCTCCCGGGCGCTCGTCGGGGCAGGGTCTCGACGACATGGTTGCGCTATTTAATGCGAACAAGATGCCGGGGATGAACTTTTCTTGGACAGGTTTGGCGCTTGAGCAGGTGGAAGCCCAGGGCAAGACGATCATCATCTTTGGCCTCGGTATTCTGGTGGTGTACCTGACTCTTGCGGCACAGTACGAGAGCTTTGCGCTGCCGTTCATCATTTTGCTGGCGGTGCCGACGGCCATTCTTGGAGCGCTCGGCCTTGTATCGTTACGTGGCCTGACCAACGATGTGTACGTGCAGATCGGCATGGTGATGCTGATCGGTCTTTCCGCCAAGAACTCGATCCTGATCGTGGAGTTCGCGGAGGAGATTCGACGTACCGGCAAGAGCATTGTCGACTCAGCGATTCAGGCCGCCGAACTGCGTCTGCGCCCCATTCTGATGACCTCGATTGCGTTTATCCTGGGTGTGCTGCCGCTTTATTTCGCCACGGGTGCCGGGTCCTATGGCCGTCACTCCGTCGGAACGGCTGTTGTGGGCGGCATGGTTGTGTCCACTGTTCTGAACCTGTTTTTCATCCCCGTGCTGTACGTGATCCTGAGCACCTTTCTTGCGCGATTCGGCAAGAAGAACGTCGACACGCCACCGCACACTGGTGCGACGGTACCGATTCTGGATCCATCGCATGAGCTTCCGCCGCCGCACTCCGCATAGAGCTTGGCGGGCTGGCTTTATGGCTCCATCAAAAGATGGAGCCATAACTCGTTCCACGAACACTATCGCGGGGTTGCCGTGCTGCCGTAGGATGGTCGCTGCACTGAAGCTTTATGCCTCTCTCTTCGCAAAGATTCCATTGGGTCGTATGTTGCCTGCTGCTTGCCGCGGCTGCCGGTGCGGCGCTGCGTGTTAGCAAGCCGCAGCAGGTGCACGCCGGCACGGAGCAGGAGGCCGCCGCCGCTGCGCGCCATGCGTACCACGAGAAGATGTCGGCGAAGTACAACTACTACCAGGGCAAAGAGAGCCCGTTTTTGCCGTCGAACATGACCACCGATACCGGCGAGTTCATGGATCCCAAGAGCTTTCCCACGGCAGAGTACTGCGGCCACTGCCATAAGGAGTCGCACACGCAGTGGCGGGAGTCGGCCCACAGCAACAGCAATCGTGCGCCGTGGTACCTGAAGAATGTGGGACTGCTGAACGATGAGAAGGGCATCCAGTTTAGCCGGCACTGCGAGGGTTGCCATGACCCCATCGCGCTAGCCGCCGGAGCGCTGACGCAGGGCGCACCGAAGAAGCGGCCCTATGACCAGGACGGTGTGACCTGTACCGTTTGCCATTCCATCAAATCGGTTGACACGCGGGGTACCGGGAGCTATGTGCTGGGCGTGCCCGCGGTTCTGGTGGACGAGGCCGGTGTGCCGATTACCCGCCAGGTTTCGGACACTGAAATCCTGACTCACCTGGACCGCCATAGCAAGGCTGTGATGCAGCCCTTCTATCGCACGAGCGAGTTCTGTAGCACGTGTCACAAGGCGGCGCTGCCGCATTCGTTGAACGGCTATAAATGGCAGCGCGCGATTTCGCTGTACGACGAGTGGCAGAACAGCAGCTTTGCGAAGCAGTCGCCGCTGCCGTTTTATGTGAAGGATTCCGTCAGCACCTGCGAGACGTGCCACATGCAGCGCGAGGCACTGACGGGTACGGACCCCGGTGCGAAAAAAGGCCAACTCGCCTCTCACCGCTGGCTGGGCGCGAACACAGTGGTGCCGCAGTATTACAAGTTCGACGCGCAGGCGCAGCGCATTGCGGAGTTTCTGAAGGCCGGCTCGTTCAACATCGACCTGTTTGCCATTGAGCATGGGGACCGCAATGCCGCTGCCTCCGCCGAGGCGACTGGCACGCTTTCCGCGCCGCTGGGTTTGACCAGCTTCAAGCTGGACCAGGGCGAGCCGATTGTAGTCGATGTTGTGATTCAGAATAAGGGCATTGCGCACTCACACGTGCCCGAGCAGCGCGATATGTATGAGAGCTGGACGGCGTTCACGGTGAAGGATGCGTCTGGCAGGGTGTTGTTCGAGAGCGGTGCGACGGACCCCAAGACGGGTGAGCTTGAGCCACATACGCATAGCTTTACGAATCGCCTGATCAACATCAACGGGACGCTCAACGCGCGCCATGAGGTATGGAACAACCGCATCGTCGCGTATAACAATTCGATCCAGAGCGGCCGGTCGCAGATTGTGCGGTATGGCTTTACAGTGCCGCAGAACTCCGGCGACCTGACGCTTACGGCGACTGTGAAGTATCGCCGGTTCGCGCAGCACTTCATGGACTTCGGCATGGGCAAGCATTATGAGCAGCCGGTGGTCGATATGAACACGTCGACGCGTGTGCTGCACATTGGCGAGAACAAGCCCGATGCGCCACTGTTGCCGGGTGCCAAAGACACAGCGATCAAGGAGTGGATGCGCTGGAACAACTTCGGCATCGGTTTGCTCGACGCACAGCAGTATGCCGCATCCGTGGATGCGTTTATGCATGTTGCCGGACTTCGCCCCGATTACGCCGACGCGTATACAAACCAGGCTATCGTGGAGATTCAGTGGGAGAAGTATGACAACGCGCGGCCGCACCTCGAGAAGGCGCTGAGCCTTTCGCCCAACAATGCACGCGCCCTGTATTACCGTGCGCTTGTGGAGCGTAATGGCGGTGAGCTGGACGCCGCGGTGACGGACCTGCAGACTGTAGCGAAACAGTTTCCGCACTCGCGCGATGCGCATCGTGAGCTCGGTTTCAGCTATTACCAGCAGCACAAGTACGCCGATGCCAAGACCGAGTACCAGGCTGTGCAAGCCATCGATCCCGACGATTTGTCGGCGCATTACATTCTTTCCATCGTTTATCGCCGCCTCAATATGAAACCCGAGGCGGCCAAAGAAGCCGCGGCGTTCGCAGACCAGAAAGATGATCCGACTGCCAATACCTACGCCTTGGAGTACCTGCGCAAGCATCCCGAGATCGCCAACGAGTCCGTCGCATGGCACGTGGATACGCTGGACCCGGTAACGGGGGGTGCCGGTGTGGCGCAGTTGGTGCACAAGCCCTGACACCCGATGACCCGACACTGCTAGGCTGAACGCACATGATGTCTCGACCCACACTGCTGCTGGTTCTCCCTCTGCTGTTCGCACGGGCGCTGTACGCCGACTCGGACAAGGGTCGCGTTGCAGGTGCGGAGGTCTACAAGACGTTTGGCTGCGCGCAGTGCCACAACGTCGACCTTTCCGGCACGGAGAAGGGGCCAAGCCTGCAGGGTGTGGGCAAGCAGATGCACCAGTTCGACATTACGCAGCAGATTCAGAAGGGCGGCGGCGGTATGCCGGCCTTTGGCGACGTGATCGACGAGGAGCAGATGATTCACCTGGTGGAGTATTTGCATGTGCAACGGAAGGGGCCCAAGGTGAAGAAGCAATTCAAGTCGCTGCTAAACCCCGAGCCGCAGGTACCGCAGAAGCCCGTACCCGACAAGGAAGAGTAGCTCTGCACACCATATTCTGCGTTCCCGAGATCATCGAATGAAGACTCCGCTCATCGCCGCCGTTCTGCTTGCCTCGTGTGCCCTGCCTGCGCAGACTGGCGGCACAAAACCCGTTGAAGGTTCACAACCCGCCGCCAGCAGTGGTGCCGCGACCGGCGGTGCACACCCCGCGACATACGACACGGAGCACCGGCCCATTACCGCCGGAGGTTTCGTGAAATCCGGGCCGGTCGTGTTTCAGGACATCGCCTCGAAAGCCGGTTTGTCAAGCTTTCACCACGTTGTCGGGACTGCGGAAAAGAACTACATCGTCGAGACGCTCGGCTCTGGCGTAACGCTGCTGGACTATGACAACGACGGTTGGCTGGACATCTATCTGGTGAACGGCAGCACGTTCGATGCGCAGGCCGGCAAGGCCAAGGCACCCTCCGCCGCTCTTTTTCATAACAACCACGACGGTACGTTTACCGATGTGACCGCCAAGGCGGGCGTGGCGAACGAACGATGGGGGATCGGCGCTGTTTCGGCGGACTACGACAATGACGGCTTTGCCGACATATTCGTGAGTAACTACGGCAAGAGCCGGCTGTACCACAACAACCACAACGGCACGTTTACGGATGTGGCAGAGAAGGCCGGTGTGGTTTTCGACGGCTGGGCAACGGGTGCGACGTGGGGCGACTACGACGGGGATGGCAGGCTGGACCTGTTCGTTCCCGGCTATGTGCACTTCGACATGCCGGATGTTGCCAAGCCCCGCAGCAATGCCAACATCGCCTTCTGCAGCTTTCGCGGTGTGGCCACCATGTGCGGCCCCCATGGACTGAAAGGGGAGGCCGACAGGCTATTTCACAACAACGGCGACGGCACCTTTACAGACGTTTCCGCAAAGGCCGGCGTGCAGGATAAAAACACCTACTTCGGTTTGGCGAGCCTGTTTATCGATGTGAATGGGGATGGCAAGCCGGACTTGCTTGTGGCCGACGACAGTACGCCGAATTACCTATACTTGAATAAAGGTGACGGCACGTTCGACGATGCCAGTTATGCTTCTGGCTATGCCCTGAACGAGAGCGGCCGCGAAACGGCCAGCATGGGGATTGCCGCCGGCGATTACCTGCACAACGGACGCATCGACCTGTACAACACGACATTTTCCGATGATTACAAGCCGCTTTACCACAACGATGGAGACGGCAACTTTACCGACGTGAGCTACCAGATGGGCATTGCCGAGCCGTCCGTGCCGTTTCTGGGCTGGGGTACTGCCTTTCTCGATTACGACAACGACGGCTGGCTCGATTTGTTTACGGCCAATGGTCACGTTTACCCGCAGGTGGACCGGAACAACTGGGGTACCAGCTTTAAACAGCGGCCGCTGCTGATCCATAACGTGAACGGAAAATTGACCTTTGTTCCGGCGGTTGAGGGTACCGGGCTGGCGAAGCTGCAGGCCGCGCGCGGCATGGCTCATGGCGACCTGTTCAACGATGGGCGCATCGACATTGTGACCAACAACATCGACGACACGCCGTCGCTTTTTCTGGATGTCAGCCGCGATGCCACTGTGGCTGAGCCGGCCTTTGCTCCCGTCGCAGCGGAGGGCGCGGACACGACCGCCGCCAACCCGAAGAATCATTGGATAACCCTGCGCCTGATCGGTACCGGCCACAGTAACCGCGATGCCATCGGTGCAACCGTGTATCTGACCGCCAACAGCTTTCGGCAGCGAGCCGACGTAATTGCCGGTGGCTCGTTTGCCTCGTCGTCCGACAAGCGGGTCCACTTTGGCCTGGGCACAACGACCACGGTGGACAAGTGCGAAATCCACTGGCCTGACGGTGCAACGGAAACTGTGAACCTGCCCGGCGCCGACGCGATGTACACGGTGACGGAAGGGAAGGGGATTGCGCCGAAATAGCTATGCCCATAGGTCAGCTTGTGCTTGAAATAGCGATTGAAGGCGCACAGTCCCTGAAGGACCGGCGGCAGGTGGTTCGCTCGTTGAAAGACAAGCTGCGACATGGCTTCAACATTTCCGTCGCAGAGCTTGACGACGCCTCCGTGTGGAACCGCGCCACCATCGGCGTTGTTGCGATCAACAGCTCCCGCGACTATCTGCACGGCCAGTTGCAAGAGGTCGAACGCGCAACGGAACGTATTCTGTTACCGCTCGGCGCGAGCATTCTGGACGCCGGTGCGGACTTGCTGGACTGACGATGGCAGCACGCAGTACACCAACACTGCTCGTGTAGCTTAAGGGGATGCAGACACCTGTTCCGCTGCCCGTGCATCAACCGCTCAGCAAGCAGATTGTGGGGATCGACGGCCTGCGTCTTGCTGCGGCATGCCTGGTGATGGCTGCGCATCTTGGATTGAGCGCTTGGCTGCCCAGCCGCAACGGCGGCCAGGTGCTGACGCACGCCTTCGATGGTATGCGTCGTTACGTCTGCTATGGGTGGGTCGGGGTCCAGATTTTCTTCGTCATCTCCGGTTTTGTGATCGCCTACTCCGCACCGGGTGTGAGCGCCGGCACCTTTGCGCGGCATAGATTTCTGCGGCTGTACCCCATGGCTTTTCTTTGCGCCACGCTTGTGCTGCTGGCGGTGGAGTGGGGATTGGGAGGGTGGTCTCAGTCCATGATTTTTACCGCCTACCTTCACACGATTTTTTTTGTGCCGAGCAACGATCTTATCGACGATCCGTTCTGGACGCTGACGGTCGAAGCCGTTTTTTACTGCCTGGTGTACCTGCTGCTGCGTACCGGCAACCTGCGCCACCTGACTGCCGTGATGAGCGTGCTGGGCGCAGTGAGCGCCGGCTTCTGGCTGCTGACTTCAATCGACTCTTCATGGTCCGGCACGCTGCACGATTATGTTCACCGGGTGTTGAACCAGATCAGTCCGCGGAACGTCACGCTGATTCCGTATGGCTGCTACTTTGCTCTTGGTGTGCTGCTGTGGGATTGCCTGTTGCGGCGCGCGGATTGGAAGCGACTTGCCGCCATTGCGATGTGTCTCGCGGGTGGGACGCTTGAGATCAGGCACCACTCCGCAACAACGTCTGAGTACCTGATGGTGTCGTTTCCGTGGTGGGGTGGCGTGCTGCTGTGGTACGCCACTGTCGCCGTGATTGTGCTGTCGACGATCGGCAACTCCCGCTTGCAGGCGGCACTGGGCCCGCGTGGAGTCAAACTGTTCCGCACTATGGGCCTGCTTACCTATCCGCTGTACCTGCTGCACAATCGCATTGGCACGCTCATTGCGCTGTGGTTTGCACGGTGGACCGGATATCCGGTGGCGCTTGCGTTGGCGGTGCTGGCCGTGTTCACGCTTGCGTATGTGATGGCGATGAAGGTCGACCCACATGTGCAGCGCATCCTGAAGCCGTGGCTGCCCGTCAAGCGGCAGGCCGTTGCGGTTTAGCGCTCGCCGGGATCAGCGGCTTCCAGTTGAGCGTGCAGGCTGACGAGCACGTCGCCCAGGGAGCGCCAGCGTTCTACATCGTGCAACGCCAGCTGAACACCAAAACGATCCTCAAGCGCAGCCACGAAGTTTACCTGCGTGAAGCTATCCCAACCCGGCAGGTCGCGCGCCGACATCTCTGTGTCCAGCCGCAGGTCGTCATTTTCCATCAGGTCACGCACGATGTCCGTGACACCTGTTTCAAGCTCGGCGCGCTCCATGTTAGAAGTGTCGCATTCCGCGTGGTCCTTCTCCGGATGCGGTGCGCGCGGTGGCCGTGTCGATGGGTGTAGCACGATCGCTGTTGCGTTCGATCGAGCGGGCAACAATCTCCTTCGAGCCCAGGCCGATTGCCAGGGCCAGCGTGAGGACGATTCCACCGAACAGGATGCCGAAGCCAAGCTCTACGATTGCGCGGCCAATCTGCAGATGATCGAGCACCATGGCGCCCGTAAAGACAAAAACCAGGGACTTGATGCCGACCGAAAGCATGCGCGCATACTGCAGCCGGGCATTGGCGGCGCTGATCAACACGCTGCGCGACGAATACCGCGCGGTCAACGTACCGACGAGCGCAATCAGGAAGGCACCCACCGACCGGCCAAAGTAGGGCAGGAAGAATGGTGCAAGATGACTGGAATAGGTTGCCGAATCGTAGGCCGACACGCCCACGACCACGCCCAGAAGCACCGTGGCCCAAAACACCACGCGCCCTGCCAGCAACGTAGGGCTGTGGGCCGGCGACCAGTCCGTGACGCCTGCTGCGTTTGCCCGGCCAGCCCGTTCGTCGAAGCGCACGTGGCTCAGAAGACGCCGCACAATCCAGGAGAATCCCGCACCCAGCAAAGCAAACAGCACGATTGCGACGACAAGTGCCAGAACCGCCGGCAGAAAGTGCGCGAGATTGATCAGCACTCGCTTGAACGAACCTATAAGGGCGTCGTCAATGTCGGACATGGCATTCTCCTTGGAAGGCGACTGGGGATGAGAAGGTTATCTGAATGGTGGAAGAGTCAGGAAAGCGAAACGTTAGGGGTTGAAGCGATCCGGCCAGCGCCATCGCGAGACTAGATACGGCCGATCCACTTCAAAGGCTCTGCCCAGCGCACCGCTCTCGCCGGCTGTGCCTTTGTGTAATGCGAGCAGGTGTGATGCGACCCATGCCAGGTACAGCGGCGTGAAAGCACCCATCAGGTGGCCGCGTGAAAGTGTGCGCAGACGGTAGGCCAGCACGAAATCATAGACGATCCGCACCCAGATTGCATCGGGCACCGTGAAGCTCTCGCGAGTGGATTGGGACAGCCGTTTCAAGCTCACCAGCGTTTGCGGCGGCAGGACCAACGACCAGATATCGTGCAGGTTGGCGTAGCCGATGCGAAAGCTACCGATCAGATCGTCGATTTCGCTGTCGTCCGGCAGGGTGCCGCTTTGGCTCGCCGCACCCGCAATGTTGAGCCGAAGCGTTTCCTTTTGCGGCCGTGTCCGCTGCCAAAAGGTCGATTTGGCCTCGATGTCGGAGAACAACGACCCTGCCACATCGCGCAGGATTTGTGAAAGCTCCTGCGTGACCGGCGGCAGGACACGCGTGGTGCTGCCTACCTCCGCAAGGTCGTAACCGGCGATGGCCGCCTCGTTCACCGGCCATACGATCGTATCTTCCTGGCCGGCCTCCACCGCGCGCCGCGCCACAGTGGCCATGCGCTCTGCCATCCGGCTGGAGAATGCCGCGTCCAACGCCAGCGGAAAATTGATTTTTGCCGCGAACAGCGCGCGGGTCAGCGGTGCAAGCAGGGCCTGGTTGAGCAAGCCCTGTCCGGCGGGCAGTTTGTACTCGGGCAACGCCAAGTCCGCGCCCCGCTCCACGACCGCATCGATCAGCCCGCCAAGAGCCCCGGCGGAGACGGTTTCAGCCTCCGGTCCAAGCAGCAGGCCTGCAGTGCTGCCATGCGCATGCATCAGGTCGTGCAGGTGCGACCAGACCGCCGCCGTATGCACCGTGATCGATTGTGGCGCCGCACCTTCGCTATATGGCTGCAGCACGAATTCATCCTGCTCCGCTGCCGCAGCTTCCGCAGAAGCCGCGGGATAGGCAATGGTGACCTGCCCGACATGGCTCGCCGTTCCTGCCAAAGCCTCACGCAGCACTCCAAGAAGCGGTGCAAGCCCCTCCGCAGACGTGCTTCCATAGGTCGCCGCAAGGCACACCAGCAGAGGCACCGGCTTAGAGATACTTACTTCGCCGGTGCGCTCGACCGGTATGGTTGCTGTCTCGGTAACGGCCATTACGTCTAGCTCCGTCCTGTGATTTGTAACAGGTCAAGAATGCCGAACAGTGGCAATGCCACCCATGCCGGACGGTTATTCAGCTCATACATCAATTCGTAAAGCGATTTTTCGAGCAGGTAGGCTGCCATCTGCTGGCGAGAAATCTCGGCGTCGCCCGCGACTGTTACGTCGGCGCCAAACGCTTCGGAGTACCCCTCGGTGAAAGCCTCGGCCGCTTCTTTTTCCCAGGTCCGCCGAGCCTCTGCCGCTTCCTGCTCCGGACCAAAGCCGGCGACACCGGCATAGGAGAACGACCGCAGCATACCCGCGACGTCTCTGAAGGGGGACTGCTTTGCGCGACGTTCGGCCAGCGACCGTGCCGGCTCGCCCTCGAAATCCAGCAACACAAAGTCGTCCTTTGTGCGCAGCACCTGGCCCAAGTGGTAGTCGCCGTGGATGCGAAGACGCAGCCCGGCCTTGTCCGCAGGCAGTGTGCGTAGCGTGGCCGCAACTCTGCGCAGGTGATCGCGCTGGGCGATGAGCGTGGCTGCCGGCGTCAGCAGATCTCCCGGCAGTGTCGCAATGCGCTCACGCACAGACTGAAGCGCTGCCGTAATCTGGCTTTCAAGCCTGTCTGCGTCGCTTTGCAGCGCCTCTGCTGTCGTCGTTTCTGCGCTGAAGGCTGCGTTGTCTGTCGGCGTTGCCAGCCCTCGGTGCATTTCGCCAGTGCGGATGCCGAGTAGCCGTGCATTCTGCAGGTAGATTTCGCGCGCGGCGATGTTTCCGCTCTTCAGCTGCTCGATCTGCCGCAGCGTCCACGTCCAGCCGTCACCCTCGTTGGCCACTAGGCCCTGCAGTAGACCAACGGTGGTCTCCTCGCCGTTTTGGGGCGTGTACAAAATCTCTCCGGCAAACGGTGCGATGTGCTTGAAGTGTGCGACATCCGTCAGGAACCGGCCAATCTCCGCGTCCGGGTTTTCCCCCGGCTGCAGCCTGCGAAAGAGTTTGAGAATGAGCCGGTCGCCATATAGCAGCGAGCTGTTGCTTTGCTCCGCCGATCCGCGGCGGGACTGGAGCACGCCCTCACCCCGGACCGCTGCGAAGATTGTGCTTGTGAGTCCTTTGATCAGGCCGCCCCGCCGTGTCTGTTGCGACACGCCGGTCTCAATGGCAGATAGAAAAAGATCACGGATGCCTTCAAGAGCCAGCCCGTCCAAAAGCACGCCCTCAAAGCCTGTCTGCTGCAACCGCGCGATGACGGCCTCTGCCGGGTACTCCGCGTCTGCCGGCCGCACCGCCAACGGCAGCGTATACGTGTCTGAGGCACCCTCGGCGTACTGTACCTCGACCACCAGGAGTGCGCCGTTCGACGAATCGAGAACAATCGAATCCTGTATATTGACGTGGTTGATGTGACGCGACTTCGCGCCGAACCAGCGCTGCGCCGCCATGTACTTCGGCAGAAAAGCCTCCTGCAGCAACTGCGCGCCGACGCCGGTCAGAACGCCCGCAATGTCCGACGCGGGAATGGTCACTTCCTGCGGTGTGATCTCCTGCGCAGACACCTCGCTTGCGGCCAGAGCCGGCTCCTGCAGTTCCAGCCACAGAAACGCGTACGGGCCCAAGGTGATCGCGTACGGCGTTTTATCGATTTTCGGGAATGGGACGTAGCCCAGCATTTCCACCGGTACCATGCCGTCGAACCGTGCCAGGTCTAAAGTAACTGGCTGCGCAAACCGGGATAGGTTCGCAACACACACGACGCGCTCGCCGTCCAGTTCGCGCAAATAGGCAAGCACCTTGCGGTTGTCCGGGTTGAAGAATTCCAGCGATCCGCGCCCGAATACCTGAAAGATCTTGCGGAGCGCGATCATGTTGCGTGTCCAGTGCAGCAGGGAACTCGTGTCGGCTTCCTGCGCCTCCACGTTGATGGCCTGGTAGCCCCAGATGGGGTCCATGATGACGGGCGAGTAGAGCGCAGCAGGAACGGCTTTGCTGAAGCCGGCGTTGCGGTCGCCGTTCCATTGCATGGGCGTGCGCACGCCGTTGCGGTCGCCTAAATAAATGTTGTCGCCCATGCCGATCTCGTCGCCGTAGTACAGGATAGGCGTGCCGGGGAACGAAAACAGAATGGAGTTGAGCAGCTCGATGCGTCGGCGATTGTTGTCGACCAGCGGTGCCAGGCGGCGGCGGATGCCCACGTTGATGCGCATGCGCGGGTCGGCGGAGTAGGCGAGCCACATGTAGTCGCGTTCGTCGTCGGTCACCATCTCCAGCGTCAGCTCGTCGTGGTTGCGGAGAAATAGGCCCCACTGGCAATTGTCCGGGATGGCCGGCGTCTGCGTCATGATCTCCGTAATGGGCAGGCGGTCTTCCTGCCGCAACGCCATGTACAGGCGCGGCATGAGTGGGAAGTGAAAGGCCATCTGGCATTCGTCGCCATCGCCGAAATAGGGGCGGACGTCGTCCGGCCACATGTTGGCTTCGGCTAGGACGAGGCGGTTCTCGTATTCGGCGTCGATGGCCGCGCGTATGCGCTTGATGATGACGTGCGTCTCCGGCACGTTCTCGCAACTTGTGCCGTCGCGCTCGACCAGGTACGGGATGGCGTCAAGACGTAAACCATCCACGCCCATGTCCATCCAGAAGCGCATGGCGTTCAGCACTTCTTCCATAACGCGCGGATTGTCGAAGTTAAGGTCAGGCTGGTGCGAAAAGAAGCGATGCCAGTAGTACTGGTTGGCGACGGGGTCCCAGGTCCAGTTGGACTTTTCCGTGTCGGTAAAGATGATGCGGACGCCGCTGTAGAGCTTGTCCGTGTCGCTCCACACATACATTTCCCGTTCCGGCGAATCCCTGGGCGCGTTGCGCGCGGCCTGGAACCACGGGTGCTGGTCGCTGGTGTGGTTGATCACCAGTTCGATCATGACCTGCATGTTGCGTGCGTGCGCTTCAGACAGGAACAGCTTGAAGTCGTCTACCGTGCCGTAGTTGGGATTGACGCTTGTGTAATCGGCAATGTCGTAGCCGTCATCCCGCTGCGGCGAGGGAAAAAACGGCAGCACCCACAGGCACGTGACGCCGAGTTGCTGCAGATAATCCAGCTTGCCGATGATGCCCTGGAAATCGCCAAACCCGTCTGCATTTGAATCGGCAAACGCCTTGACGTGCAGCTCGTAGATGACCGCGTCTTTGTACCACAGCGGATCAGCAGCGCTGCCGGGCTTGCGTGCCTGGCGTACCTCGGCTGGGGGTGCTGCCAATGTGGTGCTCACGCGATGTTCTCTCCTCGCCGGTACTGCCGGCTCCCTGTTAAGGTACGTACGATTGTGACGCGTGGATGCGACGTACGTTCAACCGGCGGGTACGACTAAGCGGTGGGTACGACAATGCGAAAGACGTGTGCCGGCATCTTTGCCGGGTCGAGCGACACAAAATTTCGTGGTCCCTGCCAAGTGTACGTGGCGCCGTCCAATAAATCGTCTATGACGAACGGGTCGTCTCCCAATCCCAGCGCGGAGAGGTCGAGCGAGGTGATGCCAGCCTGCACGCCGTCCGGGTCCAGATTCACGACGCACAAGATGACATCGTCCTTCCATCGCTTGCTGTAGCACAGCAACTGGCTGTTCTCGATCGTGTGGAACCGCAGCGTTTCGTTCGTCTGCAATGCCGGATGCGCATGACGAATGTGATTGAGAAGCGTGTAAAGCGGCACCAGGCTGCGCGGGCTCTCGCGGTCCCACGTGCGTAGCTGGTACTTTTCGCTGTTCAGGTACTCTTCACTGCCGGGCTTTGCGGGTTCGTGGTCCAGCAGCTCAAATGCCGGGCCGTAGACGCCGTAGCTCGCGCCCAGGGTAGCCGCCAGGATGATGCGTTGCGTGTAGGCCGCCGGGTTCGACGTCTGCAAAAAACCCGGCAGGATGTCTGGCGTGTTCGGCCACAGGTTTGGACGGAAGAAGTCGCTCACCGGCGGCTGCGTCACCTCTTCCATATATTCCGTGAGCTCCGCCTTTTCCGTGCGCCAACTGAAGTATGTATAGCTTTGGGTGTAGCCCATCTTCGCCAGCCCGTACATTACGTGCGGACGAGTAAAGGCCTCTGCCAAAAAGATCACCTCAGGGTGGGTCTTGCGCACCTCGGCGATGCACCACTCCCAGAACGGCAGGGCTTTGGTGTGTGGGTTGTCCACCCGGAACACACGTACGCCTCGGTCGACCCAGAATGCGAAGACCGAAAACAGCTCCTGCCACAATGCTTGCCAGTCACTTGATTCAAAGTTGATCGGATAGATGTCCTGGTACTTTTTCGGTGGATTTTCCGCGTATTGGATCGTGCCATCCGGCCGGATCTGAAACCAGTCTGGATGCTGCCGCACCCACGGGTGGTCCGGGGAACATTGGAACGCGATGTCCAGGGCGATGTCGATTCCAGAGTCGTTCGCGGCTGCGATCATCTTGCCGAAATCCGCAAAGGTGCCCAACTCTTTCAGGATGGCCTTGTGGCCGCCGTCGGTGTTGCCGATGGCCCACGGACTGCCTACATCCCCGGGTTGGGCCACCGTACTGTTGTTTTTGCCTTTGCGGAAGGCGGTGCCGATCGGGTGGATGGGCGGCATGTAGAGCACGTCGAATCCCATGGCCGCCACCTCTGGCAGCCTGCGCGTGACATCGCGCAATGTGCCATGCTCGCCCGGCACTTCGCTCGCGGACCGTGGAAAAAATTCATACCAGCTTGAGAACCGGGCTCGCTCGCGATCTACCCAGAGCGGCAACTCACGGCCATATGTCGTCGCGAATTTCAGGTCGGGGTATTTCATTGCGAGTGCAATGGTATCGTCCGACAGGGGGAAGTCGTACCGTGCCTGGGGCCGCTCCGCCATCCAGCGCAGGCTACTGGCAGTGCTTTTCAGCAGTCGCGCATCTGCCTCGCGAGCGATTGTCGAGGCATAATCGAGCAAAATAGCTCCACTACGGAACGCCAACGCAACATCTGCCGCTGCGGTCTTGGCCAGAGCGTCCTGTACCGGCGTTTCCGGACCAGACCGCGAAGGCTCCGTTGCCGCTGCCGGCATGTCGGCTGCAATCGGCTCGTTCAGGTTTACCCCGTGCGTCGCCGGTGCCGTACCCTGCGCCTCGATTCGCTTGTGCAGGTCGTGAATCCATGTATCGAAGTGGTCCACCCACGCCTGCACCGTGTACAACCAGCCGCCGATGGAGTCCACGACGAACTCCGCCTCCCAGATATCGTTGCCGACCTCCGTGAAGGGCGCGTACCGCCATGTGCGCTCGTCCGCGCGGCGGTATTGCAGGCGTGCGCCAAGGTGGTCGTGCCCGTCGCCGTAGATGCTGGCGGTGATACGCACGGTGTCGCCCACAATCCGCTTTGCGGCGTATCGCCCCGCGCCAAGCTCTGGTGATACTTCTTCAATTACAACGCGACTGCGGCCCTGGTCTGGCTTCAAAACTCACTCTCCCTATATGGTGCGCGCAACCACCGGCTGCTTTCTTGATCTGTCGCATACCGAACTTTTATGTTCTCCACGCATCCAATTGGCATCAGCCCATGCCGCGCCATGTTCCGCTCATTGTTTAGGGATGCGGGTGGGCGAATACACGTTATCTTCACCGGGCCGCGCTATCTTTGCACCCACATTACGCGCCGCACCTCGCCACGCAGGAGACACATGAATTTGTTCGCCAAAAGTCAGCCGGAGCAGCCGCTTATAGCGGCGCGCATCGAGGATTACGCCATGATCGGCGACACCGAAACCGCCGCGCTGGTGTGCAAGGACGGGTCGCTCGACTGGCTGTGCTGGCCCGTTTTTTCCTCCGGCGCGATCTTTGCAGGCCTGCTTGGCACGCGCGACAACGGCTATTTCAAGATTCACCCCGCCGTGGACGAAGCCCTGATTGCCGAAAGCTGGCGCTACCTCCCCCACACCCTTATTGTGGAAAAGACCTGGACCACCCTTGACGGCGAGGTCACCCTGACGGATTTCATGCCGCCACGCGGCAAAAATTCCGATGTCGTCCGCATTGTGCGGGGTGTGCGTGGCACGGTAAAGATGCGCATGGATATAGCCCTGCGCTTCGACTATGGCTGCACCATTCCATGGGTTGAACACGTCGACCACCACATGCGGGCCATCGCCGGTCCGCATCTCGTTGTGCTGCGTACCGAGGCCGCCCTGCGCGGCGAAGACATGAAGACCGTCAGCGACTTTACCGTGACAGAGGGCGAAAGCGTCTGCTTTGTGCTCAGCTACGGCTCCTCCATGGCTGAAGATCCAGAGAGTTTCGACGCGTATGACGCGCTGCACGATACGCAAAAGCACTGGACGGATTGGGTTGCAAAGGGGACCTATGATGGCAAGCCCCAGTGGCACGACGCTGTCGAGCGCTCGCTTCTTACGCTAAAGGCGCTCACCTACAAGCCCAGCGGTGGCCTCGTCGCCGCGCCCACCACCAGCCTGCCGGAGCGCATTGGCGGGGAGCGCAACTGGGATTACCGCTATTGCTGGCTGCGCGACACCTCGTGGACGCTGCTTGTGCTGCTGTACGCCGGCTACACCGAAGAGGCGCTCGCATGGCGCGGCTGGCTGCTCCGCGCGGCTTCTGGCGCACCCAATCAGCTGTGCGCGTTGTACGGCCTGAATGGCGAACGTCTCCTGAACGAGTGGCATGTGGACTGGCTGCCCGGCTACGAAAACTCCAAGCCCGTCACCATCGGCAACGGTGCCGCCGATCAGGTCCAACTCGATATTTTCGGCGAGATCATTGCCGCCCTCGTTCACACCCCCGTAAGAGAAAACGACATGTGGACCGGTTCTGTTCGCAGCCTTGCCGGCGGCCTGCTCGACTACCTTTCCACCATCTGGCGCGAACCGGACAATGGCATTTGGGAGGTGCGCGGCGGGCGCAAGCACTTCACCCATTCCAAGCTTGAGGTCTGGACCGCCTTCGACCGGGCGATCAAGTCTTACGATACTCACCCGGATACGCATACGCCCAAACAGGATGCGCGTGTCGAGCGTTGGCGTAAAGAGCGTGAAGACGTTCGCGAAGACCTGCTTGAGCACGGTTTCGATAAAAAATTGAACAGTTTTGTGCAAAGCTACGGCTCAAAAAATATTGACGCCTCCTCGCTGCGCGTGGCTCTTGTCGGCTTTCTGCCTGGTGACGACCCCCGCATGCTTGGCACGCTCAAGGCAGTGGAAGAGCGCCTGATGCCCGACGGTCTGGTCTTGCGGTACGACACCGCCGACGGAGGCGATGGACTGTCCGGCACGGAGGGCGCCTTCCTTGCCTGCTCGTTCTGGTATGCCTCCACACTTCACCTTGCCGGCCGCACGCACGATGCCGCTGCCTGCTTCGATCGGCTTTTGCTGCTGCGCAACGATCTTGGGCTGCTTTCCGAGGAATACGATCCGCAGGAGAAACGCATGCTTGGCAACTTTCCGCAGGCGCTCAGCCACATTGCAATCTGCCAGACCGCCATCATCCTGGGCGGCGGTGACGGTCCATGGAACGGCAAACCAGTACGCGAACACTCTGTCGCT
The DNA here is from genome assembly GCA_964244665.1 of uncultured Terriglobus sp. Lineage (GTDB taxonomy): Bacteria > Acidobacteriota > Terriglobia > Terriglobales > Acidobacteriaceae > Terriglobus. The sequence continues at coordinate 34,574 of CAXTJO010000016.1, forward strand.
GAAGAGGCTTGAGATCTTTCAGTCGTCCATCGGCGTGGGCCGCTCCAGGCCGGAAGTGCAACTCCACGGGCGTCGGCGGCACCTAAAGCGCTGAACACCAACAAGAATCGGCGGGTTGCGTTCATGTGCGCCTGCGTGTCAACACGCGTCGGCATCATAGGCGCACATTGCATTTCAGGGAGTCAGTTACACGTATGCCGCGCACGCCACTGTCCACCTACCGGCTACAGCTCCACAAGGGTTTTACCTTCGACGATGCCGCCGCCATCGCGGACTATCTGCGCGATCTTGGCGTGTCACATGTGTACAGCTCACCTTACCTGCAGGCCAGCCCAGGCTCCATGCACGGCTACGACGTGGTTGACCACCACCAGGTAAACCAGGAGCTTGGCGGCGAACCGGCTCACAAACGTTTTTGCACCAGGCTCGGCGAGTTGCACCTTGGTCAGGTGCTCGATATCGTGCCGAATCACATGTCCATTCATCGGGACAATCGCCTGTGGTGGGATGTGCTCGAGAACGGGCCCTCCAGCCGATTTGCCAGTTTTTTCGATGTGGATTGGAACTCCGCCGAGGAGAAGCTGCGTGACAAGGTGCTGCTACCCGTTCTTGGCGACCAGTACGGCCGTGCGCTCAGCCGTGGCGAACTCAAGATTGCCCGCGAAGGCAACGAATTCCTCATCAAGTATTTCGACCAGTCGTTTCCCATGGCACCGCGCTCCGTTGCGTGGCCGCTGGGCCGTGGTGCCGCGCTTGCACCATCCGACACCCTGAACTTCCTGGCCGCTTCCTTTGCCCGCCTGCCCGCGCCGGAATCGACGGAGCGTGCCGTCCAACTGAGCCGCCATCGCGATAAGCAGGTGCTTCTAAAGTTGCTAGCGCGTCTTTGCGAAGAAGACCCCGGTGTGTGCCGCGCTGTCGACGAAGCCATCGATGAAATTAACGGCAACACCGACTCAATTGATGCTCTGTTGAACGTGCAGAACTACCGCCTGGCCTACTGGAAGACGTCCGACCAGGAATTGGGCTATCGCCGCTTTTTCGATGTCAACTCCCTGATCGGCCTGCGCATGGAGCGCGAGCACGTCTTCGATGAAACCCACGAACTGATCCTTTATTGGCTCCAGCAGGGTGTTCTGGACGGCGTACGCATCGATCACCCCGACGGCCTGCGAGATCCTCGCCAATACTTTGAACGCCTTCGCTCCAACGCCCCCGATGCCTATATAGTTGCCGAAAAGATCCTTGAGTCCGGCGAATGGATGCGCCCAGACTGGCCCGTGGAAGGCACCAGCGGATATGACTTCCTAAATGTCTGCAATGCCCTGCTCGTCGAGCCGGAGGGCCTTGCGCAGCTTACGCAGATTTACCGCGACTTTACCCACCAGCCCACCGACTTTGACGACATCGCCTTTGAGAAAAAGATCAACATTGCCAAGGAAACACTGGGGAGCGATGTCAATCGTCTCTCCAGCCTGTTCGTGATTATCTGTGAGTCCAATCGTGACTTCCGCGACTTCACCCGCGCCGACATTCGCCGTGCCATCCGCAATGTGGCCGCGTGCTTTCAGGTGTACCGCACCTATGTCGTGTCCGACCGTGCCGAGATTACCGGCGAAGACCGCAGCCGTCTTCGTCAGTCCATCGACGACGTGCAGCGCCGCCGTCCCGACATCGACAGCTGTTTGCTGGAATTCATCTTCGACGTGCTCACGCTCAAGATCACCGGCGACCGTGAGGCCGAGTTTGTCGCCCGCTTTCAGCAGTTCACCTCGCCCGTGATGGCGAAGGGTGTGGAAGACACAGCCTTTTACGACTACAACCGCCTTAGCTCATTAAACGAGGTTGGCGGCAATCCCGCGACCGACGGCCTCTCCGTGCAGGGCTTCCATGACTACAACCTGCATATGCAGCAAACTTTTCCGCACACCATGACCACGCTGAGCACGCATGACACCAAGCGTGCCGACGACGTCCGCGCTCGCCTGGCGGTGCTGAGCGAGATGCCAGCCCTTTGGGCCTCAAAACTGAAGCGTTGGTCGCGCATGAATAACAACCTGCGCGTCGCGAACTACCCCGATCCCAACACCGAGTACTTTCTATACCAGACACTAATTGGTGCGTGGCCCATCGACGCTGCTCGCACGAAAGAGTACATGCAAAAGGCCATGCGCGAGGCCAAGCTGGAAACTGCCTGGACGGCCAACAACGCCGCATACGAAGATGCCTTGAACGGCTTCATCGACGGCCTGTTTGCCAGTCCCACTTTTCTGCAGGATCTGGAGGAATTTATTGCTCGCATTAACCGCGATGGACGTTCCAACTCACTTGCCCAGACACTTCTCAAATGTATGGCGCCGGGTGTTCCGGATCTGTACCAGGGCGGGGAATTGTGGGACCACTCGCTTGTGGATCCAGACAATCGCCGGCCTGTCGATTATGCGGTGCGACGCGAGCTGTTGAAAACCATGCTCGGCCAGAGTCCGCAGGATTTTGCCGCCGGCATCGACAGCCACTTCGAAGACGGGTCGCCCAAGCTGTGGCTCCTGTATCAGGCGCTGCGCCTCCGGAAGGAGCAGCCGCAGAGCTTTGGGTCTAGTGCCGTGTATACGCCTCTTCTTGCGCAGGGATCGAAGGCGGAACACGTTGTCTGCTTTGCACGTGGCGAAAATGTTGTGGCCGTTGCCCAACGGTTCAGTCATACGCTGAACGGCACATGGGCCGGAACCACCCTGCCACTGCCCGCAGGTGAGTGGATTGATCGTCTCAGCGGCCTTCGCCATCTCGGCGGTACGGTGAAAGTAACAGCGCTCTTCTCGGCTTTTCCCGCCGCACTTCTCGTCCGCAGCACGTCGACGACTCACTCCTAACCGGCATCTGAGGCGACCAACCAGAGCCGCACGAAAGGATTTTTCCGCATGCACCACTTTTCCGTTTGGGCCCCTCGACGCAAGAAGGTCACACTCGATGTCGACGGCATGCAGGTGCCCATGAAAGGCCCGTCCAGCCGGGGCTTCTGGTCCGTCGACGTTCCCGAAGCCAGGCACGGCAGCGACTACGCCTTCCTTCTCGACGAAGACCCGATACCGTACCCCGACCCGCGTTCTTTCTGGCAGCCCAAGGATGTGCACGGCCATTCCCGCGTTTTGGACCACAACCTCTTTCCGTGGACGGACGAGAACGTCCGCGCCGTTCCCCTGCCGTCCGCTGTAATTTACGAGATGCATCTGGGAACCTTCACAGAGAAGGGCACCTTCGACTCCGCCATTGAGAAGCTCGACTACCTTCGCGACCTTGGCATCACTCACATCGAGATCCTGCCGATTGCCGGCTACGAGGGCAGCTTCACCTGGGGCTACGACGGCGTCGCAGCATATGCGCCAGACGAAACCTATGGCGGCCCCGACGCGGTAAAGCGCTTTATCGACGCGGCCCACGGAAAAGGTCTTGCCGTGATCCTTGATGTCGTCTACAACCACTTCGGTCCTGCCGGAAATTACACCAACCAGTTCGGCCCCTACTACACCGAAAAGCACGTTACCCCATGGGGAGCGGCCATCAACTTCGAAGAGGGTGGCTCGGACGAAGTTCGCCGGTATTTCATCGACAACGCCTTGATGTGGCTGCGTGATTACCACTTCGACGGTTTACGCCTTGATGCCACCCACGAGCTGATCGACCGCTCGGCCATGCACTTTTTGGAGCAGCTCGCGCGCGAGGTCGCCGACCTTTCCGCATCGGTCGGCCGCGGCCTGTTTCTAATTGCCGAAAGCGATCTCAACAACCCGCGCGTCGTTACCTCGCTCGAGGCCAATGGCTACGGCATGGACGCTCAGTGGAGTGACGACTTTCACCACGCTCTCTACTCCATTTTGGCGCAGGAACAATTTGGCTACTTTGAGGATTTTGGCAGTGTCGGTGACCTTGCCCACACGCTGAAGCACACGTTTCTTTACGAAGGCCAGTACAGCAAGTTTCGGCTGAAACACCATGGCCGCCCGGTAATCAATCTTTCCTATCACCACTTCATCGGCTTCCTCCAAAACCACGATCAGATCGGCAATCGCGCCAAGGGCGAACGCGTTCAGATGATCGTAGGTACGCAAAAGGCCAAGCTTGCCGCAGGCGTGGTTTTTACCGCTCCGTTCCTTCCCATGATCTTCATGGGAGAAGAGTATGGTGCGGACACGCCTTGGATGTATTTCGCTGACTTTCAATCTGAAGAACTGCGCGACGCTGTTCGCGAGGGTCGCAAGCGTGACTTTGCGGACTTCGGTTTTGGTGACGACGTTCCCAGCCCGGACGACCCTGCCACCTTTGAAAAGTCGAAGCTCAACTGGAGCGAGATCGAACAGCCCGCGCACAAGGAAATGCACGATTGGTATCGGAAACTCATTCACCTGCGTCGCAAAACGCTCGCGTTGAATCTGGGCGACCCCACGCGTATGGAGGTGTGCAGCAGCGATGAAGGCCGCTGGATCTTTACCGACCGCGGCGACATTCGCACTGTGATCAATTTTGCGGACGCCATGACCCGGTTTCCCATGCCGGCCGGTTGCGATCTGCTGCTCAGCAGCGACGCAGCCCCTGACCGCGTCGATGGCGGCGTGCTTGCCCCAGCCATGAGCATGGCCGTCTATCGAATGCCGCCGCGCCCGCAGTATTCGGAACCACCGCAATAAATTGGAGCAGGGGAAACCCCTGCTCCAATTTTGTAGGTAGTGGATCGACGTTGTTGTCAGCAAACCGTTCACTCGTGCCAGCAGGCGAGCTAACTAAATTGCCTTGCGCACGATCTTCCGTACTGTCTCCGCGACAACGCCATACACCACATGTGTCACCATCTCGCTGCGTTGTTCGCGTGGTTGCTGGTTCTCTGGTGAGGCACCCAGTCCGAGCGCCGGCAGCGCGCCTTCATGCGCCATGCCCATCAGCGCCAGCCCGAACGTGATCCCGTTCTTTGCCGTGACTTGAGGATATAACTCCGCCGCTACACCGTAGGCCGCCCCGGCCAGCGCTCCGAAACCCCAGTGGATGCTTTCGCTGGTAATCTTCTGCTGTTTTGTTGGCAGCGTGCCCGCACCCAGCTTGCGCGCCAAAACGTCTGGTGGCTCCGGTTCGCCGTGCGTACGCGGTGGGTATACGCGCTCCGCGGCAGTTTTGGCCGCCGTGGCAAGCAGGCCGCCAATCAGGCCTGCAACTGCGCCCTTCACAAGATTGTGTGTGGGGTTCGGGGTCATGTTGGCTGTGGTCGACATAATGCATGGGACGCACTGCATTGCAACGGGGTGGCCTCTGCGGTGTTGGCTGGCTTACGCCGTTTAGCGTTCGCATCCGCAGCCCGGTCGCCGCAGCCAGTTAAAATAGGAAGTCGGCGTATTTTGGACTCTGCCTGGGCAGGAGCCACGCCACTAGAACCAACGAGAGCCACACATGAGCGACGCAGTTCAGACCGCAACACCCAACGACATTCGCGATACCGTCATCCTCGGCTCAGGATGCAGCGGCCTTACTGCCGCCATTTATGCCGCGCGCTCTAACCTGAAGCCGCTTGTCATTGAGGGCCACGAACCCGGCGGCCAGCTTTCCGTCACGACTATGGTTGAAAATTTTCCTGGCTGGCCCGACGGCGTCCAAGGCCCGGAACTCGTTGAAAACATGCGCAAACAGGCTGAAAAATTCGGTGCCGAACTTGAAATGGGCCATCTTGTGCACGCCGATCTTGCCAAGTCCCCCATCGAACTCGATTTCGGAGAAAAGAAGGTTCGCACGCGCACGTTGATCGTCGCCTCTGGCGCAAGCGCGCGTTGGCTCGGCCTGCCCAGCGAGCAGGCGCTCATCGGGCACGGTGTTTCCAGTTGCGCCACCTGCGACGGGTTTTTCTTCTCCGGCAAGGAAATCTGCGTCATCGGCGGCGGCGACTCGGCCATGGAAGAGGCTATCTTTCTGACTCGCTTTGCCAGCAAGGTCTACCTGATTCATCGCTCGGCAAGCTTTCGCGCGAGCAAAATTATGCTCGATCGCGCCATGGCTCACCCGCAGATCGAGTTCCTTACCAGCACCGTCGTTGAAGAAGTTCTCGGCGTTGAGGAGAAGGAGGTCCGCGGCATTCGCGTCCGCAATACCGTCACCGGTGACGTTCGCGAGATCGGACTCAGCGGCTTCTTTCTTGGTATCGGCCACATTCCCAACGCCAAGTTCTTCGCGGGCCAGATGGACCTTGACGAAGATGGCTACATCCTGAGCAAGGACAATGTCTTTACCACTCTGGACGGCAAGGTAATACCCGGCGTTTTCTGCGCCGGCGACGTGCAGGATAGACGCTATCGCCAGGCCATCACGGCCAGCGGTACAGGATGCATGGCCGCATTGGAAGTGGAAAGGTATCTCGAAGAGCTCGGCCGGTAGGCAGCCCTGAAGCTACTCAGTCCGGTAGCGAATAATCTGTGTACACCGCCAAGACCGTGCGGTTTCAGTAGAGTCGACGCTCGTGCTGCCGGCAGCGTAGTTCGTCTGCGAAAGCCCACGGCTTCGGCAGAGCAATAGCCAGCCCACCCGCCGCACAAGCTAAGCTAGACAGATGAGCATTGCAGAAAACCTGCAGCGCGTGCGTGCCAACATTGCCGACGCCTGCGACAAAGCCGGGCGTGATCCCGCATCGGTCGAACTGATGGCCGTGAGCAAGACACACGGCCCCAAACTCCTTGCGGAGGCATTCCATGCCGGCCAGCGCCTGTTCGGCGAGAACCGCGTGCAGGAGTGGGAGCACAAGCGCGGCGACCTGCAATCCTTCATCGGCGAAGGCATGCGTGACATTCGCGCTCACCTCATCGGGAACCTGCAATCCAACAAGTCCAGCAAGGCTGCGTGGCTTTTTAGTGCAGTCGACGCGGTGGACTCGGCTAGGCTCGCGGAACGCCTTAATGCACCCTGCGCCCAGGCCGGCAAAGTCCTGCCCATACTCATCGAGGTCAAGCTTTCTCCGGAAGCCTCGAAGCAGGGCATCGATCCCTATGGCGTATCCGGCCTTGTCCGTCGCATCGCGGAAGAGTACGACGGCCTGGAGATTCGCGGCCTGATGATGGTGCCCCCCTACACCGACGATGCTGAAGCCACCCGCCCGTATTTCCGCCAGCTTCGCGAGCTTCGCGACCAGGTACAGCAGGACACTGGTGTTGCCCTTCCGGAGCTTTCCATCGGGATGACGCACGACTTCGCCGTCGCGATCCAGGAAGGCTCCACTTGCGTCCGAATCGGGACGGGCATTTTCGGCGCCCGCGAGTACCCGACCACGCCCGCGGGGGAAGGCTGATTACCAGGCGGCGCGCATCACACTACGCGGAGACTAGAGAATGCCAACCGTAAAGAAAGCTGCCGCTAAAAAGACCGTCGCTGCTCATTCAGCCGCGAAGACAACAGCGCCCGTAGCCAAGAAGACAGCAGCAGCCACGGGCGCAGCGGCTCCCAAGAAGGCGGCGACCAAGGCACCGGCGACCAAGGCAGCGACCAAGCGTTCCGCTCCGGACAAGTACACCGACCCGGATCTGCGGGAGCACATCAAGCAGGACGTGATGCAGGGGGACAAGGGCGGCCGCCCCGGCCAGTGGAGCGCGCGCAAAGCGCAGATCGTGGCCCATGAATATGAAGCGGAAGGTGGAGGCTACAAGGGCGGTCGCGACGAGACACAGCAAAGCCTCACGCACTGGGGCGAGGAACACTGGACGACCAGCGACGGCAAGCCTGCAGAGCAGTCCGACGGAATGCATCGTTACTTGCCGGAAGAAGCGTGGAACAAGCTTACGCCGGCAGAGAAGAAGGCCACCGACAAGAAGAAACTCGCCGGCGATCACGAGGGCAAGCAGTTTGTCGCGAACACCGTACCGGCTACCAAGGCGAGAAAAGCGTCCGCAAAGACATAGTCCGCGGCTTCGGCATCCGCGCACGACTAAATAGAGTTGAAACGATTTAGCGCGACGAAACAATTTTCTCGGCAGGTGGATCTGCCGGTGTATGCGCTGGGGGAACCACCAGCGTCTCGCCCTCTTTTAGGATCCTTACCTGATCTGCAATGTGAGCCCGCTCGGCTGCTGTCATCAGCCGCAGGGGTGGTTCCTGCATCGGCTCTCGCCCGAGCGGAAACGTGCCGAAATGCATGGGGATCATCACCCGTGCCGTTTGCAGGTCCAGAAACGCCGTCAACGCCTCCTCCGGCGATGTATGAACGGCGCGATAGCTGTCCGGGAAATATGCCCCGATGGGTAGCAACGCGACATCCGGCTGAAGGCGTTTGCCAATTTCGGCGAAACCGCCAAAATACGCCGTATCACCCGAGTGATAGATCGACTGCCCGGCCCCGCGAAGAACATAACCGCCGAACAGACGATGCGTGTCCTTGAACAGGCGTGCGCCCCAGTGCTTCGCCGGAGTCAGGGTCACCTCCACGTTACCCCCTTCCAGTGCCGCGCTCTGCCACCACTCCAACTCCGTCACGCGCCGAAAACCCAGGTTGGCGACCAGGTCCGCAACACCGCGCGGCACGATCACCTCCGGTGCGATTCCGCTTAAACGCCTGGTGTGCCGCACCACCCGGCGGAGCGACCGCACGTTCAAGTGATCCATGTGCGCATGCGTCAGCAGCACCGCATCGATCGGCGGCAAATTGCGTACCTGCAATCCCGGACGGCGTTGCCGCCGCAGCAGGATCAGAGCGCGCACAAATACCGGGTCGACCAGCACCGCGCGCCCCGCAATCTGCAGCAGGAACGACGAGTGCCCGATCCATGTCACACCCAGATCTGACTCTTCCACGAGGACAGCGGTTTCTACCGCGCCCTGTAGCGGTGCACGATAGCTTTCCCGCGTCACGCGATACAGCTGCCGCAGCTTGCGAAACACAGAAGGATGGGCCCGGGAATTCATAGCGATTGGATGTCCGCCTGTTTCATCGGTCGCGCCTCGCAGCCACGGTTTGCCGCCCTTGGCGCATCCAAGCCCCAGGTGCACAAGCGCCAGGAGTTCAAAATGTCCACCGAATCCCCGGCATCCCCCTCACCGCCACCCAATACATTGCACGCGCGCGAACATGCGATCTGGCTTCACGTGTCGCACAATCCCATCTCGTCGTTGTGGAACCTGCAGGGTGTTTCGCCCAAAGAGATCGGCAAGCGCATCTGGAAGGGCATTGACGACGATAACCTGCTCGGACGTGCGTCGCAGCTTGCCTACTCCTTTTTTTCGGCCATTTTCCCGGCGCTCATTGCGATCAGCTCCCTCATGGGTCTTTTCGCAAAAAGCTCCGGCAAGATCTATCTCGGTTTGCTCGACCGCATCGGCAGTCTGATTCCACCGTCCGCCTTCGCGCTCGTCCTTGAGACCTTCAAGCAGACCACTAGCGCCAGCACCGTGGGCAAGGTCTCCCTCGGTCTTCTCGTCGCACTCTTCTCCGCGTCGATCGGCGTCTCTGCCATTCAGGACACGCTGAACACCGTGTACAAGGTGAAAGAAACACGCCCTTTTTGGCGCGCCCGCCTTGAAGCGATGGGTCTGACACTTCTGGTAGCCGCTGTTGTCATTTTCGCCCTGCTTACCCTTGGCGCGGGCGACGTCTCGTCCAACTGGCTGGAACACCGGTTTTACGGCAGCTTCGTTCTAAGCATCGTTCTACGCATCACTGCATGGGCCTGCGCGTCGCTGCTGATGGTTCTTGCCTTTGGGCTGTTGTATTACTTCTGTCCCGACGTCCGCAACAGCCGGTGGCATTCGTTCAGCCCCGGCGCTCTACTCGCGCTTGTAGGCTGGGTTTCCGGCTCGCTTGGGCTCCGCGTGTACCTGCATTTTTTCAACAGCTACTCGGTCACTTACGGCTCACTCGGTGCCGTTATCATCCTGCTGCTGTGGTTTTATCTCACCGGCGCCATGATCCTACTGGGGGGCGAAGTCAATTCAGAGATCGAACATGCCGTTGCGGAACGCACTTTGGAGTCGAATCCGGTAACTAATGCTTCCGGCTCGCTCACAATATAACTTCCACGGGCCTCAGCCTGTGTAATCCTTTCGCTATCGCACCAACGGTCGACCATACTCCCATCAAAATGCAGCTCGATTTTCATCCAGTACGCGTCTTATTCAACTACTTTGAACTTAGTTTGAGATAAGCCGATTTCACGAAAGATCGGCGCTCTGTACTTCTTCTTCTTCCTATGTGTGGCATCGGTGGATTTTTCGCGTTGCAGCGCCAGCCCGCTGACCCGGGCGGCGCGCTGCGTCACATGAACGACAGTATGCGCAACCGCGGACCCGATGGCTGCGGCCAGTGGATTGCACCCACAGGGCAAGTCGGTTTCGCCCATCGCCGGCTCGCCATTCTGGACCCAACATCTGCGTCCGATCAGCCGATGCACTCCGCCGACAGCAGGCTGACGATCGCCTTCAACGGCGAAATTTACAACTTTCGCGCTCTCCGCAGCATGCTGCAACAGCGCGGCCAGATCTTCCGCACCTCCGGCGACACCGAAGTTCTGCTCGCCCTGTATGAACAGTATGGCGACAGCATGCTCAAGCTGCTGCGTGGCATGTACGCCTTTGCGCTGTGGGACGAGCCCCGTAAACGTCTGTTGCTGGCGCGGGATCCACTCGGCATCAAGCCGCTGTACTACTCGCAGCAAAACGGCGTGCTCTACTTCTCGTCCCAGGTAAAGACCCTAACGCCCCTGCTCGACAGCCGTGATCCCGATCCCGCAGGCCGCGCAGGCTTTCTGCTGTGGGGTGCCGTTCCAGAGCCGTACACCTTTTACAGTGCAATCCGCTCTGTTCCCGCCGGCGACCATCTTGTGGTTCAGCAGGGGGTGGAACCGAAGATGTTCTGTGGCGAAACCGTCGCGGAAGTCCTTGCCAACGCAGCCCAGCGCGCCGCGCCACCAGAGGCCGAGCGCGTCGATCTTTTGCATCGCGCCATCGGCGACGCCCTGCAGGCCCATGTCGTTTCCGATGTGCCGGTCGCTCTGTTTCTGTCGGCGGGCCGAGATTCCAGCATGCTGGCCGCGCTTGCCTCGGAACTGCCCGACGTTCACCTGCGCGCCCTGAATCTGGGGTTCGACGAGGTCACCGGTACCGCCCATGACGAGACGCCGCTTGCCCGCCTTGTCGCGAATCAGTACGGCATTCCCTTTTTCGAGGAGGTTGTCGGCAAGCAGGACTTCGCCGACGCGTACCAGCAGCTGGTCGACGCCATGGACCAGCCATCCATCGACGGTGTGAACGTTTTCTTCGTCAGCCGCATGGCCCGCAACGCCGGGTACAAGGTGGCGCTTTCCGGCCTTGGGGGCGACGAGCTCTTTGCCGGCTATCCCAGCTTTTACCAGCTCCCGCGTATGCAACGCGCCTTTGGCTGGGCCGGCACCGTGCCCGCCGTGGGCCGCGCCCTCCGCCGTTTTGGCGCGCCCGCGCTGCGCCGTTTCACCTCGCCCAAATACGCCGGTCTGCTCGAATACGGCCACAGCCTTCCCGGTGCCTACCTGCTTCGCCGCAGTCTTTTTATGCCGTGGGAGCTGCCGGCGCTGCTCGGCCCGCGCATGGCGTCCGAGGGCCTTGCCACGCTCGCGACGCTGCCCGCCATGCAGCAATCCCTGGCACCGCTCGACGGCCTGCCCGTCGCCGATCGCGCCCGCATCACCGTTTTGAAAATGACGATGTACATGCGCAACCAGCTTTTGCGCGACGCCGACTGGGCCGGCATGGCCAACTCGGTCGAAGTCCGCGTCCCCCTTGTGGACATGCAGCTTCTCAGGCAGATTGCGCCGCTGCTTGTCCACGGCAACGCTCCCCGCAAGGAAGAGATGGCGCTCACCCCCGTAAAACGCCTGCCCGACGCTGTGCTGCACCGCACCAAGACCGGCTTCACCGTGCCTGTGCGGGAGTGGCTCACCTCCGGGTTATCCTCGGAGCAGCCGGAACGTGGCCTGCGCGGCTGGGCACGGCACCTGGAGCAGGTCTTCGCCTGACCCAGGGCGCCACGCTGGCGTTGAACGAACAGCCGAGGCACAATGCACATCCTCCACATCATCCGCACGGTTCGGCGAGAAAGCGGTGGGCCCGCCGAAGGTCTGCGCCGCATCCTTGACGGCTATCTGGTCCAGGGCCACACCGCTGAAGTGCTCACGCTCGATCCTGCTACCCCGCTTTCATCCGACCTGCCCGTTCCGCTGCATGCCCTTGGCACTTCGTCCTCCGGGTACGGCTACTCCAGCCAGGCGCGTCTGTGGCTCCGCAACCATGCTGGGCGTTTTCGGGGCATCGTCGTCCACGGGCTATGGCAGTATCCCGGCCTGCTCGCGCTGCAGGAACTCGCCGGCAGGCACACGTACGCCGTTTTCACGCACGGCATGCTCGATCCCTGGTTTAACCGGACCTACCCGTTCAAGTTCCTGAAAAAACTCCCCTATTGGCTGGCCATCGAGCGTCGCGTGCTTCATCACGCCTACCGCGTCCTTTTCACCTCCAGCGTGGAGGCGAGCCTGGCGCCCACAAGCTTTCCCTTCAGCCAGTGGACCCCTGCCGTCGTGCCCTACGGCACCGCTGGCCCGCCGCCCGGCACACCTGACCCCGGCACGGCCTTTTACGCAGCCACCGGCCTGCCGCCCGGGACGCCTTTTCTGCTCTACGCCGGTCGCATCCAGGAGAAAAAAGGCTGCGACCTGCTGCTGCACGCGTATGCGACCGTTTCCGCCGAAGCTGCCCTGCCAATGCTGGTGATGGCCGGCCCGGACCAGGAGGGCCTCACCGCCCGGCTTCAGGCTCTCGCCGCCACACGTGCTATCCAGCACCGCGTCATTTGGCCTGGCATGCTCACCGGCCTTGCCAAGTGGGACGCGTTTCGCGAAGCCGAGGCGTTTATCCTGCCCTCGCACCAGGAAAACTTCGGCATCGCCGTTGCCGAAGCGCTAAGCTGCGGCACCCCTGTTCTTATCTCCAACCAGGTCAACATCCACGCGGACGTCACCGGTTGTGCCGCCGGCTACGTTGAACCTGACACCCTGGAAGGCACCACCAGCCTGCTTCGGCGCTGGCTTGCCACCGCACCCGCGGAACGCCATGCAATCACGCAGCCGCAGTTGCTGGCACACCCACTTCAACAGCGCCGGAACGTCGCAGGCACTTGTAGAGCTCTTTTCCCGAGCGGTGTAGCCGCAGAAGGTTCGCGGACCCGAACAGGCAGGTAGACTTCCTCTAACCCATGAACCTCATCACCCCCAAGCGACGTACCGCATGAACCTTCACGCCCTGATCCTCGGCCTTATCGTTGTCACGCTTCTTGCTGTCAGCCTGTCGAAGTTCCGCAAGACCAAGACCAAAGCGGACTACCTCGTCGCGGGCCGCTCATTACCCGCTGCCGTACTCGTCTTTACCCTTCTCTCCAGCTGGATCGGGTCCGGCTCCCTTCTGGGCGGCGCAGAAAACGCTTACAAGCACGGCTTTGCGGCGCTTTGGCAGGGCGGTGGTGGCTGGCTCGGCTTGCTGCTTATCTACTTCATTGCGCCGCGTGCCCGCAAATTTGCCCAGTTCACCATTCCCGATCTGCTTGAAGCCCGCTACAACCAGACCGCGCGCATTCTCGGCGTCGTCGCGGTCCTGTTCACCTACACGGCGATTACCAGCTATCAGCTTATCGGTGGCGGCGACATCCTCCACCTTGTCTTTCCAGCTGTCAGCTCCGTCGAGGGCCGCTACATCCTGGCCGGCTTCGTCGTCCTGTTCACCGCCATCGCCGGCATGGCCTCCGTCGCCTACATGGATGTCGTGATCGGCTCGCTCACGACGGTCACCATGCTCGTCGCATTGCCGCTGCTCCTTCACTTCGCCGGTGGCTGGTCGGGCGTCCACGCGGTACTTCCCGTAACCCATTTTCAAACCCTCGGCGATCTGTCCGGCATTCAGGCCCTCGAGCTTTTTCTGCCCACCTGCCTGCTGATGCTGGGCAATCAAAGCATGTACCAGAAATTCTTCTCCGCCCGATCGGAGCGCGATGCACGCAATGCCGTCGTCGGCTGGATCTTCGGTACGGTGGTTCTGGAAACCGTGATCGTCGCCCTTGCCGTCGTCGGCTCTGCCCTGTTTCGCACCGGCGAAGTTCACGACCACCCCCGCGAAATCCTGGCCTACACCGCTCTTCACGGCTTGAACGAACACGGCCCGCTGCTCCAACTCCTTGGCGCGCTCATGATGGGCGCCATCTTTGCCAAAATCATTTCCACCGCCAACAATTACCTTTTCTCCCCCGCCACAAATCTCGTCAACGATATCTTTGTGCGTTACATCCGCCCCCGCGCGGCGGACAGGGAAGTGCTCCTGGTCAGCCGCCTGATGATCGTTTTGCTTGGCGTCTGGGCACTGTGGCAAAGCCTCCACACCGAATCCGTGCTCAAAAAATCCCTCTACGCGTACACCATCTATTCCGCCGCTCTTACCCCGGTGATTCTTGCCGCGTTTTTTTGGAAGCGTGCCACCGCCGCCGGTGCCGTGGCTTCCATCGCCCTTGGCACGCTCGTGACCGTCACCTGGGACAGTCCTCTCGTCGCCCGCATCTTTCCCGCAGCCATCGCGCAGCGCGACGCCATCGTTCCCGCACTCCTCGTGTCGCTCCTTTGCCTCGTCGTTGTCAGCCTGCTCACTCCGCCACCGTCTGCCGGTCAGCTCCGTCCGTTCAGCGAGGCCTGATCAGCGAGGCCTGACCGGACCGACTCAAGCTCGCGCCCCTGCGACCGATAAGGTTCGCAGGTGGTGTACAGAAATGCGACATGGGTCAACACCGGTCAACCGGGCAACGTTCCAGCCACGGTCGGCCAGAGTAGCAACTGCGGTCCTCCTGCTTGCCGCGGCAGCCACGGCACATGCCCAATTGAGCGTGCAGCAGGCGCTCCTTCTTCGCGGTCACGGTCTCGCGCTCGTCTCTGACGATTCGTCCACACCGCCTCCGCCCCCCGCCACGACCGAAGCCGCCCTGCACGCCCTTGCCGATGAAGCCGCGCTAATTTTCGTCGGCGAAGTGCTCACCGTGCAGCCAGATGGCAACGCCATGCGCATCGACATCCGCGTCGACGACGGCATCCGCGGAGTCCTTACCGGTACCACCTTCAGCCTGCGCGAGTGGACCGGCCTTTGGGCCGCGGACACGGTCCGCTACCATGCCGGCCAGCGCGCCCTTTTCTTTCTCCACGCCCCTTCCGTGGCCGGATTCACCTCACCCGTGGGCGGCTCTGACGGCGTAGTTGCGCTTGCCGGCGACGAAGTTTCCGCCGCCGCCGACCTGCGTTGGATCGCCGCACGCGTGCAGCGCACCATCGCAAGCCGGGCCGAGAACGCCCCCGACGGCACCATCGCCTCTGCCAACACCGTCTATCCCGCGACCGGCCGCGTTTCCGCCCTTGCCACCAAGCGCGCCAGTGCAACCGCCAACGGCATCGCCTGGCCCGCCGACGCCGTCAACGGCAACGTCCTCGGCCCCGATCTGCACAGTATCGACCGCAACCTCGTCACGGGTCTTCTTCGCGCCTGGGCACCCGGCTCCAACGCCACTGCGGGTGCACATTGATGCGTTTGTTGTCGCGCCTGCTCTTCGCGTCCGCTCTCGCCGGCTCGCTTTTGCCTGCACTCTTCGGTGCCGGCCCTCGCTGGGTCAGCAGCCGGCCGCCCTGGAACAACGACGGCACACCCATGGCCTGGAACCGCAACGACCTCACCTACTGGGTCGATACTGGCAATCTAAACGCCTCCGTATCCAACGCCGCCGCATCCAGCATGGTCGCCGCCGCTGCCGCCATCTGGAATATCCAGTATTCGAATCTCACGTTGACGCAGGGCGGCTCCCTGAACGAAGACGTGAACTCTAGCAACGTCTATCTCGGTAGCTCCGGACCCATCTGGCCTGCCGACGCATCCAGCTCCAACTACGCCAACAAGCCCATTGCCATTATTTTCGACGCAGACGGCACCATCACCGATACGCTTCTTGGCTCCGGTGCCAGCGCCCCCACAAGCTGCCGCCAGAACGCCGTCACCGAAAGCGTGGACCTCTTCGTCCAACCCGGCTCCATGGCACACGCCCTCATCATCCTGAACGGCCGCTGCGCCGGTGCCGCGACAGAGCAGATGCTGCAGATGCAATACCAGCTCATGCGCGCCTTTGGCCGTGTGCTGGGCATCGGCTGGTCGCAGGTCAACGACAACGTCTTTACCGGCGCGCCTTCCCCTACCTATCAGCAGCAACTGCACTGGCCCGTCATGCACCCCATCGACATTCTTTGCGGCATTTACACCTACCAGTGCATGCCCAATCCTTTCACCCTGCGGCCCGACGATATCAGCGCCGTCCGGCTGCTATATGGCACCAGCATCTACAGTGCCAGCGACGGCAAGGAACTGGTCGGTATAGTCAACTTCCCAAACGGCACCGGTATGAACGGCGTCAACATGGTTGCCGTCCGTCAGTCCACTCTCGGCCTCTACGGCACCGAGCCATGGGAGACCACTTCCGCCGTCACCGGCTATATCTTTACGGGGAATCACGGCAATCCCGTCACCGGCATCCCCACTACCTTTCCCGCGCAGCAGGGAACCCTGGCCCAGACCTACAAGGGCTACTGGCTTATGTACAACGTTCCCGTTATCGGCAACGTTCCATGGGACAACGTCTACGTCACCATGCAGGCCGCAAATCCGCTGTACACCGGCGCCTACAGCACCGGTCCTATGACGACCGGCCCTGTTCTGCCCTCCGGCACGCCCACATCGTCTTCCTTCTACGTCGTTGGCCGCAGCGGCAACACTTTTGCGGTGCTCACCGTGCCAGACGCTGCCTCCGATTGCACCACCGGGAACGACGGCACGCCGACCGCGCCTGCACCCGTCATCGCCGGCGGCGTTTGGAGCGGCAGGCTCTGCGGGTATGGCCACTCCTCCTATGGCTCCGTCGCCGTCCTGTCCGGCCGCACTGCCACGCTTGAGGTGACAGCACTCGACGAAAGCGGCAATGCCTCCACCGGCAAGGCGCACCCGATGCTTGGCTTCTGGCATAGCTCCGACGCTACGACTGTTCTGCCCACCCTTGCCGCCAATACCACCCCGTTCAACGGCAGGCTCAGCGGCACAACCCAGCTCAAACCCGCCTTTACCACCAGCGAGACCGTAAAATTCGTCGTCGCAGACGAGCGTGGCGACGGCCGGCCCGACTTCACCTACAGCGCCCGCTTTTTGTACGCCAACACGGTTTCACCCACTAACCTGGGTATAGGCGGCGGTACGATCCGCATTCTCGGCTCCGGCTTTCAGCCCGGCAACACCGTTACGGTCAGCGGCGTCGCTGCCAGGGTCACAAGCATCACCGCCACTGAAATCGACGCCACTGCGCCCACACTTGCCGCGCTCGGCGGCAACATCACCAACGACGTCACCGTCTCCGACCTTCGCACCGGCGGCACCACGACCATCACCGGTGGCCTGGTCTACGCGGGTGCCAACACCAATGTGCTTACCCTCGTGTCCGCACCCACGGGCAACGTCAACGTTGGTGTCGCCGCTACCTTTGCGGTCCGTCTCACCACCGCTGCCGGGGCCGCCGTCGCCGGCTCTGCCGTCAATTTCTCCGTACCGGTCGGCAGCGCGGTCTACAACGCCTGCAGCCTGAGCAACTGCACCCTTCTCACGGACTCCACCGGCCTCGTCTCTGCCAGCGTCACTCCCTCTGCTGCCGGCGCCATTACCCTCAGGGCCGCCGTCACCAGCGGCGCGTCCGTCTCCGCCTCGTTTGTTGCCGTTGCCACCACGCACGCCATCACTGCCGTGCGTTCACCGGAATACGTCGCCGCTGTCACGGGCGCACCCTTCAACCCGGCCGTGCAGTTGGTTAATCTGGGCGGTTCATCCAGCGGTGTGCCGGTCGTATGGTCCGTCCTCGCCGGTGACGTCGTGCTCAGCGCCGCGGCCTCGAACAGCGGCAGCGATGGTACTGCGCGCGTCGTCGCCATCGGCAACCTTGCCCCGGGCGCAACCGCACAGGTACAGGCCTGCGCCTGGATCACCACGTGCACCACGCTGCCCTTTGTCGGCGTCGGGCCAGACGCCCTCTCCGTCATGCCCGTAAGCGGCGACTCCCAGGTCGTCAGCGCGTCCACCAGCCTTTCCGCCGTCAAGCTGCGCGTCACCGACGCTTCCGGTCACGGTGTTGCCGGTGCGACCGTCGGCATCCATCAAGCCGTCTACGGCTGGCAGCCCGCTTGCCCCGCAAGTGGCCGTTGCGCCACTCCACCCCTCTACGGCACGGCTTCGTCCTCTGCCACCAGCGACGACGATGGCTACTTTACCCTCGCGCCTCTTCAGTACAGCGGCACTGCAGCCATCACCCGCATTGTCGCTGCCACCGGCACCTCCGGCTACCTGGCTCTGTCCCTCACAAAAGAGCCGTAGCACCCGTCTGCGCATCAAATGGGTAGACGAGATCAAGGGGTTGAAATGGCTGTTACTTCCAGCACCACGGGTGATGTTCGCAAGCGCGTTCTGATCGTGGGCGCTGGTTTTGCCGGCCTTAAAGCGGCACTTGCGCTGGCCCATTCCAATGTCGACATCACCGTAGTCGATCGCAAAAACCACCACACCTTTCAGCCGCTGCTCTACCAGGTGGCCATGGCTGTTCTCTCTGCGGCCGATATCGCTCAGCCTATTCGCGCCATTCTCCGCGCCCCCAACACCCAGGTTTTGATGGACGAAGTAATCGGCTTCGACACCGCCGCCCGTCGCGTGCGCCTGAAGAGCGGCACCATCCTCGAGTATGACTATCTCGTCCTGGCTACCGGCTCCACACACTCCTACTTCGGCAAGGAAGAGCAGTGGGCGCCTTTAGCACCTGGCCTGAAGACGATCGAAGACGCCATTGAAATCCGCCGTCGCGTTCTGCTCGCCTTTGAAAAAGCTGAAGGCCAGATGCTCGAAAAAGGCTCCCATCCCGCGCTTAATTTTGTCGTCATCGGTGGCGGTCCAACTGGTGTGGAGATCGCCGGCGCCATCTCCGATATTGCAAAGCTTTACATCCGGAAAGATTTCCGCCACATCGACCCAGCCTCCGCCAAGGTTTTCATCATCGAGGGCTCGCCCGACATCCTTGGTGCTTACCCGCCCGATCTCCGCAAAAGCGGCCTCCAGCAGCTTGAGCATCTCGGCGTTGTTGTACGTACCGGCCAGCGCGTGACAGACGTCCAGCCCGGCTACGTCATGATTGGTAACGAGCGCATCGATGCGGTCGTTACCCTGTGGGCCGCGGGTGTTCAGCCGTCACCGCTTGGCAAGCTCCTCGGTGTCCCGCTCACTTCCACGGGTAATGTCATCGTCGACGACCATCTCCACCCCGAAGGTCACCCGGAGATCTTCGTCTGTGGCGATCTTGCACATGCCACCAGTGCCGGGGAGCATGTGCCCGGTGTTGCCCAGCCTGCCATGCAGATGGGTGATTACGCTGGCCGAACCATCAAGGTGGAGCTTGAAGGGGGCCGCATGAAGAAGCCCTTCCACTATTTCGATAAGGGAGACATGGCCACTATCGGCCGCGCCAGCGCCATAGCAAACGTGAAATGGCCCTTCAAGGCGCACATGAGCGGCTTCCTCGCGTGGTGCAGCTGGCTTGTCGTTCACATCTTCTTCCTTATAGGCTTTCGAAACCGCTTTTCGGTGTTCCGTAACTGGGCCTTCACTTACCTTTTCTTTGAAGACGGTGTCCGTCTCATTACCGGTGCACAGGACTTGCCCGGCTGGAAAACGCCGGTAAGTGCCGCTCCTGTCGCACACCTCAACACGCGTCCAGCCGAGTAATCCTGTGCGTTTGGCTGCGCCCGGCGTTCTCCGGCAGATTTGGATGAAATCAGGTGTTCACTTTGAACGATGAGCCTGTACCCTAAACGTGATCACCCACATCTTCTCTCGTCGGTCACGGCGCACAGGACACGTCCCCTATGGAACGACCGTTTTCCCTTTTCCCCGCCTGCCTCTTTGCCGTACTCGCCGTATCCTCTGTGCGCGCTCAAACGATCGGCACTCATCATAACGGTGCCAAATTTGCAGCCAACAAAGGGGATTTGCAGATCGGCCTCGCAGGCTCCTATCTCAGTCCGGATTACGGGCCGGGGAGCGGTTTCATGCTCAATCCTTACGCTGCGTTCGACTTCCGCCGCAGCTACGTTGGCCTGGAGGTCGACGGCAACTTCACCGTCCACGACAAAGCAGGTTCTCACCCCAATAGCGGAGTTCTGGGACTGCGCCTTGGAGAAGACCTCGGCATCTTCCGCCCGTACATCAAGCCCGGCGTCGGTGTCGGCCACTTTTCCGGCGTCACCACCGCGCCTGGCGGCAAAAGCCAAACTTACGTTGTCCTTGAGATCGGCGGCGGTGTCGACGTGCAGGTGCGCGAACACATCAATGCCCGCGCGTATGGTGCCTATCAATTTTGGCCCAGCTTTAACGGCAACACGACCGCCTCCAACAATCCCGGCGGCGCGCTTACGCCGATTCTTGCCGGTGGTGGCATCGCGTACCGCTTTTAATCATGGGTAACGCAGCAAGCGGATTCTGAAATCACGCAAAAGGGGCAGCCAATGGCTGCCCCTCTCTGCATACCCGGTACCGGCTTCAGGCGTTCACAACCTCACCTGCCGTATCCATGCTCTTCACCCTGACCGGGGTCAGCCAACCGTAGCGGTCCGGTGCCAGACCGTTCACGATACCGAAGAATTCTTTGTGAATGCGGCTTGTTACCGGGCCCATCGTCCCGTCGCCCACCAGGATGCGGTCGACCGAGCGCAGGTGCGTCACCTCCGCTGCCGTTCCTGTAAAAAATGCTTCGTCGCAGATGTACAGCAGCTCGCGCGGCAGTGCCTGCTCAACCACTTCAATGCCCATCGTTTTGGCAATGTGCACCACCGACGCCCGCGTGATCCCGTTCAGCACAGAATTTGCTAACGGCGATGTCATCAGCTTGCCATCCTTGACCAGGAACAGGTTCTCGCCCGACCCCTCTGACAGGTAGCCGTTCCGGTCCAGCCCAATCCCCTCGTCATACCCGTTCGTCGCCGCTTCCATGCGAATGAGTTGCGAATTCATATAATTCGCACCCGCCTTTGCCAGCGAAGGCATCGTGTTCGGTGCAAGCCGGTTCCAGCTCGATACGCACACATTCGCGCCTTCATTCCCATGCAGAAAGTTCCCCCAGGGAAAATTCGCAACGTAAATCTCCACGGGGCTTTTCATCGGGTTGACGCCAATCTCGCCATAGCCGCGAAATGCAATCGGCCGAATGTAGCAGGGCGACACTTCGTTCGCCTCCACCACCGAAACCACGGCATCGCACAGTTCGTCCAGCGTGTAATCAATCGGCATGCGGTAGATCTTCGCGGAGTCCTGAAATCGCTGCATGTGCTCACGCAGGCGAAAGATTCCGGCCCCCGTCGGCCTTTCCACCGGCCCCTGCGAATAACAGCGAATGCCCTCGAACACCGAAGACCCATAGTGCACCACATGCGACATCACGTGAATCTGCGCATCTGCCCACGGAATCAGCGCACCGTTATGCCAGATCTTATCCGTCGTCTGAATCGCCATTGCCATTACTCCTGAAATCGTAGAAGCGAGACGTACAGTATAGCGTCGGCGAACTCTCGACACTGTCGTGTTCGACTCCAGCTGTCCTTCCAGCAGCAAGGAATGACTAGAACGATTGAGGCTAGGACGATTGAGAGTTCATCGGCGAACACACGGGGGAAGCGAAGAACCACACTCGCTGCCATAGCACCGTTACACGTCTGAGCGGGAGGGCAATGATCGGTCGCCGGCCGCCTTCACGATGCACGCCCTCCAAACATTCGCACTTGCGACACGGCGCGCGCTACAGAGTCGCACACATGTCCTTGCCCAACTTACACAAGCGATTCATAAGAACTCGCGAGGGCGAACACATCAAAAATTCCCAAAAAGAAACTGTTTGACTTGGCACGCGCGGATTGATAGGTTTCGTCATCTCCAATGAACCACAATTCTGTGTTATAGAGGGCTCAAGTATGAAGCTTCGTGTTTCGGTTCTCTCCATCCTCCTGGGGTCTGCCTTTGCAGCACACGCAGACACTGTGACGCTAAATACAAACGCAGGTCAACTCGCTAGCGCTATTACGTCGGGCAATACCGGCATCACGGTCACAGGCACCAGCCTGCAGGGGCAAAGCAGCGGTCCCGCCGCGTCCACAGGAACCTTCACCAACATCTACGGTCTGGCGTCGGGAGCTGTCATCTCTACCGGTAACGCAGCGGATTATGGCTCCGGCCCGAACACTTCCAGCAGTAGCACTACCGCGTATGGCCCCTCGGCGACTGCGGCACAGAATGCGCTCTTAAACCCACTCACCCTACCATTCACCAGTCACTTCGACGTGACCCAGCTCGACATCGACTTCACGGCGAATGATCCGACTGTAAATAGCATCTTCTTCAACGTCGCGTTCGGTTCGGAAGAGTACCCGGAGTACGTTGGGACCAATTTTGTCGACGCCTTCGGGTTATACCTGAACGGCACCAACATCGCATTTGTGAATGGCAGCGCGGCAAACATCAACAACCCGTGCTTCACAGCACTTGCAGGGACGGAGCTTGATGGTGTTCTGGCCTGTTCGAACAACCCGATCAATACGTTCAGTGGCAATTTGCTGCCTGGAACCAACACCCTCACGTTCATCATCGCCGATACCAGTGACGCCAGCTACGATTCGACGGCGTACATCAGTGCCCTGGGCACCCAAAATATGGCGGTATCGCCGGAACCAAGCTCGCTCGCCTTGCTGGGATCGGGCATTCTTTCGATGGCAGCAGGGTTTCACCGGCGCATTATTTCCCGATCCTGAAAGAGTCGTCTTCCTGAGCTAAGGTCCCGCTCTTTTCACACTGTGGTTAGGAACGCAGGCCTTATTTGCAGGCGCACCTGCCTTGTCGTTGGCATTGCTGGTGCGCCTTTTCTCGCAAGTCCTCTACAACGCGTAATCTCTGCAAGGCAAACGGCTGGTTAAGCACGGCTCCTGCGCTCACCAAAGGACCGCGTTAAACAAAGGCGGACGATAGCGACTGCAATAGTTTGACATCCGTTCCGCTCTCCGATACTCTTTGGAAGTTGGCAAGCGGCTCCGGTACGGACCAGCCAATGTCGCACGGTACTAAGCGACGCAGTCCAAGCGTTTGTTTCACGTGGTAGACGTCTGTGAGCTTCGGCTCCGGTCACCCAACAAACCCAAGCAACTGCAGTTTATAGAGGTAAAGGAGCTCAGGCTCCCGGTTCGCCTACTCGGCTGACTGATCGTTGATTTCATCATTATGGTGCTGTTCTGCAGTACCAGCCAATTCTTCGCGGCCTTCACGCTGTACTTCGGCGATCGCGGTTTGTTGGCTTCCATGCCGTGCCCCAGGGGCTAGCGCGACCAAGAGGATCGCCGAACGGTTGTATGGAAGCGAAATCGAACCGGTTGACACTGAAGGCAAGACGCGATATTCTGAATTGGTTGGTGCAACGCAGTAGAGAGTGAAAGCGACGCGGTTCAGGGCTGGAACGCCTGAAAGCAGCGAGTGAGTAGCGGTTCTCATACGGATACAGCCCATACAAGTTCGAGGACACAACCGGCAACACTGTCGGTGTCCTTGATCCAAAAGCGGCCCGCCCACGCGGTGACCGTCACGGATCTTTGACAACATAGTTGAACGTGCCAGTCGTGAGACATGGACGG
>CAXTJO010000017.1:0-57579 GCA_964244665.1 uncultured Terriglobus sp.
CAACACCGCCGGCCGCGATGAGGCCAAAGAACCAGCCGAGTGGGGTGTGCGAGGTCAGCACGATGTTCGCGATTTTCTGCGTAACGGAAGTGTAGTTGTGGCCAGGAGCGATGACCGCGAACTCACCGGTGCGCGGGTCGATCATGGGATCGTTGACGGGATGACGATGGGGATGCGCCAGGGGTTTCGTCGCCATTATGCCGTCTCCGCTGTTTCTAGTTCGGGGTTAGGGTTGGTGACACCGGCAATGTAGCTGGTGCGGGGGCGGTAGTTAAGGTCGGCAAGGACCTGGTAGCTACGCTCCTGGTGTTTGAGCCTGGCCACGCGGGAGTTGGGATCGTTGACATTGCCGAAAATAATGGCGTCGGTAGGGCAAGCTTCCTGGCAGGCAGTGACGATTTCGCCGTCGCGGACGGCACGGCCTTCCTTGTCCGCCGTGATCTTGGCGGACTCGATGCGCTGGATGCAATAGGTGCACTTTTCCATGACGCCACGGGAACGGATGCTGACGTCGGGGTTGCGCATGAACTTGAGGGACTCAGTGTCGTAGTCCGCGTAGAGCAGGAAATTGAAGCGGCGGACCTTGTAAGGACAGTTGTTGGAGCAGTACCGCGTGCCGACGCAGCGGTTGTAGACCATGGTGTTGATGCCTTCGGGCGTGTGAATCGTGGCACCGACGGGGCAGACCTGCTCGCAGCCAGCGTTCTCGCAGTGCTGGCACATCATGGGCTGGAAGTGAGCCTTGGGGGCGTGAAGATCGCCTTCGAAGTAGGTGTCGATGCGAAGCCACTGCATGTTGCGGCCGACCTTGACCTGCTCGCGGCCGATGACGGAAATATTGTTTTCAGCGTAGCAGGCGACGACGCAGGCGTTGCAGCCGACGCAGCTATTGAGGTCGATCGTCATGCCCCAGGCGTTCTGGATGACATTGGTGCTTTTGTCCTGCTTGTTGTAGGTCCAGGCATCAGGGAAGAAGCTCTCGTCGTGCTTCGGAGTTTCCTTGAGTAGACTGCCCTCGTGGGCAAACCCCGGCTCCTTCTGCATCTCCTCGAGGGTGGCTGTACGGATGATGGCGCGCTCCATCGCCTCGTGGCCGGGGAGGGACTCATTGCCGCTGGGAGCCTTGTGAGTGAGATCGCTTTGCGCCATCTTGCCGCGCTGGTCCATGCTGTGGATCGAAGTGACGCATAGGTCGTGCTTTTCGCCCGTTTTATTGATTTTGAGGCCGGTGGAAAGGTAGGGCGAGGTGGCGGACTGCAGATTGTAGGCGTCGGAGCCAACGAACTGCGCCTGTCGACCGAACCAGCGGCCCTGGCCGAAGTGGACGGTGACGACGCCATCGGGGTGGCCGGGAACCATGAGCGGCGGAAATTTGACCTTCTGGCCATTGACTTCAAGCTCGATGAGCTCGTCTTCGTTGACCTTGAGCTCAGCCATAGTGTTTATGCTCATGAGGGCAGCGTTGTCCCAGCTCATGTGCGTGATCTGGCGGGGCATCTCCTGCAACCAGCCGTTGTTGGCATAGCGGCCGTCGTACACGCCGGGGTCGGCGCGGAAAGCCAGCTCGTAGCCATTACTTTTTGGAGCTTCCGTGATGATGTGGTATTGCGACCCGTTGGGCTTGGCGGACTTGGGCGTGAATGCGGTGCCTGCAACCCACCCGTCGTGCAGCGCCTTGCGCCAACCGGCATCGGCGTCGCCAGTAATGTAGGTCTTGCTGTTGGCCTGGACGATTTCATGGGAGGACAGGCCAGTGTTGTCGAGCAAAGTTTGCAGGATGTCGTGCGCTGTGAGGCCGCCGTAGAGCGGGTCGATCATGGGCTGCAGGATGGTGATGGAGCCGTCATAGGCGCGGGCATCGGACCAGCTCTCGAGATAATGCGCCTGGTTGATATGCCACGTGGTGCGGCCTCCAGTCTCATCGGGATGTTGGCCGAGATGCACAGTAAAGGGCACATGGGACACGGCGTCGCCAAAGCCAAGCTGCAGCGGCGTGGAGTAAATGGGATTGCCGCCGAGGATCACAAGTGTGTTGACCTGGCCGGACTTCATGGCGCCGACGAGGTTGCGCAGGTCGGCAAGCTGCTCGGTGGGAAGTTCAGCCACCGGCTGGGTGTAGACGACGGTTGAACCGATCGCGCCAAGCTGCGCATTGAGAGCGAAAGCGGCAGCATGGACTGCCACGGAGGACTGCTCGCCGGGGATGACGACGGCCTTGCTCCCCGACTTTTTGAGGTCGGCCAGGAGGGCAGTGAAGAATTTTTGTGCGTGCTCCTCGCCGGAGAAGCTGCCGCCGGAGACGAGAGCAGAAGCGAAGCTGTCAATGTCGGAAGGCTTGAGGCCGAGGCGGTGCTCCGCCTTGGCGCCGGTGACGGTCGGCATGCTCTCCACGACGTACAGGCGATTCATGGTCTTGCCGGCTTCGAAAGCATGACGCGATGCGTACCCAGCTGAAAGCGGCAGAAAGCCGGGGAACGCATTGGATGAGAGAAAATCGGCGTCGAGCGCGAGAATGACGTCGGCGTTCTCAAGCTTGTATTGCGCGTCTGTGTACTCACCGAACGCTGCCTTGGAGGCGATGCGCGAATTGTCGCGGTTGACCGGCTCCCATTGGACAAGCCTGGCGGATGGATATTTTGCCTGAACCGCCTTCCACTGGGCGGCAAGTGTGGGGGATGTGACCGTCTCAGTGAGGAACACCAATCCCCGACCCTGGGTTTTCTGTATCTGCTCGAGAAACGACGTCTGGAACTCGCCGAAGGTGGAATTGAGGCTCTGGGCACGGGTACGGTCAATGACGTGCTTGGAGCGGTCGGGATCGTAGAGGTCGAGCAGAGTCGCCTGGGTAAAGAGGTCTGTCTTGCCCTTCGACATAGGGTGCTCTGGATTGCCATCGATCTTGATAGGCCGGTATTCCTGACTCTTGATGAGGACGGGAACGGCACCGGTGGGGAACGGGTGCGCGGTAGCAAAGAAATTGGGCTTGCCGATTACAAGATCTTCCGGCTGCTTGATGTAGGGATAGATCTCCTCATCGGGCTGCTTGGTGCAGCCGGTGACGCCAGCGAGTGCGAGCGACGCGCCCATGACCTTCATAAAACCGCGACGGGAGAAACCGTCGGTCATTTCGGACGCTTGCCGCGGAAACTCTTCCTTGACCATTTCGATGAAACCGGGAGCGTCAACCAGATCGTCGATACTTTGCCAGTACTTCTTGCCGCGCTTTCCGTCGAGGCGTGCACGGACCTCGGTAAGGGTGAGCTTGGCCGGCGTGATGTGTGATACGACGCCAGCGGCGTCGGTATTACCGCTAAGTTCTTGTGGCGTGATCGAGGTAACTACCGTTGCTGTCGTGCTCTCGGTCATGCGGTTCCCGTTCTGAGACATTTCGTTTCCAGAGGTCTTGCTCATCGGTGACAGACCTCGCAGCTCTGGAGTTCGTGCGGTGTGCGAATGCGGTACTTGTCGTCGAGATAGGTGCCGAGAGCCTGCTGCGACGTGAACTTGGTGTAACGCGCTGGAAGGATGGCACCAGTTTGCACGTCGGAGTAGGTTTCACCCGAGCCGTGCAGGGGGACTGGCTGGAGATGGGTGCCGCTGCCGCCGTTAGAACGACCATTGCCGCCAAGGGTGGTGAGTGAGTTGAGCTGGGCGATTTCAGGATCCTGTGCGCCCGGGTCACGGGTGACACAATTAACCTGCTGGGCGGTGGCAGTGGTGTTGGCACCCGTTTCCGCGCACCAGACGGGCTTGGAAGCAGAGGGACCGGACCAGGCCATGTTGTAGATTTCGCTGGTCGGACGGAGATTTTTGACCGGGTTGCGGTGGCAGTTGAGGCACCACTCCATCTGGAGGGAGTTTTCCATGTACATGATGGGCATCTCATCGACGCGGCCATGACAGGAGGCGCAGCCAATACCCTTATTCACATGGATGGCGTGGTTGAAGTACACGTAGTCCGGTAAATCATGCACGCGAATCCACTTGATGGACTGGCCGGTTGCCCAGCTTTGCCGCACGGGCTCAAGCATGGCGGCATTTGTCCATATCTGCGAGTGGCAGTTCATGCAGGTTTTGGTAGGCGGAATACCCGAATAGGCCGCTTTTTCTACCTGGGTGTGGCAATACTGGCACTGGATGCCAAGGCCCTGCACATGGTGGCGGTGCGAAAAAGGGACAGGCTGGTCGGCGCGCTGGCCCTGCCTGGTGACCCACGGTGAACGCTGCAGGCTGTTAAGCGCCACGCCCAGGGCAACAACGATGAGTCCTATAAGGACCAGGCCTGCGCGGGCCAGGGCGTTCGAACTGCGATCAAATACTTGCGCCATCGGTGCGTCCTACTTCCTCTAGTCCGTCCCACGAATCCACGCTGTAGACGCGAATTCCTGCCGTTCCTGCCCGGTAAGTGGGCCTTGCGGGTCCTGATTCAACCCTGGTCTTTGCCGCCGTGCATTGCTGTGCGACGGGAGAAATTGTCTCTATCCAAGACAAACTATAGCAGCGGGGATATGGTGCTTTGGGCGTTGGGTGTGCGGTGATAGTGCTGCTGTTTGTTCGATTTTCGATAATCGAAGTTGAGGCGTGCGAGGTGCGCGGGTCGCTGGGCAGACTGCAACGATTTTCCACGCATCGGCATGATGCTAAGGGTCTCGCAGAGGGAAAGAGTTGTAAATTGCGGCTGGAATGGTCCGAGTTAGGTAGAAGCGCTGGAGAGCTGGTCCCTTCGCTGCGCTGTGGAGAGTGCGGAGAGTGCGGAGAGAGGGACTGCGGCAGCCTTTTGCGGGAGTGCTGAGGCAATTATGCCCAGGTGATGACAAAAGGCGAGGCTTAGGCCTTTCTTTGTTGCGCTATGGAATGACAAAAGGTTCGGGAGCAGATGCCGTGGCCAGCCAGGTGGACCATTCGGCTTCGGTGATCTCTGAGGCGGCGGCGCGGAGGACCATGTTCTTGACCTGCTCCTGTGACACGGTGAACACGTGGGAGTTGACCTGAAGAAACGTCACGAGAGCGGCGAGGCCGATACGTTTATTGCCGTCGAGGAAGACGTGATTTTTGATCAGGCCCCAGCCTAAAGAGGCCGCGAGCGCCGGTACAGAGGTATCCGGCTCGTAGTGCAATTTGTTCTCGACCCGGTCGAGCGCAGATAGGAGAAGATTCCGGTCGCGGAGGCCATGGCTGCTACCGTAGGTGTCAATTAGGTCCGTATGGATGGCAAGGATCAGGCCTTCCGAAAGGAGTTGGACGGTCATGACTACTTCGCGAGTTCCTCATATGCCGCTGCCCACTGTGGCTCCGTTTGCTTATAGGCGCGCATGCCTGTGTCGAGAGAGATGTAGCGAGGCGCAGAGCCGCTTAACTTAAGCTCGATCTCTGTACCCTCGTGCAGACCTGCTTGATGCATTTGCTCTTCGGTGAAGAGCACGCCGTACGAATCGCCGATTCGCTGTACCTGGAAAGTCATGCCTCTATTTTAAGCAGGCTTTCGATGGCTGGCAGGCGATTTCCGGAAGAAGTGGAACGGCGCACCCGGTGTGGGACACTGCTGCTATGCCGAGACCGAGTGCCGACCGACCGCCGCCCTACGATGCTGCCGAGGCGATGCAGGCGCTGGGGCTGGCAGATGCGAAGCTACGGCGGTTGATGGAGCGGGCGGGGCCGTTCTTGTTGCGGATCAGTGGGACGCAGTCTCCGTTTGAGGCGCTGGCGGAATCGATCGTGTTTCAGCAGTTGCATGGGAAGGCGGCGCGGGCGATCCACACGCGGATGGTGGAGGGGTTTGCGGAGGTGTGCGGTGTGGGGGTGCATCCCGCGCCCGAGCACCTGCTGGAATGCCCGACGGCGCAGTTGCGGAGCGCCGGGTTGAGCGCGAACAAGACACTGGCGCTGCGGGACTTGGCGGCAAAGACGATCGACGGGACGGTGCCGACGCTGGCAAAGATCCGGCGGATGGAGGATGAGGCAATCATCGAGCACCTGACGCAGGTACGTGGGGTGGGGCGGTGGACGGTGGAGATGTTTCTGATGTTTCGGCTGGGGCGGCCGGACGTGCTGCCGGTGAGCGACTACGGGGTGCGGAAAGGGTTTGCACTGACGTTTGGGGTGCTGAAGCCGGAGGACGAGGTGGGGCCGGCGGACCTGCCGAAAGCCGAGGTTATGGAGAACCGGGCGAAAAAGTGGCATCCGTGGTGCAGCGTGGCGAGTTGGTATTTGTGGCGGGCGTGTGATCTGGTGAAGCCAGGGGCGGCGATGGTGTTGCCGGGTGGCGCCGTTGCGGTAAAGCGAAAGAAGGAGACGGCGGCATGAGCTTGCTGCTTGTGCTGGCGCGGGCGTTCGTGAACTTTTTTGGAATAACGAAGCCCACACCAGAGCAGGAACGCAGGGCGGCGTGGTTTATTGGATCGCTGCTGCTGCTGATTGTTTTTGGCATGCTGGCGGTGCTGGCGGCGTTGGTCCAGGTTCGTCGTTGAGTTTCGTGGAGCGCCGGCGTTGTGCCGCTGCGGTTAGTGGCAGTGCAGGTAGCGGTTTTGGATCGCAATTGATGAGGGCGTTCGCCGGTTAGGCAGTTCGCCGACGTGTACGAGGCTCACGGTACCGGGCGCGGTTCTACACTGGGGCGATGGCGGAGAACTTTGCGCAGACGTTGAAGGGCCAGGCGGACATCGTCAAGGTGGTTGGCGAGTATGTGAAGCTACGCAAGGCGGGGGCACGGAACTGGACGGGGTTGTGCCCGTTTCATTCGGAGAAGTCGCCGTCGTTCAGCGTGAACGCGGTGGATAACTACTTTTACTGCTTTGGGTGCCACGCGACGGGGGACGTGTTCACGTTTGTGATGAAGCTGGAAAATGTGAGTTTTCCGGAGGCGGTGCGGACTGTTGCGGGAAAGATGGGCGTGCCGATGCCGCGGAGGGAGTTTGCGTCGCCGGAGGAGGCGGCGCAGGCAGGGCTGCGAAAGGGTTTGCTGGATATCCATGAGGCGGCAACGCAGTATTTTGAGCAGGCGCTGCAGGGACCGGAGGCGGCGAGGGCACGGGAATACCTGACGGGGCGGGACGTGAGCCTGGAGGTGCAGAAGATGTTTCGTGTGGGGTATGCGCCGGACGACTTCAACGCTATGCGGGATGCGCTGGGGAAACACTTTTCCGAGGAGGTGCTGCGGGGGTCAGGACTGTTTTCTTCGAAGGAGCAAAGCGACGAGGGGCGGCCTGTGGGTCCGCTGTATGCCAAGTTTCGGAAGCGGATTACGTTTCCGATTGCGAATGAGCAGGGGCGGACGATTGCGTTTACGGCGCGGGCGCTGGATTCAGACGACAAAAGTGGGCCGAAGTATATGAACTCGCCGGAGACGGCGCTGTATAGCAAGGGTGCGGTTCTTTTCAACCTGGATAAGGCGAAGGGGGCGATGCGGACGCAGGATTATGCGCTGCTGGTGGAAGGGCAGATGGATTGCATTCGCGTGTTTACCGCCGGGGTTCAGCCTGTGATTGCGACGAGTGGAACGGCATTTACAGAGCACCAGGTACGGTTGCTGGGGCGATTCACGAAACGGGTGATTGTGAATTTCGACCCCGATACGGCGGGTGCGAATGCAACGGAAAAGACGCTGGGGATGCTGACGGAGGAGGGCTTTGAGGTCACGGTCGTGACGCTGGAGGGCGGGCTGGACCCGGACCGGTATGTGCGGGAGCATGGCATCCACGCGTATGCGGCGGCGCTGAGTTCAAAGCAGATGTACAGCGACTACCTGATCGAGCGGGCGAAGGCGCTATTTCCGGCAAAGACGGCGGATGCGAAGTTGAAGGCGATGAATTTTTTGCTGCCCCATATCCGACGGTTGCCGAGTGCATTGGCACGCGCGGACTTTGCGGCGGACGCGGCGCAGAAGCTGGCCATCGACTCCGCCATGCTGCGGCAGGAGATGCAGCAGGCGGCGGCGCAACGACTGGGGAGCGTGCGGCAGACGGCAGCAACGGCGATCAATGAAACGGAGCGGATCCTGTTGCGGGCGCTGGTGTTGCCGGTGTCGGATCGTGCGCGGCAAAGGGTGGCGACGGAGATTGCGGCGCATCCGGAGTGGCTGGAAGGGCTGGCGGCAGCGGCACTGCTGGAGGCGCTGGCGCATGCATCGCTGGACGCGGTGCTGGACCCGATGCAGATTGCGCCCGATGATGCGAGCCGGGAGATGCTGGCGCGGGTTCTGGCCGAGGACCACGGCGATGAGGCGGGGACGCTGGCGGCAGATGCAGGCAATGCGCTGCACACGCTGGAACGGCGTCGGCTGGAGCGGCGGCAGCGGGAATTGCGTGCGCAGACGGCGGAAGCGGAACGGCGGGGAGATGCGACGATGCTGGAGGTGTTGAGTGGGGAGATGATGCAGGTGCATCGGGCGTTGCGGACGCTTTGAGTTCATGGAGTTCAAGCCGCAGCAGGAGCCGTGCTGCTCCGCATTCGCACGTCCGCACCCGACTGCGGGCGACGAGCACGAGTAGACTGCGTGCATGGCTGACGCAAAGAAGAATGAGTTGTGGTTGATTCGGCATGGCGAGACGGAGTGGAGCCTGAGTGGAGCGCACACAAGCTACACGGATTTGCCGCTGACGGAGCATGGGCGGGAGCAGGCGAAACGGCTGCTGCCGGTGCTGAAGGGAACAGAGTTCGACCTGGTGCTGACGAGTCCCCGGACAAGGGCGCGGGTAACGGCAGAGTTGGCGGGACTGGGTGCCGCAGCCGAGGTAGAGGACAATCTGCAGGAGTGGAAGTACGGGGTGTATGAGGGGAAGTCGACCCCCGATATCCGGAAAGAACACCCGGGATGGAACGTTTGGAAGGACCCAATACCCGGGGGCGAGACACTGACAGAGGTCGCGGTGCGGGCGCAGGCCGTGATTGAGCGTTGCATTGCGCACGGCGGGCGATGCGCGCTGTTTGCCCACGCGCACATTTTCCGGATTTTGGGTGGGGTATGGTGCGGGCCGCTGGACACAGTGCCGGCGGTGCTGGCGAGGAGCGGAGCGTTCGGGGAACATCTGGGGCTATCGACGGCGAGCATCAGCGTGCTGGGGTTCGAGCGGGAGACCCGTGTCATCCATCGGTGGAATGAGATGCCGCCCGTCTGAATGCAGGATGAGCCGCGTATACTGAGAAATGATGCGGAATGTCCGGAAGTCCCCTGTACTCCCCTTGGCTAAACAACCTGTGCAGCACCATCCGTATGACCTTGGATACGATGAGAACGGTGTGCGGCGACGCATCCGGTCGACGACGGTGCTGTGCGTGCGGCGGCACGGGCAGACGGTAATGGCGGCCGATGGGCAGGTGACGATGGGGTCTGCCGTGATGAAGCAGGGCGCGCGAAAGCTGCGGCGGCTGTACAACGACAAGGTGCTGGCGGGATTTGCGGGATCGACGGCGGATGCGTTCAGCCTGTTCAGCCGGTTTGAGGGCAAGCTGGAGCAGTATGCCGGGAACCTGCCGCGGGCGGCGGTAGAACTGGCGAAGGATTGGCGTACGGATAAGTTGCTGCGGCAGTTGGACGCGCTTTTATTGGTGGCGGATACGCAGCACATGTTTTTGCTGGGCGGCAACGGAGATGTGATTGAGCCCGATGTGACGGAAGGCGGCGCGATCATGACGATCGGATCGGGTGGATCGTTTGCACAGAGCGCCGCACAGGCACTGTTGGAGAATACCGAGTTACCCGCGCGCGGCATCGTGGAGAAGAGCATGAAGATCGCTGCGGAGATTTGTATTTACACGAATGCGAATATTTTGGTGGAAGAGTTAGCCGCCACACCTTGAAGCAGTCGTGCGAAGACGCTGGAAGTATGGGTTCGCCGAGCGCAATGGTAACCAGCTTGGAACTAGATCGATCTGCATGAGCCGAGCCAGTTAGAGTTCAGCGCGGCTTTCCAGATCCGTATTCGAACAACGGCTCTTGCCAAGAGCCAGCAGCCAGGAGTTTAAAGATGGCAATTTATTTACCGGGGATTGCAGAGTCGCAGTCTGTGGCGCTGGAAGAGTTGACGCCGCGCGAGATTGTGGCAGAACTGGACAAGTATGTGGTGGGGCAGCATGCGGCGAAGCGTGCCGTGGCGATTGCGTTGCGCAACCGCCAGCGGCGGCAGAAGCTGCCGCCCGAGGTCGCTGAAGAGATTATGCCGAAGAACATCATTATGATCGGCGCGACAGGCGTGGGCAAAACGGAGATTGCGCGGCGGCTGGCGAAGCTGACGAACTCGCCATTTTTGAAGGTGGAGGCGAGCAAGTTTACCGAGGTCGGATATGTAGGGCGCGACGTGGAGTCGATCGTGCGCGACCTTGTGGAGACCGCGATTGAAATGGTGCGGGAAGAGAAGCTGGAGGAGGTGGAGGACAAGGCGGAGTTGAGTGCGGAGGAGCGCATTCTGGATCTGCTGATGACTCCATCGCCGCCGGAGAAGAAGGTCGAGGTCGTCAAAGACGCCGGTGTTGATACATCGGGTTCCGAAGCGACTGTAGCGGATGAGTCAGCCACTGTGCAGGTCGAAAGGGAGGAAAGCCCCGTGTCAGAGGCGAGGCATGGGTCACCCGAAGCCAGCACCGGTGCAGTAGTCGCTGGCCGTACGCGGGAGCAAATGCGTGAGCAGTTTCGCGAGGGCAAGCTGGACGAGAGCGTGATCGAGATCGAGACGCGGGAGCGGAGCATGCCCAACATCGAGGTGGTGGGCATGGGTGGCGAAGAATCGGATGTAAATCTAAAGGACCTTTTGCCTGGGTTGTTCGGGCCGCGGTCGCGCAAGAAGAAGATGAAAGTGAGCGAGGCGTTCGAGTACCTGATCGAGGAGGAAGAGTCTCGGCTGATCGATATGGATCAGGTAACGCGGACAGCAATCGACCGTGTGGAAGAGTCAGGCATCGTGTTTCTGGACGAGATCGACAAGATCGCCGGCCGCGAGGGCGGCCATGGGCCGGACGTGAGCCGCGAGGGCGTGCAGCGGGATATCCTGCCGATTGTGGAAGGCACGACGGTGAATACAAAATATGGGTTTGTAAGTACAGACCATATTTTGTTCATTGCTGCCGGAGCCTTTCATGTGTCCAAGCCGAGTGATCTGATTCCGGAGTTGCAGGGGCGTTTTCCGATCCGGGTAGAGTTGCTGCCGCTGACGGTCGAGGACTTTCTGCGAATCCTGACGGAGCCGAAGTCGAGCCTGGTGAAGCAGAGCATCGCCCTGCTGGAGACCGAGGGGCTGAAGCTGGAGTTTCAGCCGGACGCGCTGGAAGAGATGGCCAGCTTTGCGTTCAGTGTGAATGAGACGACGGAAAACATCGGCGCGCGGCGGCTGCACACGATTATGGAGCGGGTGCTGGATGAGATCAGCTTTCAGGCTCCGGATCTGGTGAAAAATGCCAAGCCCGGGGATGGGAATGGCGGTGTTATCGCCCAGGTGGAGGCGAGCACGGCGATGCTGAGGCCCGGCGAGGTGCGACCGGCGGACCAGAGCCCATTGCCTGTGATCGAGCGGCGCACCGGAGATCTGGTGGAAAAGGTGGTTGCAGTGGATGCTGAGTATGTGCGGCAGCAGGTGGCGAGCATTGTGAAGAATCAGGACTTGAGCCGGTACATTTTGTAGCGGGTATTGGGCTGTGGCTCTGTTAAGCATTAGAAGCGCGACGGCCAGCCCTGGCATGGGCTGGCCGTCGTACGTTGCGTGCTGAGGTCGGCGGTGCCGGTGCGTGAAACGGTATGCTGGCGGTAGCAGCCATTTCTGGCAAGGGAGTGTTCATGGACCGGAGAGTGCTGCGCCGTGTGCTGTGGACGGTTCTGGGTGCGCTGCCGGTGGTGGGCTGGTTGAGCATGCTGTACGACCGGTATGCGATTGATGGCGATGCAGTCGCGTACATGGACATTGCCGACCTGATCCATGCGCACCGTTGGGGTGGGGTCGTGAATGCATACTGGCATCCGCTGTACCCGGCATGTTTGCTACTGGGTCAGTTGGTGTTTCACGCCACGCGGGCGACAGAGCTGGGTGCGTATTACAGAGTGAATTTTGCGTTGCTGCTGCTGCAGGTGGGAGCGGTGCTGGCGTTTGCAACGGCAGTGTGTCGGCTGCGAGACAGGATGCTGATTCGCGCACGGGCTGGTTCCCTGAGCAGCAGTGCCTACCTGCTGCCGACAGATGCGGTGCGGCTGCTGGGGATTTCGTTGCTGGTGGTGGCGTCGCAGCGGGAGTTGACGCTGGGCAAGGTGCGGCCGGATGGATTGCTGCAGGCATTGTTGCTGTTTGGCTTTGCGGCGATGCTGGCGGTGTGTGTGGAGGCGACTTCAGGCTCGACAGACGCAGCGGAGTGGATGCCGCGGTTGCGAATGCAGTGCGGGTGGGCCGCCCTGATGGGGTTGAGTTTTGGGCTGGGATACCTGACGAAGTCCTTTGCGCTGTTGGTGGCGTTGCTCTCGATGGCGGCCATGGCGGTGTTTCAGTGGGTTTGGCTGCGCAGGCCTGCCATGCAGGCGGTGGTGCCGAGTGTCGTATCGATGGTGGTGTTTGCATCGGTAGCGGGGCCATGGGTGGCGGCGCTGTCGCACCAGAAACACCGGCTGGACTTTGGGGATTCGGGCGGTTTGAATTATGCCTGGTATGTGGGTGGAACGGAGAAGTTCCACCTGGAACCCTGGCAGCGGGAGCGGTTTGGATCGTCGGACGTGCGGCTGGCGCACCCGGAGCGCCAGCTGCTGGCCGACCCAGGCGTGTATAGCTACAAAGCGATGCCGTATGGGACGATTCCGCCGTGGTTCGACGCGACGTTTTTCAACGAGCGGATTGTGACGCACCTACGATTGGGACAGCTGGCGAAACGGGATGCACGAAATGCCGCGCTGGTGTTGCGATACCTGCTGAACCATCCGGAGGGATGGCTGCTGCTGGGCGTATTGCTGGCGCTGGGGGCGCGGGTGCAAGGGCCAAGATTTTGGGCGTTGCCGGTAGCGTTAGGGGTGGCGATCTGGGCGATTTACGGGCTGGTGAATGTGGAGGAGCGGTATGTGACCGTTGGGTACCTGACGCTGCTGCTCCCGGTATTCGCGGCGCTGCGCGGCAGAGATTTGGCGGACGCGGGGCAGACCGAATCATTAGCGAGCGACGCAGCGCGTGCGCGGTCATTCGTCGGTTTGTCATCGGCGACAGTGATGGCCGTGGTGCTTCTGGCGGTGCTCGCGCTTGGAGAGTCCGTTCGGATTGATGCGGAGAACAGACGGCAGTATTCGCTGGCGCATCTGGTGCCGGCGTGGCGCGATCCGGAGATGTTTGACGTGGCGGCGGGGCTGAACCGGATGGGTGTGGTTGCAGGCGATGAGATTGCGTGCGTGGGGTCGATCGCATGCGTGTACGACCCATACTGGATGCGGCTGGCGGGAGTACGAACGACGACGGAGGTGTTTTTGAACGATGACCACGTGGCGGAAGATCTAGCAGCGATGCAGAACCGGCAGGCGGTGTACCGTACCCTGCAGAACGAGGGTGCGCGCGCGCTGGTGGGTCACTTTGACCCGAGCCATTTCACAGGGCCAGTTGCAATGGGCTGGGCACGGCTGGGAACGACGGAATTTTTCGCTCTTCCACTTGCCGGCACGCCACAGAAAACGACAGCCCGCTATGAGTGAGCAGCACGAAAATTTCGGAGACGCCGTGGCGGGGACCGGGCCGGTGGAGTTGACGGTGGTGATGCCATGCCTGAATGAGGCGGAGACGCTGGCGGTGTGCATCGATAAGGCGTTGGCGGCGTTGCGGGAAAACGGCATCGCCGGTGAAGTGGTGGTGGCGGACAATGGATCGATCGACGGGTCGCAGGCGATTGCGCAGGAGCATGGGGCGCGATTGGTGCCGGTGCCGGTGCGCGGGTATGGCGCAGCGCTGAATGCGGGCATTACGGCGGCGCTTGGCCGGTATGTGGTGATGGCGGATGCCGACGACAGCTACGAGTTTGCGCACCTGCCACGTTTTCTGGCTAAGTTGCGCGAGAGCAACGATCTGGTGATGGGGAACCGGTTCGCCGGGGGCATCGGCCCTGGCGCGATGCCGTTCCTGCACCGGTATCTAGGCAATCCGGTGCTCAGCTTTATTGGGCGGGCATTATTCCATGCACCGATCGGGGACTTCCATTGCGGCATGCGCGGCTTCAGCCGAAGCGGGTATGACGCACTGGGACT
Organism: uncultured Terriglobus sp.; assembly: GCA_964244665.1. GTDB lineage: Bacteria > Acidobacteriota > Terriglobia > Terriglobales > Acidobacteriaceae > Terriglobus. The sequence continues at coordinate 14,186 of CAXTJO010000017.1, forward strand.
ACGCACGACGGGGATGGAATTTGCGAGTGAAATGGTGGTGAAGGCATCGCTATTGGGGCAGCAGATTGCCGAGGTGCCAACGACGCTGAAGAAGGATGGACGGTCAAGGCCGCCACACCTGAAGACGTGGCGAGATGGCTGGCGGCACTTGCGATTTTTGCTGATGTATTCGCCGCGATGGTTGTTCCTGCTGCCGGGGCTACTGCTGATGGGCGTGGGCGTCGCGCTGACGGCATGGCTGCTACCGGCCGAGCGGCCGCTGGGGCATGTGAATCTGGGAGTAGACACGCTGGCGTATGCGGCGGCTGCAATTCTGCTGGGGTTCCAACTGGTGTTCTTCGGAATTGCGGCAAAGACGTTCGCGATTACGGAGGGGCTGCTGCCGGAAGACGAATCGTTCCAGAGCTGGAACCGGTATGTGACGCTGGAGACGGGGCTGCTGGTGGGAGCGGCGCTGCTGCTGACAGGGATAGGGATTGCGATATCGTCTGTCGTGAATTGGGCGCACGCAGGGTATGGGCCGCTGCCACCGGTGGTGATGATGCGGCACACACTGCCGAGCATGCTGGCGATGATGCTGGGAACGGAGATCTGCTTTGCGAGCTTCTTCCTGAGTTTGCTGGGGTTGAAGCGGCGATGAACGGTGTCTACGCTTCAGGGCTGCTGGAGATTCCTTTTCAGGAAAGCGTACGCGTGTTCGTAGGCTTGAATCCAGGTGCGCTGGAGGAGAAAATCGTGCACTTCGTCGGGGAAAACCTCGACTTCGACGGGGACGTGGCGGGCGCGGAGTTCGGCGGCCAGGCGGACAGTTTGGGCGAAGAGGACGTTGCGATCGTCGTCACCCTGCATGAGCAGGACGGGACTCTTCCAGCGATCGATACTGGCGAGGGGTGAGGACTGGAAAGCACGGCGGGCGATGGCGGATTGGTCGACTCCGGGTTCGTCTGTGGGCTTCCAGAGGTCGAGTTCGAGCGACCAGTCATGAACGCCGTGGAGGTCGACACCGGCGGCGTAAAGATCGCTGTGGCGTGCGAGGGCGAGCGCAGTAAGGTAGCCGCCGTAGCTGCCGCCCCAGGCACCGATGCGTTTGGGGTCGACGTCCGGGCGAGTGGCAAGGTATTTGGCTGCGCCGACAACGTCGTTGTCTTCGCTGGCGCCGTTAGCACCGTAGTTGAGGGCCTGGCGGAAATCGAGACCATAGCCGGTGCCGCTGCGATAGTTGACGCTGAGAACGACAAAGCCATGGTTTGCGAGGTACTGGTTGAATTCGTAGGCCTGCGCGTAGTACTGCATGGGATGGAAGCCGAGGAGCATCTGCCGGCGGGAGCCACCGTGAAAGAAGACGACCGCAGGCAGGCGGGTGCCGGATTTGACGTTGCGTGGCAGAAAGAGCTGGCCGTGGATGGGGAGACCATCGGCTGCGGGAAAGATAACGGGTTGCGGTGCGACGAACAGGGCGGCGGGAAAGGTGGCAGGAATGAGTTCCGTGGCAAACGGTTCCAGCTGGCCGTGATTATTAAGGAGGGATGGCACCAGCGGCTGGGCGGTGCCGCCCGCCATCATTGCCGGCTCACCGTCGCTGAGGAGCACGGGTTCTGTTTCGATTGAATTGCCTGCCGTGAGCGCGCCGACGCGATCGGAATGCGCCAACTCGACGACCCAGACGTGTCGACGGTCCGGGTCGGCAGGTTGGGCGGGGGCGGAGCTATTTGCGCTAAAAAGAAGGGTGTCGCCGAGTGCGGCTACGCCATTAACCTCAAAGTCTCCCGGGGTGAGAAGAGTGCAGGGTGCGGTATTGCCGGGTTTTGCCGTGCGAGGCGAGTCGGCGGAGAGGGCGTAAAGGCGCGTCCAGCCGCCTTTTTCCCATGGGAAGACGATTCGCCCGTCGGGCGTCCAGGTGAGCTGGTCGTGGGCGGAAACGGCGTGAAAAAGCGAGCCCGGGCCGGGATCGGCGGTCCACACTTCCCTGCCCTGGCCGGTGGAGGCATCGGCAACGTGAATGGACCAGGGGGCACCGGCGCGCAACCATCGGTCGGCGATGGGCGAGACAATGGGGACTTCGCGGATGAAGGCGATGGAGGTGCCGTCGGGTGACCAGATGGCGTCGTGATCGAGGCCCACGCCAGGGTCCATCCACTGCAGGGTGCGCGTGGCAAAGGTGTAGACACCAATAAAGCTGTGGTCACCACGGACGGAAACAAAGAGCAGGCGCGTGCCGTCGGGGGAGAGCCGCAGGCCGTTGGCGATGCCGCGTGCGAAAAGGAGCTGATGCACGCCGGGCGCGTCACCGCCTGCGGATGCAGGTTCCTGGCCTGAGTTTTGCGTGAGGCTTTCGGAAGACGGCAGATTGCGGGATGCCGGCGAGGCTTCACTTGCCGCGGTGTGATCGCGTCGCTCCGGGAAGAGATCGCCGCGCAGGCTTGCCACCCAAATGGCACCGCGGCGCAAAAAGTACAGCGTGTTGCCGTCGTTTGAAAGCAGCGGGGCATGCCCTTCCGCGACGGCACGCGTTACACCTGTGCGAAGGCTGCGAATTCCACGATCTGCTGCACGGGACCGGGAAGTTCGGCGGGATTCGCCACCGGATGTTCCGGGCCCTGAGCGCCGGTGCCGCGAGTCCAGGCAAGTCTTTCGCCGTCGCGGGACCAGGCGAGGGCGTCGATGTCCTGACCGTCATCCTCAGCAAGCTGTGTGACCGGGTGCGCGGCCTGATGCGCACCGCCTACCCACACGTTCCGGCGGCCCTGGCTGTATGTGACCCAGGCGACACGTGCGTGGGCTGGTGCGGCAGTCAGTCCGTTGCTGAACGGCGCGGAGAGCGCGTCTGAGACGGTGAAGCTTTGCGCATGAGGCGACACCATAGCGCACCAGGCCAACAGAAACGCGGCCCATCCCGCACGCGCTGCCAGTGCGAGACATTGCCGATGGACTCTCCCCCACACACCTTTGCAACTTTTCAGAGCCTGCCTCCAGAATCAAACAGATTTTCTCGTACGATACAGACTCGAACCTGATCGGCGTATTTTGCTGCTGGGCCGGTTTCGCAGGCAGGCTTGCCCGGCTGGGGGCAAACCCGTACACTTGGAGTCTGTCCGCTGCCGTGTGCAGCGCCGCCATGCCATGGCGAGAAGCAACACCCTTACGCAGGCGCGTAGCTCAGTTGGTTAGAGCGCTACCTTGACACGGTAGAGGTCTCCGGTTCGAATCCGGACGTGCCTACCATCCATTCTCGATTTGTGACGAGCAGTTACCAATTCGCGTTATATCGGGTGGAGTTGTGCTGAAACAGGAGCAGGCAAGCAGGATAGTCTGCGCGCGCAACTTACGTAGACGCTTCGGGCGGTGCTCGATTTTCAAACTCAGTTGCAAAACATTAAGTGGACGGTGGATGCCCATGCCCCCGGGGTGGAGCGGTAGGCTATGCTGGAGTCCATTGATCGAATCCAGCATAACCTGCAGCAGCAAGCTGAATCGATGAAGCAGATAAATGCCAGAGAGCGATGAGGAAGATGCTGGGACGTGGATTATGCCTTCGCGGCAAAGCCAGAAATCCAAGAGTGCCAGCAACGACGCTTCGACGACGTCCCCCATTCTGGCGGCACCCACTGCTAAGCCTGAAGGTTCAGCTCTTTTTTCCGCGATCACGTTTCTTTCAGCGTTTGTGCTGTTTGAAGTGGAGCCCATGGCGGCCAAGCAGTTGCTGCCACGCTTCGGTGGCGCGGCGGGTGTCTGGGTGGGATGCCTGGTGTTCTTTCAATGCGCTCTGCTGGCCGGCTACGCCTACGCGCATTGGCTGGTGGGTTGGCGCAAGGGGGCGGCACACGCGTTTCGCGTACATACGTCTGTGCTCCTGCTGGCAGCCGCTTTTGCAGTTGGCTGGGCCATGCACGCTGCACGCCCTGGCGAACCTGTTGCGCACCCGGCACTCATAATTTGCCGTGAGTTGCTGCTGAGTGTGGGCTTGCCATTTGCGATGTTGGCCGCCACCAGTCCCTTGCTCCAGGCCTGGTTTGCGCGTGTGCATGGCGGCCAGACCCGCTTTGCGCTTTTCGGTCTGTCGAACCTTGCATCCCTGCTTGCACTCGCCAGTTATCCTGCGCTGATCGAACCGTACCTGCCCATGCACGCGCAACGTGTGGTGTGGGCGACGGGTTTTGCGGCGTTTGTGGCATTGTCGCTTTTGCTGCAGCAGAAGGTGCGCCGTGTACCCGCACCGGCATACCTCCCTGCGGAAGGCATGCCGGACGGAGTGGGCGATGGCGCGCCGCGCAGCAGCCGCCTGCTGTGGCTTTTGCTGCCCATGGCGGCGTCCATGCAACTGGCCGCGATCACAGCGCACCTTACGGCGAACGTAGCTGCAATCCCGTTGCTCTGGATCCTGCCGCTCGCGGCCTATCTGCTGTCGCTGATCTTCGCATTCCAGTTGCCGCGGTTGCTGCCGCAATGGTTGACGCTGCGACTGCTTGCGGTGATGCTTGCAAGCCTCGGTTACCTGCTCAGCAAGGTGGACATCTCCGTTCCGATAAGCATCGGCATTGCGTTTTACCTCGCGGAACTGTTCTTCGCGTCACAGTTCTGCCATGCCGCGGCCTACGCGCTTCGACCACGGCACGCGAGAGAAGCAACGCTTTTCTATCTCATCTTCGCAGGGGGCGGGGCGCTTGGCGGCCTGCTGATCGGCATCGTGTTTCCGCTGGTGTTCTCAGCCAACTACGACCTTGCACTTTCGTTCATCGCAACCGCGGCCGTGGCTGCGTTTGCACTTTGGCAGCATGGCTGGTCGCAGCGGCTGCTGTGGCTTACCGGCACGGCGTTGCTGCTGGTGCTGCTTGGCCTGCAGCGCGCCGCCTACCAGCGGGACACCCTGTTTTCCGAACGCAATTTCTATGGCACCCTGCGTGTGCAGCAGAAGGCAGACGTACATGGTGATCCCATGCGCGTTTTGACCAACGGTACGATTCGGCACGGCACCCAAATTTTTACGCCGGAGCTTGTCCGCACGCCGACGACGTACTACGCCGACGACTCTGGCGTAGGCGTCGCAATGCGCTACTGCTGCGGGAAGGCACCCCGCCGCATTGGCGTCGTAGGGCTCGGCGTCGGCACCCTTGCCGCTTACGGGCAGGTGGGCGACAGCATCCGTTTTTACGACATCAACCCGGCGGTCGAGCCGGTTGCGCGTAGTCTGTTCGTGTATCTGCGGCAAACGCCCGCGCGGGTGAGCGTCGTTGAAGGCGATGCGCGCGCATCGCTTACCGCGGAATCACCGCAACAATTCGACGTGCTCGTGATCGATGCGTTCTCCGGCGATGCTATTCCGCTGCACTTGCTTACGGCAGAGGCGATGCAGGTGTACCTGCGCCATCTCGCTCCGGGCGGCATTCTTGCGTTCCACGTCTCGAACCAGCACGTCGACCTGGAGCCTGCCATCCAAAAGCTTGGCGCACACGCCGGCTTCGATGCGCGAACGGTCCAAAACGCGCCGCAGGACAACCGGGGCGAATTTCGCTCTACGTGGGTGCTGCTGACGATGAATCGAGCCTTCTTCGATCAGCCTGAGGTGGAAGCACTGACCAGACCCACCGAAGCCCGGCCGACGCTGCGCCTCTGGACCGACGATTATTCCAGTCTCTTTCCGCTTCTCCGTTGAAGAAGAGCTGATCTCAACTAAGGAGGCTCCGATCACACACGTGCAAATTTGCCCGCTCATTTCACGGCGGCGGTACGTGGTTGAGCGGTGGCCGTGAACGCAGGCCGGCGCGTGTGCCAGACCGTGGCCTGCTCATAGGCATGGCCCAGTGCAAGCACAGCGGCTTCTGAGAAGCGAGGTCCTGCGATCATTAAACCGATGGGCAGACCCGCCGGCGAGAAGCCGCACGGCAAGCTAAGTGCCGGAGTGCCGTACAGATCAAACGGCAGCGAGTTGAAGACGCTCTCGGGCTCGGTCGGCTCCGGCGTCTCTTCACGTTTTAACTCGTCGGTGATCGTGCGCGGATCGGCGCGATTTGTGGGCAGCACGACCAGATCGACATCCGTAAATGCATCGTCGATCGTCCTGCGCAACAGGGCTAGTTGCCGTTGCGCCCGCACCAGGCCAGCAAGCTTGTCTGCGCTGGACTGACCGGGATCGTTCAGTTCCTTGACCGTGCTTTCGACCACGCCGCGGGTCTGCAGGGAATAGCTGCCGGCGTGCCTGCGAAACCAGTCCTCATGCACGGTTTCAACCTCGGCGGCACGAATGGCGGTCCAGTCCAGGTTGCCAACGGCGGGCAGCGTACATCGCGCATGCTTTTTACAAGGCCACGTATCACTGTGAGTGCGGCATCCACGGCAGCCGCGGTCGCGGGCTCAAGCCTGTCGAAAAACGGCACACGCGGAACGCCTACACGCAAGCTTGCGACGCTGACCTGCTGCATGGCTGCGCGATAGTCTTCCGGCGGGTGTTCGATGCTCGCAATGTCGTGCTTGTCATAGCCCGCCATGGCGGTCAGCATCGTTGCCGCGTCTTGCACGGTGCGCGTGACAGGCCCGCAATGATCGAGCGAGTAGATGAGCGGAAAGGGATTGCTGTTGGAGGGCGAGTGGACTTTGCCAGGGGAGACGGAGGAATGCAAATGCGTCTCACGTTCCCTGCTACCTCTATAGCGCGGAACCGTGGCACTCAGCACGACACCAGAGCCAACGCGGCACTGGCCCAGGCATGTGTACACGTTACGCTGCTCGCCCGCTCCGCCGACGAGGTTGGCGCAGCCGTTGCGGCCGTTCGCGACATGAGTGCCTTCCGGTTGTCAATACTGGCAAAGATTAAACTCGGCCGTATTGGGCGGGTCGAAGACCTGATGGGCGCGGTGGTGTATCTCGCCTGCGTCGGCGATGGTCACCGGTACAAGTCTTTTGGTGGATGGAGGTTGGACCGCGGAATGAAAGACCCGACACGAACGCCTTCGTTGAAAGCACGCCTGGCTGCCGGCGACGTGATCCTTGGCACCTTCGTCAAGACACCGTCGCCCATCGTGGTGGAGGTGCTGGGCCTGACCGGTCTGGACTGCCTGTGCCTTGACGCGGAGCATGCACCGTTCGACCGCGGCACGCTCGACGCCTGCCTGCTTGCGGCACGCGCCTGCGGCATGGAGGCGCTTGTGCGCGTGCCCTCCGCAGCGCCGGAACACATTTTGAACGCCCTGGACTGCGGCGCAACCGGCATCCTGGTGCCGCACGTGCGCTCCGCAGACGAGGCGCGCGCCTCTGTGCGGGCCAGCCACTACGGTGCGGGCGGCCGGGGCTATGCAGGCTCATCCCGCGCCGCCGCCTACGCGACGACACCCATGCCGCAATACCTGGCTGAGAGCGCCGCACGTACGGTTGTGGTGGCGCAAATCGAAGACCCTGAAGCCGTGGAGGACGTGGACGCGATTGCCGCGGTTCCGGGAGTGGACGCGCTGTTTATTGGCCGTGTAGACCTGACTGTTGGCTATGGCGCCTCCAGCCTGGATGACCCACAGGTGATCGCCGCAGTCGAAACAGTCTGCGCGGCCGGGCAACGCGCCGGCAAGCCTGTGGGCATGTATCTTCCGCGCGTATCCGATGTGCCTCACTGGCGCGAAAAGGGTGCAACGCTCTTTCTCCTTGGATCGGATCACGGCTTTTTGCTAAGCGGTGCGGCGGCCCTGCTGCGGGACGTGAAAAATTAGAAGGCGTTGCAGATGGCGCAAAGGAGTCGAAGGACGAGTTTTCCCGAGGGTCTCAGCAGCATGCAGTACGTAAAGCACCATAGCGTAGCTTGATTGGCGCTACGGCAGACGTGGTCGACCTTGTAACGGAAATACTACGGGCCGTCCGCACCCATGGCGACGAGGCCGTGCGCGAATACAGATGTCGCTTCTACAAGGCAGACCTGGACAGCTTTCGAACTGTTTTCCGGAGACCGGCAGGCAGCAGTCCATGCCCTGGATCCACAAACACGGGAGGATACCGAGTTTGCGATCGAGAACGTGCGCCGCTTTGCCAAGGCCCAGCTCGCGACGATACTGCCGCTGGAGATGGAAGCAGTGCCCGGACTGCACTTAGGCCACCGCGTAATTCCGATTGAGCGCGTGGGCGCGTACGTTCCCGAGGCGGTTTTCCGCTGCTCTCCGCACCCATTATGACCATCGTTCCCGGCAAGGTCGCTGGCTGCGACAAGGTGGTCGTGTGCCTGCCGCCGAATGCGCACCCGGCCATGATTGCGGGCTGTCACCCTGTCCGGCGCGGATCGTATCTTCCGCACCGGTGGCGCGCAGGCCATTGCCGCCATGGCGTATGGCACGGCCACAGTGCCGCAGGTGAACAAGATTGTCAGTCCCGGCAATGCCTTTGTGAACGAAGCCAAGCGCCAGGTCTTCGGCCCGGTCGGCATCGCCAGCTTGCCGGCCCGTCCGAGATTTTGTCGTGGCCGACAGCACCGGCGATCCCGAACTCATCGCCACCGACCTGCTGGCACAGGCGGAGCACGATGTTCGCACGCGCGTCGGCCTGATTACAACAGATGTAGCCCTGGCCGAAGCCACGGCAGTTGAGGTTCTGCGCCAGATGGAGACCCTGGCCACCGCGAAGATCGCCGCCGAAAGCCGGTCGAACTACGGCGAGATCACCGTGCGTGGACGAGGCTGCGATGATCCGCTATTCCGACCACGTAGCCGCTGAGCACCTGCAGGTACACACGGCCAATGCCCGCACGTTCGCGTTGAAGCTGCGCAATTACGGGTCGCTTTTCATCGGAGAGAATGCCAGCGTCGTGTACTCCGACAAGTGCGTCGGCACCAATCACACGCTACCCACCATGAACGCGGGCCGCTACACCGGTGGCCTCTGGGTCGGCTCCTACGTCAAGATCGCAATGCACCAGTGGCTTGACGATAGCGCAATCTCCACGGTCGCGCCGCCGGCAATCCGGCAGAGCGGCAGCGAGGGTCTGGACGGCCATCGAAAAGCGGCGGCCATTCGCCACCGGCGGCAAGTGGAGGCGCTGGCCGCGCTGACACGATAGCGGCGTTCCTCGGCAACTCTATGAGTAGACCAGACCGGTACAGACGCATGAAGCGGCGCTGGAGACTACTCCTTCAACGGATGTCTTACGCCGTCGCCATCTCCTCCACGGCGGTCGGCGCAGACGCGAAAATCGGCAGTTGCGGATCTTCCGTGCCACGCACCACGAACAACTCCGCAGCCACGACGCCATGTTGCGGAAAGCATGCTGCAGCCCCACGGGCACCGAGAGCGTGTCTCCCGCGCCCAGCATCAGATCTCCGCCATCCCAGCTCACCTCACGGTCCCACTCTGCACGAATAGCGCTTCCACCTCCTGGCGGGCATGCAGCGGCACATAGGCGCCAGTCTCAGGCGTCAGGCGGCGTACGCCGCCACGCTTGCTCAGCGCAAGTTCGACGCCGGCGAAGCGGTTGTAGAGATTACCGAAACCGTCGTCTCCTCGGCCAGTACCTGCCTGAAACCGAGCCCGATCTCTCCTTGGCCCACACCGACGAAGTTGAGGTCCTCCGCTGGCTGCACCACATTTACAACAAGCGCATGGTCGGCAAAATTGGCGAGATCTACGCCAGCAACTGCCAGTGGCACGGGCCGCTTATGCGCGAACTCTATGGCATTGCCGCTGTCATGCAGCAAACCATGCGCCTTGTCGCCATGATTCCCGATTGCGCCTTTGTGCCGCAGCACATCTGCTCGGTGCCCAGCGAAGAAGGCGGCACCAAAGTCGCGATCCGCTGGGTGCTCAACGGCCATCACCTTGGGTACGGCTCGCTCGGGCCGCCCACCGGGACCAAGCTCGTCGTCATGGGCTTCACACACCTGCACATCCGCGATGGCAAGATCGTGGATGAATGGGTACTCTACGACGAGCTTTCTATGCTCGTGCAGCTTAAACTTGGCGGGCTCCACAAAGCCGCTGCTTAACCGGGCAACGCAGGCTCTCACAACTCAATAGGTGCCGCATGCTGAGCGACCGTTCCGTCACGAGCCGCACCATACCATTGCTCATCTCCGACCCAAACTTCTCCGTCCTTCAAACGGATGAAGGCGCGGTCGCCACCAGCCTTCCCTCGTCCACGCCGGGGGCGCACACCAGCGCCCTTGCAGACCTCCCGCTCTCCCGCCGCCTTACCACCTTCACCTTCGTTCTCATCGCCGAATTCCTCTACGGCTGGGCCTGGAACACCGTCGACGTCCTTCGCCCCCTCATCCGCCAAAGCCTCGGCCTGAGCCTTACGCAGGCAGGTTCCGCCTACTCCGCCCAGGGTGCCGGCGCTCTGCTCGGCGCCATCACCATCGGCCAGCTTGCGGATCGCCTGGGCCGCCGAACGATGCTCGCCGTCATCATGGCCGGCTATGGTCTCTTTCTTATCGCCGGCGCATTCGTCATTACTTACCCCCAGTTCCTTCTGCAGCGCTTCGTCCTCGGCCTCTTTCTTGGCGGCAGCCTTCCCGTCGTGGTCAGCATCTACTGCGACTTGTTCCAGCCCAACGTCCGCGGCAAGCTCGCCAGCGCCATCAACACCACCTTTCCCTCCGCCATTATCCTGCTCGGCATCGCCTGCGGCCATATCGGCCATCACAACGGGCGAAACCTGCTGTGGCTTGGCGGCCTGCCCGGTCGTCCTCGCCGGCGCTGCATGGTCGCCATCCCCGCCATCCCGCGCAAGCCGTCCGTACGCGGCAAAGCAAAAATCCCGCTGGCCGAACTCTTCACGCCTGCGCTTCGACGCCAGACGCTCCTTCTCGCCGCGCCCATGTAGAAGTGCGCAAAATGCCGTTCCCCGCGAATCCAGCGCTCAGTCTCTACATACCGGATGGCACTTCCCTATGGTCCTACCGAGCGCGTATTAAGGTGGTGATGGTATGACCGGTATGCCAGTTGTAAACCGGTCTTGCTTGCGAGGATTTAGTGCGATGTTCCATCCCAAAAACTTACGCATGGCAAGAGTCGGCCTCGCGCTATTTGCCCTTGTCCAATCCGATGCGCTGCTCGTCTCACTGCGCGGACAGACACCCGCCCCCGCCTGGCGCGGCACCCTGAGAGAAAGCACGAACAGTCTCCTCGACCACGCTACCGTCCAGCTCAGCAACTCCACGGAACGCAGGACGGCGGCAACGGCAACCGACGGCTCCTTCGCTTTCGAAGCGATCTCTCCCGGCCAGTACCAACTCACCGTTTCTGTCGGCGGCCGAACATATCAGAGTGCGGTGCCGGTACTATTTCCCGCCCAGGCCACCACGGTCACCCTTTCGCTCAGACCGGATGGCTCGCTGCTGCTGGGCCTCGACCAGGAAAAAGCGTCTGCTGGCGGCGAACAGTTATCCAGCAAAGCCGTGAGCGAGATTCCACTCAACAAACGCGACTTCAGCCAATTGCTGCTGCTCGCCGCCGGCACAGCCGCGGACCCGAGCGGTGCCGCAAACTTCACACAACAATTCGCGATCAACGGCCAACGAGGCGTGGAAGCCACGTTCGCGTTGGACGGCGCAGACATCAGCGATCCGGAACAGGGCGGGGGCACGTTCACAAACTTCAACGTCGATGCCGTGCTCGAAATTCAGTCCCTCTCCGGAGTCATGCCCGCAGAGGTCGGCCGCGGCTCATCCGGCTTCACCAATATCGTCACGCGGTCCGGGACGGAGGCCATTCATGGCTCTGTGTTCGAATTTCTTCGCAACTCGGCGCTCGACGCACGCAACTACTTCGACTTTTCCTCACCCGCCAACCCAGGCCGCATTCCACCCTTTAAGCGCAATGAGTTCGGCTTCACCAACGGCGGCCCTGTTTACATTCCAAACCTAGTCGACGGACGGCACAGGTTCTACTACTTCACTGAGTATCAAGGCTTTCGTCAGGTACTCGGAACTACCCAGGTGTTTTCGGTACCTACAGCTTCGCAGCGCGCCGGTCTCGACACCACAGCCTTTCTGGGAGACACACTCATGGTGCCAGTCGATCCAAAAATCGCGGCGGTGCTCGCACGCTATCCGCTGCCCAACCAGCCGCAGGGTACGTTTGGCGCAAACACCTATGCCACCTCGTCCAGGGTGGCGACAGATGCCGACCAGTTTTCCCTCAGGCTCGACTACCAGCTTGGCTCGAAGGACCACATGTTCAGCCGCGTCACTTTCGACAACCTGGACGGCCCCACCACCAACCCCGACCAGACCGTACTGGACCCGAGCTTCGGCGTAAAGTATGCCGACCGGCAACGAAACGCTGTGCTCACCTGGGTGCACACATCGTCACACGGGTTGAATTTCGAGAGCTCGATCGGCGGCATTCGAACCACGCCCTCTTTTAACACTCCCAACCAGACAGACCCGGCCATCAAGTTCAACGATGCCTTGTTTGAGCCATTCAATGCTCCTGGCGGCTCCGTGACAAAGTCCTACACGAATCTTTTCCAGTTGCAGCAGAACGTAAGCTGGGCAGTTGCGCAGCACCTGGTCAAGGCAGGCATCGAGATTCGCCTGGCACGGGATACCAGTTATTTCGGTGCGTCGCCCAACGGGGAATATGACTTTGGCGGAGGCACCACCTACTCCCCCGCGGAGATCCGCTCTCAAAGCGGAAACCACAATGTCCACAAGGGCGATCCGCTGCCGGACACCCTTTCCGCCTTCCTGGCGGGCAGCCCGTTCGCGTACACACGGGCGGTCGCACCCTCCTACTTTTCCAACGGGCAGCGAATTGGACCGGCCGCGGACAGCCGTGACGCCTATGAAGCCTACGCGCAGGACACCTGGAAGGTGTCGCCGCAGCTTACCCTCACATACGGTCTCCGCTTCGAGCTCTACACGCCCATCTCTGAAAGGGCTCACCGTGGTTCAGGTTTCTACGCCACATCCGACGGTGGGCAACAGTTCCTCATTAACCCCCAGCCGCGGTATCGCACGTACAGGAACAACTGGGGCCCTCGTGCCGAAGTGGACTACCGCTTCACTCACGGATTTGTCACCCACGCCGGAGGCGCCCTGACGACGATTCCCCAAAACATCTGGCAGACAAACAACCTCACGGGCGGCCTGCCCTTTGTTTTTTACCCGCGCATCACCGCTGCGCCGGCGGCACAACTCCCCTATGGTTTTCAGATCCAGCCCTCGCAGATTCCCCGCGCCTACACTCCCGCCGGCGTCGACATTTTCGCAGGCCGGCGGCCGAACGATGTGCCCGCAAACACTGTCCTCGATATCAACCGGCTTGAGGCCGACCTTGCGTCTCTCTCCGGCCAGGCCACGCCCCTGAACGTAAACGCCATCAACCGGCAGATGGGCAATGCCCTGCTCGGCACATGGACGCTCGGTATCGAGAAAGCCATCGGTAGCGTCACAGCCTCTGCGTCCTATGTGGGCACTTCGGCCTACAAGCTTCCCCGCGTCTCGTTCCCCAACGCCTATCCCGGGGCAACACCGCAGTATGCCCCGTTCACCCGCTTCAACGCTGCAGGGGTGCCGGTCGGCGGTTTTGGCACGGAAGGCGAGATCAGGCCCATCTCCCACTCCAGCTACAACGCCCTGCAACTGTCGGCTGCGGGTCAGACCCCGCACGGCGGCCCTGGCATCCAGGCAAGCTATACCTGGGGCAAATCGATCGACGACACCAGCTCGGTTGGAGGCACATCCTCTACCAGCACCGTCGGCGCCGTGTCACAGGCACCGCCCCAAAACCCTTCCGACACGCATTCCGAGCGGGGTCCGTCTTCCTTCGACATCACGCACTCGTTTTCGCTCAGCCTTGCACAGGAGCTTCCCTTTGGTTCCCTGCACATGCTTGGCGGCCTGGACCGCAGAATCGTGCAGGGTTGGCAGGTGGTCAACGTCTCCTCCATCAGCAGCGGCCTGCCGTTCACCATCTACTCCGGTATTCAGCAGACAGGCTATGGCTCCGCCGGTGCCGACCGCCCCGATCAGATCGCACAACCGGCACTCTCCACCACGCGCCCCCGACACGAAGACTACTTTGGGCGCGGCGACAATAACGCCTCCTTCTTCTCCATTCCCACCGGCGTTCCCGGCGGTACCGGCCCCAACCAGGGCCGCTTCGGCACACTCGGCCGAAACACTTTTCGTGGACCCGCGTTCTACAACTTCGACATCTCCTTGGTAAAAGACACACCGGTCGGCCACAGAAAATCCGGCAGCGAACTGATCAACCTCCAGTTCCGTTCCGAGTTCTTCAACATCTTCAACATCGTCAACATGGGCCTGCCCTCAAACACGCTTCTCGGTTCCGGCTTCGGCCTTATCAATCGAACGGCGGGCAGCTCCCGCCAGATCCAGTTCTCGCTCAAGCTGGCGTATTGACCGTGGTCGTCCCGCATACAGCGAGCGTTTCACGATTGCCTGAAAGCTTCACGAGTGCTTGAATAAGGGCATTGCGTAAGCTCCTGTCCATTTTGTTGCTGGCGATCTTCGGCCTGTCTGGCGTTTCGCCTCTGCTCGCGTTGGGGCGGCCCGGGCGCACAGGCGTACCCGCGTGTTGCCGCCGCAACGGTGAACACAAATGCACAATGGACGCCGCGGAGCAGTTCGCCGGCGCGGCTCCTGAAGCCGGCGCGCACTTCTGGAAAAGGCCCGCAGAGCATTGTCCATACTGTCCGTCGAGTCTTCCCACGGTCGACCATCCCGACGTTCTGACAGCTTCGCCGACGCAGGCAATCGACGCAGATCTGGTTAGCCACCTTTCCGGCGTCGCACACACAAGCAGCAAACAGCACATCGCCCGCGATCGTAGCCAGCAAAAACGTGGCCCTCCCGTACAGCGCCTTGCCTGATTGACCCGGTGCACCCGGCTCCGGCTTGCAGCAGTTGCAGCCTGAAGCCGCGCACCTTTCAACCTGACAATACCCCCTGATGCACCACGGTGATCTGGCTGACTGTACCCCAGTTTTGCCTTTACCGCGGGTGCGCGGGCAGGTCCACATGCGTTTGCCTGCGTTGGCGGCATTCGCCTGGAGAAGCGATGTTACGACGAAGTCTCCCCCTCCTTTCGCTGGCGTGCCTTGCGCCGACCCTTGCCTGTGCGCAGCAGGCCCTTACAACGGCCTCCATCACCGGCCGCGTTCTCGACCCGACCGGTGCGAGCATTCCCCACGCAGTCGTTACAGCGCTGCAGCCTGCGACGGACCAGACCTTTACCGCGCAGGCTGATGATCGGGGACGGTTTCGCCTTCCCTATCTGCCCATCGGGCAGTACAGGATCAGCACCGCGGTCACGGGGCTTTTCACAACAACACAGGATGTGCAGCTTACCGTGGGGTCCGCTTTCGATCTGACGCTCAGAATGACAATGGCTCAAAGCACGAGCGCTATTCAGGTAACCGCAGAGCTCCCCGTCGTCGAGTCAGACCGCAGCCAGATCGCGGAGACTGTCCTGCAGACCGAAACGCAGAACCTGCCGTTCCAGGGGCGCAACTATCTGGACCTCGCGTTGCTGCTGCCGGGTGTTTCCCCGACCAACACTGCCAGCACGCAGACGTTAGCCGAAACCGCAGAAGTCCCCGGCCAAGGCTACTCCGTCAATAGCCAGCGTAACTTCTCAAACAGCTTCATCGTCGACGGACTTTCCGCAAATGACGATGCAGCCGGCCTGGCAGGAAACGTTTTTGGTCTTGAGGTGGTACGGGAGTTCCAGGTCGTAACCTCGGGCGGTCAGGCCGAGTTTGGCCGTGCACTTGGCGGATATTTCAACCTCATCACAAAGAGCGGCACCAACCAACAGCACGGCACCGCGTATGGGTTTCTTCGCAACCAGCGGCTAAATGCCGCCAACGCTCTTTCCGGCAGCACGCTTCCGCTTACACAGGGCCAGTATGGCGCCAGTCTCTCCGGCCCAGTCCAGCGCGACAGGACGTTCCTCTTCGGCAATGTCGAAGAACAGCGGCTTCGGACGGAGGGCATTATTACGGTGACTCCGGCCAACGCCGCCGCGATCGACGCCAGGCTCAGGGCAGTGGGTTATGCCGCGCCTCTGCTGCCTGTCGGCACAGGCGCAACCACGTTTTACACCAATACTCTTCACACCGACACGGTCTTCGCGCGCGGCGATCATCGCTTCAGCCAGAACGACCAGTTCCAAACCCGCTATAGCTTCTATCAGCTCAGCAGCCTGAACGCGCGAGGCAACGGCGCACTGAACGAGGTCAGCAGCGGCACGGGCGTATACGACACCAATCACACCATCGCGGTCAGCAATATTGCCACGCTGTCGCCGCACATCTTCAACGAAACCCGCGCGCAATTCATCTACGACAACCTGTACGCCCCGGACAACGACCAGCTTGGCCCGGCCGTTACCATCTCCGGTGTAGCCGTCTTTGGCCGCTTTACCGGTTCACCCACAGCTCGCCTAAATTACCTGGGTGAAGGTATCGACAACTTGGTCCTGCAGCACGGCACCCACACTCTCAAAGCGGGTGTGGACTTCCTCTATAACGACGACACCATCACCTTTCCCATGTCCAGCCGCGGCTCATATACCTTTTCGTCGCTGGCAAACTTCCTTGCAGGCACCTATAACACCCAGGGATTTACCCAGAACTTTGGCACGCCACGTATCAGGCAGACCAACCCAAATGCCGGCTTCTACCTGCAGGACGAGTGGAAGGCCGCGCCTTCGTTCACTGTGAACCTCGGTGTCCGCTACGATCTCGACTTCCTGCAAACCCTCCACGTCGACACAAACAACGTATCGCCGCGTTTCGGTCTCGCCTGGTCCCCTTATGGCGACAGGCGCACTGTTCTGCGTGCGAGCTATGGCCTGGTATACGACCGCATTCCCCTGCGTCCACTTGCAAATGCCCTGCTCTCGGCGCACAACACAACCGACCCGGCACAGGCAGCGCTGCTAAGTTACACCTTCTCTCCCGGGCAGGCAGGCGCACCGGCTTTTCCCAACATCGCCACCGCACCGCCGGCGAATGCCGTGGAAAACTTTACCCTCGTCCAGCGCAACATCCAAAACCCCTACGCGCAGCAGATCAGCTTCGGCATAGAACAGCAAATTTCCCCCGCAGGCTCGCTCGGCATCAGCTACCAGCACCTGCGCGGCGAGCACCTCATCGGATCGATCAACACCAACATCAACATCAATGGCAGCCGTCCCGACCCGACACGGGGCAATATCAAACCGTACAGCTCCGCCTTCGACTCGTATTTCGACGGTCTGGAAGTGAGCGTTCTTGAACGCCCCACAACCTGGGGTTCGGCCCGGCTGTCCTACACCTGGTCCAGAGCCACCGACAACATCGGCGAATTCTTTTTTAGCGCGCCGATCAATAACTTCAATCTGCGTGAGGATCGCAGCCGGTCCGACGACGATCAACGGCAACGTGTGGTGTTCGATGCCAGCCTCACTACGCCGGCCGGCGAAGCGAACCATCTGGCAGGCCGCCTTACCCAGGATTGGCGGCTAAACACGATCCTGCAGTACTACTCGGCGCCACCGTTCAACATCACCACGGGTGCAAACACGAGGCAGGCAACAGCGCAGCGTCCCTGTGCACCCGGCTATAGCCTGAGCGCGACTGGTGGCATCAACCCCTGTACTGAAGGCCTGCCGGGGGCAGTGATCGGCAGAAACGCTGGGACGGGTTTCGACTCGTTCACCTTAAACGCACGCCTGAGCCGAACCTTTCACCTTAAAGAGAAAATTCATCTCGAAACTATCGCCGAGGCTTTCAATTCGCTCAACCGCCGCAATAATTTGATACCGAACGGCAATTTCGGCGCAGGCTCGTATCCCAGCACACCGAGCGCGACGTTCGGAAAGCCTAACGCCGTGGGCGATCCCCGCAGCGTCCAACTCGCCGTCCGCATCAGCTTTTAACAGCAATGGCGCGGGCTGCCGCGAAGCCGGTCAACGTCCATGTCACGGGCTGTCGAGCCGACCCTGCGCACGCCCGGCGGAGTGACGAAGGTCCGCACCCCTTCGGCACTCCACTCCAGCCGGCCTTACCTACGCTCCCAGCGCCCGCTGATTCTTCAACTGGTCCAGCAATGCTTCAACCTGCTCGTTCCGTTCCAGAGCCTGAAAGCTGCCCTCCAGCGTTGGCGCGTCAATCACGCCCGCCGCATAGTTGTGCGCCTCCTGCGTGCTAACGCGCGCCGCATACCGGTCCAGCGCCGACGTCGCCACCGGTGCCACCGCCTTGCGCACCGCACCCGCTGTCCGTGCCCGCCGGTGCGACGCGATCAGCGCCTCGCACCGCGTGTTCGTCTCCGCCAGCTTCTGCTGCAGCTTCAGGTAGTTCGACCGCAGTGATTCCGTCTGAGTCCGCTGATGCTCCAGTTGCTGCGCAAACGTCTGCGCCGACCGCGTCTCCGTCAACGACCGTTCCAGCGCCTGCCGCGCCATGTCGTCTCGCCCCCGCGCCACCGCCAGTGCCGCTTTCCCCGTCCACTGCTCTGCCCCCTGCTCATGGTCCGTCTTCTTCTTCTCTAGCAGGTGCTGCTCCGCAATTGCCATCGCCACCTGCGTCTTCACCTGCAGCAGGTGGTTTTCCGTGTCCAGCACAAGCTGCTTGAGCATCTTTTCCGGGTCTTCCGCACGGTCGATCAAATCATTCAGATTCGCCCGTAAAATTGTCGCAACGCGCTCCAGCAGTGCCATGGTGCCTCCATTTGCCGCCCATCCGGCGGTCAGGTTCAGGGAAGAAAAGAGCCGCTCTCCCACATGCGTGCTGAGCGGCATTCATGTGCAGCTCAGCGGTCGCCACCATCGTCCTTGCGCACCGCCATGCTCTTTACGTTCGCCATCAGGTCTGACATCTTCATCCCGCTCAGCGCCTCGAACAGCGCCGGTACCTGCGCGGCAATCTGCGTCATCTCGCCCGTCAGCTTGTGCGCGCCAATGTTGCCGTCGTTGCCCGTCGATACGATCGTGATTTTGTCCACTTTGCTCAACGGCTCACTCATCGCCCGAACCACCTCGGCCATGTTCGTAATCAGCTTGTCGACTACCGCGGCCTGCGACCACTCCTGGTACGCCTCTGCCTTCACGTTCATCGCCTTCGCCTCGGCCTCACCCTTTTGGAAGATGATTGCCGCCTCCGCCTCGCCTTGCACCCGGATAGCCGACGCCCGGCCCTCCGCCTCCGCAATTAACCGCGCCCGCTCCGCGCCGGCCATGTTCTCGATCCGCTGCTTGTCGATCTCCGACCGCTTCAGCACCGTCGCAATCAGCTCTTTTTCATTGCGCAGAATTTCGGCCTCCTGCACCTTTACCTGGCCTTCCTTCTCGATCTGTTGCACCCGCACCTGCTCCGCCACCACCTTCTGCTGCATCACGTTGGTCTGCAGCTCATAGGCCTTGTCCGCCTGCGCCTCCTGCCTGCGCGATTGCTCTGTAAATTGCGCCTTTTGAATGTCCAAGTCCCGCTGCGCCTCTGCCTGCTTGGCCAGCGACGCCGTCTCCGCGATCACCCGGTCCTGGTCCGACGCCGCCTTCGCAATCGCTGCTTCGCGCAGCGCATTCGCCCGCCGGATCGCCGTGTCCCGCTCCGCCTCCGCACTCGCAATCTCCGCGTCCCGCTTGATGCGCGCAATATCCGGCCGGCCCATATTCGTGATGTATTCGTTCTTGTCCCGCACCTCGCGAATCGTAAAGCTCACCACCTCCAGCCCCATCTTGCTCATGTCGCTGGCGCACGTCGACCGCATCCGCTCTGCCACCATCTCCGGCTCTTTTACGATCTGCTCTACCGTCAACTGCCCGATGATCCCGCGCAGGTGCCCTTCCATCACCAGCCGGATCAGCCCTTCCCTCTGGTCCGGTGTCTTGGTCAAAAATTGCTCCGCCGCCGTCAAAATTGACTCCTGGTCGGACCGCACCTTGATCTGCGCCACAGCCTCCACTGTCACGGCCACGCCCTGCCGCGTGTACAGGTCCTGCTGCGGCGCCACGTCGAAGCTCATCAGCTCCAGGCTCAACTCCCGCGCGTGCTCCACCACCGGAAAAATCACCGTCCCGTGGCCCTTGATCACGCGCGGCCCGCGAAACCCGAACACGATTAACGCCTCATTCGGCCCCGCCTTGCGGAACATCCGCGCCAGCACAGACAGCAGAATCACGGTCACCAGTACCACCAGACCCACGATCACAATCACAGAGTTCGGCATAATCCTTCTTTCTTCAGCAGATAACGTCTGACCATCTCACTTGCTGCAACGGCACATCGCCGTGCCGCTACAACTCAAACTCATTCCAGGGCCGCACATACGCGATCCCCTGCTCATAGCGCAACACCACAACCTCCGCATCCCGCGCAATCGCCGAACCATCGGCCGACCGCGCCGGCACCGACCGACGCGCCCCCAGCTGCGAGTACAAAATCTCCCCCGTCCCGCCAGCCTGCAGCCCACCCGACACCCGGCCCACCACGCCCGCAATCGGTGTCTCTTCCGCCAGCAGCGCCCGGTCGTGCGGCAAAAGCACCCGCGACAAGAAGCCAAAGATCAATGCCGCCCCTGCCACGCCGCTTCCACTCGCCACCGCCAGCACGGCCCACGCCAGCAAGCCCGTGTGCGCATGCAGCAGGTATCCTGCGCCGCCAAACCAGCACAGAAACGCCGTGAGCGTAAACCCGTTCACCACCGGCGTCCTCGCATGGCCGCCAAAGCCTCGCCCGGCATGCACATGCCCCGGCAGGTGCGCGTGTACATGCCCGCCGCCTGTTACCGCCGACAGCACGCACAACACCAGCCCTACCGCAAAACAACACAGATACACCACGCTCCACGTCATCACGTCCTCCCTGCACTCTTCGTTGGCTTCGGCGTGCCGTCACTTGCCTTCCTGCGTGGCATGCTCCCCGCGAAGGAAGCTGCCGCTACAGGCACCGGACTCGCCGGGGTCTCGGCGGAAGCGCGCTTCAACGCAGGCCGCAGAATCTCCAGCAATCGCTCCATCAGCACCGGCGTTTCCAGCACACTCTCCAGCAGCAGCAAACACCGCCGCGAATCCTCGTGCTGCGCAATCGCCCGCAACGCCCCACACAGTTCCGGGTCGCGGTCGAACCGGTCCGACCCCGCTACCAGCCACAAATCCAGGCTGTCCTCCTCCGTCCGCAGGTCCGACTGCAGCTCCGCGTTGTAGCCCTCCGGATCTTCCACCAGGTATCCCGGATGCACCTTGAAAAACTTCGCCAACAGCAGCCGCGTCGTGTTCGTCAGGTGCGGCCGCTTTCCAGACTCGATCTGCGATAGGTAACTCTGGCTTATCGAGTCGCCCATCTCCGCCAGCATCGCCCGCATCAGCTCCTGCTGCGTCATGGCCCGCCCCATGCCCCGCAGGCTACCCTCCACTTCGCGCAGATATTTCAGCTTGTCGCACAGCTTCATTGCTGTATCACCAATTGCAATAATAGTATCACAAATTGCAATGTACTTACAGACGGAACCTTTCTCAGTTGTCGCCCCACCAAAATGGCATCCTCCAGACACACCGGTCATCGCCGCACGCTTCCGCCCCGCACTCTATGCTTGAAGGCACACGCCTCGCGCCGTAACGACGCCGCGTCAGAAGCAGGACATCGTATGCCCGACATCATCGACCTTCCGCCCGCCTCGCGCCGCCCCCGCCTGCTCCTGTTCGCCATCGCCGTTCTCGCGGCTCTTTCCCTCGGCGCCGGTCGCCTCCTTGCCTATTTCGTCGATTCCCTCTGGTTCAACTCCCTCGGCTACACCGCCGTCTTCCGCAAAATCCTCGTGCTCCAGTGGGGCATCTTCGCCGCAGTTTTTCTGCTAACCTTTGCCCTGCTTTACGGCAGCTTTCTCCTGTTGCGCGAACGCCGCTTTGGCCGTGGCACCGGCCTCATCCGCTCCGTCCTCGTCAACGGCCAGCCTCTCTCCATCGATGTCGGCCGCTGGCTCAAACCCGCCGCCATCCTCGGCACCCTCTTCGTCTCCTGGGTCAGCGCCTCCTCTCTCTCCGATGACTGGCCTACCTTCGCCCGCTGGCTCTACGCTCCCTCCGGCCCCAACCCCGCAGGCCCCAGTCCGGCGGACTCCGTCCTCGGCCGCCCCCTCAACTTCTATCTCCTTACCCTCCCCGCCTGGCAGTCGCTGGCCGCCTGGCTCACCGTACTTTCCATCCTCATCCTCGGCATGGCGATCCTGTTTATGGCCCTAAGCCGCCAGCCCGCACTGCGCGACTTTCAGTTCGCCGACGTCGACCCCGCCCGCTACCGCCGCCTTCATGCCGCCATCGCCGCGGTCCTTGCGTTATTCGCCCTCCACGCCTGGCTCAGCCGCTTCAGCCTTCTTCTCACCGACCACACCATCTTCTCCGGCGTCACCTACACCGACGCCCATGTCGAACTCCCCGGGCTCTCCCTCGTCGCCCTTGGCCTTCTCGTCGGCGCGGCCTTTTCCATCTATAGCGCGATCCGCAACAGCGGCCTCCGCAGCATTGCCGCCGCCGTGCTCCCCGGCATCGTGCTTTACATCGCCGTCCAGGTCGTCGCCGCCGGCGTCAGCACCTTTGTCGTCAAACCCAACGAGCTCGTCAAAGAGCAGCCTTACATCCGCAACAACATCGACGCCACCCGCGCCGCCTATGCGCTTGATTCCATCGTCGTCCGCCCCTTCGCCGCCGGCACCACCGTCGCCGATGCCGACAGTTCCGCCAACCAGCCCACCCTGCAAAACATCCGCCTGTGGGACGCGCAGGCCCTGCAAGACACGCTCCGTCAGATCCAGGAAATTCGCACCTACTACGACTTTCCTGGCATCGATATCGACCGCTACACTATCGACGGCCACCTCCGCGAGGTAATGCTCGCCACCCGCGAACTTTCCGTCAACAAGCTGCCCGAAAGCAGCCGCAACTGGATCAACGAGCGCCTGGTGTACACACACGGCTACGGCGTCACGATGAACCCCGTCAACGGCTTCACGCCAGAGGGTCTGCCTACCCTGCTCCTCGGCAACATGCCCGTCCAAAGTACCGTGCCGTCGCTCAATGTCACCCGCCCCCAGGTGTATTTCGGCGAAATGACCGACACCGACGTATACGTCAAAACTCACCAGCAGGAATTCGACTACCCCCAGGGCCAGAGCAATAGCCTAACCAGCTACACCGGGACCGGGGGCATTGTCCTCGGCTCTTGGCTCCGTCGCGCCGTCATAGCGCTCGGACGCGGCGACCTTGCAAAGCTACCCTTTTCCGACGATGTCTCCGCCGACTCTCGCCTCCTCATGCGCCGGAATATCCGCGATTGCGTCCTCACCATTGCGCCCTTCCTCACCCTTGACCCCGACCCCTACATCACCGTCGGCGATGACGGACGCCTCCGCTGGATTCTGGACGGCTTTACCACCGCCGACACCTATCCCAACGCCCGCCACTACACGCTCGGCGACTCCGACATCAATACCCTTCACAACAGCGTCAAGATTACCGTCGACGCCTACGACGGCACTGTCACCTTCTACACCATGGACCCGGCGGACCCCATCCTCGCCGCCTACCGCAATGCCTTTCCGTCCCTCTTCCAGCCCGGTAGCGCCATGCCCGCCACCATCCGCGCCCACCTCCGCTACCCCGATACTCTTCTCCAGATGCAGGCCCACGCCTACGGCCTGTACCACATGACCGACCCGTCCACCTTCTTCAATCGCGAAGACCTTTGGACGCCCGCTACCGAATCCGCCGTAGACGCCACCGGCCAGCGGGCCAGCCAGGAGATGCCGCCCAACTACGTCCTCATGAACCTGCCCGGCGAACCCGGCATGGAGTTCGTCAACATCCTCCCTTTCACCCCCAGCAATCGCAACAACCTCATCGGTTGGATCGCCGGTCGCTCCGACGGCGCACACTACGGCACCGCCGTGGCCTATACTTTTCCCAAAACCCGCCTTGTCGATGGTCCCTCGCAGATCGAAGCCCGCATTGACCAGAACGCGCAGATCAGCGGCCAGCTCACCCTTTGGAACCAGCAGGGCTCCCACGTCCACCGCGGCAACCTTCTCGTCATTCCCACCGGCTCAGCCCTGCTCTATGCAGAAGCGATTTACCTTCAGGCCGAACGCAGTCCCATGCCCGAGCTCCGTCTCGTCGTCCTCGCCCTCCAGGACCGCCTCGCCTACGGCACCAGCTTCCAGGCCGCCCTCTCCAGCCTGTTCAACGGCAACGATTCCTCCATCACCGCCACCCCCACTTCGACCGAAAACACCACGTCCCAGTCGAGCGCCGCTGCAACCACCTCAACCCCGTCAACCAGCCCCACCGCCCCGACCAACCGAAACGCTGAAATCCAGGCTGCCGCGCAGGACCTTGCTGACTATCAGCGCCTCACCGCCCAGGGCAAACTCGCGGAGGCCGGCGCCAAACTTGACGCCCTCAAACAGCACCTCAATACCCTCAGCACCCATCCCGACCGCCCATGACCTCCACTCCATTTCCCATCCTCGACCAGCAGCCGAACCCTCATCCTCACGAAGTCTTCTCCGCTGGCGAAGCCCTCGCCCGCCGCCTCCATAGCACCGTCCGCGGCGAAGTCCGCTTCGATCCCGCCTCCCGCGCCCTTTACAGCACAGACGCCTCCAACTACCGCCAGGTCCCCATCGGTCTCGTTCTTCCGCTTGACGAAGCCGACGTCATTGCAGCCGTCCAGGCCTGCCGCGAACACGGCGCGCCCATACTCTCCCGCGGTGGTGGCACCTCCCTCGCCGGCCAGTGCTGTAACGTCGCCGTCGTCCTCGACTTCAGCAAATACATGCGCTCCGTCCTTTCTCTCGATGCTGCCGCCCGCCGCGCCGAGGTTCAACCCGGCACCGTCCTCGACATCCTCCGCGACCAGGCCGAGCAGCACGGCCTCACCTTCGCTCCCGACCCCGCCACCCACAGCCGCTGCACCCTGGGCGGCATGATCGGCAACAACTCCTGCGGCGTCCACGCCCTCTTCGGCGGCAAAACCGTCGACAACATCCTTTCCCTTGACATCCTTCTTTACGACGGCACCCGGATGCGCGTGGGCCCCACCTCCGAAGCCGAACTCGAAGCCCACATTGCCCGCGGGGGTCGCGTCGGCGGCATCTACAGTGGCCTCAAACGCCTTCGCGACACCTACAGCACCCTTGTCCGCGAACGCTTTCCCGACATCCCCCGCCGCGTCTCCGGCTACAACCTCGACCAGCTCCTGCCCGAAAACGGGTTCAACGTCGCCCGCGCCCTCGTCGGCTCCGAGGGCACCTGCGTCACCGTCCTCCGCGCCACCTGCGAGCTCAAACAAAGCCCCCAGCACCGCCGCCTCGTCGCCCTCGGTTTTCCCGACGCCTTCCTCGCTGCTGATCACGTCCCCGCCGTCCTCGCCCATTCTCCCATCGGCCTTGAAGGCTTCGACGGCATGCTCGTCGACTGCATGCTCCTTAAAAACCTCGTCGTCGACGACGTAAAACTCCTCCCCATTGGTCGCGGCTTCCTCCTCTGCGAGTTCGGCGCAGACACCCCCGCCGACGCCGACGCCCAGGCCGCCGCCTTCCTCACTGCCGCATCCGCCTACGACAGCAAACCCCACGCCACTCTCTACACCCCCGCCGAAGCCGCCCGTGTCTGGAAGGTCCGTGAAGCCGCCCTCGGCGCCTCCGTCTTCGTCCCCGGCGAAGAAAGTGGCTGGGAGGGCTGGGAAGACTCCGCCGTCCCGCCCGCTGCTCTCGGCGCCTATCTCCGCGAGCTCTTCACCCTCATCGCCCGCTACGGCTACAAGTCTCCCATGTACGGCCACTTCGGCCAGGGCTGTGTCCATCTCCGCATCAGCTTCCAACTCAAAACCGCCGCAGGTGTCGCTGCTTATCGCCGCTTCCTCGACGAGGCCGCGGATATCGTCCTTAAATATGGCGGCTCCTTCTCCGGTGAACACGGCGACGGCCAGGCCCGCGCAGCCCTCCTGCCTAAGATGTTCGGCCCCGAGCTGATGACGGCCTTCCGTGAGTTCAAAGCCCTTTGGGACCCGACCAATTGCATGAACCCCGGCAAGCTCATCGACCCCGTCGCCGTCTACGACCCCGTCGACAACCTGCGTATCGGCCCCGGCTACCAGCCCGCAAAGCCAAAAACCTGGTTCACCTATCCCCACGACAACGGCCTCCTCGCCGACGCAACCACCCGCTGCGTCGGCGTCGGTGCATGCCGCAAAACCGACTCAGGCACCATGTGCCCCAGCTACATGGCTACCCGCGAAGAACAGCACAGCACCCGCGGCCGCGCCCACCTGCTCTGGGAAATGCTCCAGGGCAATGTCTTCCAAACCTCTGGCAAAAATCTCTGGCGCAACCCGCAGGTCAAAGCCGCCCTCGACCTCTGCCTGTCCTGCAAAGCCTGCAAAACCGAGTGCCCCGTCAACGTCGACATGGCCACCTGGAAATCCGAGTTCCTCGCCCATTTCTACCAGGGCCGGCCCCACCCCCTCCAGCATTATGCCTTCGGCTTCATGGACCGCTGGGCCCACCTCGCCTCCGCTGCGCCCACCCTCGCCAACGCTCCTCTAAAGCTGCCCTTTGTCGCCGCGACCGCTAAAAAACTCCTCGGCGTTGCCCCGGCACGCACAATCCCCGCCTTCGCCTCCGCAAACTTTCGCTCCACCTTCCATCGCCAACCCCAACCCTCCCCCACCGGTCCCGCCGTCCTCCTCTGGCCCGACACCTGGAACAACTACTTCCATCCCCAGGCCCTCCACGCCGCCACCCACACCCTCCGCGCTGCAGGCAATACCGTCGAAGTCCCCCGCCACCACATCTGCTGCGGTCGCCCTCTCTACGATTTCGGCTTTCTTGACCACGCCCGCGCCTATCTCACCCGCATTCTTGATACCTTTGAGCCGCAGATCCGCGCGGGCATCCCCGTCGTCATGCTCGAACCAAGCTGCGCTTCCGTCTTCCGCGACGAGCTCACCAATCTTCTCCCCCACGACGAGCGCGCCCATCTACTCAGCCGCCAAACTGTCATGCTCAGCGAACAACTCACTCGCTCAGGCTTCCAGCCCCCGTCGCTCCCCGGCCGCCGCATCGTCGTCCATGGCCACTGTCACCAGAAAGCCACAATGACCATGAACGACGAGCTTACCCTTCTCCGTGCCACCGGCGCCCACGTTGATCTACTCGACTCCGGCTGCTGCGGCATGGCCGGCCCCTTTGGCTTCGAAGCCGACAAATTTGCCGTGTCTCAGACCCTTGCCGAACGCGTCCTCCTGCCCGCGGTCCGTGCCGCCGCGCCGGCCGATCTCCTCGTCTCCAACGGCTTCAGCTGCCGCGAACAAATCGCCCAAAACTCTCCCCGCCGCGCACTTCACCTCGCCGAAGTTCTCGCCCTCCAAGCTAACGACGAAGGAGCGGACATTGACCTTTAGCGACCCAAACAGACGCGAACTCCGGCGCTAGAAGTGCCACGGCTTCAACCAACTTAGCAAATGGCTGCTGGTGGATGTACTCGGCGAAGTCTGCTGCGCGTTGCCATCCGCGCTGCATGCGAGCAATCGAAAGCCGGGTTGTTGCGCTACGGTAGGCAGCGTTTCCGGCCAACCGCTTCCGTGTGCTTCGCTCCCTCTCCAGCTTGGGTCTCTGTGGCTGATGGCGAGATACTGCACGCCGAGTTTTTTGCACAATTCCTGAGCCTGCCTTGCGCCAGGTGACGGACTCGCATAGAGCGCGTCGAGTGTTTGCAGGATCGTGCGACAGCCGGCGGGATCACCGCCAAAGTGCACGGCACACTGCCATTCCGCATTCACTACCTGCCGGCCTGCGTTCATAACCAGCATGCGCTGATAAAACTCGTTGGGAGTCATCACCTCATCACGCTGGTGGGCTTCAGGGGGAATGGGGCGAAACGCAATGACGGCACCTGGGGAGGCCACGCTGTGCAGCCTTTGAAATGCTGCATGCACCGCGGCAGCATCCTGTGACAAATCGCCGAAGCCGTCCTGGGATCGCTGCTGTTCGAGCGGCAGCCATGCCCGCAGGAGGAGCGCGCCATAAACGGAACCCGCAACACCCAAGCCGAGCAGCCCATAGAGCAACTGCCGCTGGCCCCGGCGCGGTTGTATTCCTGTGGCAGATTGATGATGGCCGAACCACCACGCCCCCAGCCACTCTGCCGTCAGCAGCACGAGGAAGAACTGCGGCAGCATAACGGCACGGTATCCAAAATCGTTATTTGAGATTACCGACGAGCTCAAAAACATCGTCATCGTAAGCCCGCAGACTACAAAAAAGAAGGCCGTGTCGCTTGCCTCGCCTCCGGCCTGCAAATCAGGTCTGGCACCGTGCACTCTTTTTCGCCAACGCTGCACGCACAGAATCACTAGCACCGCGCCGTACACACCCAATTCCAGCGCGAGCCCCGGCACCAGCAAGAGCATCCTGAGGCCTTGGTCCAGGATCACCGGATGCTTCTGGTTCCAACCCGCAAAAATTGGAAGACCTGTAAGCAGCCCTGAATCGATCATGCGGCGCACGCTGAAGGAAAACAGATGCGTGCCTGTTTCGCCCGTTGCAGCAAGCCGCAAACCATGCACTAACTCCAAGAGGAATGGAAAAAGGAGCGTGCTGGCGACGATCGCCCCAAATGCTGATCGCTTCCACAAAGCCAGGCGGTCTGGTGTGCCTATGAGGACGAGTCGCACAAACCAGGCTGCCATCATCAGCACGAATCCAAACATTACATAACACGACAGCCCGAAAGCGCTTGCGCAGCCTGTCGCTGCAAGCAACAAAGCCGTGAACCGGTTTTTGCAGGAAAGAGCCTCGCGCGTACGCCACAGAAGCAAAAATGCCAGCAGGCAGCAAAGCGTACCCGCAACATGGTGTGGCACCCACAGCAAAGAATTCGCCCAGGAGTCGATTGGGTCTACCGACCACCACTCTATGTCGCCGTTCAGTGACGCCTGTAGCACTAGGTTTCCAAGCGCCGGTATCAGGTCCGCGCCTGTGACCGTCAGCAGCGCCAACGCCAGCCAGCGCAGCCTATGGCTTCTGCTTCCTGTCCAGCGGAAGAAGTGCTGCGTAAACAGGTGAACCGTGGCCATCAATCCGATGCCTGCCCACACGCTGCTGGCAATGAACGCTTGCTGAGAGGTCACGTGCGCCAGGCGTCCAAGCTTCACGACGACGGCGCAAAGGACGTACCAGAAGTAGTAGTACGGCATGGCCGTGACATGAAGGCTGGCGTGAGAGCCCGACTGCATTACCCCTCCGGGGGAGTACAGCGGATTCGAAGGCGGCACCCCGGTACGCACCACGGCGTCGGTAAACGCGATGCGATAGCTCTGGTCTGCTGTAACAACGCTGAAGTAGAGACGATGGCCTATTTGAAAATCCACCAGCATCAACAGGCAGAACACCGTCCAGCCGAAAAATATCCAAAGCCCACGCTTACCCGAGCCCCCACCAGCCTCAAAATGGCGAGCGCTGCAGTGCTCTCTCCACGTCCGCAGCAGATGGACGATGCAGAAGATTGAAGCCAATCCAACCGTGACCGTGACGGCTGTTAGACCCGCCACTCGGCAGAGTAAATCCGCGAGGATGGGTGCTACGAGAAACGAGATCGCAATTGCCCAGCAGGACCGCTCGGTGGCGGATAGTTTGCGAAAACCGAACAGGTTGCTGGCATATGACACCGCAAAACCAGGAGCATAGAGAGCGGCGGCAAAAATCAGCGTTGCGCATAAACTGCCCAACGTCTCATGAAGCGTCAGAAAATTATCCAAAAGCTTAGCAATCCTTGTGGCACATGGCACAAAAGCCAGTAGTGCTTAGACCAGGGACCTGCTGAAAAGTCGTTTCGCCGGATCTCGACCTATCACGCTGCTTCAGTCTTGTGCGCGTCATACCCCAGAATGGTCAGTTGTGCAGGGAAACCGACCACCTGCATCTCGTTAACCAGATCACCGCGACAAACGAGCGTCTTTGTAGGGTCTAAGTAATAGAAATATCAGAAATTCGCAACGGTTTCTCGCCATCGCTTTCGGATTTCCGGGCTTGCCTATGATCTGTGCGATCGACCATAGCTCGTGCATTTCCTTACTCGTCAATACCGGGGACCAAATGCCCCTGAGTTGACATGAAAATATCAGGGGTCAGGAAGATTTTGATCTAACAGCGCAGACACGCCGAAACACGGATGCGCACTGGTAGCAGCGCAACGCGTTTCGCCGTGTTCACGATTGATGTCGCCGGCAGCATCTCAGACGACACCTGATATTTTGCAACCGCGACAAACATTTCGGCAGAGGGACGCGAATGGCCTGCCAACAGAGGGTTGGCGACTGTCCGTCTTCTTTAGGAGGCGAGCTACTGCTTATTCACGGAGCGCTTAAGAAGAGACAAAGATGTCCGTCTTCACAGACCCTCCATCAGTTTCGCCAAGGTCAGCCTGAATCCCTGGGCGACTGTCTCAAGGTAGCTGAGACTCATCGTCTTCTTGCCGCGCTCAACGTCACTGATAAAGGAACGATCAATCCCTAAAAAATCAGCCATCTCGGTTTGCGTCATGTCGCGCTCCACGCGAAGTTCACGGAGCCGCTTTCCGAAACGCTCAGTGATAGGGGCTGAATTCGCTAAAGAGTGATCAACGCGAGGCGCGAAAGGGACCGAACCTGCGCTTCTGGAGGAGGGCTGCCCAAAGTGGCTGTGAATTGGGCGATTTTGGATACTGGGCTGTATTTTTAACATGAGAACCTCTGGGAGTGAAGTGGAAGAACCAAACGCAAACCGCTCTTCGGCGGTTCTGCTGTTGTTAGACTACATCGCTCCGGATAGCGGTTCTACCCGCTTGAAACTCGTTTGCGCACCGCCGTAACGCTGTAACATGTCAGTTAGCCGTTTATGCCGCCCAGCGAACACAACCGAACCGGCAGTGAATACTCCTCGCCACGAGCACGACGTATGACAGTTCGCACATGTTCTCGCTCCCGGATCACGGGCGTTGTTTCACTGAGTATTCGTTTTGGCCAGCAGCTGCAATCCTTGCGTATAGCTGCAGGAAAGGGTCTGGGTGACGCTGCCTGTAGTCTTGCGATGTCGCAGGCACGTTTGGAGAGCATCGAAAGCGGCATCGAAGAAATCGATCTTTCACTCATTGCGAAATTTGCCGCAATCCTCAACGTCTCTGTCGCCGCACTCTTTACCGGACTTTAAGTTCATCCATCGTGTCCTGTTCGGCTGATGAAGCCGCGCAACTTGCTGGCAGCCTGTCATCCTGAGCATGGCACCATGTGACGCTTACCTTGAAGGGTGGGCGTAAATACTGCGCCGTCAATTCCTTTCAGCACCGCATCTACAACCCCGATTCGCCGCGCCGATGCTCTAATATGTGCTTGCCCCACTGCCTGATGTCTACAGGACCCAGAGCTTCTGGGCAAGTACGCAGACCAGTGCATTTGCACAGAGTTGACGCACTTGCATGCGCTGCAGCTTGCACCAGCAGCCTGTTCGCCTCCGCATGTTAGAGCGGAACGCGGCACGTGATTACAACTGTGGATCGACCGAACTTTGAATTGTTCATCAGCTCGCCCGGTAAGCAAACCAGCCGGCAGGGCTGAACGAGACAAAACGATGCTTGTGACTGATCACTGCGCAGCGGCCTGTATGCCTTTTGAGCGGCTCGCGAACAGGTCCATAGTCGCACATCGTTGTTGGTCGCCTTGCGACTCGGTTCACGTATGTCGCAGCCTTGATCAATTTGGACAACCATACACAACCTTGAAGAACGTGAGATTTTGTCCTATGCAAGTCTGGCGCAGCCTTTAAGGGGATCGTACAAGTTGGCCCTTCCCTTGCTGGCTTGTCGAAAGCGTCGCGGCCGTTTCAAGTTCCCGCTGCGCTTCCTGCTGCTTGCCTAGGCGTCGTAACGCAAGTCCCAGATAGTAGTGCGCGGGCTGGTAATCCGGCGATGTCGCCACCGCCCTGGCCAGAAGGTCATTTGCTGTGTCGTAGTTTTTCGAGCGATAAGCGAGAATGCCCAAGCCCGTGAGTGCTCCGCCGTGGTTAGGCGTGCCTGCGAGCGCCTTGATAAAGTTCACGCGCGCTTCGGCATCACGACGTGCATCAAGCTGCATCTGGCCGAGTTCGAAAAAGGACTCTGCCTGCGCGGGCTGCAAGGCGATAGAGCGATCAAACTCCGCCGTCGCCTGTTCAATTTGCTGTTGCATCTGGTACACGCGGCCAAGGCCGTAGTGCGCGCTGGCATCGTTGGGGATAAGCTGCAGATACGCCGTGTAATGCGCCTTGGCATCGGCAAAGTGCTCTTGATCAGTGTCCACGCGAGCGAGAGCGTAGAGAAGCTTCGGATTGCGGGAATCGAGCGCGAGTCCAGTATGAAGAGCTTCAGCGGCCAAGGCGAGGCGATGCATGTTCAATGCTTGGACGCCGAGATCTAACAGGATTTCCGGATCATCCGGCAATGCATCGCGGGCGTGCTGCAAGCAGAGTAAGGCTGCGTCGTTGCTGCCCGCAGCACGTGCATGCAGGGCAAGTAGAACTGCCGCTTTGCGTTCGCCGTCTCGGGCAGGCAGGTTGCGGGGGTCGGCTGCAAGCGCTGCCTCGAACTTCTCCATTGCATCTGGCAGGCGTTGCCGCTGCAACAGCAGGTAACCATAAGCATCGTTGGCCGGAACAGAGGCGACATCGATGGTAAGAGCCTGCTGCAGCAACTCCTCCGCTTGAACTGTCCCGCCCTCCTTCACACGTTGTGAGGCGGACGAGACGAGAGAGTCGACTCTGGTCTGGTTTGTCGTACGTACAGTAACAGCTGGAGTTGTGGTTTGTGCCCGCGCAACAAAGGCACCGACCACAGACGCGACAGCCGCAACACGTATCAGCCCGGTCTTCAGCATAAAATTAGAGTCACAAAAACTGACCGGCAGAGACGCTATGCAATAGTCCCTGCCGGAATCGTTTAGAGTCGGTTAGAACTGAATTCGACCAGTAATCTGCACGTTCCGCGGTGTGTCGATAGTACCAGTCGGCACACCGAAGTTTGGATCATTGGGTTGAGTATTCGGCGTACTAAATACGTGCCGATTGAAGGCATTCAGCATTTCTACCTTCAAGATGAACGTCATCCCCTCCCGAATGGGAGTCTTTTTTAGGAAGCTGAAGTCTTCGTTGTAGTACCTGTAATTGCGGAGTTCCCCCGTAACACGTGGAACATTTCCGAACAGGAATCCGCCGTTATCACAGTTAGGTGTCACCGCAACTCCTGGAGCTACGCACGCAACCACTGCACGTGTAATTCGGTTCTGTGGATTGTTCTGATCGTAAAAAGCAGGTGCGGTTTGCGTAGCGGAGTATGCAGCATTTCCCGTGTTGGTGGCTCCATTGAATTCACTGTCAACGTTCGGATCAGAGAAGAAGTTTTGTGGATTGCCAGCCTGCAGGCGTCGGAACGGGTTGACGTGCCCCTTCCGCGCGTTGCTGGCAAGCGACGATCCCGCAACCCGCGTAAATTCAATCGAGTTCTGGAAGCCCGGGATCCCGGTAGCACCTGCGAACGACTCCGGTTGACCTGACTGGTATCGCTGAACGCCACCGAGTTCAAAGCCGCTGACCGCCGCACGAAGCAGAGGACTGCTGAAGTTACCGAAGCGCTTGTTCTGACCGAACGGTAGTTCGTACAGGTAACTCACAACGAAGGTATGGGGAATATCCTGAATGGAAAGGGATTTTTCCGTTTTTGGGTTAGCGGGATCTTGCTCCTGAACGACGCCAGCATTGGTGCCCGGGAGAGCGGAATCAGCATTGGTGATGTGCTTCGACCACGTATAAGACGCTTGCAAATTGAAGCCTTGCGAGAAGCGCCGCTCTACGGAGACGATCAGAGCGTCATAGGATGAGTGACCGACGTTCTCAAGGCAGCAGTCTGTGGCGATGAAGTCGTATTGCGGGAACGGGCGCAATGCCTGGAAATAATTGGCATTGGTGTTGAATTTCGAGTAAGGCAGAGCAGTTCCTCGGGCAGCACTCTCGTAAGCAAAAGTACGGCTCAACTCGTCGCCTAAGCCGAAGGTGTTGGGAGAGGTATTGTTGATGTTCTGAATGCCCGATTTTAAATGAGCACCGGAATTGCCAATGTAGCCGACAGTGAGGATGAGGTCTTTCGCGAGTTCCTGCTGCACCTGGAGATTCCACTGGTTGACCATTGCGGGCCGGCCATAGGAAGGCATGATGTAGTTGCTGAAATTACGCGGCGCACTGGAATCGCCATTATCGTAGAAACCTGGATTTAGATTCGCTGCGAACGAAGGAGTTCCGAAGCCGGTAGACAAATTGAAGCTTGGGTCGAAGCCGTTGGAATTGAGATTCACCGGGCTGTTATAACCAGTGGTTGTGGCACCACCGAAGTCCGAGTATTGAAGAGGGCCATAGAGCGTCGCAAAGCCGCCGCGCAAAACAAATTTATTCTGTAGGGACGCAGGCGAATACGCAAAGCCGAGACGGGGAGCGATGTCCTTTTTCCAGGTGTCGGCCCATCTTGGGTTGCAATTGGTGCAGGTCGTACCAAAGATAAGCGCGCCTGGCGTTCCAGAAACCGGGTCAATCGCAGTTGGGCTGAAGTTGGAGGTGAAGTTCTGCGCTTCCTTGCGGGGCTGGTCGATATCGTAGCGGATACCTGCGTTGATCACAAGGCTGTTCGAGACCTTGAAATCATCCTGAAAGAATGCCGCATAATAGCCTGAAAGCCAACGGGGCTGATGATTGGGAATGGTAATGCCGCCAGAATCGGTGAGACCGAGCAGGAAGCTGGCCT
Source organism: uncultured Terriglobus sp. (assembly GCA_964244665.1). GTDB lineage: Bacteria > Acidobacteriota > Terriglobia > Terriglobales > Acidobacteriaceae > Terriglobus. The sequence continues at coordinate 48,953 of CAXTJO010000017.1, forward strand.
GCGCAAGTCCTGTGCCGTCCTGATAGGGGCTGGTGCGGGCAGCTTTAGTCTGATTGCCTGAAAAGTTAAGGAACCCGTTGGTCACATCGTTGGCAAGGGAGGAGTATTGCTGGTAACGGTAGTCGATACCCAATTTAAAGCTGTTCCGGCCTTTTTGGTAGCTCACCGAATCATTGATACGGATGCCGTTGTCGATGTTGTCACCATTCTGATTCCGGCTCAGCGAGACGTAGCCGGGAATGTTGACTAGGGGGAAGCCTGTGACAAGCCCGCCAACGCCGAGCGCACTTGTGTTCACGTTACTTTGCAGATACACCGAACCGTTGATTGAATTGGAGCGGTTGAACCCCACATTTAGGTGGTTCAGGATGTTCGCCGTAAAGATGTGATCCCAACCCGCCCGGCCAAAGTGAGTGATAAAGTCCTGCGTTTGTACATTTGGGGTAACCGGTGCTGGCAGCTGAAAGTTCTGTGGGCTGTTGCGGGTATTTTCACGTGAACTGTACGACGCGAAAATCTTGTCGCTGGCGGTGATGGATTCGTCTACGCGAATGCTATAGGTCGTGTTCGTTAGAGGGGATGATGTGTTCAGCGTGTAATTGTTTGATACACCCGCAGAGGTCGGCAATGGATAGAACGCAAGTAGATTGAGTGCAGCCTGGCTAATGCGGCCTGCGGGGATTGCATTGTTGGCAAATGCAGTGCGGCACTGAACGCCGTTCACCGTACGACTCGTGTTTGGATCGAAGATTTGACCGTTGAACAGTGGTGTACCGTCGCATGGGTTGATGATCGGATTGCCATTGTTGTCCAGCTTTTGCGAGCCAAGCAGGTCGGCGAAATTACCACCCCGCTCCGCCACTGTGGGTACGTTGCTTGTGATAGGTCCACCCAGACTATGGCGGTACTGCTCCCAGGCGAAAAAGAAGAACGTCTTGTCCTTGCCGTTATACAGGTGGGGGATGGCAACAGGACCGCCGAAGTTGCCGCCGTAATCATTTTGCTTGTCGTTGCCGCGATTGTACGCGGCCTCATTGCCCTGCGTTGGATTTGCCTGGTAGTACGCTTTGTAGCCGTTGTTGAACCAGCTGTTGGCGTTCAGATCTTCATTGCGGAAGATATCAAACACAGTCCCGTGAAAACCATTTGTTCCGCTCTTTGTCACGAAGTTTCAATACCGCCAGTGGTGCGGCCAAATTCTGCTGCAGGACTAGAGGTAGTGACTTTAAACTCTGCGATGGCTTCAACGGAAGGCGCTTCTTCGTCGAACGAAGAGCCATTTTCAGAACGTGTTTGCGATGCGCCATCCAACAAAACCTCATTGCCGAAGTTCTGACCGCCGCCAATTTGCGAGATAAAAATGCCATTGTTACTATTGCCGGTGCCCGGACCAGCCGTACCGGGAATTAAAAAGACGAACGACTCGGGCGAACGCAGGGCACCGACGCCGCCTAGAGCGAGCGGCAGGTCGACGATCTGGCGAGTGTTGACCGTACCGCCCACGTCGGACGATTCCGTTTCGACAGTCGTCGAGTTCGCAGCTACGGTCACCGTCTCCGTCGTACCACCGGTAGACAGGTTTACGTCGAGGCTGGTGGTTGTACCGACCTGCACCTCTACACCGGTGCTGACCACGGACTTGAACCCGTCGGCGGTTGTGGTAACGGTGTAGCGACCGAGTTGGATAGACGGGAACCGATAATTGCCCGAGGAGGTGGACTTCGTCGTCAAGCTGGCACCATTTGCCTCACCAACTGCGGTGATTGTTGCACCAGCTACGGCGGCGCCGGTGGGATCCAGCACGTTGCCGGCAATCTGGCCTTGGTTTGTTTGCGCCTGTGCACAGGCCACCGCAAACAGCAGGAGCAGAACTCCCGCCAAGCACCGAACATACGTCTTAAAATGCTGCATCGTACCTCCAAAATAGGCGTCGATCGCCCCGGATCCTGTCCGGATGTCTTCATCTTTTTATAGTTAAGCGTTGAGGCATTCCGCTTTGTGTAAGCGATTACAGAAGAAGTCGAACGAGCCGAATCCTATCTACACTACCAAACGATTGTCAATCGTCTCCTTCTATCGACGGAGGACAGGGATCAAGGTAGGAGGATTGCTATTCCATAACTGTTGCAATAAGGTGGTTAGAGGCACCTTTCAGTGTTGACCACGTCGGTTGAGCTGAATTGACGCCCCTACTTTAGCCTTCGCTCTTTGACGCAGTTAGCAGTGCGCCTGCACTGAAATGCAGCTCGAGTATTAAGCAAAGCCGACCGGCGTTGCAGCAGCCGCACGGCAGGCATATCGTTACTGGTTCATGCAACTTCCTGTTCCATTCACACGCCATACGCTGTTTTCAGCACTTGTCTTTGCGTGCTGTAGCTTGGCCATTGCTCGCGCACAGAGTACGGCCGTGCAGCAGGCATTCGAACGCGGTGCCAAGGCGATGCGCAACGGCCAGAGCGCCGCGGCAGAGGATGCATTTCGCGAAGCAGTCCGGCTCGCCCCACAACTGGCCGAAGCTCATCTCGACCTGGGCCTGGTACTTGGGCGCGAGGGCAAACTGGAGGATGCAACCACCCAGGTGCAACGGGCGATTGCGCTGGCACCCTTGCAGCCAGGAGCGCACATGTTCTTGGGCGTTTTTCTATTTCAGAGAAATCATCCTGATGAAGCACGGAAAGCATTGCAGGCGGAGATCGCGATCGATCCAAAGAACGCGGAGGCGCTTGGCTGGCTGGGCAATGTCGACTTGGCCACGGGACATCCAGAACGTGCCGTCGTCTCGCTCGACAGGGCGTGGGAATTGAATCCGAATGATCTGAACGTGCTTGAAACTCGCGGCCGCGCGCATAGCCAGGTGGCACATGACAGCTATGCGCACATGGCAAAGCTGGACCCTAATAGCTGGCACGTACACCGGGTGCAGGCGCAATTGTTCGCCGACGAAGGCAAGCACATGGAAGCTACCAAGGAATATCAGGCCGCCATCACTTTGGAGCCCCGCAACCCCGACCTCTTTGAAGGCCTGGGAGACGAATACCGCGCCGCAGCGCAGTTGGAGGAGGCTGCTGGCGCCTATGCGAAGGAACTTGAGCTGGCACCTGCAAACCCGGTCGCACTTTACAACGTGGGCAGCGTCGCAATCGATCGTGGCGATGCTGCTGCCGGTGTTCCGCTGCTGCTGAAATTCGTGCAGCTCTATCCCGGCTCACCCGTTGCGGAGTATTTTATCGGCCGGGGCCTGGCGACGCTAGGCAGGGACGAGGAAGCAACGACTTGGCTGCATCGCAGCGCGGCAGCGGACGCAAATGGCGAGATTGGCAAACGCTCGTGGTACGAGCTGGCCCGCGTCGAACGCAAGCTGCACCACGCGGACGGAGAGCGTGCTGCACTCGAACAGTACAACCGGATTAGACTGGCTCAGGAGGCGAAGAACTCGCAGGAGATCCAGGACTGGAAAAAACTCTCTCAGTCTGCAGGCGACAGCGCAGGTCTTCCTGGCGGGAATCCTGTCACGACCCGTTGAAGCACCCGCAAATCTTGGATACTGGTGCATATCAGTGCTGTCGTGCGACACCGACCTGAGCTCCAGCCAGCCGGCGCTAACCGGCACTGTCTGGAGACGAGCAACTCGCGCTCCTAAGCGCTAGTCTGTCGTGCATGCGTGTGCGCTGCTGACGAGCATCAACTTGCGGAGTATGTGTACATGCACTCGGATGTGGAGAAGCGGAGCGGCTGCAACGCAGATGGCTTTGCTGTTCCCGTTTGGGAAGAAGGCTCGGCAGTTTTAACGTTTGTGCTTTGCAGGCAGGGGAGGGTGGGGCAGGGACCCTCCCCCCCCCGGGTTCTAAAATCGTCATTCTAAAGGGCTTTGCCCCTAAATTCCTCATTCGAGATGACTTAGAAGCAAAATCCTCATTCCATTGAGTTTAGCGATGACCAAGGGGCAGGTAGACCGACACGATCATGACGAGAAGGCCGCCGCCGTAGTAGCCGAAGCCGGGTCCCATGGCGTAACTGCCGCCGCCGAAGACAGAAGAAGAATTACGAGAAGAATGATGAGGCCATGTGCGTGTGATCTCCAGCACGTGAGAAGCAGGATGGTTGATCCGTCTTGCATGACGCGGACAAAGGTCTTGCTGTTTTCGCCCGTCCGCCCGGCGGGAGTGCAGCTAGATCTATTGTAGCGGTTTGGCCATAAATACAGTGCCAACTCTATTTCGTTTGGAATGAGAGAGTTGGGTGGGTTGGGGGCTTGACAGGATTTTTCCTGTTCGAGGGTCAGAGTTGGCGACGTCACAAACTTGTAAGCGACAGTTATGTCGTCTATCGGCCATATGGTACCGTGGCACATTCTTAAAACTTCTGTTCTGGAGACTTTGAAAATGCTGCGCACCACTGCCATGGTTCTCTGCCTTGCTTTACCCGTGTCTGCGATCGCTGCAGACAATTCTTATAAAGTGCAGTACGACGGCGGATCTGTTTCCGGTTTGAAGAGCGGGCAGAGTGCCAAGCTGTTTATCGAGGAGAAGCAGATTCGCCTCCTGGCTGACAAGCAGGAAGCGGTCGTTATTCCGACTACGTCGGTTACCGAGCTGAGCTATGGCCAGGATGTCCATCGGCGGATTGGTACCGCGATCGGTCTGGCCGTGGTGTCGCTCGGTATCGGTGCGCTGATGGCGCTGAGCAAGTCCAAGAAGCACTTTAACGGCGTTACTTATGCGGACGCGGACAAGAAGGGCGGCTTCGTGATGCAGTGCGATAAGAACGAGTACAGGGGTATTTTGACTGCGCTCGAAGGTGTGACTGGGAAGAAGGCTGTTGATTCCGATGCAATGACGGTCAAGAACTAGGCCGTTCCGGGTAACCGGTGAATACTTGCCGCTTCGGCCCCACCTTGACCGCAGAGAGCACGGTGAAGGTCGGGCACCCGATTCTTTGGGGCACTCAGTTGGTTGGTGGCAGCTTGATTCATTGTAAGGCGGGATGACGCGGGGGTGGTGGGGTACCAGGTAGAGGTGGACCTGCACTTTGTGTAACGTTCAGCTGCTTTCGCTGCCTGCAGGATTCTGCGGAGGCGGATGCGCGGGATTGTTTTCTGCGGGCGCTGGAGCGGATGCGGGTGAAGCATTCGTTCGATGTGGTGGGTATGTGGTGATGCCGACGCATGTGCATCTGCTGGTGTCGGAGCCGCGGCGGTGCGTGCTGGCGCATGCGCTGCACGGGTTGAAGCTGTCTGTGGCGAAGACGCTGGTGCCTCGGCCGTTCTGGCAGGTGCGGTATCACGATTTCAACTTGTACACGCGGGACAAGGTCGTGGAGAAGCTGAAGTATATGCACCGGAACCCTGTGAAGGGTGGTCTGGTGGAGGGGCCGGAGGAGTGGCGGTGGTCCAGTTCTCGGGATTATTTGTTGGAGGAGAGAGGGTTGGTGGATCGGGGATCGGGGGTGGATGTGAGTCCTCGGGGGCCTAGTGGAACCCACCTACCGCATAGAGCGCGGTGGAGGTGGGGCACCCGATGCATACCTGAGTCACCCGCCCATGTATTGCGCACCCTCTACTCGGGTGTAGATCTCAGTAAGGGTGCAGTCCTTAGGCTATACCGCTTGACCTCCAACAGCCTCCAGGCCATGATAGCGATCAGGAGGAATCCATTATGAAGCTTTGGAGCTTTGAGGGAACACCCGAGGAATTTGTCACTGTCGCACCGGCCTTGATGGTTAGGCCAAGCTCATCTATCGAGACGGCCCCGGAGGCCGGAATGGTGGAAGTGTTGCAGCTGGATGACCAACAGACGAGGTTTGTCACTGGAGATGAAGCTCGTCACATCTTGAACCGACTTCAGCTTTCCGAAAACATGCAGAACATGCTCGCGGTTTTACAGCGGGCCACCGGTCGAGTTCTTAGTGAGGATATCCGTGAAGATATCGGCCTTAACTCAGACCAGTTCCGAGGGATGACGGGGGCATTCGGACGAAGGGTGAGCCACAGCGTGCCTCCGCATGTGCGGTTCTTCGATGCTAAGTGGGAGCCTGAACAGGGCCAGTACTCTTGGTTGCTGCCAGAGTCTGTCAAGCAAGTTTTGAATGAGAAAACCCACTCGTGAGTCGGACGGACTGCGGCAGTTCTCATCAAGCACTTGGCAGCTTGACTCCCATGTCCGAGAGTCCGGACATGGGGCACATGCTATGACCGTTATGGCAGGTGCGGTATCACGACTTCAACGTGTACACGCGGGACAAGGTTGTGGAGAAGCTGAAGTACATGCACCGGAACCCGGTGAAGGGTGGGCTGGTCGAGGGGCCGGAGGAGTGGCGGTGGTTCAGTTACCGGGATTATTTGTTGGAGGAGAGAGGGTTGGTGGAGGTGGATCGGGGGTGGATGTGAGTCCTTGGGGCCTAGTGGAACCCACCTTAACCGCAAAAACGCGGGGAACCCGGTTCGTGCCTGGACCACTGATGCCACCCTAGTAGCCCTTCTTCAGATCAGCCCTGTGGATTGCACAAGCGGTAAACTTCATAGGAACGGGAGAAAATTTGCCGCTAGAAGATAATGTCGAACCGACGGCTCAGACCTCGCTAGAAGCCCTCGAACAACGTACGAGTAGCGATTGGTCTCATCTGAGACAGGCTCGTATTCAAAGCGCCCGCGAACGCGCAACCCTCACCGAAGCCTTGTCAGATTATTCGAACCGCGACGCTAGCATTATCGTCGTGGGTTCTTTGGCCCGCGAAGAGTTCACCTGTGGAAGTGATGTCGATTGGGCTCTCCTCGTAGACGGCATCTCCTTTCCTGAAGATTTAGAGACCAGCTTCTCGGTCCGTAAAGCGCTGGACAGACTAGAACGAAAGCAGCCAGGCCGAGAAGGAATATTTGGCACCATCGTGTCTAGTCACAATCTAGTCCACAACATTGGTGGTCAGGATGACACAAATGCGAATACTACCCTTCGAATTCTCCTGCTGCTGGAGAGTCTTGCAATAGGGAACCCTGACGCCCATCGACGCGTGATCAACAATATTCTTTTTCGTTATCTGAACGAGGATAGAGGGTTGTGGCACGGCTCTGGAAGATACAAAGTTCCGCGCTTCATGTTCAACGACATAGCTCGCTATTGGCGGACCATGGCTGTTGACTTCGCCTATAAGCAGAGGAATCGGGAGAATGTTGGTTTTGCGATTCGGAACTTTAAGTTGCGCATGTCCAGAAAGCTTATGTTTCTCGCTGGAATGATTGCCTGCTTCGAATGTCACACGAGTTTTAACAACATAGAAGACAGGACATCTTTCTATTCCGAGGGTCGTGTTCAGTCCGTAATCGACTTACTCGTAACAGTTCTTTCTAAAGCACCGCTCGAGATTATCGCAACTGCTTTGGCGCGAGAGCAGTCTCTAGATGAGCCTGCAAAGGCTTTGTTTACGGCGTATGACGAGTTCATTGGTTTGATGGCAGATGACACGCCTCTTGCGAACGGGAATACGAGGCGAAAGCAATTGGATTTAATCAGTGTCGGTGAACTGGAAGATGATCCCACAGCCAAGCTGAGCAGGGATATCAGTCATAGGTTCCGCGATGCGATTGAATCCATATTCTTGCGGAGCGACACCGACATTAGCAGGCTCACCATTGAATACGGGGTATTCTAATGAGGAATTTTGGATTCTCCACGGGAGCAGTAGCACTCGATGACTTTCGCCTCGCTTTAGAGGTTGTCGCACCATTCAGGCTGACCAGCGTTGAGCTTTCCGCACTCAGAATGAGTGAGGTTGATGATCTTCTCTGCGCTATACCTAACTTGGACTTAAAGCAATATAAACATATTTCTTTACACGCTCCTAGCAGGTATGAGAAATACGAAGAGCAGGAACTTGCGCGCTCCCTCTATAAGCATGTTCCGAAATCGTGGAGAATCGTGCTTCATCCGGATGCGATCTCAGATTTTGAGATTTGGAAGCGGTTCGGACCTCAACTTGCAATTGAGAATATGGACAGACGAAAACGGTTAGGGCGGACGGCAGAAGAACTGTCGCACGTATTTGCTAAATTGCCGCAAGCGTCCCTCTGCTTTGATATTGGGCATGCCCGCCAGTGGGACCCATCCCTGACAGAAGCGTACAGAATACTCAAGTGCTTTTCGGATCGCTTAACTGAGGTGCATCTGAGCGAAGTGAACAGTGAAAGCAAGCATGATTGCTTGTCTCATCGCGCGGTGGTGTCCTTTAGGCAAGTGGCCTCCTTAATAGAGGAAGCAGTGCCGATTATTATTGAAAGCCGCGTAAAGAAGGAGCAAATCGCGGACGAATTGGCAAGAGCAAATAGTGCGATGCCCCTGATGGCAGTTGATTACTACTCTTACGCTTGAAACAAACTGAGAGCGGAGTAGTTTCAGCAAGAAAAGGCCCGGCAACTACGCCGGGCCTTTTCCTTTGAAGGAACATTTATTACTGCAGGATGGGTTTGTCTTCTTCGGGTTTTTCTTCGTTGGGGATGGTGACGGCGGCGGCGACTTTGTCGGCGTCGTCGAGGTCTAGGAGTTTTACGCCCATGGTGGCGCGGCCGGCGGCGCGGATGGTTTTGGTGTCGATGCGGATGATTTTGCCGAACTGGCTGATGACCATGAGTTCGGTGG
>CAXTJO010000018.1:0-56765 GCA_964244665.1 uncultured Terriglobus sp.
GTGTGTGTTGCGTGCCTGGGGTGCTGCTGCTGCTGGGGTGTCCGGATGCGGGGAGCGGTGCGGCGGCGGGCAAGGTGCCGGCGCAGAAGACGGCACCGGCGGTGGTGGATGCGCGAGGCGCGGCCGTAGCGGCAAAGCAGAGCGGCGGGCAGGCTTCGGGGCAGCAAATTGTGGCGCAGCAGGCAGCGGGGCAGGCGGGTGTGCCGGGGACGCTGAATCCGCAGCAGTTGCTGGCGCAGCAGCAGGCAGCGCGGCGGGTGCAGGCACTGACGCAGCAGGTGGACAAGAGCTACGCGAGCGGTGTGCAGAACTACCGTGCGGGACGGCTGGATGCGGCGCGGCTGGACTTTGATTTTGCGGTGGACCTGATGCTGACGAGCGGCGTCGACGTGAAGGGCGATGCGACGCTGAGCGACGAGTTTGAGCGCACGGTGGATGCGGTGAACAGCCTGGAGATGGATGCGCTGAAGCAGGGCAACGGGTTTAGCGCGAAGACGGAAGAGACGCCGGCCGAGGCGTTGGGCGACCTGACGTTTCCGCCGGCCGATGCGGCGCTGGTGGCCCGGCTGCGGGGCGAGTTGAACACGACGTCGGATCTGCCGCTGGTGATCAACGACACGGTGGCCGGGTACATCAATGCGTATGCGAATTCGCCGTCGTTCAAGGCGCACATGCGGCGGTCGCTGGAGCGGGCGGGAAGGTTTCGGCCGTTCATTCAACAGGTGCTGAAGGAAGAAGGTGTGCCGCAGGATTTGATCTACCTGGCGGTGGCGGAGAGCGGCTTTCAACTGCAGGTGGTGAACGCGGGCAGCGGCGCGGGCGGCATGTGGCAGTTTATGCCGACGGGGGCGTACGGGCTGGCGCGGAACGGGTACTTCGACGAGCGGTTCGACCCGGAGAAGAGCACGCGGGCGTATGCGCGGTACATCAAAAGTTTGTACAAGCAGTTTGGCGACTGGAACCTGGCGATGGCGGCGTATGACTGGGGTCCGGGCAACATACAGAAAGCCGTGATGCGGACGGGGTACGCGGACTTTTGGGAGCTGTACCGGCGCAACGCCCTGCCGCGGGAAACGAAGAATTACGTGCCGCAGATTCTGGCGGCGGCGATTATGGCAAAGAACCCGGCACGGTATGGGCTGGAAGGCGTAATGGCCGAAGCGCCGCTGGTGACCGAAACCGTGAGCGTGGACTATGCGATGGACTTGCGGCTGGCAGCGGATGTGACAGGCACGACGCTGGCGAACATGGTGCAGATCAACCCGGCGTTGTTGCGGTTGAGCACGCCGGCGGGCATCCACTACGACCTGCATGTGCCGCAGGGAACGCGGGCGGAGTTCGAGCAGAGGATTGCGGCAATACCGTTGGAGAAGCGGGCGAGCTGGCGGTTCCACGAGGTGCGTGCAGGGGAGTCGCTGGAACAGGTGTCGCAGCTGTTCCACGTGAGCGGGCATGAGATCCGTGTGGCAAACGATTTGAGCGATGCAGACCCTGTAGGCGAGGGCGACGAGCTGGTGGTGCCGGTGCAGAGTGCGGGCCAGCCGAGCACGCGTCCGCTGCAGTACACGGCGCACACGGGGGATACGCTGGTGACGGTGGCGGACCGGTTTAACGTGTCGACCGGAGAGTTGCGGGAGTGGAACCACCTGGGCAGCGAGGGTGTGGCAAGCGGCGATGTGCTGTATGTGAGCGAGCCGGTGCGGCTGCCGCCGGCGGGGCGCGGGCATGTGCGCGGCAGGGGGCGGAGTTACGTGGCGGTATCGCGGCGTGGACGTGGCGCGGCGGTGCGTGGTTCTGTGCGGGGCTCTGTGCGTGGTTCTGCGCGGGGTTCGACGCGAGGCTCAATACGAGGGGCGGCGCGGGGCAGTGGTGCGAGAGGTACGGGTGGCCGGTCGTCGTCGGCTGCGCGCATGGGCACTGGCCGGGGGCGCGTGCCGGGGCCAGCGAAGAAGAAGCGTCGATAAGCCGGTTCAACGTCGCACGCACAACAGATGCGGGTGGCGGTTGGATGCACAGTTGCGACCGTGTCTTGACGATGCGGTGAGAAGTCGACGCGGATGTTTTCGAAGCAGTGTGCGAGACACAATGCGAGCCATGGCACGAAATGTGAACGGCATGATGCGTTATGAAAAACAATGCTTGCCAATGCACCAACTGCGGTGCACCATAGTGCTGTATTCCATCGGCTGTTTGTTTGCATCCTATGGGGCATCGCAAGCTGGAGGGTTGAACCATGCCGTATGAAGATGAAGACCTGAAGCTCTACGCCGCCGCGAAGGATGACGACGAAGAGTACGACGAAGACGCAGAAGATGAGGACACGGACGACGACGAAGACGACGAGGATGAAGACGACGATTTCGACGACGACGAGGATGACGAAGAAGATGAAGTGACCACGACGCCGGATGAAGATGATGATGACGACGACGAGGATGACGATGACGACGATGAAGACGAGGACGAGAAGCTGACCGCACAGGGCAACGATGCCATGCTGCAGAGCGAACCCCACTCCGAAGAGGCGACGCTGTATGCGTCGCCTTCTTCGCAGGTGGACCCGTATACGCCGCCGGACCGGGAAAGCAAGCTGCCGGAAGAGAACCCGACAGAGGCGCCGCTGGAGGATCTGCCGGCGTTCACCGAGAGCGGCGGCACGGGTGCGGCGAAGGCAGACGAGAGCGCAATCGAAGAGGATGACGACGACAGTACCGAAGAAGATAAGGATGACGTCGAAGAGGCGGACGATGACGACGAGATCATCGAGGCCATTGAAGTTGGCATCGATGACGAGGATGAGGATGAAGCTGCACCGGTGAAGAGCGCGCCGAAGAAGGTCGCTGCCACAAAGGCACCGGTGAAGGTTGCTGCGAAGAAGGCCGTAGCGAAGAAGGTTGCGGCGAAGAAGGTTGCGGCGAAGGCAGCACCCGCAAAGGCACCTGCGAAGACGTCGGTTGCGGCGAAGAAAAGCGCGGTGAAGTCGGTTGTCGCGAAGAAGACAGCGCCGGCGAAGAAGACAGCGCCGGCGAAGAAGACAGCGCCGGCGAAAAAGACAGCGGCGGTGAAGGCAGTGCCGGTGAAGAAGAGTGCGGCGAAAAAGGGTTTGGCAGTGAAGTCTGCTGCCGGTAAAACCGCGTCGGCAAAGGGTGGCAAAGCCCCTGTGCCGGCGGCGAAAAAGTCTGCAGCGAAGTCGACCAAGGCTGTGAAGCCGGCAGCGACACGCGGCGGCAAGGCTGTGCCTGTGAAGGCGGCCCAATCCACACAACGAGGTAAGACGTTGGCAACCAAGAAGGCAGCAACACCGGCAAAGGCAGCAACTCCGGCGAAGAAGGTCGCGGCAAAAAAGACAGTGCCCGCGAAAAAGACGACTGCAGTGAAGAAGACGGCAGCCAAGACCACCACACCGGCAAAGAAGACAGCAGCCAAGGCGGCAACACCGGCAAAGACCCCGGCGAAAAAGACGGCGACCAAGGTTGCAGCCAAGAAGACGGCGACCAAGGCACCGGCGAAAAAGGCCGCCGCGAAGAAGATAACGAAGTAACGATCCGCATCAGGGAGTGCCGCTCGCGCAGGTGAGTGGCCAGTTTTACAGGCAAGCAAAAAGGCCCGGAACCTGTTCAGCAGGCTTCGGGCCTTTTTGCGTCTGTTGCAAGCCGGTGCTCCGGCGAAGCAGGTGGCGGCGGAAGCCGCCCGTACGGCGGGCGGTTACGACTTTTGCGCGGCTTCGATGGCGGCAAGAACGTCTTCGCTGTGGTTGCCGACCTTGACGTCTGGCCAGACTTTAACGATTTTGCCGGCGGGCGAGATGAGGTAGGTCACGCGCGAGGCGTAGCTGATGGGGCCCATGGATTTGACGGGGACGCCGTACTCATCGACGACCTTATGTTCGGGGTCGGCGAGGAGCTTGAAGGTGAGATTTTCCTGGGTGCAGAAGCTCTTGTGCGAATCGGCGGTGTCGAGCGAAACGCCGAGGACGGCGGCGTTGAGTTTGTCGAACCTGGCCTGGTCGCGTTGAAAGTTGTGCGCTTCAAGGGTGCAGCCGGAAGTTTTGTCCTTGGGATAGAAGTAGAGGACGACCCACTTGCCCTTGTAGTCAGTAAGGGAGACGGGCTTGCTGTCCTGCGAGGGCAGGGTAAAGCTGGGGGCGGTGGTGCCGTCGGTGAGCAGGCCTGCGGCTGCGGCGGCATTGGCCTGGCGCGCGGTAAACAGCGCGCCCGCGGAGGCGAGGACGAGAAGAGAAGAGATGGCGAGGCGCTGATTCATGGGACTCCTTGGAGAGACAAGATCAGTAGAGCAGTAAGGCAGCGAGTCAGCAAGAGCGCATGTGTTGCAGGTGTGCTGACTTTGCGCGGTGCGCGATTTGACGAGGGCACGCGAGGAAGGCAGGGCCGTGTTGCATTGTGGGACAGGAGGCGGACTGATGCTGCCGTGCCGCTCCGCCGATGTGGTGTGCATGATGACCATTCTCGCTACCTGGTTTGCCCTTTCGATCTGCGTGACCTTCACGATCGGTTTTCTGGTCCACCCGACGACTGCGGAATAAAATAACGGTTGTGCCGCCCCGGTTGTGCGCCTGTCGCGTGAGGCTGCACGTGCTCCCGGCCTGACTCAAATCTCGGTGTGATGTGCGTGCCGGTGCTACGGCGCGAGGGTTTCACCGGTGATGGCGATGCCCGCGGCGTCGGCGGCGTCGACCACCGCTTGAGGATTGAAGATGAGGGTGCGAGCAGCTTCCACGGCGAGGCAGGTTGCGCCGGCCGCGCGCATGGCATGGATGGTGGGAACACCGATGACGGGGACGTCGAAGCGAAGATCCTGGTTGGGCTTGGCGACTTTGACGACGGTGAGCGCGCTGGAAAGGGTGTGCGGTTCCCTCTCCTGCAATTCCCTGTCCCGCAACTCCCTGCCCTGCGATGCGGTCCCGCTGTCTGTAGCGGTCACGCTTCTGGTACCGTTCGTTTCGTCCGTTGTGGTTGCCGCCGTGCCTGTGTCTGTGCCGCTCGGCTGAGGGCCGGCAGGGTGAAGAAGCTGGCCGGCGCGGACGATGGTTGCGTCGGTGCCTTCCATGGCCTCGACGGCGACGCAGGCGGAGGAGGCGACGACGACGGTTTGGCCGAGATCGACGGCGGCTAGGTGCCTGGCGATACGGAGGCCGTAGCGGATGTCGGCGCGTTCCTGTGCCGAGGGGCCGCGGGCGGTCAGCGTGCCGGCGCGGGCGAGCAGCGGTTCCAGGTATGCGGTCGAGCTGATAAGGCGGATGCCCTCGTCCTGAAGCACTTTAGCGACAGCACCGAGCAGCATGTCTGTGTTGCGGGTGCGCAGGTTCAGCAGCAGCTTGGCAAGCCGCCAGTCTGGCCGGATGGCAGAAAAGATCTGCTTGTGGCGAACCTGGCCGGCCATGACAGCCTCGGTCACGCCTTCGCGCTGAAACGTGTCGATGAGCCTGCTGAGTTCGCCCAGCGAGAGCCAATGGACGGTGAGCAGCGGGTCCGTGGCGGCGCGGACGTCCATGGCGGGGTCGGTCTCCTCCTGAATGGCGGCGACGACGACGCGAAGGTTGCGGGCGCGGGCGGCGTCAAGCAGAAGAAAGGGAAACTGGCCGTTGCCGGCGATGAGGCCGAGGGTCTGCATGCGCGGTTCTATTGTATGAGGCGCGGGCTCCTGCATGGAGAGGGCGGTGCGGGCGCGGTCTGCGGGAGTTCCGTATACTAGGGGCAGCAGGCGGGCTGAACGATCGCCGCCGATGTCGACGTTGTCGACCTTGGGGGAGGAAAGTCCGGACTCCGCGGGGCAGTGTGCCGGGTAACGCCCGGGAGGTGTGTTTCAAGACACATCGACGGCCAGTGCCACAGAGACGATACCGCCGTTGCCCTTTTTCGGAATGGCAGCGGTAAGGGTGAAAAGGTGCGGTAAGAGCGCACCGCGCCGGCAGCAATGCAGGCGGCAAGGTAAACCCCACACGGAGCAAGACCAAATAGGCGGGAAGATTCGTTCTCCTAGCGGAGAGCGATGAGCGCATCGGCCCGGTGCGCCAGACTCGCGGGTAGGTCGCTTGAGGCGTGCAGCGATGCACGTCCTAGAGGAATGATCGTTCTCGACAGAATCCGGCTTACAGGCCCGCCTGCTGCTATGCCTGTAACCGGACGTGCTCTGGGCCGATCAAGCCGCCCACGCTCACTTTTGGCTGGTGTAGAGACCCTGCGCGGTGCGGGCTTTCAGGCCGGGGGTCGCAACGGCGACGTCGAGCTGCTGGTAGGGCTTGCCGGGTTCGGTCGGTGGCACGGTAAAGGTGACGGTGTAGGCACCGGCGGCGTCGGTCGCGCTCTGCTCAATCAATTTCGTCAGGTCGTTGTTGCCGTTCAGCACCAGGCCGCCGCTTTGTTCGGCAAGCACCTGCACGCCCAGATCGCCGAGTACCGCCTGCGATGGCTTGCGGACGCCCTTGACGAACTCGCGGTAGTAGAAGGTGCGGCCCACGTCTTCCTGCGAGCCGAGCGGGTTGAGGCTGTAGAGTGTCACGTTGGCGGCGTGCATGCGGTTGGACAGGGCGACGACCTGGTCGAAGATGCGCTGCTGGCCCGTGCCGGTGAGTTCGACGCCGGGACCGCTGAGCAGGGGCCAGCCGGGCGAAATCCAGAGGACGGATTTGTGGCCGGGCCTGGCGGCGACCGTGTTCAGCACACGCAAGAGCGCCTTGAGCGAGATGTCGAGCCGCTCTTCCGCGCCATAAAAGCCGGCGCTGCGGCGCAGGTCGCGCAGGCCGATTGTCTTCTGCTGCAGGGTGCTGTTCAGGGCTTTGCCGTCGGTGGTGTAGCCGGAGGTGGCTTCAAGCGAGGTGTCGGTGACAACGAAAACGGAGGTGGGCTGGGGCAGCGTGCCGTTGCCCGCGGTCAGGTAGCGGCCGATCTGGTCGCGCTCAAAAGCGACGTTGGTGTAGGTGGCGTTGACGGCGTCGATGACGAGGATGAGGGTTTCCGGCGCAGGCGCGGCGGTGACGTTGCGGAGCGGCTGCGGGATGCCGTTGTCCTGGAGGGTGAAGGCAGACGCTGGCAGGTTGGGGATGGGCCTGCCTTTGCTGTCGGTCACGACGACATGGAGGGTGTAGGGCGCGCCGGACGCAGGTAGCGGTGCCAGTGATGCGGTGGGCGGGGCGGTGTCTTCAAGCTGCGGCGCGGTTGCGGCGTGGGTTTGCGCCGGCAGCGGAACACTAAGCGCGCAGAGTAAGAGTGGAGTGCAGGTGCGGAATGTCATGAATGATGCCCCACCGCATTGGATGCGGGGCAGGGGCGGGTGAACCGGACGCGCGTCGCGGGGAGCGGAACAGGTCGGAGGGGTGATGACCCACGCGGAGGCGAGGGCTAGCGGTAGAAGTCGGAATGGGTGATGACGTTCAGCAGCAGAATGCTGGCGGCGATGGTGAACCAGTCTTCCAGGTTGGCGATGGGCCAATCCTTGCCGACGCGGGTGGCGAGTTTCGTGCGCACCCACCAACCGCCGTAGGTGCCGAGCAGGGCGCCGATGCCACCGGTAAGGCCCTTGAGGTAGTGGTGGCCGCCGACGCGCGGCGCGATCAGTACGCCGACGAATACGCCGAACAGGACGCGACCGCCCACGCCGAGGGCTGAGGTGCGCGAGGGTGTGTTGGGCAGCTTGTCGCCGACATATTCCCCCAGCGCCATGAGCGTGAAGATGCCGACAGAGATGGGATTGGCGGCAAAATGCCGCCAGCCGGTGAGCTCCAGCGGCGGGGCGAACGTGCCCTTGACGTATGAAAACCAGCACACCACGGCGATGGGGGTGAGGGTGCGAAGGCCGGTAAGCATACCCAGCAGCAAAATAAGAACGTAACCCATGAGGAACAGCATGGCACGGATGGCTCGCGCTGTGGGCACGGAAGTGATCGCAGTCCAGCAAAAGCCGGGGGCATGTGATGCGCTGAAGCCTGGCGTCTTGCAGCATGGAACGCAGACGTCTCGGCAAGTGGCGTGCGTGCCGCAGCCTAGCCCGTTTTGAAGATCGTCATCTTGCCGTCGGGCGTCTTCTGGAACGAGTGCAGCTCCTGCGCGCCGACGCCGATGTGCCGCAGGATGGCGGCGTCCTGCGACAACTCCAGGTGCGAGAAGCCCAGCACCCTGCCGCCGAACGGACCTCGCTTTTGCGGGTCGACGGACCAGTCCACCAGTTCCGCACCGCCGCCGCCGGAGATGACGAACGACGTGGGATGGCCGGCAAACTCCAGGTGCTGCAGGTCGTGGTCGTGGCCGGTGATGTAAAAGTCGACCCTGGCCTGGCGCAGCAGCGCATCCCAGCGGGGAATCAGAACGGGGTTGTCGCGATGCACGCCGTTGGTGTACAGCGGGTGATGCGCGATCACGATCAGGAACGGCAGCGTGCGCGGCCTGGCCAGCTCTGCCTTGAACCACACGTCCTGCGCATCGCGGTCTTCCGCGCTCATCAGGTAACTCCACGGCCAGGGATCAAACGGCTTGGTGCCGGGCAAATTTGAATCCAGGCAGATGAACTTGGCGACCGGGTTCACCTCCGGGTAGTTGAAGGTGTACCAGCGCTGCGGCATGGTCCAGCGGGTCTTGTGCTGCCGGGGGTAGTCCAACTGCATCTGGACCTTGTCGATCTTGGCCTTTTCGTAGTCGTGGTTGCCCAGCACGGCGTATGCAGGGCCGGGAAAACGGTTGGCCGGGTACATGTTTTCGAACTGCTCCTGCCAGCGCTCGTCGCCTGTTTTGCCGTGCATCTTGCCATACCAGTTGTCGCCCAGCATCATCAGCGCGCCCGGCTGTACATGACGCGCATCCATCCACTGGCCCATGCTCTGCGACACGCTGCTCTGCTGCGGCTTGTACCGGTCCGTGCCCCAGTCGCCGAGCAGAAACATGTGCGCGGCCGCTGGGTTCGGCGCGGGTGCCTGCGCATGCGCGTCGAACAGCGTGCCCGGTGCCAGTGCCGCAATGGCCGAGTAGGCAAACGTCTGCTGCAGAAACCGGCGGCGCGAGAGCGGGTGCAAATCGTCCAAGAAATACCCCTGTGAAAAGAATAGATGGTGCGGCAGACCGCGTTTTACCGCACCAGCATGCCGGGCTGCGGAACGAAGTACAGCAGCGCACCCAGGGCGAAGAGAAGCGACAGGTAACCGGCCAGGGTGGCCGGGCTATTCTCCTCGGGCGCGTCGTTTTTAACAAGCCGCCACGCCATGCCTGCCGCCAGCAGCAGAAACACCCACTCGCGCATAAGCGCAAACAGGATGATGCAGGCCGCCAGCATGAGCGCGCGCTGCAGCCGGCTGAGCGCAAAGGCCGCGCGTGCGCCATCGAAGTACAGCACGGGGATGAGATTGAACAGGTTGACCAACGCGCCCGTGTAGGTGAGCGCAAGGAACACCGCCTGATGCGTGCCCACGTAAAGCCCAACGCACACCAGCGCCGCCCCCAGGCCGAACAGCGGGCCGGCAAGCGCGATGGATGCGATCGCCGGCAGCGGCAGGTCGCGGTTGTACCAGCGCACGTAGGCACCGAACCACGGCACGAACATGGGCAGGTCCGCCTTCAGGCCAAGCCGCCGCACGGCAACATAGTGCCCCATCTCGTGCACCAGGATCGACAGGGTAAAGCCGAGCGCAAACTTCCAGTTATACAGCGCCCAGTACAGGCCGAAAAAGCTGAGGAAGCCCAGCAGGAACTTGAGTTTGAACAGCAGAAAAAAGGCCGTCTTGAACTTGGCGGCGGCCAGCAGAATGGGCGCAAACGGACCCAGCCGTTTGGTCCAGCGCGCCTTCTTTGCATCCGCAAGCTGCTGCCGGTTATCGAGGGTGCCCAGGTGCTTGTGGATCTGGGCGGCCTGCCGTGCATCTTCAGGCAGCCATGTAAGCGCCTCGGCCCAACGCGCGCGCGCTTCGGGCAGGTTGCCGGCTTTTTCCGCATCGGCGGCGGCAGCGGCCAGCCGGTTCAGGTGGGGGCCGTAGACCAGCGTTTGGCACTCCGGGCAGGCCAGCGTGCCGGGCTGCAGATAGTGGCTGCACGACGCGCAGTTATACAGCGGCTCCGGTGCGGGGATCGCTTCGGGCGCTTCGACTTCAGGGGTGGCGGTGACGGACATTCTAAGTATTGGATGATGCAGACGCTGGTTTCGATAGAGTGCCCCGCACGTCTGCGCGGGTTTCTTTTTACACGGGCGGTGGAAGCGGCGGCGAACTTTGAGCCGGCACAACCCCCTGCCTGCCCTGTACCTTCAGCTACTATCCACCAACTCCAAACAGACCGGGTTCGCTGGAAGCAGACGCTTCGGCCGCGCCCCGAAAGCCGCCTTTCAGGGCCAACGGCCCGTCGCATAACAGCCAGGGCCGAAGGCCAAGGTAGGCATCGGGACTAAACATCAAGCGCTGAAGGCGCGGCGCAAAGATCCGCCCCGCACCACTAAAACCCTTTAGGTGCTACAAAAACGTTCAAAATACACCTGCCAAAGCCAACAGCAAGGCAAACCTGAAAGCCACGCATCGCTTCAAACACCATCGCCGCCCACGTGGTTGCGAAGCACGTCTACGAACGCAAACCCACAACCCTGCGCCAGCCAAGCCACCGATCGCGGAACGTCTTTCTGCGGATGTAGATCTCGTTGGGCTTTAGCCGCTTCCACCGCGTGTAGCCGTACTGCCGCATGGTGCGGCGATACTCCGCCGACTTGAACAGGTTCTCCAGGATGACGACCCGTGGCCGAAACCGGTCCACATCGAAGCCGCGCATCACGCTCAACTCCCAGCCTTCCACGTCCACGGCAAGCAGGTCGACCGACGTAAGGGGGGGTGTGTTCGGCAAGGATCGTGTCGAGCCTGCGCACGTTTACCTGGATGGTGCGGACGTCCGTCTTGACCTGCGTCTTTTCCAGGTCGGCGGCGAACTCGTCCCGGATGCCGAGCGACGAAAAGCTCTCGAACGACACGTTGCCGCCCAGGTAGTCCGCCTGGTTCGAATCGACCACGAAGAAGTCGACGCCATCCCTGTCTTCGTCGCTGCAGGCGCACTGCACAACATCGTTCCCAAGGGCGCGGTGCAGGTCACAGAACTCCGGGTTCGGCTCAATGGACAACACCTGCCAGCCCTGTGCGCGAAAGCTGGCACCGATGGAAAGATAATCGGGCCGCGCCGCGCCGACCTCGATCATCACGCCAGGCTTCGTGTCGGCGAAGAAGGCCTGCTGCACGATGCGGTCGATGTCTTTCTCTGCGGCCATGCCTCCGCGATCATACCTCGCCTGGATCATACCGCGCCTAGTAGTCCGCGCCGCCGGATTGCAGGTTTTCGAAGCGGGTAAAGTCGGCGAGGTAGGCCATCTTGATGGAGCCGGTGGGGCCGTTGCGCTGCTTGGCGATGATGATTTCGGCCTGGCCCTTGATGTCTTCGTTCTCGCGGTCGTAGTACTCCTCGCGGTGGATGAAGCAGACGACGTCGGCGTCCTGCTCGATGGAACCGGACTCGCGGAGGTCGGAGAGGAGGGGCTTTTTGTCGCCCTGGCGCTGCTCCGATCCACGCGAAAGCTGCGACAGCGCGACCACGGGCACACCCATCTCCTTCGCCAGCGCCTTCAGGCCGCGGGAGATGGCGGAGACCTCCTGGTTACGGTTTTCGGGCTTGCGGCCGCCGGGGCCTGCGGACATGGTCATGAGCTGCAGGTAGTCGATGAGGATGAGGTCGAGCGCGCCTTCCTGCTGGCGGAGGCGGCGGACTTTTGCGCGCATCTCTGTCAGGGTGATGCCGGGGGTGTCGTCGATGAACATCTTCGAGCCCATGAGGCGGTCGAGCGCGTTGATAAGCTTTTGCTTGTCTTCGCGCGGCAGAAAGCCGGTCTGGATTTTGCGGCTGTTGACCATGGCTTCGGACGCGAGCATGCGGCGGAGGAGGGACTCTTTCGACATTTCGAGCGAAAAGACAGCGACGACTTTTCCGTCGCGGACGGAGCAGTTCTGGGCGATGTTAATGGCCCATGCCGTTTTGCCCATCGACGGGCGCGCGGCGATGATCATCAGGTCGGATTTTTGCAGGCCGCTGGTCATGCGGTCGAACTCGGTGTAGTGGGTCTCGAGGCCGGTGATTTCGCGGCCCTGCTCATACAGCTGATCGATGGAGCCGAAGGATTCCGACACGATCTGGCCGATGTCGGAGAAGCCGCGCTTGATGGCATTCTCGCTGATCTCCAGCAGCCGCGTTTCGACCGCGCCCAGCACATCGAGCGAGTTCTCGCTCTGGTCCGCCGCGCGGTTCAGGCCAAGCTCGCACACCTGCATCAACTGCCGCAGGATGGACTTGTCCTTCACAATCTGGACGTAGCGCTCCACATTTAGATGACGCGGCAGGTTCTCAGCCAGCGAGTAGATGTACGGACGACCGCCTACGGCCTCTAGCGCCTTCTGGCGCTCCAGCACAGACATCACCGTGACAAAATCAATCGCGTGGCCAAGCTCGGAAAGTTCGAGCATGGCGCCGTAGATACGGCGGTGCGAATCTAACGAGAAATCGTCCCCAAGCAGCTTGGCTGTGGCGTCCACCACCGCAACCGGGTCGGAAAGCATCGAGCCCAGAATGACCTGCTCGGTATGCACGGAAGCTGGGAGCCCTTCGCGCTCGACGATCTGAAGAAAGGTAGCCATATGCATAGAATAGGCGCTGCGAACACCGTGCGGAATCCAGCACGCGTGTGCAGAAGTGGACAATGAGCGAGTTCAACGCAGACGACTCTCTGAAACAGTATCTTCCAGACTTCGACACGGCATCGAAGCGTTTGGAATTGCAGCAATTCTCCAAAGGAGAGCTCATCGAGCGGCTGCCCGGCGCATACAAGAACACACGCGTCCTTGCTCTCACCGGTGATGCCCTGCCTGCCCGACTACGGCATATCGAAGCCATCACCCACGAGAGTCTTTCGCTGCCCAGCGTCGACCTGCCGCCGCCCAACTTCCCCCAGGAGTAACCCCCGCCATGTCACACAAAGATGCCCTTGCCATCCCCGCCGCCGCCAGCAAAGACCCGCGTTCGCTTGAAGTTCTGCGCGTATGGATCGCCCACGGCGAGCAGCACGTCGCGCTGTCGTTCGGCATGTGGGAAGACCCCGCGGCGTGGGGCCTGCTGCTGGCCGACCTTGCACGCCACATCGCCGAGGCGCACGCCCAGCAGGACGACGGCGTAAACGCCGAGGACTTTCTGGAAGAGATCCGCGCCGGCTTTGAGGCCGAGATGGATTCGCCGTCGGACGACGTGAGCGGCACGGTGCAGTAACGCCGCCACAGCACAACAGGAATACCGCCAGGAATCCCTGCTGTGCCTGTCGGCTCTTACTTCACCGCCGGGCAGCCCACGCCGTCCGCAACGGCAGTCAGCACCCGGTTTGCCGAGGTAATCTGGCGGCTGTAGCAGGCACCGAGTGAATCCTGGCTCTGGTAGCTGGCCGTGCTGGCCGTCGGGCCGACCGCCGTCACGGCACCCGCGGCGGAAAACGAGAGTGTGTCGCTGGAGTGCACCTGCTCCGCGCTGCCCGCGTGGAACAGCGTAAATCCGTTCAGCGACCGGGTCTCCGCCTCGATGTCCTTCTGGTCCGACGTCACAACCTGCGCCGACGTGCCATCCGCGTTCACGGTATACGCGTAGTCCAGCACCAGGGGGAACGCAACGTGCTTCACCGTCTGCTCCCGAAGAAAGCCGAGCTGGCTGGTTGTCGTGCTGTCGACCGTGCTGGTCTGCACGGCGTTCTGAATCTCGTTCGCGCCCACGTTGAAGGTTTGCGCGCTCAAAAAGTTCACCTTCTGCTCGACCGTCGTCTCTACCCGGCCAAGCGCCGTGTTCACATAGCCCTTCACGGTAAATGAGCGGCTTGACCCGACTGTGACCTTGCCTGTCGTCGTGCCGGTGCTGTCCGTGGTCAGGTTCTCGTTCACCTGGGGCATTGGCGCGGCGCTCAACGTATTTTCCAGCAGGCCGCCACCGGTCTGCTGCCGGAACGGATCGGTATACAGCAGCAGGTTCGCCGTCGCCAAAAAGTAGCTGCTGGCGTTGTACACGCTCACGCCGACGGTGTGCGGCTTGCCATCGCTCAACACACCCGCAAACGGCGTCAGGTCCACGCGGTACGGCTTGAAGTTAAGCGTTTGCACGCCCACAATCGGCTGCCACAGGTACGGGTCGATGCCGCCGGTATAGATCCACGGGTACACCGGCGCAATGCCGGCGGGCTGGCCGTCGATGGTAATCTCCGTCTCGCGGAACGCCGTGCTGGGGCAGCTTTCCAGCTCGTTCGCCACGTCGTTCGGCACGCACAGGTACCAGAACTCGTCGCTGGACTGGCTTTGCGCAATCACGTCCAGGTAGGCCTTCACGGTGTTGCGCGGTGCCGTAACCGGCGTGACCAACTGGCTGGCCGTCGCGTCCAGCTCGTAGGGGCTGTTCACACCGCTGACCGGCAAGACCACGTCCGGCACAACGGCGGGCGGATTGCGAAAGTTCGCAGGGTAAAAGTTGAGCTGCGCCGTGCCGTAGATTACGCCGGTATAGGTCGAGTTCACGATGTTGTACACGATCGCCTGGCCCGTTTGCGCGGTCTTGAACAGCGCCGACAGGTCCGTTACGTCACGCTCCACGTGCCACGACGGGCTTAGCGCCGCGCGCGGCTCCGCAGTGGTGCCATAAAAGATGTTGGCGTTGCCCAGGTAGAGCGAGGCCGTGCGGTCGAACTGGCGGCCTGCGGTCACGGTAAAGTCCACCGACAGCACGACCTTGGCCCACGGGCCGCGGCAGCCGGCGGGTGGCGCATAGGCGATGGGCTTTGCGCTGTAGTCGTTGAAGACCTGGTTCTGGTACAGCGTTACCGTGCACGGCGTGGTGCTTGGCCGGGCGACCGGCGGCTCTGCCGTGGCGGGGTTCGACGAACCCACAACCGGCTTTGCGGGCACGGGCACAACCTGTCCCCATGCACTCCACGGGCACAGGAGAAGCGCCGATGCAACGGCACAGCATTTCAGCACGGCAAAACCAGTCAGAACGCGGGGCATGTAAATCTCCAGCAACAAAATGGGTGAGTACGCCCAAGCCTACCCGCTTTGCCGCGCTGCCGCCCCACGCCATACTGCGCCACTAGCCCTCGCGCAGTGTCAGCAACACCACGGTATGGTCGCTCGGTTTTTCCAGCGCACGGGGTGCCTTGTCCACCTCACACCCTTCAAGCCGGGGTGCGAGCGCGGGCGACAGCAGAAAGTGGTCGATGCGCACGCCGCGGTTGCGCTGGAAGTTCTGCCGGAAGTAGTCCCAGAAGGTGAATACCTCTGGCGTGCCCGGGTTCACCGTCCGCAGCGCATCCACATAGCCCATGGCCAGCATGGCGTGGTAGCGCTCCCGCGTCTCCGGCTGAAACAGCGCATCGCGCGTCCAGTTCGCCGGCTTGTCGCAGTCGATGTTTTCCGGGATCACGTTGAAGTCGCCGCCGATCACCGTCGGCACGGGATGGTCGCGCCACACACGCATCTGTTCCAGCAGCCGGTCCATCCACTGCAGCTTGTACAGAAATTTGTCCGTGCCGATGGGATTGCCGTTCGGCAGGTAGATGTCCACAATGCGGATGCCCTGGACGATGACCTCAAGAAAGCGCGCGTGCGAGTCTTCCTCATCGCCGGCCAGCGTCGTGTTCACGCATTCCAGCGGGTGCCGCGACAGCACCGCCACGCCGTTGTAGGCCTTCTGTGTCACGGCCTCGCTGCGGTAGCCGAGCGCTTCAAAATGCGCCGACGGAAAGTCTGTTCCCTTCAATTCCTGCAGCAGCAGCACATCCGGTTGCCGCGCCGCAAGCCAGTCCGACACATGCGGCAGGCGCGCCTTGATCGAATTCACATTCCACGTCGCGATCCTAATAGTGGTTCCTCCCGTTCGCCGCAGCGATCTTCAGACGTTCTGATGCGCAACGGCGCGCGCACAACACCTGCAGGGCGCTGCCGTGCCGCCCGCAGCCGTTCAGATTTTACGGCCCTTACAGGGCCTGCGCACTCTCTGCAGCGGCAGACCGGTTGCCGCGTGTGTGCACTTCCACCAGCACATTTAGCAGCGTCATCGCTGCCGGCGTCACGCCGGGGATGCGGCTGGCCTGGCCGATGGTTGAGGGCCGGACGCGCTCGAGCTTTTCCTGCATCTCCAGGCTCAGGCCGCTGAGGCCCGTGTAGCGGAAGGTGACTGGAATCTGCCGCCTTTCCGCGCGCCGCAGCTTCTCGATGGAACGCCGCTGCTGGTCGAGATAGCCCGCGTACTTGATCTCCGTTTCGACCGCGCGCAGCTCGTTGCGTAGCGTCGCCGGCAGTGAGGCTGCGGCATATTTTTGCAGGTCGCCGCCGGCCTGCAGCGCCTCGCGCAGCAGCGGCAGAAGCACCTCGATCCGCAGTTCGGGCCGCTTCAGCAAGTCGCTCAACATCTGCCCCTTCACGCACTCCGCAAGCCATGTCTCCGACCGGAGCCGCGCGGCGGGCTTCACATGTGCGGGCAAGCCGTTCCGGTGCCCCCCGTTCCGGTGCCCCGCGCCGCCGTCCACCGGAGCACTCTCGTCCGTCGCAGCGACGCCCGCGTCGGACGATACGCTCCGCTCAACAGCGAACGCGTCCCCTTCAACCACCGGGCTCCCCGTGTGGAACAACGCCTCGAGCGTGGCGGCCACAGCCGCGTCGGCACGCGTCGTCTCCAGCAGGTGCGCCATCGCCACCATCCGCCGCTGCCGCGCCTCGTACTCTGCCCAGGCTACGTCGTCGATCAACCGCAACCTGCGCCCGTGCGGCGTCAGCCGGCTGTCTGCGTTGTCGATACGCAGGTGCAGCCGGAACTCCGCGCGCGACGTGAACATGCGGTAGGGCTCGTTGGTGCCCTTGCTGATCAGGTCGTCGATCAGGATGCCGATGTACGCCTCCGTGCGGTCCAGCGTGAACTCCGGCTCGCCCCGCACCTGCAGTGCCGCATTGATGCCGGCCATCAGGCCCTGGCACGCCGCCTCCTCGTACCCGCTCGTCCCGTTGATCTGCCCCGCCAGAAACAGCCCCGCGATGCTTTTCACTTCGAGCGTCCTGCTCAGCTCCGTGGGGTCGATGGAGTCGTACTCGATGGCATAGCCCGGCCGCAGCATCGTCGCGTGCTCCAGGCCCGGAATGGAGTGCACCATCGCAAGCTGCACCTCGCGCGGCAGGCTGGTGGACATGCCATTGACGTAAACCTCGTCCGTGTCCAGCCCCTCCGGCTCCAGGAAGAACTGGTGGCTTCTCTTGTCCGGGAAGCGCACGATCTTGTCTTCGATGGAGGGGCAATAGCGCGGGCCGATGGCCTCGATGGCACCGGTGTACATCGGCGACCGGTGCACGTTGTCGCGGATCAACTGCATCGTCTCCGGCGTGGTGGTCGCGATGTGGCAACAGATCTGCTGCAGCCGCGGAAAGCCGCCCTGCCGTGCGTCCTGCTCAAGCCCGGACCGGAACGAGAATGGCGTCGGGTCCGCGTCTCCCGGCTGCTCCGCAAACTTCGACCAGTCGATCGTGCGCCCGTCAAGCCGCGGCGGCGTACCCGTCTTCAGCCGGCATTCACGCAGGCCGAGCCGCTTCAGCGATTCGCCCAGCAGCACCGACGCCGCTTCCGTCGGGGTTCGGCCCGCGCTTGTCCGCTCCTCGCCGCAGTGGATGAGCCCGTTAAGAAATGTGCCGGTCGTCACGATCACGGCGCGCGCCCGCATCTCCGACCCGTCCGCCAGCCGCAGCCCGACGCACCGCCGCCGCCCGTCTTCCATCTCCAGCAGCATGTCGGCGACCTCTGCCTGCACCAGTTGCAGGTGCGGCAGCGCTTCCAGCACCTCCCGCATTTCGGCGCGGTACAGCGCCTTGTCGCACTGCGCGCGCGGCGACCACACCGCCGGCCCGCGCGACGTATTCAGCAGCCGGAACTGGATGCCCGTCGCATCCGCCACCAGCCCCATTAGTCCGCCCAGCGCATCGATCTCGCGCACCAGGTGACCCTTCGCCACCCCCCCAATCGCCGGGTTGCAGCTCATCTGCGCCACCTTGTCCAGCGACAGCGTCAGCAGCGCGGTCCGAAGTCCCATGCGCGCCGCCGCCGCCGCCGCCTCACACCCGGCATGCCCCGCGCCCACAATCAGGATGTCGAAGTCTGTCATGGTGTCACGACCCGCAAGCCGGGACAATCGTGAAGTGCTTCACGTTATAGGTCAACACGCCGAAATCTTTGGCCTGCGCAGTCGCGGCGATCAAAGTGTCCGCAAATCCGATGGTGTGCCCCAATGAACGTGTCGTGCTACTCAGGGCTCCAGCCTGCATCGCGAGCCGATCATCCACTCCGAAGGCAGGCAGGGAAAGCCGAAGCGTCCGGATGAAATATTCCCGCTCTGCCGCAATCTTTGGCCCTGCGGCTTTGCCTTGACCCTGTCCCAGCTCCAACAGCGTAATAACGCTGATCGCCAGCACTTCGTCTGAGTAGTTCAGCCGCAACCGCCCAAGCAGTTCGTAGATGGAAACACCTGTCCGCTCCGCTCGGACGAAGACACAAGTGTCGATAATCAGTCCCATGGGCTCTGGATCGGCTGATTCCAGAACTCGTGCGCTTCCCGCACATCCGCCGCAAAGTCCGGCGTCATCATGGCAGGACCATGCTCTGCTTCAAGTCGCCGGAGAATCGCGAGCACATCATCAATGTGTCGTCCAACCGGACTCTCGCACGAACGCACAACGGCAATCTCCCGTCCATCGCGCTCTACAAGCACATCGTCTCCTGCGGCAAGCCGCTCCAGAATGCTGGCAAAACTTTGGGACGCGGCCTCTGCTTCCTGCATGCGAATCGTCATCGCTCAATCGTACGCCGCCTGCGCCGCCCTACTCAAACCGTGGCAGGTGGTGCATCTCGTTTTCCGGCACGGGCTCGGTCGGGTTGCCGGCCTTCAGCCACTCGCGCAGGCCGCCCTGCACCACGCGTACGTTGTGGCCGTGCTCGGTCAGCGTGTAGGCAATCCGCACACTCGTGGCGTCGCGCACGCACGAGCAGTACACATAGATGTCGCACTCCGTCGCCAGCGTCTCCCGCAGCGCGTCCAGCTCGCCCAGCAGCCGGTTCGGCTCCACACGGATGGAGTTCTTAATCCGCTGCATGCCCGGGTCATAGTAGCCGTGCGATCGCACATCCGCGATCACGATGGGCCGCGTTGGGTCCGGATTTTCCAGCCGCTCGACAAGATCCTCCGGCGACACCTTCTCCACATTCTGGAAGCGCCGGTCGCGCACCCGCACCGCCACCCACGTCAGAAAGTATCCCAGCGCCACCAACGCGATAAACCCCAGCACCACATGGCCCACCACCGCCAGTGCCGCCGTAATGCGCCCGATGATGCCGCTGAAAAAATACCCCACGCTGCCCCACGCCGCCACGTGCAGAATCGCTCCGGCAATGTCGTACCGCCAGAACCGCCCGGGCCGCATGTTCAGGCTGCCCGCCAGCGGCGGTGCCATGCTCGCCAGCCCCGGCACGAACCGCGCAAACAGCAGCGTCCGCGCGCCCCGCTTGTAAAAAAAATCCGCCGACCGAAAGATGCACGTCTCCGGGTCCATGGACACCCGGCACAGCTTGCCCAGCAGCCACCAGCCGGATTTGCGCCCGGCAAAGTACATCACCGTCGCTCCCAGGTTTTCGCTCACCGCCGCCACCAGCAATAGAAACGCCGGCACCAGCGATCCGTGGTGCGCCGCCGCACCAGCCAGGATCAGCACCAGCACCGTCGGCATGGGCAAACCGAGCGCCGATAAAAACAGGACACCGCCGACCGCGAGGTATCCGTGCGCTGCAAACCAGCCTGCCCAACCCATTTCCACACCTGCTTGTGTCGCATTGGATGCACACCGACCCCAATCGACCGTGCGCGCGTTCAAACCAGCTTTGCTGGCCCACGCTGCACTTTACGCGTCCAGCACGCTCAGTGTCTGCGGGTCGTCCACCCGCTGCATCAGCGCCGCCGCCAGCAACATGCACACACCGCCCGCCGCAATGGCGTAGATCCGGTTGTTGTGCAGCAGATGAGTCATAATCAGCCCAAAAAACAGCGACGCCAGGATCTCCGGCAGCACTACGAAGAAGTTGAAGATCCCCATGTACACCCCCGTCTGCCGCGGTGGCAGCACCGCCGCCAGCATCGCGTACGGCCCGATCAGCGGCTGAATCAGCAGCCCCGTCAGCGGTGCCGCCAGCCACAAAATCGGAATCTGGTCCGGCTGCGCCCCAGGTACTCATAGATCGCGCTCATGTTCGCCTGCTGCAGGCCCCACCCAAACTGGATGCCTAGGAACCCGAAGCTCATGTTCAAATCTGCGCATCTGTTTTCATCGGCTTGGAAACGGTGCCGGTCAATCGAACCACGGTGGGTGCAGCCATAGTCTTTCCTCCCACAATCAGCCATCCACGGCACAGCCGCAACACAGGTTACCGTTGGCCGACGAGTATCCCACCCCGCCCCCACGCCATGCCGTACCCGCCCGCCGCGCTCTTCCAAGCCGGGCCACGTTACTTCCCCGCCCCAACCTGCATCTACTCGGTATCCCGCGCTCCGCCATTCCACCTCTACGGCGGCAGGCGTTCCGTCGTCCGTTTCTCCCACGCTTCGCCCCCGGGCCCAGCGAGAAAGCACATGCGCATGCGACCGACCATGGAATTCCACATCTCTCGCTCCGTCCGTGACCTCACCGGTATCGACGACGTCCTCTTCAGCTACACCGGCAACGTCGTGTTCGCCAACGTCGCCGCCAGCCGCAAGCTCGCCCAGCAGCTCAACCTGGCCCGCAATGCTGAAAACGACCCCGAGCGCCAGATGCACGGCGGCGCGCTCTTCGCCATGGGCCTCATCGACGAGCTGCAGCACGCGCTCGTCGCCGCCTACCGCAAGTCCATCGACCCCGCCGTCCTCACCGCCGCGCTGCAATGGTTCGCCGCCGCCGTCGGCCCCGAGAATCTCCAAACCCTCCTGCTCCAATTCACGGCCGAGTTCCCCAACAGCGCGACCTACCGCGGCGACACCACCCCCGCGCAGTGGCTCGCCGCCACCACCGACGGCCTCCTCAACCGCGAGGCCGCCTTTGAAGAGCTGCTCCTTCTCTGGCTTGCAAACGCAAACCCCGCCTTCGCGCCCTTCCGCGAGCTGTTTGAAGACACCTCGCTCCAAACCGCCGTGCCCGCCTACAAAGCCGTCACCTCCGCCTTTCCAACCTTTTTCGACACCCGGCCCAAACTCTCGCCCAGCATCGGCACCCTGCTCCAGGCGCTTCTCGCCCCCATCCAGGCGTCGCCGGACTCCCTTACCGGCCAGCTCGACTACATCCGCACCCACTGGGTCGCCCAGCTCGGCCCCGAACTCAAGCGCGCCCTGCTCGCCATCGACATCCTGCGCGAAGAGGACATCGCCATCTGGATGCGCTTCAACCCCGCCGGACCGGACAACCACCGCCACGGCGCGTTCGGCACCGCCCACGAGGGCTTCGAAGGCGACGAATACATCGGCTTCGACGAGTACGGCGAGTGGGTCATCGGCCCCGACGGCAAGCGCGTCCGCCGCCACTATGCGCACGGCTACCAGGCGCCCCTGAACGAGTACGAGGCCTTTTCCACCGACCAGGCCTGGATGCCCAACGTCGTCCTGCTCGCCAAATCCACCTACGTCTGGCTCGAACAGCTCTCGCAAAAGTACCTGCGCCACATCCACAAGCTCGACCAGGTGCCAGACGAAGAACTCTCGCTCATGGCCCGCCGCGGCATCACCGGCCTCTGGCTCATCGGCCTGTGGGAGCGCTCCGTTGCCTCCCGCACCATCAAGCACCTGCGCGGCAATACCGATGCCGTCGCCTCCGCCTATTCGCTCAAGGACTACCAGATCGCCGAAGACCTGGGCGGCAATGGCGCCTACGAAAACCTGCGCGACCGCGCCTCCCGCTTCGGCCTCCGTCTGGCGTCCGACATGGTGCCCAACCACATGGGCATTGACTCGCCCTGGGTCATCGACCACCCCGAATGGTTCGTCTCCCGTCCAGAGTCGCCCTTCCCCAGCTACAGCTTCAACGGCCCCGACCTGTCCACCGACCCCCGCGTCGAAATCAAGATCGACGACCACTATTACGACCAGACCGACGCCGCCGTCGCCTTCCGCCTGCGCCACTTCGCCAATAACGACACGCGGTTCCTCTATCACGGCAACGACGGCACCACCTTCGCCTGGAACGACACCGCCCAGCTCGATTACAGCAAGGCCGACGTCCGCGAGCACGTCATGCAGGTCATCCTGCACGTCGCCCGCCTCTTCCCCATCATCCGCTTCGATGCTGCCATGGTCCTCGCCAAGCGCCACGTCCAGCGCCTCTGGTTCCCCCTGCCCGGCGCCGGCGGCTCCATTCCCTCCCGCGCGGAAGACAGCATGAGCGACGACGAGTTCAACGCCCTCATGCCCGTCGAGTTCTGGCGCGAGGTCGTCGACCGCGTCGCCGCGGAAGTCCCCGGCACCCTTCTTCTTGCCGAAGCCTTCTGGATGCTCGAAGGCTACTTCGTCCGCACCCTCGGCATGCACCGCGTCTACAACTCCGCCTTTATGGTCATGCTGCGCGACGAAGAAAACGCCAAGTACCGCAGCTACCTGAAAAAGACACTGGAGTTCGACCCGGACATCCTCAAGCGCTACGTCAACTTCATGTCGAACCCGGACGAGAAGACCGCCATTGCCCAGTTCGGCTCCGGCGACAAGTTCTTCGGCGTCAGCACCCTGATGGCCACCCTGCCCGGCTTGCCCATGTTCGGCCACGGACAGATTGAAGGCTTCACCGAGCAGTACGGCATGGAATACAAAGCCGCCAAAATGCAGGAGTCACCCAACACCGGCCTCATCGCCCGTTTCGAGCACGAGATCGCGCCTCTGCTGCGCAACCGCCGCATCTTCGCCGAATCCGCCAACTTCGTCCTGTACGACTTTTGGACCACGAACGGCACCGTCGACGAGAACGTGTTCGCCTACTCCAATAACTACGGCGGCGAACGCTCCCTTGTGGCCTACAACAACACCTATGGCTCCACGCGCGGCACGGTCCACAACTCCGCCGGCTTTATGGACAAGGGTTCCGGCGACATGCGCCAGCGCTCCATCGCCGACGGCCTCGCCCTGCCGTGGGACGACTCACTCTTCGTCGCCTACCGCGACACCACCAGCGGCCTCGAATACCTGCGCCGCGCCATCGACGTCCACACCCACGGACTCACGCTCGACCTGCGCGGCTTCCAATACGTCGTCCTGCTCAACTGGCGCGAGCTCCGCAGCTCTGCGGACAAGCCGTGGGACCGCCTCTTCGATACCCTCAACGGCGGCGGTGTCGCCTCGCTCGAAGACGCGCTCACCCGTCTCCGCCTGCGCCCGCTCCACGAATCCATGCGCCAGGCACTGAGCGGCGACAACCTCTATGCCCTCATCAGCGGCGGCTCCAGCGGCACCCTTCTGCAGCACGCCAGCCTTGTTCTTGAACAGGTCACCGCCTACCTCGAAAACGAAGGCGAACCTCTCCGCCCCCTGCGCCCAAAGGTAATCACAACCGCCTCCGGCCAGCCCGCACTCCCGGGCGTCGTTGAAGAAGTTGTCGCCATCGGCGCGTCCTCCATCGGCGCAATCTCCACGAGCGCATCCTCCACCGGCGCACCATCCACCGGCGCATCCTCCACCGGCGCATCCTCCAACGGCGCATCCTCCAACGGCGCACCATCCACCGGCGCATCCTCCACCGGCGCGCCATCCACCGGCGCACCATCCATTGGGGCACCGCCCAACGGCACCATCGGCACCTCCACCGCTCCTTCCATCACTGGCACCGGCACGTCCGCCGGTTTCTCCGGAACCAACATGATCGGTACTGCCAGCACAGCCGGCATTTCAGGGCCAACGGCCCGCTCCATACCAGCCCAGGGCAACGCCCTGGGTCAGCCATCCACCGATGCACCAAGGGCTGAAGGCCCGCTCTATACTGCATCCGGCTCACCGGCAGCCCCATTCACGCCCGCCGGGCAATTCCCCGAGGGCAAGAAACCGAAAACCTACGCCGAAATCGCCGTCCCCACCACCATCGCCCTCCACGCCTCTGGCCTCGTCCCCGTCTCGAACACTCCCGCCCCCAACACTCCTGTTTCGAACACTCCCGCCCCCAACACTCCCGTCTCGAACATTCCAACCACTCACACGTCCGCGCACGCGGGCACCGAAACCATCCCGCACCAGTACCGTGCCACGCTCGAACTCCTTCTCGCCGAGGTCCGCGAACACTTTAGTGAGGACGAGATGCCCGACGCTCCGGCGCGCCCCCAAATCCCCGGTGCCGGTCACCTCAACCCGGTCCAGCGCACCCTCCCCGCGCTCGCGTGGGCTTTCCTCCGCGCTGTCCCGCTCGACATCCACAGCAATGCCCATGCCTACGCGGAACTTTTCGACCGCCTCCAGGGCCGCCATGGCATGGCCGAAGCCGCATGGTCCATCGGCATCGAAGGCGAGAACGCCTGGCGCGCCGCCGCCCTCACCCGCATCACTCTCGCCCACAACATCGGCTCGGTCAACACCGAATCCTTCTGGGCCGATCCCGATGTCCGCTGGCTGCTCGCCGTCAATGAAAGCGAGGGCGACACCTGGTTCAACCGCGAGCTTTTCGCCGCCCTTCTACCCTGGCTCGAACTCGACCCCGACACCCTTCCGCTTGTCGGCGTCCCCACGGAAACCAATCAGGCAATCCTCGACCGGGCCCAGGCCGCAGGCTACAACGTTGCCCGCTTCCTTCACCGCCCCGGCTTCGTCGACCGCTCCCACGGCCTGCTCACCACCGAAGACATCCTGCAACCCACATCCTGATGCGGGCGGACTAGTAGTCCGCCTGCATCGGCACCCGTGCACACCGCAACATCCTGCGAAAAGTGGGTGCCTCAAAACTTGTGCAACACCACACATCTTCTTTCGAATGACGAATTTACGCCTAAGTCTTTTGGAATGACGATTCTACCCACAAACCCAACAGAATGACGATTTTAGCGCGGGGGGGGGGGACCCTACCCACACGAACACCCACCCCGCCGAGCCAGCCACGCCGCACCCTGCCCCGCAACTACCGCCACCACGATCAGCACCGCAAAAGCGACAGTCGGGTTCACGGCCCGCGCCACCCCGCCACGTGAGACGCTAAACCCCTCGATTCCAAGCGCATACCCGCTGAACGCCAACGCCACCAGCGCTCCGAACCCGGCCACCACCAGCCAGACACCTACCCGGGTCGGCCTGCGAACGCCCACCACGGCCACCCCTGCCAGCACAGTCGCTGCCGCCACCAGCGCCAGGTCGTCGTTCCCTTTCAGCCCGCCCAGCACGCTCCCGAATATCACCGCCACCCACAAGGATGCCGCACATCCCACGCAAATCCAAGACACTGCAAGCCGCAACACCCGCGGTACACCCGCCTCCACATGGCCGCACTGTGTCACTGCCTGCATCAATCACCGCGTTTCAACCGGCTACGCCGTGAAGCTCGACCCGCACCCGCAGCTCTTGGTGCTGTGCGGATTGATGAAGTTGAATCCCTGCCGCATCAGCGTCTCCTCAAAATCGAGCACCATGCCGCTCAGGTACAGGAAGCTCTTGGGATCGATAAAAATCTGCACCGGGTCGCCCGCCTGCTCGTATCTGTACACACGGTCCCGCTCGCGCGGCTTCGAATCGAACCGGATGCTGTAGCTCAACCCAGAGCAGCCGCCTCCCGTGATCCCAAGCCGCAGCCCCCCCTGCTCCGCAGAAACACCTTCCTTCTGCATCGCGGCGTGAATGCGCTTGAGCGCCTTCTCCGTCACCTGGATGTTCTGTGCCTTGGCGTTCGCGTCCGGCTGCGACACCGGCGGCGCGATCGGGCTGCTGTACACGGGTGCAGCACCGGCGGCGGGTGCAGGTGCACTCATCTCAGTGCTGGTGGTACTGCTGATGCCGACCATGGCCATGGCTTTTATCCCTTCGGCTGCACCGCGCCTGTACGCGTCGTGCGGTGGTAATTAGACTGCGCCCTGTCTAGTATCGGTGCATGTGGCGCACTGTGCCCGATGCGATCGACCGTTTTCCCGGTGACTTTGTCGCCTCGTTGCGGTCTGCCGCAATCGCGGCATTGCTCTTGGGACTGGCAAGCTGGTGGCTCGCCCGGCTCTACCTGCAGCGTGCATACCCCGGACATATGGAAATGCTGTCTGCCGCTATCGTGGTGGGGGTACTGGATGGAATGCTTCTCGGAGTCGGAGCGTTTGTGCTGACATATGCCGTGCGCGTATGGCGTTACGAACGCAACCTGCGCAAACGAAGTGACGACGCGCTGCGGCTGGAACTTGCGGCACTCTCCAGCAATCCAGGTAGCCCGGACACGACGTCGCACTGGCAGCAATAGGCCACCAGTGCGAAAACTATCGAGTCGCAGGAGGGTTAGTTTACCGCGCCCACAAGGTCGTGCTGGGGCGCTGCCTGCTCCGGCAGGTTGTTCTTTTTCTTCCAGTCGCCGATGGCGGCGCGAATCGCGTCTTCCGCCAGCACCGAGCAGTGAATCTTGACCGGCGGCAGCGCGAGCTCCTTGACGATTTCGGTGTTCGAAATTGCAAGTGCCTCCGCGACCGTTTTGCCCTTGACCCATTCGGTCGCAAGCGACGAACTGGCGATGGCGGAGCCACAGCCAAAGGTCTTGAACTTGGCATCCTCAATAACCTGGGTTGCCGGATTTACTTTGATCTGGAGGCGCATAACGTCGCCGCACTCCGGCGCACCGACGAGACCGGTACCGACCTCCGTCGAGCTCTTATCGAGGGTACCGACGTTGCGGGGGTTCTCGTAATGATCGACAACCTTGTCGCTGTATGCCATGGTGGATCTCCTGTTGCACTACTTTGAGCAAAACGTATAGGTTTCGATGCGAGCCGACCTGCTTTGGACCGGCACACTGATCGAGGACAGAATACCTTAGTGGGCGGTCCACTCGACCTTTTCAAGGTCGATGCCTTCTTTCACCATCTCGTACAGCGGTGAGAGTTCCCGCAGCTTGAGGACAGTGTCGATCAGCTTATCGGTCACATAGTCCACTTCTTCCCGGGTGTTGAAGCGGCCGAGGCCGAAGCGGATAGACGAGTGGGCAACGTCGTCGCCAAGGCCCAAGGCCTTGAGGACATAGCTGGGCTCGAGCGTCGCAGAGGTACAGGCGGAGCCGGAGGAAACGGCGATGTCGTTGATACCCATGAGGAGGGACTCGCCTTCCACATAGACAAAGCTGATGTTCAGGTTGTTGGGCAGGTGGTGGTTCATGTTGCCATTGACGTGCACGTAGTCAAGCGCGGCCTCAAACTTCTGCTTCATGTGGTCGCGGAGTTCGGACAGGCGCTTGCCTTCGGCTTCCATCTCGTTCATGGCAAATTCGCACGCTGCACCAAGGCCAACAATGCCGGGGACGTTGAGCGTGCCGGAACGCATGCCGCGCTCGTGGCCGCCACCGTCGATCTGCGCGTTAAGCTGGACGCGTGGGTTGCGGCGGCGGACATAAAGCGCACCCACACCCTTAGGGCCGTAGAGCTTGTGGGCGGTGAGCGAGAGCAGGTCGATGTTGTCGGCGAGGACATTGACCGGGATTTTGCCAACGGCCTGGACAGCATCGGTGTGAAACAGAACGCCTTTCGCGTGGCAGAGTGCGCCAATTTCGCGGATGGGGTTGATGGTCCCGATCTCGTTATTGGCATACATGATGCTGACCAGTATGGTCCTGTCCGTGATGGCTTTTTCGATGTCGGCAACGGAGACGAGGCCGTCGGCCTGCACCGGCAGGTAGGTCACCTGATAGCCGTTCTTCTCAAGTCGCTTGCAGGTGTCGAGCGTGGCCTTGTGCTCGGTCACCTGGGTGATGATGTGGTTGCCCTTTTCGCGATACATCTCCGCGACGCCCTTGATGGCGAGATTGTTGGACTCCGTGGAGCCGGAGGTGAAAATGATCTCCTTGGCGGACGCACCGATCAGCTTGGCAATCTGCTCGCGCGCCTTGTCGACGCCCTGCTCTGCCTCCCAGCCGAACTGGTGGTTGCGGCTGGCGGCATTGCCGAAAACCCTGGTCATGTACGGCAGCATTGCCTCAAGCACGCGGGGATCAAGCGGCGTGGTGGCATGGTTGTCCATGTAGATGGGCAACTGAACGCCCGTGTGGACGGGCGTGGAATCTAGAAGTTCTACGGCGGCGGTACTCATGCTGGATCTCCCTGTCATGCTGTGCCCTGGGCGGTGTGGGCGGTTGCTGGTGCGAGCGAAAGCGGTAGTGCACAATCTTTGGACTGGCCGTGCGTGTTACATGGCGATGCTGACGAGGCCGCCCCCAAGCGGAGCGTGGCTGGCGAGGTCCTGCGGTTCCGCCAGGTCGGAGATGCGGATGTCAGCAAGCAGATCCTTGATGCTGTCGTTCACCTTGCGCAGCGGTTCTTTGATGGTGCAATGACCGGCAAGGTCGCAGGTGCCGTGAATGGTGATGCAACTGGTGATGAATAACGGCCCATCAATGGCGCGAATCACCTCGAAAGCGTTAATTTCATTTGCCGGGCGGGCGAGTACGTA
Organism: uncultured Terriglobus sp.; assembly: GCA_964244665.1. Lineage (GTDB taxonomy): Bacteria > Acidobacteriota > Terriglobia > Terriglobales > Acidobacteriaceae > Terriglobus. The sequence goes on from CAXTJO010000018.1 coordinate 28,678, forward strand.
GCCGCCATTGGTGCCAGCGGTGGAGATAAGAATGCCGCCTTTTGTAAGCGTTTGGAGGATTTTCGCCAAAAGCTGGGGCGGGATGTGGTACGCGTCCGCAATATCCTTGGCGGATTGAGCTGCGGGATGACCCGAAGCAAGGGCCTGCTCGGCGAGGTACTTAAGCGCCATCAGGCCATAATCCGCTTTTTTGGTGAGTCGCAGCATGCATGTATGCAGGCGCGGGCCGCAGATGCGCGGATGTGTGCCAGCTTTCCTAGTGTAAGCCTGCGGCATGGCTGTGGCAAGGCTGTTTGATAGGAATTATCGAAGATCCGGCGGGCACAATCACACTCAGGCAGCGGCAGTACGGCCGGCGGGCGTTGCGCTCAGGCGCTGGGTGACAATCCAGGCGTATTGGGCGGCGGAAAGCGGTGCAATCCACGCCACACCGACGACCAGGCCGTGGCGGAGCATGAGCCAGGGCTGGCGGGGGTAGACCGACTCGATCAGCACGAGAAAGACCGTAGCGAGTTGAAGGACGGTGTTGAGTTTGCCAAGAATGCTGGGGCGGAAGTCGCGCAGAGTGTTTGTCGCGAAAAGTAACGTGCTGATGAGCAGGATGCCGAGATCGCGCGCAAAAACGAGCACCGTGACATATCGCGGGACGAGGCCCATGTGCGTGACAGTGAGAAAAAGCGTGCTGAGCAGAAGTTTGTCGGCGATGGGATCGAGATATTGGCCAAGGCGGGTACTTTGGCCGAGTTTGCGGGCGAGCGTTCCATCAAGCGCGTCGGAAATGCCGGCCAGAATGAACAGGAGCAGGGCGATGCCGTTGCGGTGGCCGAGCAGGTTGATGACCAGGAACGGAATGATGAAAAGCCGCAGCAGTGTGAGCAGATTCGGTGCGGCACGGAACTGGAGCAGGAGAGACTTCATCGCGGGGTCAAGCCGGAGGATAGCGCATTCCGGGCGACAGATTGCAAGAAAGGCGGCAGGCAGGATCAGGACAGCCTGCACGAAGCCGGATCATGTGGAGTCTGAGTGCCACGGTTCAGCCAAAGGCCTGCGACTTTCATACACCCGGTCTATGCGAGAACTGGGCGTGAAAGCACTCATTTCGTTACAGGAAGCAGGTCGCCAGAAACGAACAGGCCAGGGATCAATCGCCGTCCCAGCGCTTGAATACGAGCGAGCCGTTTGTACCGCCAAATCCAAAGGAGTTGGACAGAGCGTACTGGACGTCGTGCTGGACGGGCGTATGCGGCACGTAGTTCAAGCGGCATTCGGGGTCGACATTTTCCAGGTTGATCGTCGGTGGGACGATGCTCTTCTGCATGGCCATGAGGGTGATGCCGGCTTCAAGGCCGCCTGCGCCGCCAAGCAGATGGCCGGTCATGGACTTGGTGGAGGAGACAAGCAGGGTGTGGTTCAACGCGCGCTCGCCGAAGACGTTTTCCATGGCTTTCGACTCCATAGCGTCGCCCAGGGGCGTGCTGGTGGCGTGAGCATTGACGTACTCGATTTTATCCGGTGACAGATCGGCGGATTTGAGCGCGTTGGCCATGGCGCGGCGGCAGCCTTCGCCTTCAGGCGCCATGCCGGTCATGTGAAAAGCATCGGAACTCATGCCATAGCCGACGACTTCGCCGAGGATGTTGGCTCCGCGGGCCTGCGCAAACTCAAGTTCCTCAAGGATTAGGATGCCGGCACCTTCGCCGATAACGAAGCCGTCGCGATCCTTGTCCCAGGGGCGAGAGGCGTGGGTCGGGTCGTCATTGCGGGTGCTAAGGGCTTTCATACTGGCAAAGCCGCCTACGCAAAGGGGAGTGATGGTGGCCTCTGCACCGCCGGCAATCATGGCATCCGCGTCGCCACGCTGGATGAGGCGGTAGGCGTCACCGATGGCATGGGCAGAGGTGGTGCAGGCGGTGGCCGTGGCCTCGTTAGGGCCTTTGGCGTTGTACCTGATGCTGACATGGCCGGCGGCGAGGTTGACGATGGACGCGGGGATAAAGAACGGGGAGATTTTGCGGGGGCCGCCGTTCATGAGGTTGGTGTGTTCGCGCTCGATGATGTCGAAACCGCCGATGCCGGAGCCGATGTGGACGCCGATGCGCTCTGAATTTTCTTCAGTGACGACGAGGCCGGCGTTCTGCATGGCTTCCGCGCTGGCGGCCATCGCGAAGTGGATGAAGCGGCCCATCTTACGGGCCTCCTTCTTCTCTACGAACTGGTGGACGTCGAAGTTCTTGACTTCCGCAGCGAAGCGAACGGGGTGACCTTCAAGGCCAAAGTGGGTGATTTCGGCCATGCCGCTTTTTCCTTGCATCAGGGCGTCCCAGATCGCGGGCGCGGTATTACCGATACCGCAAATCAGACCGATGCCGGTGACTACAACGCGGCGCGCCAAAATTGTGCGAACTTCAGCCACAGTTACTTTGCCTTTGCGTGCGCTTCGATGTAGTCCGTCGCGTCCTTCACGGTTTTGATCTTCTCGGCGTCTTCATCGGGGATTTGAATATCGAAAGCTTCCTCAAATTGCATCACGAGCTCCACGACATCGAGTGAGTCGGCACCCAAATCCTCTTGAAATGATGCGCCAGGCGTTACTTCCGCTTCATCTACCTGAAGCTGCTCCACAATGATGCTTTTAACCTTTTCGTCGACTGCTGCCATGATTCTTCGTTCTCCACGAGGATAGATGTGTGTGTCCGTGCTGGAATACCGTTGCCGAAAACGGCGAGATGCTGCGTCAGGGTGAAGCCAACTGCACTGGACACTCTGGCAGTGTACAGGGGACAAGGCAGACGATGCCACCGCTGGCCCGTTGAGGGGAGGCGCCTCGCCGAAAGTGTGCTGCATATAGCGCGATTGCCACAGCCTACGTCAGCGTGACAAGCCAAAGGTGCCCGGGATTGCTGGCAAAGATGACACTCTGGAGCAATTGGAAATGAGCATTGTGTTGTTGAAGGTCGAGCATGAACCAATCGGGCTGAGGGTGCGATGCCGATTCAAGGAGCAGGAAGCTGCGGTGTGCGTCAAGGAATTGCCGACTGGCCACCACCCTCGACCGCAAATGGAAGGTTCGCGCCATGCCCTCGATGCTTTCAGTCGCGTTCTGGTGGGTGATTCGCAGCGCCTCCGACGTATCCGCGACATAGACCATACGGGATGTCTCCTGCGGTGGAAGTTCATAGTCTGCCTGCATAAAAACGAGCGCATTGTCAATGGCCAGCGGCAGGCCAGGCAGTACCTTGCTAACACCTCCGTCTGAAGCGGCAAGAGCCGGTTCAGCGAAAAGCCCCTGATGCGCGAGCGCACGTAAACCGCCTGGGACATCGGAGAAAGTGTAGATCAAACTCAGAACCGCACCCGCGGTCAATATCTTGCCGAGTAGCATGTTGCCTCCGGATCGCCAGGCAAAAAAGCCGACAAGTACTAAATATCCCGGCATCACCACTGCCAAACTATATCGCGTGTAGAACGGCAGTAACGGTGAACGCAGAAGAATCACCGCAACCAGAAGAAATGGTGTGGCTAATAATGCGACAAATAATGCCCAAATTTGCGCTTTACGCGAGATGTAGGCGAAGAAGTTGGTTTGCGGGAAAAAAGGAGTAAACAACAGCGTCACCAGCGCCAACTTTATTAACGCAGACGCTGGGGTGAGCAACAGGTAGTAGTACGCGTGCAGCGCTGCCTTGAACGATGCCCGGGACGACTCGTAAGAAATCAGCGTAGTGCCAACCGTCTGATGCAGGAGCGGAAAATACGTTACGCAGCAGAATAGGGGAAGCAGCAGGGCACACCACATCCTGCCGTCAATTTTGCGCCGACTTATCGTGCCCACAGCTTCTGCAAAGAGGAAAGCAGCGGCTGCCGTAGACCCGAATACATGACTAAGCAAAAGGCCGCATAGCGCCAGACCAAGAAGCACCCGGGTTGCCGCGGGATGTTTGGAACCGTATTGCAGGTCGACATACGCCAGCACCGCTACTGATAAGGTGGCGAGCAGTAATGCATAGGGCCGTGCCTCGGTCAACGCGTAACTTGCCTGCTCACTGACCAGCGGCAACAGCGCACCGAAGGCGGCCCACCATAAGGGAACTTCGTGCAAGAGGGTAAGAAACAGGGCACACAGGAAAATGGTGAACGCCACGATGGAGGGAAGTCGCGCGCCAAATTCATGAGCGCCGAACAAGCGGCAGCTAAGCCGGACAAGGGTGGGCTCAAGAGGTGGGTTTAAGTCGGATTTCTGACTGCGCTCCAACATAGCAGCCCAGGTCGGGGCTTCGGCAATGTGAACAGTTGCAATCTCATCCGACCAGAGCGGCTTGGTAGCCCCGCGAACGAAGCCAGCAAATAAGGTGATACCGCAGATTATGAGGAGGATAAGCCTAACATCGCGAGTCCGAAGATGATCGTCCGCAAACCGCGGAGAGGCGGAAGTAGCAGTGCTCAACGTAAACATGTGGCTCCCAGTGACGAGTCGCACGTAATCATTTATGCGAAATAGAATGTACTCCGACCCAGTAAATTGTTAGAAATCATGAGCGAGGGTAGCACATGCTGCTCCACGGCTCCGCACTGCTGCCCGTGCATGTTGTGCGCAGTTCCTGGAAGTCAGCGGTTCGGCGCTGTGAGCTTTATTTCAAAGATGGTGGGCCACTGCTTGCCGGTGACGAAAAGCCGGTCGCGCGTGGCATCGTACGCGATGCCGTTGAGCACGCTTTCGGCGTTCACACGTTGTGAATCGGGCAGGATGCCGCGCAAATCTATCCAGCCCAGAACGCGTCCGTCACGGGGGGAGATGCGTGCGATGCGGTCGTCGTGCCATACATTGGCGTAAATTTCGCCTTTGACGAACTCCAGTTCATTAAGCTGCTCGATGGCTTTCGGGCCGTCGTGGACGACAATGTGACGCGTTTCCTTGAATGTGGCGGGATCGCGAAAGCGCAGAGTGCTGGTGCCGTCGGAGGTGATGATGGAGAACTTGTCGTGAGTCATGCCCCAGCCTTCGCCGGTGTAGGTGAACTCGCGAACGGGCCGGAAGGTGAAGCGGTCATACACAAAGCCGACGTGCGACTGCCATGTCCACTGGTAGAGGTTCGGCCCCCAGTCGACGATGCCCTCGCCAAAGTACTGCGGCGGAATCTCATGCTTCTGCACGGGATTGCCTGTCGAGGGGGCATTTGCCAGCAGAAAAGAGTGGCCGTTCAGGCCGGTGCCTTCGTAGAACTGGCCGTCGAGGAAGAGGAAGCCTTCGGTGTAACTGCCGGTGGAATGAGGAAACGTACTAACCACCTGGTAGCCATAGGTGGGCACAGGTTTTTGCGCAGGTACCGGCGTGCAGGCGAGGGATGCCGCGAGAGCGACGAAAAGAAGGCGAGCCGTGTGTGCAGAGTTCACCACACCAGCTTAGACGGTGCGCCGCGTGGGTGAGACGCGCCGTTAAAACAACAGTGGTGCGACGTGCGGCAGAGGCAGGCCACGCTTGCCACCCTGGCAACGAGGGCATTTGCGGTCGTGCAGAAGCAGGCCGATCTCGCCGTATTCGTAACCGCAGCCCGCAACCTGGCATTGCAGCACGTAGATGCGCTGGCCGCGGATGCCGGCGAGGCTGGCAGGGCCTTTCAGCAGCACGCGTTGCCGGTGCCTGTTCGTTTCGCCGATACGGGTTGTGGGTGGTTCCGGCACTCTGCTTCTCTCTTGTGCCTGTTTGCGGCTGGAGCCGAGTCTGTTGACTCGGCCTATTGCCTAGAATAGTGGGATGGGCACTGCCGCACTTCAACCACTTTATGACTGTATCGTTCTGGGCGCGGGGGCCGCAGGCATGCTATGCGCGGCGGAAACGGCAAGGCGCGGTCGAACGGTGCTGCTGGTAGACGCCGGCGAGCGCGCCGGGCGCAAGATCCTGATCAGCGGCGGCGGCCGGTGCAACTTTACGAACCTGCATTGCACGCCGGCGAATTTTCTGTCGGACAATCCGCATTTTGCCAAGAGTGCGCTGGCACGGTACCTGCCGCAGGACTTTATCGCGCTGGTGCAACGCTACCGCATTCCGTTTCATGAGAAGACGCTGGGGCAGCTTTTTTGCGATGGGTCTGCGCAGGCGATTGTGACCATGCTGGAGGCGGAGTGCCGAGACGCCGGTGTGGAGACGCGTATGCGGACGCAGGTGCTGGGCGTGTCGGGCGAGGCCGGTGCATTTACCGTGCGTGTGTTGAACGGCACGCTGCAGGCACGCACAGTGGTGGTGGCGACGGGTGGGCTGTCGATCCCGAAGATGGGCGCGACAGGCGTGGGGTATGACATTGCCCGCAGCTATGGCCTGAAGATGGTGGAGCCGCGGGCGGCTCTGGTGCCGCTTACGTTTCACGGGGAGGATGCGGAGCACTGGGCGGACCTGGCCGGGCTTTCTGCCGAGGTGGTTGCCGTGGCTGTGCCGGCCAGGAAGCAGCGCGTTGCGCCGCCCGTGTTTCGCGAGAAGCTGCTCATCACGCACCGCGGCTTGTCCGGTCCGGCCGTGCTGCAGGTGTCGTCCTATGTGCGGGCGGGCGAACAGGTGCGCTTCGACTTGGCGCCGTCGGCTGCCGTATTTGCGCCGATGCTGGCACCGGGCAGCGTGCGCGACGCGCAGACTGCCTATGGGCTGCTGCGGGAGCGGCTGCCGGCACGGCTGGCGGAACGCTGGCTGCAGCTCAACCTGCCGCAGGACTGGAAGAATACGTCGATCGCGGCGCTGGAGACTTCGCTGCATGCGTGGACAGTTTTACCGGGCGGAGACGAGGGCATGAGCAAGGCCGAGGTGACGGCCGGTGGTGTGAGCACTGCCGAGCTGGACAGCACGACGCTGCAGGCGAAGCGTGTGCCGGGGCTCTCGTTCATCGGTGAGGTGGTGGACGTGACCGGGCACCTGGGCGGCCATAATTTTCAGTGGGCGTGGGCAAGTGCGGTGGCAGCGGCGCGGGCACTATGATGTTGCTCTAAGTCCGTGTGCCGGCAGCCTGCGTGTGTCGGGTGATGAGGCGACGGGAGCGGTCGTTCCAATACCGAAGCAGTATGCACGCGATGAGCACGAGTGCCAGCGTGAGACCGGACCAGACACCGAGGACGCCGTACGGACGGGACGCCGCGCGATGGAGCGCAAGGCCGTGAAAGGCGAGCACGACGCCGACCGGCAGGCCAATGATCCAGTAGCCGATAAGATTTGCCAGCATGGGCACGCGGGTAAGCGCCATGCCGCGCAAAGCGCCGGTAAGGATCGTCTGGACAGCGTCGAAGATGGCGAACAGTGAGGCAAGCACGAGCAAGGGCTGCACGAGTGCGGCGATGCGCTCGTCGTGGGTGTAGACCTGTGTGAGCGCATGTGGAATGGCGAGAAACACCGCGGCAGCACAACACATGAAGCCCACGCCGAGCGCAAGGGCCAGCAGCGCGGCGCGGCGCGCCTTTGCCGGGTCTGCCGCGCCCAGAGCGTGGCCCACGGACACAGCCGCGGCGGCCGAAACACCCAAAGGCACCATGTAGGCCACGGAGGCGTAGTTGAGGGCGATTTGATGGGCGGCGAGAGCATTTGCAGAGATACGGCCGGCCAGAATGGTGGCGACGGCGAATGCACCGACTTCCAACATCAACTGCGTGGCGACGGGCAGACCCAACCGCACAAGATGGCGTAATTGGGAGATGCGCGGCGACGCCCAGCGCGCAAACAGCGTATGACCACGGCGGCGTTCATGGGCCCACGCAAAGCCCAGCAACATCGCGGACATGAGCAGGCGCGCCAGAACGGTAGACAGCGCAGAGCCTCGCACGCCCATGGCCGGGAAACCGAGTTTGCCATGAATAAGGACATAGTTGCCGCCCCAGTTTGCCAGGTTGGCGCAGACGAAAGTGAGCGTGATGACTCGCACCTGGCCGACAGCCTGAAGGTAACGCCGAAACGCGGCGTAGAGCAGAAGCGGAAGCGTTCCCCAGAGCAGGACGCGCAGATACCCGGCGGCAGGCGCAGCCAACTCTGGCCGGACGCCAAGGCGACCCGCGATGCCGCTGATGCCGAACACCAGCAGCATGAGCAGTGGTGCGATTGCGACGGCAATGTAGACGCCCTGCGCGAGCCAGCGATGGCAGGCGTCGAAGTCATTTTCGCCATAGCTGCGTGCGATCACTGTGTCGAGGCCAAGAAGCAGGCCAAGACCGAAGAGCGACGGAGCGTAATAGAGCGCGTTTCCAAGGGCGACGGCGCCGATCGCAACGGGACCGAGACGGCTGACCATGATGACATCGACGACGCCCTGGAGCATCCAGCCGAGTTCGGCCAGGGCCACCGGCACGGCGAGGCGGACCATGGCGGCGAGTTCCTGCCGGTAGAGATGTCCCGTTCCGCTGCGCATAGTGCGATGGTACGAGAACCGGCGAGCAGGGAGCGGCAGGCCAAGCCTGCGTGTGTGCGGGTTAGAGGAGCAGTGCCATCACGGCGTCGTGATGGGTGGTCTGACCTACCGTGAAGAATCGCTCGCCGATCTGGGCGAAGCCTGCTTTGCGGTAAAAGGCGATTGCTGCGTCATTTTTGCCATGAACGCCAAGCAAGAGGCGCGCATACCCCTGCTCGGTAGCGCTGTGGATGGCCTGCTGCATAAGCGCGCGACCAATGCCGGTACCCTGAAAACGGTACAGCAGGTAGATGCGGCGGAGCTCATAGTCAAGCGGCGAGAGGTCCGGCAGGGGCAGATCAGGAACGGTGCAAAGAGCATAGCCGACCGGAGCATGCCCGGGTGCCGCCTCTGCAACCCAGGTGCGATTTTCAGGCGATGCCAGATAGTTCGCGTATGCGGCTTCAGAGTGGTTTTTGTGCAAGTGCGCAAGGATGTCGGGACCGTCAAGCTGGTCGGCATAGGCTTCAAGGAAAGCGGCACCGCCGATGAGCGACAGCATGGACTCGTCACCGGGGTGGCAGGCACGGAGGCGGAAAGCAGGCATACGCAACCATACCAACGACGCCTCGTGATCTTCGCGATAGCACGCAACGACCGTCAGCAAGTGCTGCTTGCCGCACTACCAGAGTTACCGCGGGTGCATCCATGCAGGCATGACTGCGAAACGCGACAGCAAGGCGACGGATGGACCGAAGACAAGAACGGCGGCAGCACCGCCCGGAGAAGCAGCGGAGGATAAAGCCGCGCCGGGTATGAGCGAACCGGATGCGGCGCAGATCCCTGCCGGAGCGATAGAGAAGACGCGAGCGGCTTCGTCCGTGGCGATCCGCGGGAAGAAAGGCATCTCCGGCAAGGCTGCGGTGCAGGCAGGAACTACGCCCGCGAAGGTGGAACGCGCGGCACGCGAGAAAGCTGCCGGGGCGGCCCTGTCGCCGGAATTGCCAGAGGCCTTACGCACGCTGGCAGGGAGTGACCGCGTGACGGTACGGCGCGATGGCGCGCCTGCCGCGACTGGCAAAACAGTCGTGTACTGGATGCAGCGGGCGGAGCGCGGAGTGGACAACGCGGCGCTCGACTGTGCAATTGCTGTGGGCAATGCGTTGGGATTGCCGGTGGTGGTGTACTTCGCGGGTGTGGCTAATTTTCCCCATGCGAACTTGCGGCATTACGCGTTCCTGAACCAGGGCCTGCGCGATGTGGAGACCGACCTGGCGGCGCGAAACGTGAGCTTCGTGCTGCGGAACGCGCCGCGGGAGGACTGGCTTACGTTCTTCAACGATGCAGAAGCAGCCATCGTCATCGGCGACGAGAACCCCATGCGTGTGCCGGAAGGTTGGCGGCGGCATGTGACGGAGCAGATCAAGGTTCCGTTCTGGACGGTGGATGCGGATGTGATTGTGCCCTCAAAACGGTTTGAGAAGGTGCAATACGCGGCGTACACGATGCGGCCGAGACTGTGGAAGATGTTGCCAGAGTATGTGGAGCCTTACGCCGACTCGAACGCACTGCATGCGTGGAACAAGCCAGCCGGTTTCATTGCGGATGATCCCGCTGCCGACATGACCGCAGGCTGGACGCAACTGGACCGCAGCGTGGGACCGGTGCCGGGGTTTACGGGGGGTGCGCATGCAGCGCAGGCCCGGTTAGAGCTTTTCGTCTCGACGATGCTGGGCACATATGCAGAAACCCGCAATCATCCTGAGGTCGACGGTACGTCGCAACTCAGCCTGTATCTCCACTATGGGCATATAAGTCCGCTGCGCATCCTGCTTTCCATCGAAGAGGCCGCAGCGAAGGATAAGTCGCTGCGGGAAAGCGCGGATAGCTTTCTAGATGAGATGGTGACGTGGCGTGAGTTATGCGTCAACTATGTGAAGTACAACCCGCACTATGACGATCCAGAATGCGCGGAACCGTGGGCGGTAGCGACGGCTGAGAGACATGCACACGACGTGCGGGAGACGACTTACACCGTAGACCAGATGGAAAAGGCCGAGACAGGCGACGAGCTGTGGAATGCGGCGCAGCGACAGGCGATCCGACAGGGATGGATGCACAATTTTCTGCGCATGTATTGGGGGAAAAAGATTCTGGAGTGGTCGCCGAGCAACCGGGACGCGATGAAGACGGCTATCTATTTAAATGATAAGTACTTCATCGATGGCCGAGATCCGGGTGGTTATGGTGGCATCGCCTGGGCGATTTACGGCAAGTTCGACCGGCCCTGGGGCGAGCGGAAGGTATTTGGCAAAATCCGATACATGAGTGGAGCAAGTACGGGAAAGAAGTTCAACTCCAAGCTGTACATGGCGCAGAATGCATCGTCCGTAACTCCGCAGGCAAGCGTTACTGGTACGGCGAGTATGTCGCCTGCTTCGGCACGCAGAGGAAAGCTGTGAGCGTGATTGCTGTAGCGATCCAGCTTTAAACCAGCTGGGATGCATACGAGTATTAGCTCGTTCGCTACGTGACCGTTTCGCACTATGGGATTGTGTATTGATCCTGTTAAAGCAGGCCAGGCATACCAGCAGTGCGTTGTTGCTGAGCCGTGGCTGGTGATAGATTCGAGGAACGCAAAGCGGGATCTTGTCTTCAATGCGCCGGGCCACGCTGTTTGCGGGTGGCGCTACCCGGCTGTGTTGAAGGTGCGAGACGACTGCGGAGAAAGCGGCCTTGAGAGCCGCGGCATTTCACGTGAGCTAAGAACTTTCTTACCAGGCATCCTGATGTACGGACGGTGAGTTGCAGTGGCGCACACTGTGCGTCGTTGTGGCGGCACCCTGGGTTGGCTTGCGCGTGTGTATACCCCATTCCGGAAACAGAACCGGCCCCTGGACGCGGCGGTGGCTGACGCTTGCACTCGTCGCAGGCCTGCTGGTGCAGCCGGACCGGGCGCAAACCGGAGCGACGGCGGCTAGTAAGGCAAGTGCCGCGTCGGCACAAGTCCAAGCGCAGGCGACTGCCTCTGCGGCATCGGTAGCCGCTCAGCGCCGGGCGAGTCTCTTTGCGCGGGCACGAATGTCTGCGCAAGACCAGGGACTGCATGGTGCGGCCGCACTGCAGCAAGCGCAGGTGCAGCACGCGGAGATGGTACGTGCCGCTGCCCTGAACGGTGCCGAAGCTAAAAGCCGGTTACGGTCTGCGTCGCTCGGCGGCCCGCACGCGAACACCACGGCGCTTTCCACGCCATGGCAGGCAGTCGGGCCCATGCAGGTGTCGACAGCGGCGTATGGCCTTGTCACCGGACGTGTTACCGCCGTCGCCATCGACCCCACGGACACAACAGGCAACACTGTTTATCTGGGTACAACCGGCGGAGGCGTGTGGAAGAGCACCAACGCCGCAGGAGACAAAACAGCCGTCATCTTTACTCCACTGACGGACACGTTGCCAGTTTTCTCGCCAAGTGCAGGGACGAGCGCAATCCCTTCACTCTCCATCGGTGCGGTCAGCGTACAGCCGGGGGGAACAGGCGTCATTCTGGCGGGCACCGGTGACCCGAACGATGCCACCGACAGCTACTACGGCGAAGGCATTCTGCGGTCTGCCGACAACGGCACGACATGGACGCTGGTATCGCAATCCAACGACGGCGCGGCAGGCAACCACAGCTTTGTGGGTGAAGGCTTCGCCGGTTTTGCGTGGAGTTCTACTAGCCCGGGTTTGGTGGTTGCGGCAGTGGCGTCGTCTGCCGAAGAAGCGAACGTGGGTGGCGGGCTGGCAGGCGCCAGTGCACGCGGCCTGTATGTCTCAACGGACGCAGGTGTGACATGGCAGATGTCGACCATCGCCGATGGATCGCAGTTCGTTCAGCGGCCGTCCGACACGTTTAGCGCCGCGTATGAGGGTAATGCTGCGACGTCTGTGGTGTGGAACCCGGTTCGCGGAAAGTTCTACGCCGCGGTGCGCTTTCATGGGTATTACGAATCCACCGACGGCCTGACCTGGACCCGCATGGCGGCGCAACCCGGCGCGGGCTTGACGACGACGGCGTGCCCCACACGCACGGGTTCGACCGGACTGACGGGTTGCCCCATCTTTCGCGGCACGCTGGCCGCGCAGACTGTCTCCGGCGACCTGTTCGCGCTCACCGTGGATGGCGGCGACGGCGATACTGGCCTGTACCGCGACCTGTGTGCGAATACTGGTACCGCGTGCACCGGCAGCAGCGTGCTGTGGGCGCAGAAGCTCAATAGCACGCCGCTGGAGAACGGCTCCGGTGCCATTGCACAGGGTGATTACAACCTGACGCTCAGCGCCGTGCCTGCCGCGACGGCCCTGAGCATGACGGATACGTTGCTGTTTGCGGGTGTTGGCGACCTGTTTCGCTGCCGCCTGTCTGACGGCTGCAGCCTGCGCAATACGACAAATGCCACCACCGGATGCGCTGCCCCTGCCGGCGTGGCAGCGGCTCAGCATGCCATCGATTTCCTGGTCAATCCTGCTGATACTGCTGCACCGCTGCTGTATGTGGGCAATGACGGCGGACTCTGGCGATCGCTCGACGGCGTGAATCAGCAGTCCACTTCGTGCTCTGCGGACGATGCAACCCACTTCGATAATTTGAATAGCGGTCTGGGATCGCTGGCCGAGGTCAGCGGCCTGAGCACGCACCCCACGGACAGCGGGATCGCACTGGTCGCCCTGGGTGCGCTGGGAAGCGCGGCGTCGACCATGTCCTCGTCCACCGGCAGCCTGCAAAACGTGTGGGCGCAGATGGGCACGGGCGAAAGCGGCAATGTGGCAATCGATCAGGCAAACCCGGCAAACTGGCTGCTGCAGTCGGGGTTCGGTGTGTCGTTGTATCGCTGCACCAAAGGCAACGGCTGCGCTTCCACCGACTTTACCGGCGCACCCACCATCGGCTCCACCCAGGTGAACGGTGACGCCGAACTGACGGATGCACCGTTCCTGTTGGATCCGTCGCTGAACACCAATGTGATCGTGGGCACATGCCGTGTATATCGTGGACCGGCGAGTGGCGGAAGTGCATGGTCCGGATCGAACGCAATCAGCTCCCCCCTATCCGGGCCGGCGAACTCCGTTTGCGCGGGGTCCAACGGTCTTATCCGGTCGATCGGCGCGGGCGGCCTGACGCAGCTCACCGCGGCCGCACAGACCAGCGGGTCCCCGGTACTATATGCCGGTTTGGCGGGGACGAACGACGGCGGCGGTAACGCCTTTGGCGGGCACTTTTACCGTACGACGCAGGGCAACCTTGCCAACGGCGGCACCCAGTGGACAGACGCGAGCGCCGGTACCGTGACCAACGACACGGCCCACAATGGGCGATTCAACCCGTACAGCCTCGACGTTTCGTCAATATCGATCGATCCCAACGATTCCTCCGGTCTTACCGTGTATGCCACCGTGATGGGCTTCAACACGCCCGCTGTGTACCGGTCGACCGACGGCGCGGCAAGCTGGACCAGCGTAACGGCCAACCTTCCAAACGCTCCGGCGAATGCCGTTGTCGTCGATCCGAACGATAGCCATATCGTCTACGTGGCAATGGACACAGGCGTTTACGTTGCGACCGATGTGACGACATGCGCGGCGGCCAACGCGCAATGCTGGAGCATTTATGGAACGGCCCTGCCGAACGCGCCGGTCACCACACTGGTGGCGTCGATCGCTTTTGCGCTGCCGGGCAGTGGCGGTGCCGGCGTTCTGCGGGCCGGCACTTATGGGCGCGGCATCTGGCAACTGCCGCTGATCACCGCCGGTCAGTCCGCACGCGCAGTCGCAACGCTGTCGCCCAACAGCCTGAGCTTCGGAACGCAGGCTGTCGGCCTTACAAGCGCGAGCCAGACAGTCACTGTGACCAACACCGGGACAGCTCCCCTGTCCGTGACCCAGGTTTCTGTGAGCGGCGGCTGGGTGGAAACCGACACATGCGCCGGTGCCACCTTCGCTCCCGGGGCAAACTGCAGCGTGCAGGTCAGCTTCGCTCCAACAGTTGCCGGGGCACAGACCGGCACGTTACAGGTGTATGGCAACGTGCTCGGTGGCTACGCCTCTGCCGCGCTTACCGGTACTGGTACCGGCACTGCCACTATTCTTGTCACACCAAGTTCCGTCACATTTTCAGATTCAGCCGTCAGGGCCACATCCGCCGCGCAAACCGTAACCGTGCAGAACAATGGGAACCTGCCTGCCACGCTACAGACGCCTTCGGTCAACAGTGACTTCCACGTGGCCTCAACCACCTGCGGCACATCGCTTGCCGTGTCGGCAAGCTGCACTATCAGCGTCGTCTTTACACCGACCGCTACCGGCTTGCGCACCGGTCTGCTGCAATTGACCGACAACACCGGGACACATACCGTGCCCCTGAACGGCAGCGGCATCGCCGGCAACGTCATTCTCACGCCCACTTCCATACAGTTCCCTGACACGGCACTCAATCAGGTGAGTGCAGACCGAACGGTAACCCTGCTCAACAGCGGCAACGGCCCACTGCAGGTGGGCGCCATCACCGCCAGCGGTGACTTTGGCGAGACGGATGCCTGCGCGAACACCACGCTTGCCGCGGGTAGAACATGTGTCATCACCGTACGTTTTTCACCGGTTGCCGCGGGAGCGCGCACGGGGACGCTGGTCGTCGCTTCAAACGCAAAAAGCGATGTTACAAGCACCGCCAGTGTCGCCCTTAGCGGCAACGGCCAGGGTGCATTCAACATCGTGCTGACGCCAGGCGCATTGGACTTCGGTACGGTGTTCGTCGGTGCTACGTCTGCCGTCCAGAACATCACCATTTCCAACACCGGCGCATCTTCCGGGAACCTTGGCGCGGTTTCCGTTTCCGGCGACTATGCCATTACGGCCAACACCTGCGGTAAGGCGCTCGCCTCGCAGACTGGCTGCACGGTAAGCCTCACCTTCAGCCCGGCTTCTACGGGCGCACGCACTGGCACGTTCAGCATCGCGGACGACGCCGGCACACAAACCGCCACGCTTACGGGCGTGGGTTCAGCCTCCGCCACCGATACGCTCACGCCGCTTTCGCTTACCTTTCCCGCGGTTCCCGTTAATGGGAGCAGCACCTCGCAAAGCGTCTCGCTTACTAACAGTGGCGATGTGGCGCTCACCCTTGTGGCGGCAAAGATTACGGCCGGCGACTTTTTGGCGGTAAATGGTTGCGGACCATCACTGGCGCCGCACAGTTCTTGCAGCATAGCCGTTACGTTTTCGCCCAAATCCGTGGGTACGCTCACTGGCATTCTTGAGGTGGATGATGTGCAGCACGCTCAGCATGTTGCGCTCACCGGCATCTCCACGGCTGGCGCTGGTGTTTCTGTCGCACCAGTGGCGCTCAGCTTCGCATCTACCGGCGTTGGCAACGCCACCTCAGCACAGACAGTTACCCTGACGAACAACGGAACGGTTCCACTCACCGTGACAGCCATCACAGTGACCGGAGATTACGGCCTGGTTGCGGGTAGCGGAAACGGGGGCTGCGCGGTGGGCGGGACGCTTGCGGTGAATACCAGTTGTGTATTGCAGGTTGCCTTCGCACCCAGAGCTGCAGGAACCCGCACCGGTAGCCTGGTGGTAACCAGCAACGCTGCGGCACAAACCGTGGCGATGACCGGCACGGGAGTGGACTTTACCTTTGCAGCCAACGGTCCGACGAGCGTGTCCGTGGTAACTGGTAAATCTGCGACCTACTCTCTGCTTCTAACGCCTACCGTCGCTGTTGCTCTTCCTGTCAAGTTTACTTGCACCGGCGCTCCGTCCAACGCAAAGTGCACAGTGACGTCGCAATACGGTGATCTATCCGCCACCAGTACGGTCAGCGTGGTGATTGCCACGGGGACAACTACTGCGTTCCTGCTGCCGGGGGAGATCTCACCCAGCGTAAGCCGGCCTCAGATTATTGTTGCCAGCTATGCCGGACTGCACCCGCGGCCTTCTTTAGGCTGGCTTGCCCTGCTGCTACTACCCTGTACTTTGCGCCGATCACGACAGGCGCTTTGGGCAAGTCGCCGCAATCGCTTGGCTTTGTTCCTGGCTGTTTCACTGGGCACGTTGATGACCGGCTGTGGGTCCGGACGCCATATTGCGGACACAGGAACCGGAAGCGGCACAGGAACCGGGACGGGCGGCAGCACTGTGGTCACGCCAGCGGGTTCGTACAGCGTCGTCGTAGCCGCGACGGGCGCAGGCCTTACCAAGCAGATTCCACTTACCCTGGTTGTCATAGCTCAGTAGAACGCGTGCTGGGCAGTTACGGCAGGCCTTCAAGCCGAAGATTCTGTTCGCGGTACCCGCAAGCAACAAAGTAGCGCGGGTACCGTGGCGGGCGATCGTAACCTAGCTGAACAACCTAACCTACCGTCCGGCACAGGCAGCGCTCTTATCACGAGTCATTTCGTGCGATTCGTCATCACCCGATGGCGGCTATTGCCGGCGACAACGCATCGCGTTGGTGCGGGCCGCGGGCGAGGTGCAGAGAAGGTCTTTCTATGAAGAGATAGCTCAGGTGTGCCGCGGATAAGGTCAATAGGACTTCTATTACATTCGTCAACAAACTTGGCCGGATCCACTGGGTGAACAAGCGGCCGACCACCTCGTGCAATAGAAAAAGCGAAAAGCTGATATGGCGAAGCCAGATCAGTGGACGCGGAAAGACGCTCGCTCTGGTTGCGAAGCAGGCGAAGAACAAAACAGCGGCCGTGATCCATGCCACACACGCGGGGAGTGGCCGATGGGATATCTCATCGCTTCCCCCAGTTGTGTACTGAACTGCATGTCCGTTAGAGCAACCATCAGAAATGTAGGCAAAGGCCGCCACAGCACCGCGCGAGTGCGTTTGCCCGAATGGACGTCTTAGCACCACGCCCGCACAAAGCCGGCCAGCAGCAGCGCTCCCGTTTGGAACGTGCCCGGTGGATCACGCCCGAACGCGAGACCATTTCAAACGGCACAAACAGAGCCGTAATTGCAGCTTCCACCTTGTACGACAGTACTCCGGTGATTTAAGACTGCGACACAGGATATAAACACCAACCTAAGATTCCAGAGCCAGTTCACCTACACTACGGCCGGACTATGTGAAAATACAGCAAGCATCAAGGAATTGGAGGCAAACACGCGTGAGTGAGACATTGCTGGCGCTTCGTCTAGTGCAGGCATGACACCGTTCCAGTAACTAGAGCAAGGCACGGGTGAATTACTACACCGGCAAGAGCCGGAGACACGGGATTCCTTGAACTGACCTAGTGGGTAGTGCTGTAGTTCATGGGAATGATGAAGCCACTCACGAAAAAGAACGCGTATACGCTAAATGTGCCTATATTTAGAATCCCGGTTAACACGGGACTACATCCCAGCGGACGCTGAATGAGAGCTCACCATGGACATAAGTGCTTAACGCGCACGGCATCCGAAGATTGGATGTCTGCCACCCATGTGGATGGCGTACATAGATGAAGGATGCGGCGATGGTGCGAGTCTCATAAACCAGTTAGGCTGCTGCCTAACAAAAACCTCTCCAATCGATAGCAGCTTTATCGACGAACACGTCTCCATAATGTACGCACAACGGAGTCAATCCTCGCCTGACAAGCGTCCTTATTACCACTGGCCCCAAGCGCGAGAAACATAGTCACTCAAGCACATAAACACTAGGATCAGGAATGTAAAAAAGCCGGAAGCAACTGTCAGTTTTACTAGGCGAGAACTGTACTTTACGTGCATGAAAAACAGCACTACAAACACCGCTTTTGTGCAGGCAATTGCAATAGCGACCGGTGCATTGAACGGACCAAGCGGCACGTACGCAAATCCTACTGTCGCCAGGGTGCCCACCATGAGTACACCGAAAATCGACAGGTACATGACAGGACTCACAATGTGGTGCGCCACGTGCTCGGGATTGTTCACATTCGGCGCGTCGATCTCGTTTAAATTTTCACCTGACGCGGTTACTGGCTTCAGATTTTGCGCTGTCACCTGATCACCATTCCGGTCGCTCGTATAGTCGCTCATCGTCCCTCGTCGATCTTCCTGCAAAGGTG
Organism: uncultured Terriglobus sp.; assembly: GCA_964244665.1. GTDB lineage: Bacteria > Acidobacteriota > Terriglobia > Terriglobales > Acidobacteriaceae > Terriglobus. The sequence continues at coordinate 47,117 of CAXTJO010000018.1, forward strand.
CAGTCAACTTCATCGATTGTTTCAATGACGGTTGATGAGATACAGCAGAGGAAACAGGAAAATCCAGACTATATCGACAAAATGCCAGTACAGCCCAAAATTTTCGATCGGTTGAACATAACCACCTGTGTATAGTCCCGTTCTCGACTTGTACAGCAGCACGAACAGGATAGCAATACCGATGATCATGTGGACCGCATGCACACCAGTCATCGCAAAGTACAGACTAAAAAAGATTTGAGTCTTCTCTGCCATGTCGATGGGCAAAGATTTCTCTTTGCTGCCGGTTGGTGGAGTTGTGAAATCTCGGATATCGAAGGATGCACCAGGCACATGGTGCTCTTCAAACTTTTGCGTGTATTCAACAGACTTTATACCCAAAAAGACGAAGCCTAGTAGGATCGTGAGCGACAGAAAAAGCTGAAGCAGTTTCTTGTTCCGGACTTCCGCGGACCACACACCCATAGCCATGGTGAACGATGAACTAATAAGAACGATGGTGTTGATCAGTCCAAGAGGCATTGAAATAGTGTTCGATGCCGAAACAAATGCGTCATAGTACCAGTTGCGGTAAAGCAGGTAGGCCATGAACAACCCACCGAAGAACATAATTTCGGTCAGTAGAAATAACCACATTCCGAAGCTCGCCGCCTCACGTTGCTGCTCAGCAGTTTCGAAATGATGCTTCTGATAAAACGGGTGATCATGAACACCGATCGAGTGCTCGATCGCCGGTTCCGGCGGATGCGTCAGTTCGGAGATGGTCGTACTCACAGACATTATGTTCCCTCTTGTTTGCTTGCTCATCGATATCTAAATAAGGCACATCGACGTTTCAGGCACTTTGGTTTACAACTCGCCACGTACCAAGAACCAGGTTTGATGTGAGCGTGTCGGTCTGTAAACCAAGTCCAAGTCTAAGCACTGATCGTATGCCGTTCCCGTTCTGTCTTGTGGGCAAGCCATTCATAGTCATATGCCTCTTGCTCCACGATCGGGGTAACCAGGAAATTTTCAGTCAGCGGAGGAGACTGGATTTGCCATTCCAAACCAGTGGCTTGCCAGGGATTATTACCTGCAATCGCGCCGTACTTCAAAGACCAGCCGAGATACAGCAAAGGCAATAAGTAACCTACGCCTAGCACGGTGGCACCCGCAGTCGACAACACATTTAGCACCTGGAACTCGGCAGGGTAAGCGTGGTAACGGCGGGGCATACCCAGATAGCCGACGACAAACTGTGGGAAGAATGTGAGGATAAAACCGATGAACGTAGTGATCGCAGCGAGCTTGGAGACCGATTCTGGATACATACGACCTGTCATCTTAGGCCACCAGAAGTGGATACCTGCCAAGAATGCCATCAGCATGCCACCAACCATGACAAAGTGAAAGTGGGCGACGATGAAGTAGGTCTCTGTCAGGTGAATGTCCATACCGAGCGAACCAAGGAACACCCCGGTAAGCCCCCCGATGGTAAACAGGCCAATGAACCCGAATGCGTAGAGCATCGGAGTTTCAAAGGTTATGGACCCCTTTTGCAACGTAAACGACCAATTGAATATTTTGATCGCAGAGGGAACCGCGACGAGCATTGTCAGCAGCGAGAACACCAGGACCGAGTAGTTGGAAACACCCATGATGAACATGTGGTGTGCCCAGACGAAAAAGCCGAACAGTGCAATTGCTACAGAGGAAAACGCAACCGCCGTATATCCGAACACCCGTTTACGGCTGAAGGTGGAAATTACTTCAGAGATAACCCCGAATCCCGGCAGGATCATGATGTAAACAGCAGGGTGTGAGTAAAACCAGAACAGATGCTGGAAGAGCAGCGGATCGCCGCCCTTTGCCGGGTCGAAAACACCGATACCGACGAGGCGCTCTAATGCGACAAGGGTGATCGCAATTGCAAGAACTGGCGTGCCAAGCACCATCATGATTGCCGCCGCGTAGTTTGACCAAACGAATAACGGCATCTTGAACCAGGTCATACCTGGCGCGCGCATCCGGTGGACCGTAACGATGAAGTTAAGCCCGGTAAAGATGGAAGAGAAGCCGGCAATGAAGATGGCCGTTGCCGTGGTAATCACGTGCGTATTGAGGTAATGCGTGGAGAGCGGCGTGGTGAAGGTCCACCCTGTATCGACACCGCCAAGTACAAGGGAGGCGAGCACGAAGCTTCCACCAATAATGTAGAGATACCAACTCAGCAGATTGATCTTTGGAAACGCGAGATCTTTGGCACCAATCATAATCGGGATTAGAAAGTTTCCAAGTGTTGCCGGAACAGATGGCACGAGGAACAGAAATATCATCACGATGCCATGCATCGTAAACATCTTGTTGTAAGTGTCGGCCGCCATCAGATCGCCCGCCGGAGTAAGAAGCTCCAGCCGAATCATGCCGGCGAAAAATCCACCCAAGAAGAAGAAGAATGTGATGGAGACCAGATACAACATAGCGATGCGTTTGTGGTCGCCGGTCAGCAACCACGACAAGATGCCATGCTCGTTATTCAAATAGTTGCGCTTCGGCAGCGTGGCCGTGCTCTGATCGGGCAGGGAGACGATCGTGCTCATGGCTTCACCATTTCGGTTGCGGTTGGAGCCGCATCACTGGATTTTGCGGTCACCAGCGTCTGCTGGTTACGATAATTGCTCTTCAAGGTTTTGATGTACTCGACGAGGTCTATTAGACCTTCTTCGGACACCTGGCCCTGGTAGGTAGGCATGATCGGTTTGTAGCCGGCCGGGACATGCTGTGACGGGTTCAAAATTGTGTCGCGAAGCCAACCATCGGTCGCAACTTGGGTGGAGCCATCGTCCATTGTGATTTTAGCGCCGTACACACCGGAGAGGTTTGGTCCTCGTGCGGCAGCCGTACCGTTATGGCAACTGTTACAGCCTAATGAGCTATAGATGCGCTCTCCGTTTTGAGCCAAGCTCATACCACTAGTAGATTGCTCGGTCCACCGCTGGTAGTCTTCCGGAGCCATGGCTACAATCTCGCCGATCATCCCGCTGTGCAGAGTGCCACAGTATTGGGTGCAAAAGAGGTGATAAGTCCCCGCCTGCGTTGCGTTGAACCAGACGGTACTGTACCGACCTGGGATCACTTCGCGCTTGACACGGAATGCCGGAATCGAATAGGAGTGGAACACATCCTGCGAAATCATCGTGAGTTGCACAGGACGACCGGTCGGTACGTGTAATGCGTTGATCTCGTGCTGCCCACCGGGATGTTCGGCTTTCCACATCCACTGCTTGCCAACAATGTAAATTTGCATTGCGTTTGCGGGGGGGTTGTAGATGCGGAAGTAGAGCCACGCACCCCACACAAAGACGAACAAGAAGATTCCAAGGGGAATGATGGTCCAAGTGGCTTCGAGCAGCGTTGAACCCTCAATCTGGACTGCTACCGGATGCTTTTCTGCGCGATATTTCACGGAAAAAACAAAGAGCAGTGTTCCGACCAAGGCAAGCCCAACGAAAGACATTCCCCATAAAAACAGGTAGAGAGCATCCGTCCAAGGCGCAATTGTGGAGGCTTCCTGCGGCCAGATCGCGGAAGTGACCATCCACTTGGTGAGGAATTGCCAGAGTACCGGGCTGATGAAATGGGACATCGTAACCTGTCTTTTCGAGATCTTCGATTTAACGCGTGACGAACTGCTTAAGTTGTTTGTTGCGTATTACTTGGAGCTAGGCGACGGTGCAGAATTTTCACTGTGCCGTGTCCAAGTGTTGCATCTAAACGTCTTCTGTACCGTTGTGGCCAAGGACAAGATTTCGGCTCGCCAGTTGGTGATCGCGGCGAAACATGACAAACATAAAGCCACCGAGGCAAGCCATCGTAATCATGCCGCCCAACTGGACGACGCGGGCGACGATAATACTGTGCTTGTTGCGGTGTGGATCGTAATGGTAGCAGTACGTAAGAATGTTAGCGACAGACGAGCCGATCCGGTTACCCGAGGCCTCCACCAGGCCGAGGAGGACGTCCTTTGGGGAGTACTCGACACCGAGGTAATATTGCGCGACTTTACCCTCGGGCGTGAGGATCTGAATGGAACTGGCGTGCGCGAACTGTGTCAGTTTGCCGTCCGGGCCGGGGACGCGAACATAGCCGAATCCGACAGACTTTGAGAGTGAGTCGATGGAAGGCTGCGGGCCGATAAGGAAGTGCCAGCCGTCTTCGGTGCCGGGACGGGCGTAGCGCTTCGTGTAAAGCGCCTTCTTCTTTGCCGCCATCTCAACCGTGTCGGACGGGTCGATGGAAGCGATGATGACCTGAAAGTCCTTGCCGGGATTGAGGTGAACCATGGCGAGAGATTGTGTCAGGCCGTCGAGCTCCTCCGAGCAAAGCATCGGGCACTGATAATAGACCAGAGCGAGGACTGCCGGCTTGCCGGTCTGAAAATAATCGCCGAGATGAACGAGTTTGCCAGTTTCGTCGGTGAACGGGGCGTTTAAGGGAATTTGCGTGTTGAGACGCTGCTCGACCTTGGCGCTGTTCAGGACAGTAGGAAGTTCGTTGCCATACTGGTCGCCGGTCTGCTTGTCTCCGGGAGCGGAGACCTGGGCGGACAGTCCGCCTGTCAGCAACGTCGCGAAACACACAGACGCGGCAGCCCAGGTAAGGCAGCGAAGCGTTCGGAATGTGCGGTGCTGGAACATGTGAGCCTCGATGGTGCGTTGAACAACGGATCCCTTCGCTGCGCTGCGGAATGACAGGAACATGCGTTACGGGAAGACGTGGAAGGTGCGCGGTAGGAGGACAAAAGATACAGGGTGCTTGCGCAAGAACTACTTCTCCAGTTTGGCGTGCTGCTCAGGCTTTTGAGATTCTTCGATCGCCATTTTCTGGCTGCGCTTTTCGATCTCGTCAAGTTCCCAGGCGGTGCGGGCGAAGCCGTTGGTGAGGGGAACGGTTGCGATGTGGGCAACGTCTCCGGTCATCCTCGGCGAGTTGGTGGCGACCTGTAACGTCGCACCAGGGCTACCTCCATTGTTCGCTGGCAGGCCGCGTTTTACAACCAACTGCATGGCAACGTCAATCGGTATCCGGACGCCACCGGCCGTGCCTTGGCCGGGCTCAATTGCGGTGTAGTAGTTGAGTAGAAGGTCCTCGCGGGCGTGGAGGTCGGCCGTGGACTGGTTGGAGTCGTCGGCATCAAGGCGCGGGGTGGGAAACGCCTGGGTTATGACCGCAGCCTCACGCTGCTCCATCTGCGGGTTGGTGGCGAGACTTTCGCCGCGGTGAAGCTTACCTACGGGTGCTCCGCCGGCCTGCGCGGCCTGCGGGTTTGTACTGGCCTCATCGCCATCCTGCTTAACAAGGCCGAAGTTGATGGCTTTGCCCATGGCATAGCAGAGGATAAAGAAGACGGCAAGAAAGCCAACGAGACCGCCGAGGAAAACAACGACGCCTTTGGCATTGACGTCGGTTACTTCATAGCCGGGACGTTCGGCGTCGGTTTTAGGTGTGGGGTGCGGCAAGGGCTTTTCGATGCCGTGCTCGTCGTGCTGTTGGGTATTGAACTGTCCAGAATTAATGGCCATGTTCCGGCTCCAGGATTTCGGCTGTGTGCGGATCGTTGAGGACGATGAGCGGCCGCTGTGAAAGGTTAGTGAGGTAATACCAGAGCCACAGGCCCATGACGCCAGCCGGGACGGTGATATAGGCGAGCAGGGTAATACCTGCGCGACCAAAATGCTCCATCGATTCCGGGAAGTTGGGTTCGATGAGCCAGAAGAGATCAAAGGCACGAGCAAAGATCATAAAAGCCGTGAGCGCGAGCATGCTGCTACGGGTGCGCTTGAAGGAACGGCTAAGGAGGAGAGTGAACGGGATGACCCAGTGGAAGACAAAGTCAAGCGAGCAGATGACCCACCAGCCGCCGCGGATACGGTGGAGGTAGAAACCGATCTCCTCCGGCAGGTTGGCCGACCAGATGATAAGAAATTGTGCGAAGGACAGGTAGATGTTCAGCATGACGAAGCCAAACAGGAATTTGCCTAGATCGTGCTGCTCCGTGATGCGGAGGGCAGAGACCATGGGCTGAGTCCGGCTGAGGCGGAGGACGGAGTGAATGCCGAGCGCAAGAACGAGGTAGCCCTGGCCGACAAGGAATTGGAGGCCCCACATGGTGGAGTACCACGTGATGTCGAGCGACATGATGAGGTCGATGGCGACTATGGTCAACAGGGTGACGTAAATGAGAATGCCAATGCCGGAAAGATTTTCGCTGCGGATGCGCCAAAACTCGAAGGACGCCTGGGTGCCGGCGGCGGGGTCCGCATCGCGTTGCAGGGACCAGAGATTGAGAAAGTAGGACCAGACACCGATGAAAGCGAAGACGACGACGAGCTGGAGGCTGACCGAGAGCGGTGAGAGCATAACGCGCTTCCAGTCAAGGGCATGGGCTTCTGCCGGGGTGAGCAGGTGGTCGGCAAGAGCCTGGCTGACGGCGTTGCCGGTGGGGTAGCGGAGCCAAAGATACATGCCCTTGCCGAAGAGCAGAATGGGCAGTATTGCCACGACGAGCATAGGCAGAGTGCGGGTCATCGCTTCGAGCGGGCGACGGAGAATAAGGCCCCACTTGCCGCCGGAGACGTATTGCAGCATAAGGACGGCGAGACCACCACCGCAAAGGCTAAACATCAAAAACCAGCTGAGGAGCAGGGCGCGAAGGAAATGCTGACGGCCTTCGGCAGTGAAGAGGAACAAGACAGAAACGAGCAAAAAAGCAGCACCGACGAGGAGTGCGCGCGAACGCCAGACGGCAACGACCGGCGGAACAGTCAGGTCGTTGGGCAGGGCGCGCGGGCCGTGATGAGCCAGCGGAAGAACACCGCCGGTGTCGCCTAACGCGTGTGCATCGATGTTGTGTCCGTGTGCCATTCGGTGTCTCGTTCCAATCCTGTGGATCTCTGCCGTGATGCAATGCGGTGTACGGAGTTACCTAGGTCCGCTCATGTTGGTCGGATTTTCTGCCGTGCCGGCGTCACCGTAAACCGGCGCCGTGGTGCCACGGGGAGAGGCGCTGGTGTTCTGTGTGGTAGAGCCGGTGCGGTTGGCGGGAGAATTGCCGCCACCGTTGTAGCTACCATCGCCTGTGTCACCTGGAATGCCATTATCGATGTTACCGGGAGTACCCCAAACGGCGGTGGCGGGTAGGGCCCATTCTGCGGCGAAATTGCGGGGCAGGCCGGAGCGTTCGGCGACATCCCCGATGCGCTCGATCTTGTTGCCACCCGCGTCGATGGTAGTGGCCGACTGGCTGAGTTGGAGGGCGCGAATATAGGCGACGACGGCCCAGCGCTCTTCGACCGTGAGCATCGCGGAATAGTCCGGCATCGCACCATACCCATTGGCGATGACGTTGTAAAAGTGACCGAGGGGCATCGCACGCATACGGTCGGTATGGAAGTTACCCGCTGGACGGTAGCCGCGCTGGACGACGATGCCGCCACCATTGCCGACGCGGGAGTGACAGGCGGTGCAAAAGACGTTATATTCCTGCTGGCCGCGTTGAAGCAGGGCGATGTCGACGGGCATGGGCATGCCGTCGCCTTCCTTGCCGCGCTCAAAGCCAGTCATGAGATAGGAGGTTTCGTCTCCCTGGCTGCGAGCGACGGTGTCCTGCGCCTGGGGTCGGACGGAGCGGCCGTCAGCGTAGAAGGTGGTGCCGCGCTGCTGGTCGAACTTGGGCTGATTATGCATATCCTGACGGCAACCGGCGAGCGACAGAACGCTGAGCGCGGCCACTACGGTGAGGATGGGACGAATGTTTGGCATTACAGATCCACCTCAACTACGCTGACGGCGTGAAACTGTTCCAGAAAGTAACGAGTTTCGGTGGCGTCAAAGCGCGGGTCAGCAGCTTCAAGACAGAGGAAGAATTTATCGTCGGTGGCACCGGAACGGAAGTTCGGCGCGTTGAAGAGCGGGTGGTAGGGCTGGGGCAGGCCGTTGAGGGCGAGCATGGAAAAGGCGGCGGACAGGCCTGCGAAGAGGATCGTCATTTCGTATGCAGGGATGATGAAGGCGGGCCAGGAGAAGAGCGGGCGACCGGCGACGTTGACGTTATAGGAGATCTGGGACATCCAGACCTGCATGAGACCGGCGGTTGTGAGGCCCATAAGGCCACCGAGCAGGGTGAGCAGAGGGACGCGATTGCGGTGGACGTCGAGCGCGCTTGCAGCTTCTTCAACGGGATATGGGGTGTAACACTCCATGCGACGGTATCCGGCGTCACGCGCTTTTTCAGTGGCGTGGACCATGGCGAGAGGCGTGTTGAATTCGACGAGCAGACCGTAGAGACCTTCTTCGACTGGCATCAGGCCACCTCGTTGACAGTGTCTTCTGCATCGACTTCGGCGATTTTGGTCTGCGGCAGCATCATCTTGATTTCGCTCATGGGGATCATGGGAGCGAAGCGGACAAAGAGCAGAAACAGGGTGGTAAAGAGGCCCATGGTCCCGATATAGAGCATGTAGTCCCACTTCGTAGCGCGGTAAGTGCCCCAGGAGGACGGCAGGAAGTCGCGATAGAGCGAAGTAACGACAATGACAAACCGTTCAAACCACATACCGATGTTGATGATGATGGAAATCGTGAAGAGGTACCAAACCTGGGTACGGAGTTTGCGCCACCAGAGGCTGCCAAGCGGAAGCGCGATGTTGAAGAGGATGAGGAGCCAGTATCCCCAACCCATGGGTCCGAACATGCGGTTCCACATCATGAACCATTCCCAGTGGGAGGCGGAATACCAGGCCATGAAGACCTCAAGGCCGTAGCCGTAGGCTACGATCAGGCCGGTCCCGAGCATGACCTTGGCCATGTTGTCGAGGTGGCGGAGGGTGACCAGGTCTTCCATGTGGTAGAACTTGCGGATCGGAATGGCCAGGGTGAGAACCATGGCGAAGCCGGAGTAAATGGCGCCTGCGACGAAGTAGGGCGGGAAGACGGTGGTATGCCAGCCGGGAAGGGCGGCGACGGCGAAGTCGAAGCTGATAACAGTATGGACCGATAGTACGAGCGGGGTGGACAGGCCGGCGAGGAGGAGGGACGCAGTTTCGTAGCGCATCCAGTGGCGGGTGGAACCACGCCAGCCGAGCGAAAGGAGGCCGTAGAACCACTTGGCGAAGGGGAGCGATGCTTTGTCGCGGAGGGTACCAAAGTCCGGCACCATGCCGATGTACCAGAAGACGACCGAGATGGTGGCGTAGGTGGAGACGGCGAAGACGTCCCAGCAGAGCGGCGAGCGGAACTGCGGCCAGATGTTCATGGTGTTGGGGAGTGGCAGGAGCCAGTACCCAAGCCAGGGGCGGCCGATGTGTAGGACGGGGTACATGCCGGCACAGACGACGGCGAAGATGGTCATGGCCTCGGCGAAGCGATTGATGGAGTTACGCCAGCCCTGTTTGAAGAGAAGAAGGATGGCGGAGATGAGGGTGCCGGCGTGGCCGATACCGATCCACCAAACGAAGTTGATGATGGCGAAGCCCCAGGCGCCGGGGATGGTGACACCCCAGATGCCGACACCGCGGAGGACGAGCCAGGTGACCGCGATGACGACGAGCGACGCAACACCGCCGGCCGCGATGAGGCCAAAGAACCAGCCGAGTGGGGTGTGCGAGGT
>CAXTJO010000019.1:0-13598 GCA_964244665.1 uncultured Terriglobus sp.
TTCCGTGGGGCGGCCGTGGGTGGCCCAGCGGGTGTGGCCGATGCCGTAGGTGCCGGTGAGGGGGTTGTCGCGGAGGACGGCTTCAAGGTTGGAGAGTTTTCCGGGGGCGCGGCGGACGTCGAGGTGGGAGGGGTCGGCGGGGTTGCCGGCGACGGCGATGCCGGCGGAGTCGTAGCCGCGGTATTCGAGGCGGCGGAGACCTTCAACGATGAGGGGGACGACTGACTTGGGGCCGATGTAACCGACGATTCCACACATAGGAGGAAGTTTAAGGCTGATGCGGGGTTACGCGAAGGGAAAGGTGTTGCGGGCGGGGTGTGCTGTTCCAAAAAGTGTCTGCGGGGCGGACTGCGGTGAGGGGTGCGCTGTGCGGCGGGGCACGCTGCCGGGAGTGGGGTGGAGGGCATCCAAGGGGAGAGGAGTGTGACATGTCCGAGAGCCGTTTGAAGATGCAGGACCCGAGAACGCAGTATCCGCAGCCGCCATTTGTGAAGCAGCAGCAGGCGCAGCCGGGGCTGGAGAAGACGATGGTGCCGGTGCCCGATTGTGGGGAGACGAGTTATGTGGGGAGTGGGAAGCTGGTGGGGCGCAAGGCGCTGGTGACGGGTGCGGACAGCGGCATTGGACGGGCGGTGGCGATCGCGTTTGCACGCGAGGGTGCGGATGTGGCGATCAGCTACTTGCCGAGCGAGCAGCCGGATGCGGACCAAGTGATGAAGGTGCTGACGGCGGCAGGCGTGAAGGCGTTCGCGATTCCAGGGGACATCAGCGACGAAGCGTTTTGCGAGCGGCTGGTGAGGGAGGCCCATGGGAAGCTGGGCGGACTGGATGTGTTGGTAAACAACGCCGGGACGATGACGTCGCACACGGCTTTGCTGGAGGTGACGACGGCGGATTTCGACAAGGTGATGAAGACGAATGTGTATGGGATGTTCTGGATTACGAAGGCGGCGATTCCGCTGCTGGTGCCGGGGTCGTCCGTCATCAATACGACGTCGATCCAGGCGTATTCGCCGAACCGGGGCATTGTGGATTATGCGATGACGAAGGCGGCGATTGCGGCGTTTACGAAAGGCATGACGCCGCAGCTGAGCGACAAGGGAATACGGATCAACGGCGTGGCACCGGGGCCGTTCTGGACGCCGATTCAGCCGAGCGGACAGCCCGCGGAGAAGCTGGCGAAGCTGGGGGAGAATGTGCCGCTGAAGCGGCCGGGACAGCCGGTGGAGATTGCGCCAATTTATGTGTTGATGGCGTCGCAGGAGGGAAGTTACATTACTGGCGAGATTTATGGAGCAACAGGCGGAGAAGGTATTGCATAAGTGCGGAGGAAGTCTGCATAAGTATGCATCCCGGTGCGACTTATGCGTACTTTTTTGTATATTGCCGGATTCATGGGTTTTTGACTGGACGGTATGTCTCTTAAAAGGAGAGACTTAGATATGCCGGTGCCACGGGAGTAGCCGAATGCCGGTATTAGGACGTAGTTATGTTTCACAAAAAAATTGCGGAGAGTGTTGCGGACGGTGCGTTCGGAGAGAAGGCGAACGCGGCAGGATTAAGGCTGGTGCCGCGTGGAGCGGCTGCCGGGCAGCAGAGGGCATGGCCGGAACTGGCGAGCATTGGAGCGCGACGGTGTTCGGCGTTTTTTGCCGAGGCTGCGGTGCTGGTGCTGGTGTTTGGCGTGCTGGACTTCTTTATGCAGCGGGGACACATTGAGGGTGGATGGGTCGCCGGCGCAATTACCATCAGCGTGGCGTTGTTGCTGGCGAGTGTGGGGACGGAGTTCAGTGCGCGGCGCTGGCTTGGGGCACATCCCTAACGTGGCTGCGGAGGAGCATGAGGAGGCCGAGTGAGACTCGGCCTTTTTGCTCGTGGCATTGCCGGTGTGACCTGAGATGACTCTGGGCGCCGAGATGCCATCTTACGGGCAGGAGAATTAAAATAATGCGTATGCGTTTTGTCGCAGCCCTGACGATTGCTACCACCCTTTCGAGTGTGCCCCTAGTGGCACAGGTGCAGAGTACAGATAACCAGGACGCGCGTAAGATCGCGGAGTCGCAGGCGAAGATCGATCACACCGTGGACAAGCAGGCGGCCAAGCTGTCGACCGGGCAAGACAAGGCAGCGTACAAGGCGCAAGCCAAGGCAGATAAGCAGCAGGCGAAGGCGCTGAAGTCGCGTTCGGTGAAGAAGGCAGCGAAGGAACAGGACAAGGCGAATACGCAGGTGGACAGGGCGGCGACACCGCAGTAGGTATTTGTAGTGTCTGCCGAATCGGTTTTGGCTCTTTGCGGCGGTAAAAAGCTGACCTCAGGGGCCAGGTAGTGTCTGCCGAAAATACTTTGGCGACGGGACAAAAGCCGACCTCAGGGGCTAAAGGCTTGCCCTTCCGAAAAACCCCCATGCATTTGGATTCGGCAGACATTGCCTAAAGCCCCGCTGCTTGAGATAGCTATGGACTGATTAAGTCGTGCCATCCGAAAATCCAGCATGTTCGGGTCCACCAGACACCACCTCGACCGGTTTACCGTAGCTGTAGTTCCAGTGCGGAAAGAAAGCAGGTTTCTCCGCTGCGCAGGACGGTAAGCTGTCCTGCTCCGGTCGAAATGACAGAGTCATGCCTCGACGAAAAAGGTCTAGCTGGTGTCCTGGACAGGTGTGCAGCGAATACTTGCGCCGCGCCTTCAGCGCTTGATGCTTCCTGCGATTGCCTACCTGGGCCTTTGGCCCAGGCTGTTATGCAACGGGCCTTTGGCCCTGAAAAGCTCGCTTTGATGACCTGCTGAGGCCCTGCTCTTCCGAAGGGCCCTGTCCGTTTGGATTGTCGGGCACTACCTCGACCGGTTTACCTTCAGGTGTAGTTGATCCGGGAAGAAAGCAGGTTTCTCCACTGCGCAGGACGGTAGAGCTGTCCTGCTCCGGTCGAAATGACAGAGCTTTACCACGACGAAAAAGTCTAGTAGCGGTGGATGATTTCGAGATGCCGACGGAGCCATAGGCATGTCGGGATGCTTGTGTCGGAGATGAGGCGGACGGCGCAGGTTTGGGTTTGGGTGTCGGGCTGGCCGAGGTCCTCTTTGCTGCCTTTGAGTTCCATGACGGTGAAGACGTTGACGTCCATGTGCTGGGTGGGATAGCCGCGTGTGGCCCAGACGAGGTGGTCCACGGCGACGACGGCGATGGGGAGCAGGACGAGGGCGAGGAGGGTGCGGGAGAGCCAGCGCTGCATATGGTTACGCCAGAGCGTTACGCCAACGTTATGTCAAAAACGTTACGCCAACGTTCTGTCAAAACGTTACGCCAGAAGAAGGAGGGTGCCGGTGTGGGGCGGCAGGATGAAGGTTTGGCCGGCAGCGGTGCGTTTGCTGATGGTTTCGCGGACGGTGGTGGTGACCTGGGCGGTGTGGGCGTCGAGGGCGGGGCCGGTGAGGGTTTGGAGGGTTTGGAAGTGGGGCGCGGTGATCTGGAGGGGCGTTGAGGCTTCCTTGTTGAGAATGGCGATGAGGGTTTTGCCATCGGGCCGGCGGGCGGCGTAGGCGACGGCGTTGAGCGGGTCGCCGGACTGGGTGAGGGTGGCTGGGAGGACGGTGCAGCCGGCAAAGCTGGCGGCGAACTTCATGCCCTGGCCGACGGGTTCGAGGATGTAGGTGGGGGAGAGTTTGCCGTCGATGCCGCTGCCGGCGAGGGTGCCTTCGTTGGCGATGGGAGTATAGAAGGGCTTGGGGTGCGGAGCTGTGGGGTCGGGCATGAGCTCTTCGCCGCGGAAGCGATTGCCGACGGAGACGGCGGTGGCATGGCCGGAGCCGCCGTGGAGGTTGACCCCGGCATAGCCGAAGCGCATGAGTTCGAAGAGATAAGTGGCGGACCAGAGAGCCGCGGCGTAGACGTCGCTGACGCCGGGTTTGCCGGCCTGGTAGCAGGTGTTGCCCTCGGTCATGCGGACTTTGACGCCCATGCGGGTGGCGGCGGTGTTGGCGAGCTGGGCGGCTTCGTCGACCGTGTTACTGTGCCGGAGGATGGCGGCGATGTTCATCTGAGGGTTGGAGGGCGGGCCGCCGACGTAATAGTGGTGGCTGAGGGCGACGACATGGGGCTTGTCGGGGATGGCGGCCCAGCGGTCGGCGATTTGTGGGAGCCAGTGGACATCGGCGGCGACGTCGGGCATGCCGAAGGCGGCGCTGGGGCAGGCTTTTTGCACGGCGCGGGCGATGGTGAGCCAGTTCTGGAGGTAGGTGTCGACGTTCCAGGTGGCTTTATCGCGGAGGTGACGCCAGAAGAGGTCGACCTCGTTGCCGAGCTGAAAGGAGAGGAGTTTGGGGCCGAGGGTGGTGGAGACGAAGGTGGCTTCGGCGACGTCGGTTGCCGGTGTGCCGTAGCCAAGGTTGAGGCCGTAGATGCAGGTCCAGCCGGTGGCGTCGAGGAAGCCGCGAAGGGCGGTGATGGCGGCAGGGGTGACGGCGTAGAGGGTGTTGGGGTCGGGTTCGCCGTCGTCCTTGATGCCTTTGGCGCGGACGGGCGGGGTGTCTGTGCTGTTGGCTTGCCACCAGGAGAACTCGCTGGTGTTGCCGCCGAGGCGGAGGATGCCGTGGGGGGCGAGGTTGCGGAACTGCTGGACGAGGCCGACGTTCGCAGGGGAGAAGAAGGTGGGGTCTTCAAGCTGCATGACCTCGTAGGAGAGGCCGATGAAGTCGCGGGGGACGGTGGGGCCGGGGGTGGTGCCGACGGTGAGGGTAGCGGTGGGAGTTTGCGCGGAGGCCAGAGGAGCGAGGGCGAGGGTGGCGGAGGCTGCGGCGGCTTGGGCGAGGAAATGGCGGCGGGAGTGCATGCGAGGGAAGGGTAGCACTGCGCCTGCTGGTGGACGGGAACGGTTGGGGTGCTGGGGGCTCCGGGAGGTTCCGTCTGCCCATGTCCCAGAGGCGGGACACGGGGCACCCATACGCCTGTATTGCAGGTTGGCTGGATTAGGCGAGGAAAGCGGGGGCGGGCTTGCGGAGGCGGCCGGCGAGGTAGGCGGCGGGGGCGGCGACGAGAAGGGCAAGGGCCTGGGCGTAGTGGTGCTGGCCGGGGGTATGGGTTTCTGCAAAGGCGGCGGCGACGGCGATGAGGGCGGCGATGGCATCTGCGGTGCCGCGCGGTGTGGCGGGGGCGAGCAGAGCGCCGAGATAGCCGCCGAGGAAGCCGCAGACGGCCGCGATGAGGCCCGTAAGGACGATGAAGCCGGCGGGTGCGCCGTTCCACGGGCTATCGTGATGGGTGATCTTGAAAAACCACGCGAGATAGAGGCCGAGCGCAAGAAGCGATCCGACGAGAGCGGCGAAGGTGGCGCGGGCGATTCGCATGATGGGCGGTTGGATGAGGATGGAGGGTTTGTGGATGCAAAAGGGAAGAAGCGAGAGCGGCTTGAAGAAGCTGGAGCGGCTTCGGGTGTGGGAGTAATCAGGTGAGCATGGTGTGTTCGGCTTCGAGAGCGGTGACGAGGGCGTCGATGTCGGCGGGGGTGGTGTAGAGGCCGGGTGTAATGCGGAGGGCGGGGCCGGCGGCGATGCCGGTGCGAACGACGGTGAGGATGCGGTGCTGGGTGAGGAGGCGGTCGGCGACGCGTTTGGCATCGGCTTCGGTGCGCATGTTGCGGATGCGGAAGCTGGTGATGGCGCAGGAAAGGGCGGGGTCCGCGGGGACGGTGATGTCGAGACCGGGGAGGGTGCGGGCGCGGTCGACCCAGGAGTTGCGAAGGGCGCGGAGGTGGGCTTCTTTTTGCGCGGGGCCGATGGCGCGGTGAAAGGCGACGGCGGCGGGGACGGTGAGCTCGGCGGCGAAGTTGGTGGTGCCGACGGGGATGCGGGCGCGGATGTCGGTGGGGGCGTAGTCGGGGTTGTCGACGCTGAGGTCGATGTCGGGGATGCGGGATTTGCGGATGTAGACGGCGCCGAGGCCGAGGGGGGCGGCGAGCCACTTGTGCATGGACCAGCCGATAAAGTCGGCGCCGGTGCTGTCGGGCGTGGTGTCGAGGCAGCCGATGGCGTGGGCGGAATCGAGGATGGTGTCGACGCCGCGGGCGCGGGCCATGCCGATGATTTCGCGGACGGGCGGGATGAGGCCGGTGCGATGGGAGACGTGGGTGAGCAGAAGGAGCCTGGCGTTTGGGGTTTGTTTGAGGACCGTGTCGTAGGCGGCGAGGATGTTGGCGGTGGAGGCGGGCTCGGGCATGGTGAAACGGGCGAGCTGGATGCCGCGGTGGTCGCGAAGGTAGTTGAGGGCGGCGATGGTGTTGTCGTAGTCGAGGTCGCAGAAGATAACGGCGTCGCCGGGCTTGAGGTGACGGTAGTTGAGGAGGAGGCTTTGCAGGCCTTCGGAGCCGGAACGGGTGAAGGCGATCTCTTCGGGCTGGACGCGGAGGAGGCCGGCGACGCTATCGCGGGCGCTTTGCAGTTCCGCGAAGAGGGGGTGGTTCGGCATCGCATTGCGGGCGAAGACGGAGTTGAAGCGGTTGACGTAGGCGATGTTGCGGAGGTAGGCGTCGGTGGTGAGGCGGGGCATGACGCCCCAGTAGCCGTTGTCGAAGTTGGTGATGGTTCGATCGACGTCGAAGTGCTGGGGGAGGGTTTCGACGGGGATCGAAGTGGGTGGCGGGAGTAGGTCTTGAGAGGCCATGAAGTGTGGTGTGTGCAGGGGCAGAAGTGCGGCGGAAGCGGTTTGGAGGAAGGTGCGGCGGTCGGGCACGGCGCGGCTCCCGGAGTTACTCGATGCGGTAGGTGAAGTCTTCGATGACGGGGTTGGTGAGGACGTCGGCGGCGATGCGCTCGACTTCGGTGCGGGCGGCGTCGGGGGCGAGGGTGCTGTCGAGGGTGAGGACGAAGTATTTGCCCTGGCGGACGTCTTGCACGGAGGGGTGGTGGAGACGGCGGAGGGCGTTGGCGATGGTCTGACCCTGGGCGTCGAGCACCGTGGGTTTGAGCGTGACGTAGACATGGGCGCGCATGTGTCGATTATAGGTGGCGGTAGTTTCCGTGTAAGTTGTTGCCGGCTTTGACGGGGCAGCGGTGGGACGGGATAGACTCTGGAGGTTGGTTCCGGCGTGGCGGCGGTTACGTCGCGTGGATGTGTGCAGGCTGGACCGGCTGAATCCTGAGACAAGAAGAGAGTGGGATGCCCAATTACCTGGAGTTGCCGGTGGGCGCGAAGGCGCCGGATGTTGTGAATGTCGTGATCGAGATTCCGCTTGAAGGCAAGATGAAGTACGAGTACGACAAGAAGTTGCATGTATTCAAGCTGGACCGGAATCTGTATTCGCCGGTGCATTACCCGGGGGACTATGGGTTTTTACCGTCGACGCTGGGGGACGATGGCGACCCGCTGGATGTGCTGGTGCTGGTGGATGAGCCGAGCTTTCCGGGGTGCCTGCAGGAGGTACGCCCCATCGGCGTGATGATGATGGTGGACAGCGGCGAAGGGGACGAGAAAATTCTGGCGGTGGGGTGTGCGAACCCGCGGTACTTCGACATTACGAGTTATGAGCAGATTCATCCGCATAAGTTGAAGGAGATTGTGCATTTCTTTTCGACATACAAGGATCTGGAAGGCAAGAAGGTGGAGATCCATGGCTGGCGCGATGCAGAGTATGCGCGCGAGGTGATTCGGCGATCGGTGGAGGCGTACACGGCGACCGCGGTGAAGTAAGTGGGCCGTGCCGGTGTGAGACGGAGGCCTGTGGGCTTCCGTTTTGCGTTGGGGCGGGATGATGGTGCCGTGGACGCGCCGGAGTGTGTTGAAGGGTGGCGGTGCCGCGGCATCGCGAGAAGAGGCTCTTCGGTTTTGATTTCCTTTTGTCTCGTTCGGTTGGAGTCATGCTGTTGGTGGAGTCCGCTTGCGGGCGAGAAGATAGAGGGGAAGGCCGCAGGCGGCAAGGAGGAGAGCGAAGAGGGCGGCGGGCATGCCGGCGGCGTGTTCGGTGCGGGCGGTGTAGAGGGCGAAGAGGATGAGGGCGGTGGGGCCGAGGGCGAGGGCGGCGGCGACCCAGAGCGGGCCGGGGATGCGGAACGGCCGGGGGAGTGCGGGTTCGCGAAGGCGAAGGAGCAGGAGGGCGGCGAATTCGAGCAGGAGGGAGAGACCCCAGAGCAGAAGGTCGATGGTGATGAGGCGCTCAAAGGTGAGGCCGAGCGCGAGGGCCCAGCCGGTGGCGCAGGCGAGGAGGGCGACCCAGGGGACGCCGTTGCTGAGGCGGCGGGTAAAGATGCGGGGGAGCAGGCCGTCCACGGCCATGGCGTAGGGCAGTCGGGTGTAGGAGAGGGTGAGGGCGTTGAAGGTGCCCATGCTGTCGAGCGATCCGGCGAGGACGACGGCGGCGGCGAGAAGGGGTCCGCCGAGGATGCGGGCGGCGTCGACCCAGGCGCCGGTGGAGAAGCGGTCTGGCGGGATGCCGGCCCAGGCGACGGCGGCGATGGGGATGAGGTAGGTGAGCATGACCATGCCGGCGGCGAGGAGCATGGCGCGCGGGTAGATGCGCTGGGGATTGTCGACTTCGGCGGCGATGGTGGTGGCGTTGTCCCAGCCCATGTAGTTCCACATGGCGATGAGGATGGCGGAGCCGAGATTGAGCTGCGCGGGTGGTCCGAGGTCGGCGTGGGGTGTGTGGGCACCGGTGTAGGCAGCAAAGAAGACGAGGGCGACGAACGGTGAGAGGGCGATGAACCAGAGCCAGACGGAGCCGCGGCCGACGGCGTTAGCTCCGCGCAGGTTCCACAGTGTGGCGAGGGCGACGACGGCGAGTTTGAGGGCGAGGGCGCGGTGGCCGGTGACGAGTGTGGGCGCGAGGTGCTGGAGGTAGAGGACGAAGGTGGTGGGATAGATGGCCATGTCGAAGACGGAGGCGGTGAGGGAGAGCCAAGCCTCCTGAAAGCCCCAGAAGGGGCCGAGGGCGCGACGCACCCAGGCGTAGAAGCCGCCTTCGGCGGGGATGGCGGCGGAGAGTTCGCCGAGCATGAGGGCGGTGGGAAGACTCCAGAAAAGAGGGACGAGGAGAAGTATGAGGAGGGCGCGGCCGTAGCCGGCGAAGCCGATGACATCTTCAAGGCCGTAGGGGCCGCCGGAGACCATGAAGTAGGTGGCGGCGAGGAGCGGGAGCAGGCGCAGGCCGCGGCGGTTGGGTTTGGTCATGATGGTTTAAGAAAAGCTGGAAAAGCCAAAGCAGCTAAGAGCAGCTTAAAGGCGGCGGGCGTGCAGCGGTGAAGCGACGGGCGCAGTTTGCAGGGTGGGTGGCGGAAGTGTGGGCTATGCTGGCGGCATGTGCATTGCAGGCAGTGTGGGCAGGGGTGCGGCGAACGGGCGGGATGACGTGCGGACGGTGCAGTTGCTGCTGAATTTGAATTCGCCGCAGACGTTGGGGCCGATGGTAGCGGATGGGCGATGCGGGCCGGACACGGTGGCGGCTATCGAACTGTTTCAGCATGGGGTGGTGGGCGGCAAGGATGCGGCGGGTGTGGCGACGCCGGAGGGAACGACGCTGCGGGCGCTGCAGCAGGGAATGGTGCTGGGGTTTACGGCGGAGAAGCTCCAGGGCATTTTTGTTCATGCGAGCGGCGCGGTGGTGGCGAGGTTTTTTCCGCCGCTGGTCGCAGGCATGGCGCGCGCGGGAATGACGACGATGCTGCGGCGGGCGCATTTTTTGGCGCAGGTAGGGCATGAGAGTGGCGAACTGCGGTACACGGAAGAGATTGCGAGCGGCGCGGCGTATGAGGGGCGGGCGGACCTGGGAAATACAGAGGCGGGCGATGGGCCGCGGTTCAAGGGGCGCGGGTTGATTCAACTGACGGGGCGGGCGAACTATGAGGCGTTTGGGAAATTTTGCGGGCAGGATTTTTGCAGCGGCGATGCAGAGGCACGGATCGGGACGGATGCCACGCTGGCGGTGCAGGCGGCGGTGTGGTTCTGGCAGACGCGTAAGTTGAATGAGTTGGCGGACAAAGACGATGTGCTGGACATTACGAAGCGTGTGAACGGCGGTTTGAACGGGCTGGACGACCGGAAGCGGCTGCTGATGCGGGCCAAATGGTTTCTGGCAGGGGTTGCGACCGACCCGGCGACCGTGCGGCTGCTGCAGGCGATGGAGGCGGCGGAAGAGGAGTTGGAGTGGGGCGAGATCGATGCAATCTGGTGAGAGTACGCGCGCGTCCGCTATAATCGGAGTCGCTTCAGAGTTCTGCCCGGCGCGGGTGTGGGCCGGGGTGCCGTGGAGAGTTGGCCGAGTGGCTGAAGGCGGCGGTTTGCTAAACCGTTATAGGGCCAAAAGCTCTATCGGGGGTTCGAATCCCCCACTCTCCGCCAGTTTCTGTAGGGTCCTGACATACCGCAGGGTCGGAGCTCTTGCCGAGTGCCCCCGGTCGTTTTCTGGAGCTTGGCAGGATGCCAGGTCGGCGTTTGCAGTCTCTGCAGGTAGGGTCCTTCTTCGCACTTCTTACGTGTCCCGTATAAACTTGCAGGCACATGCCTAGTCGAGCGGTTCCAGGCAGGACACCTGCCGTTAGAAAACCGTCCGTTGCCGCAGGTAGAACTGGACACGGACAGAAGCCTGCGCGGCCGGCCCAGTTGGGCGGGGCAAACTGCCGTACGCTGCTCACTCTGCTGCGTGACAGGACGCCGTGTTCGCAGGCCGATTTAGTACGGGCATCCAGGCTGTCGCCGACTACGGTTTCCTCTGCTGTCGCTCGGCTGAACAGGCTGGGTTTGATCCATGCCGTCGGCGATGGTGCGTCATCTGGCGGCCGCCCGCCGGGGCTGCTGACGCTGAACGGGGGTCATTCCTTTGTCGCTGCTGCCGACCTTGGGGGTACGCGGCTGCGGATGATGCTTGCGGACTTGAGCGGCTCCCCTGTGGAGCAGTGGGCAACGGAGCTGGAGGACCGACAGAAAACGCCCGCTGCGGTCGTCCGACTTATGGCGTTGGGATTTCGCGAGATGCTGCAGAAGCGTGGCACAGAGGCGTGTGTTCACCATATTACGGTGGGTGCCCCCGGCATTACGGATGTCGAGCGGGGCGTGGTGCTTGCCGCGCCGAACCTTGACGGCTGGTCGAATATTCCGCTGCGCACGCTGGTGGAACAGGAGTTGCAACTGACGGCCACCATCGAAAACGATACCAACCTTGCGGCCCTGGGCGAATGGTCGAAAGGGGTTGCACGGGGCGTCGATGACTTTCTGTTTTTGGCGATCGGCACCGGGGTCGGCGCGGGAGTTTTTCTGCGCGGCGCGCTTTATCACGGAGTGACATGGTCCGCCGGCGAGATTGGGTACTTACCGGTACCTGGCCGTCCGCGGCAGGCGCTTCGCATGGCGGATACAGGGCAACTCGAGCAGGCGATCGGTGGCGATGGCATTGAAGCGATGTGGCGCTTGCTGACACGGCGCGAGCAGGCCGTTGCCGAGCCGAATCTGCGTCCTACCCAGATTTTCGACCTGGCGGAACAGGGTCACAGGGTTGCCGGCGAGGTGTTGCATGCAGTGGCACGCACGCTTGCCACTGCCGTGGAGACAGTTGCAGCCCTGTTCAATCCGCAGATGATCGTCCTGGGTGGTGGAGTCGGCTCGCACCCGGCGCTGTGCCGTACTACAACGGCTCTGCTGCAGGACAGTGACTTCTCACTCCCGGCACTGCGGTCGTCGACCCTTGGCACGCAGGCGCAGCTTTTTGGCGCGGTCTCGGTGGCATTGGCCACGGCTGACGCCCGGCTTCTCTGTTGACCCCAACGCGTACGCCGGATGTGAATGGCCCAGTGTTCCGGCCATGAGAGATAAGACGTCCTCGACTCAACAGCACTGCTGGCGTCGAGGTGCCAAGAACAAGCAAGCGCACCGGATCATCTTCAGGAGAGTTCTTATGAGCAACACGCTCCGCACTGTGTCCTTACTCGCCCTGGCGGCAGTGGCACCCATGCTTTTCGGACAGGGTGCCTCAATCAATGGCACGCTGCGCGGGCAAATTACCGATGGCACCGGCGCACCCGTACCCAACGCGACCGTGACGGTGACCAATCTTCAAAACGGGTTTTCCCGCACGCTTGCGACCGATTCCGACGGCCGGTATCTTGCGCCTAATTTGCCGCTTGGCAACTACTCCGTCTCGGCGAGCGCTGGATCATTTGCGCCCCTGACGAAGAGCGGCGTGCATCTGGACGCCGGGACCGACCTGTCGGTCGATGAAGCGCTTCAGCCCGGCACGGTTGCGACAGAAGTTCAGGTGACGAGCGATGCGCCCATACTGGAGACGACGCGCACGGACCTGAGCCGCACGATCACGACACAGGAGACGCAGAACCTGCCACTGACGTCGCGCAACCCGTACAACTTCATTCTTTTTCAGCCCGGTGTGTCTGGCCACCCGAATGCGGAAAACGGCATTCCCCGTACTGTCAATACAAATGGACTGGTGGACCGGGTGAACTACCAATTAGACGGCATGGTGGATACCGAGAGCGACCGGTATGGTTTGCGCCTGTTCGCCATCTCCGACAGCTATACGGATACAGTGCAGACCATTTCAAACGCATTTACACCGGAGTTCGGCAACACCGCCGGCGTCATCTACAACGCGATTACGCCGGCAGGTACGAACACGCTGCATGGGGCAGCGCAGTACATCTGGCGGCCGAAAGCGGCAAGCAGTTGCCCGTTGCTGCAGAACTGCACACCGGGTGCCGCCAACTTCAAACCCAAGCCCGATCTGCATGTGGATGACTATGTCGCGCGGCTGGGTGGGCCGGTTCTGCATAACCGGTTCTTTCTGTTTGGCGCGTATGAAAAGTTGAAACGTGCCAACCCGCAGGCCAACACCGTGACCGGCGCAAACCAGGCGGCGCTTGTGTCACTCGGTGTACCGGCGAGCGACTTTAACGTGGCGCCACAGGTGCAGCGCGCGCAGTGGGTCGATGTGCGCGGCGACTTCACGATCAACGCGAAGAACAACGGCTTCGTGCGCTATAACTACTTTCGCAACAATTATCCGTACAACACCAATGTGGGTGGCCTGTACGAGCTCAGTGCAGAATCCGACTTCCGCGACCGCGCCCACATCATCGGTGCGCAGCTCGTCACCGCGTTCAAGCCTACTGTTCTTAATGAGTTTCGCGGCTCCTGGCCGTATCGTAACCAGCAGCACTTTGCCGGTCCCAGTACGGGCACCGGTCCCATCATCGTCATCTCGGGCGTAACAAACGGCTTTGGCGGCACAAACGGCGCTGGCGACAAGTTCCAGGAGAAGATCCCGTCGTTCAATGACAATGTCACGCTTATCCGCGGTGGTCACTCGTTCAAGTTCGGCACGGGCCTGCAAAAAAACAACGACACGCAGTTGCAGGATGTGTACACGCAATACAACTTTGCCAACCTTGCCGCGTACCGGCAGGCGGTGACAGGTGTGAACCCGCTGGCGTACACCAATTTCACCGCGTCCATCGGCAGGCCCGGTGCCGGATACCAGACTGTGTTCTTCAGCTTTTTTGGGCAGGATACCTGGCAGATCACGCGCAAGCTGACGGCCCAATACGGCGTGCGTTACGACCAGTACCGCTCGCCGAACGGGATCGCGAACGCGCACCCCGAGTGGG
>CAXTJO010000019.1:13608-55920 GCA_964244665.1 uncultured Terriglobus sp.
GCCGCTGGCGGAGACTCGCAGCTTTGGCACACCTATGGGGGACTTTGCGCCGCGCCTCGGTTTCGCTTACACACCGATACCCACCACGGTGGTGCGCCTGAGCGGCGGCATTTTTTACGAGGCAACGCCGACCAACAGCTTTTTCAATCCGCTGTATGCGAACGGCCTCACGAACACCGGCAACCTGATTGCGACGATCGCTTCCACGGCTGCGGGGGCGCCGGCGTTTCCGGGCACTTTCAGCGCGACGGCAACAAACCTGCCCGCCGGCACGCCCACCGCACTCACCTCACGGTTCAAGAACGAGTACACCTGGAACTTCAACCTGCAGGTGGAGCAGCAACTGGCGAAGAACGACACGTTGACGCTGGGCTATGTGCTGACAAACGGTCGCAATCTGCAGTTCCTGCGTAACAGCAATCTCATCAATCCTGTGGGCACGCTGGCAGATGGGCGGCCCGTGTTCAGCAGCGCGAACACACCGGCAACCCGCGCAAATACGGCGTTCAACAATATTCGATTCATCGACATAGGCTCCAACACAAGCTACAGCGCGCTGATCGTCAGCTATTCTCATCGCCTCTCCGAGGGGCTTACGACGTCGGCGAACTACACGTGGTCGCACAGCATCGGCGACACGCCGGAAGCGAACACGTACGAGTTCTCGAATCTGATCGAAGACCCGACGAACCGCAAGCGCGACCGCGGCAACAGCTCGATCAATCGGCCCAACGCGTTCAATCTTTCGACGGTGTACATCCCCGTAACACACTTCGACAATAAGTACGTGAACGGTATTTTTACAAACAACAACCTGGCGGTGCTGGTAAGTGCGATCAGCGGCGACGAGCAGAACGAAGTTACGGGTACTACGTTGAACGGCGACACGCTCTCTGCGGGACAGCAGAGGCCGCTGTTTGTGGCGCGCAACACGCTGCGTGCGCCAGTAGTCGTGCAGGCTGACCTGCGGTACACGCGCACGTTCGCGACCATTTTTGAGCGACTGCAGCCGGAGATTTTTGTGGAGGCCAACAACGTTTTGAACCGCAGCAACGTTACCAGCATCAACACCACCGCGACGGTGAATGGCGCGGGAGTGGTGACTGCCCAGCCTAGCCTTGTACCCACCAGTTCCGTGCTGGAATCCCGCATTCTGCAGTTCGGTGCGCGTCTTGAGTTTTGACCGGTTTCGCATCGTTTGCAGCGGCAGTGCCGTCGGGTCAAAGTATGAGTGATCAGGAGGGAATGCAATTTCCCGCACCGGTGTATCGCGAAACGGTATTGCGCCAGGTGTTTGCCGATGCACAGCGGTTGTTTTTGAAGCCGATGATCGATGTCCACCTTGCGCATGTGCTTATGCTGGCGCAACAGGATATTGTGCCTGCCGATTGTGCTGGGCGTTGCCTCCACGCAATTTGCCATCTCGACCTCGCCGCACTTGCGGTCTTTGTGTACGACGGCACGGTTGAAGATCTGTTCTTCCTTGTGGAGCGCGAACTTGCGATGGTGCTGGGCGCGGAGGATGCGGGACGCATCCACACAGCACGGTCTAGAAACGATCTGGACATGACCATGTATCGCATGGTGCTGCGAGACCGGTTGCTGCGCGCAGCAACGTGCAATACCGCCCTGCGTGGCGTGCTGATACGGCTGGTCGCGGAACACCGCGACGCCGTGATGCCGGCCTATACACACAACCAGCCGGCCCAACCCACGACCCTCGGTCATTTCCTGATGGCATATGTGGAGGTGCTTGAACGTGACCATGAGCGTCTTGTGGCCTGCTTTCCGCGTGTGAACCGTTCGCCGCTCGGTGCCTGCGCGATTACGACCACCGGCTTTCCTATCGACCGTCATGCGACCGCTGAAGCACTTGGTTTTCGCGGGCTCGTTGTGAATAGCTACGGTGCCATTGCTGCTGTCGATTACCTTTCGGAAGCTTGCGGCGTACTCTCCACTTCCATGCTTTCCCTTGGCCGTTTTACGCAGGAGATGCTGCTCTGGTCCACTGCCGAATTCGGGTTTCTGTGCCTGAGCGATGCTTACGTGCAAATCAGCAGCATTATGCCGCAGAAGCGCAACCCCGTCGCGCTTGAGCATGTGCGCGTGCTGGCATCACGCTCCATGACGGAGGCGCAAGGCGTCCTTACCGCCCTGCATAACACGCCTTTTGCAGACATGAACGATGGGGAAGACACGCTGCAGCCGCTGGTGGAGTTGGCATTCGTAGACGCGGACCGTGCAACGACACTGATGACCGGCATCCTGGAAGGTGTGACATTCAACACCGTCCAGATGCGGCAACGTGCGAGCCGGGCGTTTCTTACAGTTACAGAACTGGCCGACACGCTGGTGCGTGAGATCGACATGCCGTTTCAATCGGCGCACGCAATCGTTTCGGCGGCCGTGCACAGGGCAGCGGATGACGACCCGCATACGCTGGCACAAAGTATGCAGCAGACATTGACGAACAACGGCATGCATGTAGACATCGGTGTGCTGATGCAAGCCCTGGATCCCGAACACTTTGTGGCAGTGCGACACGTTACAGGCGGCCCCGCACCGGCAGCTTTGCAGGTTGAGTTGACGCGTGCAACCGCACAGCTGCAGACGGACCGCATGTTCAGCGAGGTGGAGCAACGTTCGCTTGCAGAGGCGCGGTCCGTCCTCTTCCAACGCGCGCGCACCTTTGCCGCGACAGTTTCGGCCGGCACTGCGGATTCCCCTCACTTTCATTGAGGGTGGAGATCGAGCAACGGCTTGCGCTGTAGCGCTGTCCCGCAATTGCTCGCAAGGTTATTCTGCCGGTTACCTGCAATGTTTCATGGCCCCTGGATGTGAGTGAATGCAGTGTTTTGCAGGCTTATGACAAACGCACGGTGCTTCGGCGACAAGTGACCAGCCGGTAACGCCCGCGACCCGACCAAGCCGCACCCGCGCTGAACACCTCCGTGCGACAACGTCGGCTCTATGATGTTGTTGTGCGAACATCTTTTGCCCTGTCTGAGCTTGTGTTGTGCTTCCCTTTGTTAGGTCTTCTTGCGGGGTGCAGCAAGCCCGCCATTGAGGTGCCTGCGACACTCACGTCTGTTGGGCAGTCGACGCCGGTGAAAGTGCACGTGCATGATGTGCATGGCCTTCGCGAATTTACCGCTACGCTGGAGCAGAACGGAAGCCAGTATCCGGTCTGGCGAGCGCCGGCTGCGGCCAGCACTGTCGATACCGAGTTGAACTTTGCCGCCGGTGTAGCAAGCACGCCGCAACTCCGCGATGGCCATGCGACGCTTATTCTCCAAGCCAAGTCTGGTGGTCTTTTCGGTGGCACGACGCGATGGGCACGCCCAGTTGACGTTGTGACTCAACCTCCAATGGTGAGCGCCGACTCCGACCAACACTACCTCTACCGCGGTATGGCGGATCTCGCGACGATGGCCGTTACGGGGCCTTACCTGTCTGCCGGAGTCCGCGTGGGGAATCAGATCTTCCGCGCATGGCCGCTGCCGGGAGGGAACTCCGGGATGTTTGCCCTGTACGCCTTTGCATGGAACATGCCCGCGGGCACGACCCCGGTTGTTTTTGCATCGAACGCCGCCGGTGCGGATGTGACATCACCCTTGACAGTGCTCTTTCCAAAAAAAGAGCAGCCGGTTTATACACAGCACCAGATCCAGATTTCTGATGCGTTTATGCAGAAGGTGTTAGGAGAGCTGGACACTAACGGCACCGGCTCACCAGTGGAACGATTCCGAAGGGTCAATACGCAAATGCGGCAGGCGAATAATAAAACGCTTGCTGATCTTCGCCTAAAGACTGCGGACCACTTCCTGTGGAGTGAGCCTTTTACCCGGCAGGCCCACTCTGCGGCTGAAGCAACTTTTGCGGATGTGCGCAGCTACATCTACCATGGCGAGAAAATTGACGAGCAGGTTCACCTAGGCTACGACCTGGCAGTGACACAGCATGTCGGGGTAGAAGCATCCAACAACGGCCGGATTGTTTGGGCAGCCCCGCTGGGCATTTATGGTAACTGCATTGTGGTCGATCATGGGTATGGCTTACAAACCATCTATGGCCATCTGAGCCGCATCGACATGCATGAGGGTGACTCGGTTCAACGTGGTCAGGTGATGGGCTTAAGTGGCATGACGGGTATGGCCGGTGGTGACCATATCCACTTTGCGATGCAATTGGATGGCGTCCAGATCGATGCGAAGGAGTGGTGGGATCCCCATTGGATTAAAGATCACATCGCACGCCATGTTGAGCTTGTGAAGGCTGGCAAGTAGTCGATGCGCATTGTTTTCTGAACGCTTGGGGAGTGAACGAAGTCAGAGGCGGGTTGCGCGACAGGTGCGCTTTTAGCGCTGTATTATTCAGTCGTTCTTGTATCAGGTACTTCTATCTCACATCTTCGAGGTCGCTATGTATCTACATTTGTCACTCGCTCTTTTAACCCCAGGCATTCTCTCCTCCGCAATGCTTTGTTCGGCGACGACGATTGCCAGCAATACTGCTGGCATGGCCGGCGGCCTGAGTGGGTATGTTGGCCAGAGCTTCGTCGTTACACCCGGTTCCAGTTACGACGACATCACGCTTGCATTTCTAGGTACATCAGGTCAAAACCTGGCTGTAAGTACCGGCTTTCTTTTCTCTTCAGCTTACACAGGAACGCCTGGCGCTCTCAATGCGTCCACCGCAGGTCTTTTGGGGACGGCAAGTTCGGCAGGCGGGCTTTACAGCTTCGCTCCGGCGCTGACGCTGACAGGAGGATCAACCTATTACTTCTACGAAAACGGATTGTTTGCCGGTGTCACGGGTAACAACATCTACACGGGGGGACAGGCGTTCTTTACGACTTCTTCTACAACCGCCTACACAAGCCAGGGTGTTTCGGATAACTTTCGTGTGACCGGAGATGCGGTGGCCGCGACACCGGAACCAGCAAGCCTTGCTTTGCTGGGTACAGGTGTTCTCGGCATCGCTGGTATTCTCAAACGTCGCCTGACTGCTTAAGAGAAGGCCTTCAGGAAGCCCTGCGAGGCCGGAGCTTTGCACATGGACGCGTGCTCTCCATCGTCACACGACGATGTATCGAACCTGCGTTCCAGCACATTCCATTCGGCGGCAGCATGGGCGAGTGCCCCTGCTGCATCAATGGCGGGTCTCTGCTGGATGTGGTGAGATCGTACAGCCGGCATTCCATGCACCAAGCCAGGAGTTCTGGCAGATTTGAAACAAGCGCGACGCGTAAATGGGCGCGGGGCTTGACGATAGAGAATCGCGATGATTGCCCGCCATCAGGTATTGCGTGTAGGTTCTGATTCGTAGACGCCAATTTTCTGTCGCTCGGCTCAAGTCGGGTGCATCAGAACGCAAATAGTTCTTTGCAGGTGGCTTCATCGAAGGATTCCGAGTATGAACTTTACTGGTCGACGCAATATTGTGAAAAGCCTGGGCGCGGCAGCCTTGTTTCCGTCATTTTCCAGTCACATCGCTCACGCCCAGAGCGTTGCGTCTGACGGCGGCATGGGTCCCGACACTGTTTTTGAGTTGCGAACCTACCACCTGTACCCTGGCATGCAGCCGAAAATACTGGACCGCTTCCGCACCAAGGAAATCGCAATCTTCAAGCGGCATGGCATGCAGCCGGTCGCTTACTGGGTCGCAACAGAAGGCCCGGCTCTGATGCCGGGTGGTGGTGGAACCCTGATCTACATCCTGAGACATCACAGCCGCGACGCAGCCACAGCAAGTTGGGCCAGGTTTGGTGCCGACCCCGAATGGATTGCCCTGAAAGCCGCAACCGAGAAAGATGGACACTTCGTCGTAAGCCAGGAACACACCTTGATGAAGCTCACCGACTTTTCTCCACTGGTATAAGACGCAACGGGGTGCTTAGTGGCCACTAGAGAGGCCACGCGGTCTGTTCACCGTCCCGGACAAGTTGATCAGGAACGCATCAACCTTGAACAAGCCTTTAAAAGGCTCGCGCCCTGCCGCTACTAATCTGCTGGCTGAGCATGATTATTCCGGATACTCCGAGTGCCGTTGCAACTAAATATGTTTCCGTCAATCTTCTTAGCAAAAGCAGCGATCCTTACTCGATGCTCTTCGAGCGACGGAACATCTACCTGCTCCGTACCCGCAGAAGCTCCGCTCCCTTCAACTGGGCTGATGAGCGTTTCTGCCATTAGTCGGGTTGCATCTTTCTAAGAACGCGGCAGTGGTCAGTTAGGGCCTGCAAAGCACGGCTGATTACCTACACTACTGATGAGAACGCGACTTCACGTCTTAGCCGTCAGCGTGATCCTGCAGAAATTGGTCGTTCGCGAAAGGTGAACTTTGGACCGGCATCGCAGGTAGGACGACCTCGACCAGCCGGGCTTACAACGTCATAGACTTTGGCGGAAAAGCCCGTGTTTGCTGCTGGAGAGTGCATTTGCACCGATCGGTCGAAGTCAGCATATTCTCTGAACATGCGTCGTCTCATCCTCTTGCTTGCCTTGTCTGTCAACGTCCCGGTTTTCAGCCAGTCTTCTGCCAAGGCAACGGCGCAGATGCCGGAGCGTCACGAGTTTGTCCTGCACAATTTTCGGACTGAGTCCGGCGTTGTTTTGCCCGAGGCCCACATTGTTTACGGTACAACCGGCAAGCTCGATGCCGACCGCTCCAATGCTGTATTGCTCCCCTCGCACTATATGGCAAACCTGACTGGTTACCAGTTCCTGATGAGGTCTGCCGCCTACCCGGAGGGCGCGCTCGATCCCTCGAAACTCTTCCTGATTACTTCCGAGCTCTTCGGCAACGGTCGCAGCTCGTCTCCATCGAATACGCCCCCGCCATTCGACGGGCCGCGCTTCCCGATCATGACTATCCGCGATAACGTCAACGCCGTGCACCAACTCCTTACCGAGGAGTTGCACATCCAGCATCTGCGCGCGGTCATTGGTTTCTCGATGGGTGCGCAGCAGGCCTTCCAGTGGGCGGTCAGCTATCCGACTTTCATGGACAGAGCCGTTGCGACAAGCGGCACTGCCAAGACTTATGGCCACGGAGTTGTTCGGTTGGAAGGCCAGATAGCCGCTTTGACTGCCGACCCTGCCTATGAAAACGGCAATTACAAAACCGAGCCAGAGAAAGGGTTGGAAGCGTTCGGCATGGTGTGGGCTGGCTGGCTCTACTCTCAGCAATGGTGGCGTAAGGAACTCTGGCGCACAACCTCAACACCCGGCACTACCTTTGAGCAGTATATGTTTAGCTTTAAAAAGCAATTTAGCGCCGATGCGAATAACTATATCTTGCAGGCTCGTACCTGGGAGTCCAATAACGTTGGCAATACCTTGCTCGTAGACGGAAAGCCCACCCATTTCAACGGTGATGTCGAGCAAGCGCTCAGGTCGATCAAGGTGCCGTTTCTTTATATGCCCTCAGCCACCGATCTTTACTTTCCACTGGAAGACGCGCAGTACGAAGCGGCTTTCATTCCGCATGGCACCCTGAGGCCGATTCCATCGCTGTGGGGGCATCCCGCTGGTGCCGGCGCCAGTCCCGCCGACAAAAAGTTTCTCAATCAGAATATCGCCGCTTTCCTGAGTGACTAATATCGCGCCCAGCCGGCTAACAGGCTCCGGTCTTTGTTCACCGGGCGCAGCTTCCTTGGCAGGCCGTTTCTTTTTGGACACTGGCCGCTGCGACCACGAGGTGAGCAGAGCAGTTGAGCATGCGTTCCTCTCCGGATGGACACGGACTGCGATCGGTTCAAGGCGTAGTCTTAGAGGGCTGCTTCTTGTCCGCATGAATACTCCTCTTACGCCCTCCTCAAATTCCGCGACCGCACAGCCTGTGACACTGGGCGAACTTCTGAGTGCGCTGTCCTTTGCGTTGGATCTGACCGAGGGTGCCCGCCCTGGTCACTCGGTACGGGCCTGCCTTCTGGGCATGCGTTTGGGCCAGCAGGTCGGCTTGCATGGCCAGGCGCTTGCCGACTTGTATTATGCGCTTCTGCTCAAAGACATTGGGTGCAGCAGCAACTCGGCACGCATGGCTGATGCATTTGCTGCCGACGACCAGGTCGTGAAGCAGCGCTTCAAGTTAATCGACCGGGAAAAGCTCGGCAAGCCCAATACAGAGGCGCTCGCCTTTGTGTGGAACAACGTCGTGCCTTCGGCAAACATTTGGGATCGACTCCGCCAGACTTTTCGCATGATTCGCAGGCCCGGTGATCTTACCGCGGAGGTCATTGAGGCTCGATGCGAGCGAGGTGCTGTCATCCTTCACAAGCTGGGGATGAGTATCGATACCTGCGCTGCGGTGTATTCGCTCGACGAACACTGGAACGGTCGCGGTCTCCCCGACCACCTGGTCTCCCAGGACATTCCTCTTCTGGGTCGCATTTGCGCAGTGGCACAGCACCTTGACCTGTTTTGCAGCGAGTTCGGTCCCGCCAGGGCGATCGATCTACTCAGGCAGCGTTCCGGCACCTGGTACGACCCGGACCTGGTTCGTGCGGCAGAAAGCCTGCACCGGCAAGGGGATCTCTGGGCTCAGTGCCTGCCAAGTAGCGACCCTGGATCGCTTCAATCCGCCGTGCTCGCGTTCGACCCGGGCAGTGCCACAACTCTTGCCGGCTTCGACATCGATCTTGTTTGCAGCGGCTTTGCGGATGTCGTCGACGCAAAAAGTCCTTTTATGTTCCGCCATTCGGTGGCTACGACTGAAATGGCCGTGCTCATCAGCCACGCTATGGGGCTTGCGCCGGACCGCGTAGACGTTGTCCGTCGCGCCGCCCTGCTGCACGACGTCGGCATGCTCGGCGTGCCCAACACTATTCTTGATAAGCCAGGGCCGCTGTCGGTCAAGGAATTGTCTGTCATGCATCAGCACCCGTTGCTTAGCCAGCAGATTCTTTCCCGTGTTCACGCCTTTGGCGAGATTGCGGCCTTGGCCGGACAGCATCACGAGAAGCTCGATGGTAGCGGCTATCCCTTTCACCTTGCCGCTTCGCAACTCTCTGTCGAGTCGCGCATTCTTATCGTAGCTGATATTTTTAGCGCTTTGATGGAGAGCCGACCGTACCGCCAGGAACTTTCCCCTGCGGAAATTCAGCGGCAGCTTGCGCACGACACCCGTCGGCTCGACCCCAATTGCGTGGATGCTGCCATGTCGGTGCTGGAGCAATTAGCTGTTCTGCCTTTGGAGGACATTCCAGCCATGTCTGCCGATGCTTTACCAGATATGGCCATGGTCGATCCCCCACCATTTCGCTTTAGGGCGGATCATCGTTAGACCCAAGTTCTATAACCACTCGACAACACGCCGTAAAAGGCGCTCATTTGTCTGGTGGGTGACCTGCGGCAGCACAGCGGCATCTCCGCCCGCGCGCTTGCCTGCATCAGCACCCTGGACCTAAAAATGATCTCGCAGGGCGCGAACCGCATCAGTAAAAATCTGCTGGTGAACGAGTCGGAGACGGTAGCCGCCGTGCGGTCGCTGCACATCGAATTGTTTACCGATCTGGAGGAATCCGTCTTCGACACGTCCAGGCGTTAAGCGATCTGCTGGCGATCTTCCCAGGAACAACCTAAGGCATGGCCGCGATGAGCGCGACCAGCGCGACCAGCACGGAAGGCCGGGACACGCGGCAGCGCAGCCGCACCGGGCTTTCTCGATTACGTCGCAGATTTTTTGAAAATTCGTTTGCACCTCTATCCCGCCCAGACGTCCGTCTAGTCGCAGACGAACCAGACAATCGCTAGCCTTTCGCTAGCCGATTGAGCGGCCTCCGGATGGCCGTTGATGCATTCACACGTTTCTCACGCGTTGCTGTTTTGGGCTGAGTACAACGAATCGTGAAGTTCCAAGCAGGGAGTCAGCCACGAGCTCTTATGCATTTCTTATGCGGAGCGCGTTTGAATCAGAGCATGGGTTGTTCGGTCACACTTACAGAGTGGATCGCTTCTGTTCGCGTTCGGTCAAGCCTGCCGGCACATTGAGCTTGGCGTAACTGTCGCCACCGAACGAGCGAAACAGGCCGCGTTCGCCCCGCCCCAGCCCGTAAGCATGCCCAGCCTCGTGCGGGCCGTTTTGGAGAATGATGACACATCCCAGCTTCGAACTCGCCCTCGACAAGCAGCGCCTTTTCAACTGGGCTCAGCTGCCCGCCATCTCCATAGCCGACCAGAGGCTTCAAGGCACAGCCTTTAGCCATCGTCATTACCCGATCCTGCGGCTCAACCGTCTGGGCGCGCGTGAGGTCGTCTGGATGCGGCAGGGCTTGATTCCCGCGTACGCCCACGATGAAGACGGGGCCGAGACTCGTGAGCAGGCCCACGCGGAAAGCCTTACCTGTTCCTCATGCTTTCGCAGCGCCTTTCGCCGCCGCCGCTGCCTCATCCCGGCCGACCATGTAACCGACCTGCAGCATGGGCTGGAGCATAAAGAAGGTGCCTGCTCCCTGGCTCTCGCCTCCGGCAATGTATTCGGCCTGGCCGGCGTCTGGGAAATATGGGAGAACGAGAATGGGCACACCGTTGAAACGTTCGCAGTGGTAACCACACCGGCCGAAGCCGGGTTGCAGCGCATCGCCGATCGCGTTCCGGTCGTCATCGCGCAAGCCGATCAGAATCGCTGGCTCCACACGGGTGACATCGGCGACCAGCCGATCGACCTGCTGAGACCGCTCAACACCACGCAACTGCAACAGTGGCGCGTAAGTCCCTGCCTGCAAAATTGACGGCTGAATGCCGGTGTCTTGAGAAATGGGTTGCAAAATCGTGCCGAGTAAATACGCTTCCTCTCAACCCGTTCCGCGCGCGCCTGCTGCCAGCCTCGACACCTTTGTCGTTCCCGTCACGGTCATGCTCGCGTTTGTGTCGTTCTGGCGGGCATCTGCCATCATCCTGTGTGACCTGGGCTCGTCCGCCTACTACGTCGGGGGTATCGCGGAAAAGGCGATTGGCAACGCCGCCCCCTGGTTTGTACTGGCGTACCCGGAGGCACCTTTTTGCGAGAGAACGCGGGAGCGATTCCGCTTTGAGGCGCGCACCGGTCGTCACCCCAAGGTCGCCGGCATTCAACCGTGTTCCGACCTGCTCTGCCTAGACACGGCTTCCGACGCGACCCGCGAGACATCAGCAGTCTTGCCTGTGCAGAAACGGCGGTGGAACGCAGCGGTTACCCGTTCACCACGTTCTTCGGTGCGCATGAGGCCCTTCTTGCCATGACCCTGCAATTTAAAAGGGGCACCAGCAGCAAGGAAGTCGAACTCTGCATCGACCACATCGAAGACGAAATCCGCTCCCGCTACCCTGCTGTGAAACATATCTTTCTCGAGGCCGATACCGTCCAGCGCGCAAGTCAGAACGAAGCTTCTGAGGCGATGACATTCTCTCCAGCGAAGGCGATTGAGATGCCGCCACTCGCCGCAGAAACCAACGTTTAAAACTTCCGGTCGTGAAGATTCGCCGTTAACCCGAAGTGATCCATCGTCGGATTCCGCTTTTGTCAAACCACCTACGCCAATGAGGACGGTGCGGTTGATTTGAGCAGCGGCACTCACGACTAAACCTACGGTTGAATGGCCATCACTCCCATCGACGCGAATTAAGACACAGGAGTAAGCCTGTCTGTAGAGGCGGCCTACTCCTGTGTTCTTACCGAAATCGTCGATAGAACAAGCACCTTAGATCGTGGCGTTTATATGTCGTTTCAAGCCTGCGGTTTCCAACTGTTGAGCCGTCAGGCCCTCTACAACAATTCCCTTGCCCGCAGGATCTGCAGAATCGCTTACCTGGCCGGGCCGGAGTATGCCTGCATCGAGCATGGCGGCATTCGCTTCCGCGGCGTCCTCAAACAGACCTTCATAGAGCTCTGAGGAGTTCGTAGCGGAACCCACACGTACAGCGACGCGACTCCCCTGCTGGAACATGCTTAATGTTGCCGTGCCAAGCTTCGTGTCGACAGGTCCACCCGACATGCCGTTCTCGTCCCCTGCCTCGGTTCGCGATTCATTTACGGGCGTTTCGAGCCCGGACTGCGCGTGTTCCATTGCCTCTACGCGCTTTGCGCCAGATGCCAAATCCTGTTCAGTCGTCATAGCTCTTAGAAGCTTTCTGACGATAGAAAGTGTGTCACACCTGTTCCGTTGTCGTCTTTAGACGCTGCCCAGTTCATGCAGGACCGTGTTTGCAGGATGCCCGATTGCGCGTGAGAACTGCAAGGCATGTGGAATGGCACGCAGCATAGGGATGTTCTCAGCCTGCTCGCGATGAACGCTGCAGCTCTGTACGGTATGCAACACAAATTTGGGATTTGTGACGCATATCCGACTTAAGCCCGTCAAGAAGTCTCGACGTGTGGCGATAACGTATGTGGGTTATCGACCCTATATCTGGAGTTGAACTGTGACTAAGAAATCATATTCCCTGTTGGCAGGATTGTTTTTTCTGCCCCTATGCCTGAACGCGGACGCGAGTACCGTAACGTCACCGCGTGTCGATGTTTCGCTGCAGGCTACCGTGCTGAATTCCTTGACGATCGTCGTTGCTAATCCGGCGGTGATCTTCGGTGTGGTGACGCCCGGTGTGGTCAATGCGGCACCGGTCGGGCAAGCTTTGTCAGTGCTGTCAACGTGGAACCTTAGCCCGGGTGTGACGATTCGACTTTATGCCTTTTTCGACGGTGCCGCGAATGCCCTTACGGGTAGCTTGAACGGTGGCCTGATCCCAACTTCAGCTGTTACCGCAGTAATCGACAGTGGTTCACCTCAGAGCTTCAATGCGACCAGCCCGTTTACCACGGCCGCAACTGCGATGCAGCTGTTCGCACAATCGGTGACGGTGGCGAACGAGGTGTCGTCTCGATCAGACACGATGGCAATGACGCTAAACCTGACAGGTCTCAACTTGCAAGCTGACACATATCTCGGGACCATGCACCTGCAGGCGCAGGCGTTATGACGAAGCTTCTAGTTATCCTGTCGCTTTTTGTGAGCGGAGCCACGGCCTTCTCGCAGACAGTCAGCCCCGCTGTGGTGCAGTACACCACAGCGTCTGAGGGCAGCTTTGAAATTGATAACAACAGCATCCTACCGATGATCGTGACGGTGGAAGGGCGCAGCTTTTCGATCGATCCTGACGGTATGGCATCGTTTCGTTCGCTGGACGCGGGGATACACCTGGAACTAAGTCAAACGAGCCTGCGCGTGCCCCCAAAGCAGCGGCGCACGGTGTATTACAAGGCGAGCGCGGAAACATACCCGGCGTGGTTTACGGTCTACTCAAATATTTCAGGGCTGCCTAAGCGTGCGGGCATGAATGTGGTGTTGAGCCTGCCACACACGGTGTATTTGCTGTCGAAGCATCCGGTGCAGAAAGACGACCTGCACCTGGAGGGGTTAGAGGTGAAGGGCGGCCAGGTACAGGCAACGCTGTGCAACTTCGGGACGGAGGTGGCGCGCGTGCATGAACTGGAAGTACTGCATGGAAAAGCCAGAGCGGACGGTGTGGGATTTCCTCTGCTGCCCGGAGGCAAACACACGATTCACATGAACGTGCCGAAGGGCGAAGGACCGGCGGAGATGCGGGTGAAGCTGGAAAAGCTTTCGATGATATGGAATCTGCCGTGAATCGGGGGATGTATTACCGGACGCTGATGGTGATGCGGCTAGCACTGCTCACAGGCTGTTGCGGCGATGCGCAGGTGGTGCAGATCTCCGGTGTCGGCAGTAACACAGACGATGCGCAGGGTGGCAGCCTGGTGGTGTACGGGGCAGGGGCGGCAAGCCGCATCAGTCTCGGTTCGTTCAGCGCCGACGGATCGTCCAAGGTGCGGGTAGGGGTCGCGCGCGACATTACCTCCGGACCGGTACGGCTGGTGCTGGGCGATACGACTGCTTCGACGGAATTGCTGACCGATGGATCCGAGACGCAGCGTTTGTTGTATGGGCGTGGCGGACTGTTACAGGTTCAAGCCGCGGGTGCCGCATCGACTCTGTTCGTCGGCATGGGCGGCCAAAGCCGGGGCAATAGTTCCGTGTCGACACTGGTGCCAAAAGGGATGGTGGTGGGCGCGAACCTGCAGGCGCGGCTAAGCGCTATACACTGGCAGACCCTGCTGGCGCACGGGCAGGGAAGCCTCTTGCTGAATTCAGTGTCTATTACACCGACAACGAAGACCTTGGTAGCCATGACCCAGGGATGGACAGATGGCAAGCTGGTAGTGCGTGCTGCCCTGCGTCACGAGGGCCGATCCTGGCGCGTGGACATGACCGACACAAGCGGACATTTACAGATGTTGCAGCCCACGCAACTGGGCACTTCGCCTGCGGAGCAGATCGGGATAAACGCGTCGGTGTCGAAGCATTTTGGTGAGCGGGTGTCGGCAGATGGATCGCGTTTCGAGTATGCCGCACCGGTAGTCACAGGAGTGCCAAATAACCGGTCGGTGCTTTGGGAAGGCGGCCTGACGGTGCATGCAAAAAGCTTACAGACCGGGCTAAGGCTGCTTACTTCCGGTGACACCATGGCGAGGAACAACGGCGTGGCCTGGCTGGAAGGATGGCACCGGCAGCGATGGAGCGTGCAAACGACGGTGCTGTACCAGGCCAGCACGACGAATGGAAGTAAGACCAGCCTGCAATGCGATACGGAGCAGAAGGTTTGGCGGCACATGCAGCTACGCGAGGGTATCCGGCTGGGCGCTGGTTCACCCACGTTCGACATGGGTGGCGTGTTTGAAACCAACTGGGGTGCTGTGCAGGTGTCGCATTCAGAGACCTATCTGCCGTTCGGGCCACAGACCGGGTTCCACCGGGTGCTCGCCGTGTCGTTGCGACTGCATGTGCGTGATTCAGAGGCAGTGCTGACGCGGGTGGGTGCAAGCGGTTTGTCTCCCGTGTACGCGGGGACTCTGAACGACTACGAAGGCGGTGGCCTTGGGTCAGACACGCAAGCTTTTCACCGCACTCTTTCGCTGCCCAAATACAAGCTGGAGGGCATCGTACGTACAGGGACTGTGCCGCTTGCAGGAGCGGCAGTCGCGGCCGGAAATCAGACGGTATACACCGACTCAACGGGGCGTTGGATGGCACGCTTTCGAACAACGGAAGCGGTGCGTGTGTCGCTGCAACCGTCGGAGTTTCTAACGGCGCAGAGCTACCGCGCTGCGTCCGAAGCACGAACAGCAACTCCGCAAGCCAGGCCGGAGCCGATAGAGATGCGCGTGGAGCAAAGCCGGGCCACTACTGCGCCAACCGGCACCGATGCGACACAAGCGGCGGCAGAGCCTGCGGACGATCGGTCAATATCAATGAGAATTCGCGGTACACGCCGCTTTTTATGGAAGGCGGTCCGTGTATGGTCGCGCTAGCATAGCGGCTGCTGACGGCTAACGCGGGCGGGAGGAAGCGATGAAGCAGACGCCCTTGGCTGTCTTTACAATTTGTCCTTCAGGAATATTCAGGCGAGCAAACTTATTCTGAGATCGCACCAGACCGCCAGAGCCTGTCCAGTATGCGGACCTGCGCATCGTTGGCAAATTCCAGCAGTGTCTCCTGCATTACCGGAGCCACGATACCCGACACCTGTGACAGGTGTGCGAGCAGTGCCGGATCCGGATGGATTTCGTCACCGATATGCCCCATGCGAATTGCGCTCAACGGGTATCCCGCCTTCTGCATTTCCTTGTAGGCATAAGGAAAACGCTGAATGAAAATCGCCTGGTCCATCCAGTCCACGATAGTACGCAACGGGTAGTGCACCTTCGGCAGCAGACCGAAGATGTCCATTGTCGCCATGTTTTGCACGCTTTCGATGCCCTCCTCTTCCAGTCGCTCTTCCTTCCAGACGTCAATGCCTTGAATTAATTGGATCTCCAGCTCCGTTGTCTCATTGCTACCTCCCAATGCATTGCGTGTTTGCTTGCGTAGAAAGGTGAAGAACACCTGGGGAAAGAACGCGATGGCAAACGAGAGCGAGTGCCCCGCTTTCAAATGCGCCTGCAGCCATTCTCCTGGCAGCGCGTACAGCAGGATCGAAAAACCTACCGAGATCACCAGCCGGTTCAGGCACGCCCACATCACGTTCTTG
Source organism: uncultured Terriglobus sp. (assembly GCA_964244665.1). GTDB lineage: Bacteria > Acidobacteriota > Terriglobia > Terriglobales > Acidobacteriaceae > Terriglobus. The sequence continues at coordinate 29,694 of CAXTJO010000019.1, forward strand.
GTAAAGTCCGCCATGAACGCGCGCCGTACCAGCAGGCCGGTGTTAAACGTGTATGCGCCCATTACCGCAAACGATGGATTGCCCAGCCAAGCTTTTACATGGAACGGATCGCCGATTGGGCGACACAAAAAGCCGTGATATTGCAGCGGCACCTGCGTGGAGAGGCCGAGCGAAAATCCAATCCAGTACAGCACGCTCAGCAGCAGCGCGGGCACCAGCAGGCGATAGCTGTAAAGTGAATCGAAGTCCTTCTCCACCCTGTCGCGCCCAGCCCGGATAGAAAAGGTGATCTCCGGATCGTTCTTGCCCTCGCTCAGTGGCAACGGCTGCTCCGCCGCCTGCAGCGATGCGCTCATGTTCTGCTGCCGCCGCGGCGCAACTACCACCGCAAAGATGCAGGCCATCAAAAACGGCAGAAACGAAAGTAGAAAGATGACAAGTTCAAGCCGATACATCGCACTCTCCTGAGAATGGCGGCTACACCTAAAACGTTGAATCGGGGGTCAGCAGAACCATACACCATGTTGGGAGAGAAATTTAGGTGTAATTCAAAGAATAGACGTGCCTTCGAGTGCAAGTGGCTGAAAGAACCCGTCCTATGACTGTTGTTTATCCATAGAAGTCAAACGTCGAAGATGGATCTACCGCGGCCTTCTCGGGGTCCATCTTGTCAATAACACGGGCGGGTGTGGACCAATGACAGGGTGTACACCACGGTCATCGGCATCGATCCGGCAAGCGGCAACTTTGCCTATGTCACCCCCCCTCCGCCGGCACCATTGTGGACTTCACCTCCGGCGACGGCGCCGCATCGACCCACGTCACAGCGCCTGACAGCCAGAGTTATGGGGACTACTCCTTTACTCTGGCGCAAAGCAACTTACTCAAAGGGCGTTGCCTTGTCATACTCACCAAAAGCAGTGCATAAGTGGCGGAAAACATGCTGATGGTAACTACTTAAAGATTGGGCGATCCTCCTAATCCTTGCGACCTGGACAATAAAGACAACCAGCGACTAATACAGCCTAGCGCACCGCCGGTCCATCTTCCTGCGGGATTTCCTGCCCTTCGCCCGGAAAGGGCCACGCACGGTTCAAAGGCTGCGTGCTTTCACGTACAGCTGGCGGGGTACGATCCACCTTCAGATTTTCGAACACGTGAACGCCAAGCTTGCCTGCCGTCGCAAAATCCATGTCTCCGTCATGATCGAAGTCGGCGGCGACCACCTGCGTGCCGATTGTGGCTGTTCCGTTGACGGAAACGGCGATCCGCTCAAACTGCGGGTCATGCGTTCCGCCGGCCGCCGCCAATTGGGCCGTCGTCGGCAGGCGGTATGCGTACACCACGTTCGGATCGTACGACCCTGGATCGTTGCCCCCGTGCCCTCGATATCGCTTGCCAGTCACCAGCTCGGGAATGCCATCGTCATCCAGATCGATCAGCGCAAGCGCGTGCGACTGGGAGAAGGATTCATCGATCGTGTGACGAACCCACTGGGGATGTCCCGGCGCGCCGGCCTGCTCCAGCCAGTACAAACCATACCCATGGCCCTGACCAAAAATCAGATCAAGCTTGCCATCATGGTTCACGTCGTAGCCCAGCACGGGAAACCCCGTGTCTTCCAGGCTCCAGTCGCCGTGCCACGTCCACTTGTCGTTGTTCGCGTCAACCTGCTCAAACCAGCCGTGCGGCGTCAGCACGTCAGGCTTGCCATCGCCATTGATGTCAGCCACACCGATACCATGCCCGTCCTGTGTGGAATTGCCGAGCGTGTGCACCTTCGGTTTCGCCTGGCTGAAATCAACCCAGATCACGCCGGAGTGGTTGTAGTGCGCCAACGCCAGATCGGGCTTGCCGTCGCCGTTGATATCGGCGAATGCTCCACCCTCGGTATCGAAGGTGTCGGTAATCTTCTCGGCTTTCCACTGCGTGCCCGCGGCAGTCGCCGCCGCACCGGGATTGCGGTACCAGTACAGGCCGTTGGCGATCCAGCCGGTGGTCACCAGATCCGGCAATCCATCGTGATCGACGTCCACCACCCACTCGCCGCAGTCCGACACGAATTCATTGTGGATGCCGACTGTGCGGAACTGGTGCTGCTTCCACTCGCCGCCGTTGGCACCCGGGTTTTCATACCAGTATGCGCCGCTCAGCAGGTCGGTAAAGCCATCCCCGTTCATATCGATCATGGAGATGCCTTCTGCATGATCGGACCCAAGACGGTGCGTGAGGAACGCGATGCGTTGCTTTCCGTCCATATCGGGCCCGGGATGCTGCCTGCGGAACTCCGTCGCATGGGCGGGATCCTGCGCATGCACAGTCACTACGCCCGCCGTGAACGCAGCAACGGACACCAGAAACAGGTGGGATATCTTCATCGTGGTACTCCTCGCGAAGTGGCAGTAAAAGCTCAGGCGAGCTGCATCGTTTCAGGGTTCCAGTGAACGACGGTGTCGCGCTCAACGCTTACGTTGCTCAACAACGCGGCACCCGCGGCGCGGAAGCCGAACGTCGCATCCTCCACCACCGGCTTGCGGTCGCGCACCGAATTGAAAAAGTTGTGGAAGTGGTCGTAGCTGTCGGAGTAACCCGGCGCCGCGCGGAAGGACTGAACATCTTGCAACGGGGCACCCGTGGGATGCTGCAGCGGGTACTTCTTGCGGTATTGCTCGACATACGCCTTCTGCATGGCGTCAGAAAAAGTTGACACCGTGTAGCCCGGCTCGGTCGAGGGCGGCGTGCGTGTAACCGTGACACTGTTTGTCAAGCCGTTGATCTCCATCAGACCTTCCGAACCGGTAAACAGGAAACCTTCGCTTTCCTCGCCGCCATCCACAAAGTTCACGTGCAGGCTCAAGTTGAAGCCCTCGGGGTAATCGAACAGCGCGAGCAGAACATCGTTCGCGTCCCGCCCGTCTTTCCAGTAGCGCAAGCCGCCTGTCGCCATGGCGCGCGTGGGGCCGTGTGCGCCGGTGATGAAGTGCGTTCCGCTGAACAGGTGCACGAACAGGTCGCCCGCTACGCCCGATCCGTAATCCTTCCACTTGCGCCATTGAAAAAAGCGCTCGGCAGAGAAGGGAATCTTGGGCGCGGAGCCAAGGAACTGCGGCCAGTCGCACGTTTCGGTCGAGGCATCGAGCGGGATGGAGTAATTCCACGCGCCGATAGACGAATTGCGGTCCCACCGCGCCGTCACCATATTCAACTTGCCGATGGCTCCAGACGCCAGCAGTTCCTTGGCCTTGGCATACACGATGGAACTGACGCGCTGGCTGCCCACCTGCAGAATGCGGTTGCTCTGCCGGGCCGCATCGATGATCGCCGGGCCGTCGGAGTAGAGGTGAATCATCGGCTTTTCGAGGTACACGTCCTTCCCGGCGCGCACACTGTCGACGGCAGCCTGCTTGTGCCAGTGGTCTGGCGTCGCAATCAGCACCGCATCCACATCCGGCCGGCTCAGGATTTCCTGATAATTCCGTGTGGTGAAGATGTCGCTGCCCCACAACTCCTTCGCGTGGGCCAGGCGGCCATCGTAGCAATCGGCAACGGCGACCAGCTTTACGCCGGGTACTTGCAGCGCCGTGCGGGTATCGCCCTGGCCCTGAATGCCGGCACCGATCAATGCCAGTTGGATGTTGTCGTTCGGCGAGCGCCGCCGGGGCTTGCCAGCCTGCGCATGAAGGGGTTGCAAATACGTCGATGCTGCTGCCAAAGCCATCGTTTTTGTCGCCGTACCTAGAAAATCTCGCCTCGTCGGCATCATGACCTTTCCATTGCCACTTAAATTCTTTCCTGCGAAGGGTATGCCCAGAAGTGAAGCAATGTCCACCTCGGGCCGCTGGAGCTTAAACCGCGCCCTTGCCTGCGCGTTGAACGGCTCGTTCGAAAAACCCGCCGACCTTAAGCCGTCAGTGCCTTCAGGTAGTTTGCATCGACCTGCAGCGACTGCTTCCAGGGCATGTCAAACGCCTCCTGCTCCACAAAAGCATGCGCAATGCGTTGCGTCTTTCCGGCCTGCGCAAAGATGGGCCGGTAGTCTACCGAGCCTCGACCCAACTCTGTCACTTTCGCATCTTCTCGGTGATCGGGCGACGGATGTTCCGGCAGCGTAAAGTCCTTCACGTGAAGCATGCTGATCCTGTTCGGGTGTTCTCGCAACAGCATCACGGGGTCCATGCCGGCCACCTTCGCCCAGCCGCAATCCAGCTCCATGGTGACCTTGGTGGGGTCGGTCAGGCGCAGCAGCTCGAGGTATGGCACCTTGCCCTCCGTCAGCGCAAACTCCGGAACATGGTTGTGGTAGCCGAACCTGATGCCTGCAGCCGCGGTCTTCTCGCCGAAACGGTTGAATTCTTCCGCGCAATACTTCCAGTCGTCCAGCGTCATGCCGGGTGCATTGCCGCCCGCCGCGCCTGTGGGTGGGCGGTGGCCGGGGCTGGCGCAAATCATGTACTTGCAGCCAAGTTCCTGGTCATAGGCCAGCTTCTCATCGATGCCCGGCTCAAGGTCACCGAACGGATGGTGTGCGCTTACGCATTTCAGGCCGGCCCTGTCGAGGGCTGCCCGCACCTCACTCGCGGGTTTTTTCGGCAACGACGCAGCTTCCACCTCGATGTAGCCCGCCGCCTGGACGGCCGCGAGCGTCATCTCCAGATCCTGGGCCATCTGCTGCCGCACGCTGTACAACTGCAGACCCAACGGCAAGCCGAGCGGATTCGCCCGAAGCACGCGCGCATCCAGAGCGACCGCTGCCGCCGCAATCGTAGCCGTACTTAGAAAAGTTCTGCGGGAGATCATGTTCAATGGCGTCCTCATTCCTTGTGCCAAACGGATATCCAATACGAAATGCTGGTGAATCCGAGCGTTCTTCGAATGCGCCAAGCCGCAACAGCGGTGCACGCGGCATGCCCAGGGACTCACCCCTTGTAGTGGAATGGCTTAGCTTGTGTCAATAAATGTGCCCGAACGGCAGAGCGCCTGACCGTCTTGCCTTGTGCGTGCATTGTTGAATCGGGAGCATGCCCGCCTCGTCCTCTTTGGACAGCTTGTCATTGCGGGTTCGACTGTCCGCGGCATGTGACGCGCCGGCATTCCACGCTGCGCCGCGTTTTGTGGGATTCGGGTGGCATGGTTGGCGTATGGCAGCGTGCCGGTATATAACTTGCGCCATGAAGCAGAAAGCGTGGTTGCTGGTAATCGTATGGTGCGTGGCTGCGAGTGTTCACGCCCAGTCTGCACGTCCACCCATTCGTGTGGCGATCGTCGGTCTTGTGCATGGGCACGTCCAGGGGTTTTTGGGGGCGCTGCCGGGCAACACCGATGCGGAGCTTGTCGCGATTGTGGAGCCGGACAAGGCGCTGGCGGCGAAGTATGCGGCACGGTACAAACTGCCGGACTCGCTGTTTTCCGCCGATCTGGAGACGATGCTGGCGCAGAAAAAACCGGATGCCGTGCTGGTATATACGACAATTCTCGACCATCGCAAAGTCATTGAAGCAGCGGCGCGGCGCGGCATTTCATCCATGGTTGAAAAGCCGCTCTCGACCACGATGGACGACGCGCTTGCCATCCAGAGGGCGGCGCAGCAGCACCACGTTCACGTGCTGGTGAACTATGAAACAACCTGGTACGCCAGCAATTCCAGCGTGCTGGATGCCGTGCGCGACGGCAAACTCGGCCAGGTACGCAAGGTCGTGGTGCACGACGGACACGAAGGGCCGAAGGAGATTGGCGTTGGACCGGAGTGGCTGCCGTGGCTGACCGACCCGGTGCAGAACGGTGCCGGCGCCCTGTTCGACTTTGGCTGCTATGGCGCGGACCTGATAACCGTGATGCGGCATGGACAGGTTCCGCTGAGTGTGACTGCGGTCACGCAGACAGACAAGCCCGCCATCTACCCGCACGTCGACGACGATGCGACGGTCATCCTGCGATACCCGGACGCGCAGGCGGTATTGATGCCTTCGTGGAACTGGAGTTTTGCGCGCAAGGACATGGAGGTGTACGGCACGGGCGGAACGATGGTGACCGTCGGTTCGTCCGATGTGCTCGTACGGCTCCGGGCCGACGCTCAAGCCAGAAATGTGACTGCGCCGTTGCTGCCGCGGAACGAGAGCGGCTCGCTCAGCTATCTTGCCGCGGTGTTGCATGGTGACGTGAGCGACAAAGGCGACCTGTCTGCCCTGGATACGAATATGGTGGTCATGCAGATTCTGGATGCGGCCCGCACTTCGGCGAACACGGGCAGAGCTGTACTGCTGTCGCAACGGTCGCCACAGTAAAGGTGGAGTGGACTACATCGTCTGCGCCGGCGAGTTCGCATCCTAACCGTACGACGAATGGCTGGCGACGTGGCTGTCTGGCCCGGAGGAAAGCGTGGAAATTCGACGGGCAGGATCGCAGGCATCAGCACGCGGTCCAGAGGATTATTTTACGGGAACAGTGCGGCTCGACCAGCCGTTTCAGGCAACCGAGCCCGGCCGTGTGAGCGGCGCAACAGTCACGTTCGAGCCGGGAGCGCGCACGGCGTGGCACACGCATCCGCTCGGACAGACGCTGCTGGTCACGGCAGGCAGCGGTTGGGCGCAGCGCGAAGGCGAGCCGATCGAAGATCTTCATCCCGGCGACACCGTGTGGTTCGCGCCTGGCGAGAAACACTGGCACGGCGCCACCCCTAGCACCGCCATGACCCACATCGCCATTGCAGAAAAGCTGGACGGCAAGTCAGTTGAATGGCTGCAGAAAGTCACGGACGCGGAATACAGCCGCTAAACCGCGCCGTGCACAAAATCGTACGAACGTACGCGCTCGTTGTTTCGTTCACCTGCCAGATTGGTGCGTTACGCCACCACAGCGGCGCACTCGTCGTCGTTCTGCGGCACGAGCGAAAGTGCTTCGCGCCAGAGCGGTTCAGCCTCGCCAGCAGCGGCCTCGTCCAGTGAAAATGGATACCGCGCGGCGTTGAAGAAGATCGCCGCTAAAAAGCAAGCCTGCACCATGCCCCCAAACAGGAACATACTTCGCTCTGTCAGCACCATGAACGAAGCAAACAGCGGCAGAAACAGTGCAAGGGTCGCGTGCAGGCGCGGCACATGCAAGCCCTGCTGCTCCGCCCGGATCGCCAGCGCCATTAAGAGTGCAAGCGGCACAAACATGTGAACCAGCGTGTGAAAGTAGGAAATCGGCGGAAACAGCAGCATAAAAGTTGTCAGCGTCAACAGCCTGTTGACGAAAGGCAACTGCGTCGACCGTAAAAAGAATACGGCGCAAAAAACCAGCGCACCACAGACAAACCATGGCAGGGTGGCCGCGGCAAACGGATGGCCCGCCACCCGCAGCACGAATTTCACCCACGTAAAGGCGGAGTGATTGGTGGCAAGCTCATGCAGGCTCCACTCCTCCACCCGCTTGCCCTGGTAACCGAAAACGTTGCGCAACGAGCCCTGCCACGCAATCGCCACTGTGGGGCCAAGATAGAGCAGGGACAGAAGCGTCACAACGGCAAACGCGACCACGCCCAGCACCACCGCGCGGAAACGTCGCTCCGCCAGCAGCAGCGCCAGAAAGATGACGGGGTAAAGCTTCATCGCCGCAGCGCAGCCCCACAGCAGCGCCGCAGCGTAAGGGCGGCCACGCAAAAAGGCGCAGATGCCTGCTGTGGCAAACACCCAGAGGAATAATTCGATGTTGCCGTACCGCACCATACCCAGAAACGGGAATGCCGTCAGCACGACCGTGCACGGAAACAGGTACGCAGGCATAGTCGGCATCCCGTGGCGGCGGAGCCACCCGCCGGCCACGACGGTCAGCACCGCCAGCCACACCACCGATAGCGCGATGTACGCCCCCACAGGGTGCCCGGTGCTGTACAGCAGCTGGTAAAAAATTGCGCCGAAAGGCGGGTAAGCCACCGGGTTGGTCTGCGGATTATGAAAGAACGCTGCCGTGTGCAGCAGGCGATAGGTGGGCAGGTACTCCAGCAGATCGGTGTAGTGAATGGTACCCAGCGGGTTGTAGTGCGCCCGCGGCAGGCCGGCGCGACGGCGCACATACCCCACTGCAAACATCAGCGCAAACACCACGGCCGAGCCAGTCCAGAAGCCGGAGACAACGCGTGGCACACCCCGTCGCTGGTGGAATCCGTGTTGCGTCGGCTGGCCGGTCACGTCTGTCATCCGCTCCCACCCGATTGCACGTGGTGCTCCACCGCGCCAGCATGCGCGTTAGAACCATGTAACCTGCCGAATCCCGATGCGCCGCGCCCTGCGCCTTTTACAATGGGAAAAGTCATGGCCAAACAGGAATTTCAAACCGAAGTCAGTCAACTCCTTCAACTCATCATCCACTCGCTCTATTCGAACCCGGAAATCTTTCTCCGCGAACTGATCTCCAACTCGTCCGACGCCTTGGACAAGCTGCGCTACCTCACACTCACCGACGAGGCGTTCAAGAGCGTTCCGTTCGAGCCGCGCATCGATCTTGAAACCGACGAGGACGCCTCCACGCTCACCATCGCCGACACCGGCATCGGTATGAACGAAGAAGACCTGATCGCGCATCTGGGCACCATCGCGCGGTCCGGAACCAAAAACTTCCTGTCGCAGTTGTCCGGCGACGCGCGCAAGGATTCCAACCTCATCGGGCAGTTCGGTGTCGGCTTTTATAGCGCCTTCATGGTCGCGGACCAGATCGAAGTCGTCTCACGCAAAGCCGGTGAAGAGCAGGCGTGGAAGTGGACGAGCGACGGCAAGAGCGGCTTCGACATTGAGCCGGCGGAGCGCGCAACCGTTGGTACCACCGTGTTGCTGCACCTGAACGACGAAGGCAAGTCCTACGCGAATAGCTGGCGGCTGAAAGAGATCGTCCGCAAGTATTCCAACCACATCGCGTTTCCCATTTTCCTGACCTACGACAAAAGCGAGTGGAACGAGGCAGAGAAAAAGAGTGACAAGGTGCGCACCACCGAGCAGGTCAACGCGGCCAGCGCGCTGTGGCGTCGCGGCAAAAGCGAGATCACCGGCGAGGAATACACAGAGCTGTACAAATCCATTACCGGCGATTCAGCCGACCCGCTCTTCTGGTTCCACACACGCGCCGAGGGCAGCCTGGAATACACGACCCTCTTCTTCATCCCGGCCAAAGCACCGCTCGACATGTACCAGGCCGAATACAAAGGCGGCGTAAAGCTCTACGTCAAGCGCGTTTTCATCCTGGACGACTCGAAGGACCTGCTGCCGCCCTACCTGCGCTTTGTGCGCGGCATCATCGACTCGGAAGACCTGCCGCTGAACGTAAGCCGCGAGCTGCTGCAGCAGAACCGCGTCCTCACCAGCATCAAATCAGCCAGCGTTAAAAAGATACTTTCGGAGCTGAAGGGCATTGCGTCGAAAGACACGGACAAGTACCTGGAATTCATCGGTCAGTACAACCGACCCATGAAGGAAGGCTTGTATACCGACCATGCCAACCGTGAGACTCTGTTGGACCTGGTACGGTTCAAGTCCACCAAGGCTGAGGGCCTTACCAGCCTCGCCGACGCGCAGTCACGCATGCAGCCGGAGCAGAAGGGCATCTACTACATCACAGGCGGCAGTGAGGCTTTGCTACGCACATCGCCCCTGCTGGAAATTTATAAAAAGAAGGACATTGAGGTGTTGATCCTCGACGACGAAATCGATGAGATCGTCTTTGGCGGCATCGACAAGTACGGCGACATCGAGCTGAAGTCCGTCAACAAGGCAGCCACCAGCGACGACTTCAAGAGCGACATCGAGCCGGAGCAGGCAACGGCGCTGGAGCCTTTGCTGGCGCGCATCAAGGCCACCCTCGGTGATCGTGTGAAGGATGTGCGTGCGTCGGTGCGGCTGGCGGACAGCCCGTCCTGCGTTGTGTCCGACGAGGAAGAGCCGTCGATGCAGTTGCAGCAGATGCTCAAGGCCATGGGCCAAAAAGAACTGCCAGAGCCAAAGCCCACGCTCGAAATCAACCCGGAGCATGACATCGTAAAGAAGCTGCTGGCAAAGCCCAACGATCCTGTGGTCGACGACGCGGCATGGCTGCTGCTGGATCAGGCGCTGCTCATGGAAGGTCTGCCGCTCAAGGAACCGGCACAGTTCGTGCAGCGCCTGAACCGTGTGCTCAATCTATCCATCTAACTCGATGCAATTTGAAGTACGGGTTTGATTCTCTGGTCATATGGCAAGAGAATCAAACCCGTACTTTTTTGAAGTCGCAACTATTTATGCTGAGTTGCCCACGGCTATTGCAGCCGCTTGTTCGATTCGTGTGCCTTTAGTAAAGAACCTTCAACCCGAACTGGATGACACGTGGGCTAAACGTGCTCGTAATAAGGCCGCCGGAGTTGGCCGCGACAGGTGTGGCAGTGGCAGTAGAAGCGACGGTGCCACCGATGGTGGACGGCAGGTAAAGGTTGGTGTGATTGAAAAGGTTGTAGAACTCCGTGCGGAACTCGACCTTGAGGCTTTCAACCGGGGTAGCAAACTTCTTGTTCAGGGCAAAGTCGGTTTCATTGAATGCGGGATTGCGGAAAGCGTTGCGGGCAAGGTTGCCGAAGGGGCTCTTGAATCCGGTGGCAGTGGTGCCGGTAACGGGAAAGGTAAAGGCGGCGGGATTAACGTATTGGATGTAGCCGCTGGCGAGCTTGGTATTCAGGATGGGTGCGACACCGGGAATGCGGTTGGGCCGATAAAGATTGGCCCCGCGAAAACTGTTGGAGATGGTGGGAGAGACCTGGTTGCTGCTGGATGGCGTGTAGGTCAGGTTAAACGGCGTGCCCGACTGCGCCATGTTGATGACGGAGACCTGCCAGCCACCAAGGGCCTCATCGACAAGGGCATTTGAATTGAGAAACCGCTTGCCGCGGCCAACTGGTAGCTCGTAGATCAGGCTGGTGACATTGTCGAGCGGCAGGTTGTAGTCGGAATGGCCATAATCCGCGGCAGGATTGTTTTTGTCCTGCACCGAAGGCGTGTTGCCTTCCAGCGAGGCGCTGGTTTGGTCGAGGGCATGGCCCCATGTAAAAGAGTTGAGCAGGGTTCGCCCGCCGACGAATCGCTGTTCATACCGCACCTGCAGCGAGTTGTAGTTGGACGAGAACTCGTTCACCGCTGCTGTAATGTCGGAAAACTTGTTGTAGGGCCGGTTGGCCTGCGCAAAGCCGGTTGTGGGGCTAAGCTGGTTGGCATTGACGAAGCCCTGCAGCTTCAAGCCGTGATTGCCGACATACGCAACATCCAGGCGGGTGTTCTTGCTGAGCTCGCGCTGCAGCGACAGAAAATAGCTTTCAACGTAGCTGTCGCGGGTATTGCGGGGAACATACGTGGTGTTGTCTGTCAGTGGATTGAAGGTCGTGGTCAGGCCCGTAGGAAAGCCCTGGTCGGCGGAAATGTAGCAGGTGCCGATCTGGGCAACGGTGGGTGCACCTGTGCAATGATTCGCCGCAGTGGGCCTCAAATTGTTTTGGTTGACTGCCACGAACAGGGCCTGTGGTGCGTTGATGCCGAGAATGTCACCGGAGCCGGCTCGCGTGTAGTGGACATAGCTCATGCCAAAGCCGCCGCGGAGAGCGGTCTTAGGATCGGCGGCAAGGGCAAAGCCAACTCGCGGGCCAAAATCCTTGAGATCCGGATCGACAAGGGTTGAGCCGTACACGCCGCCAGTGTGGATCGGCGTAACGAAGGTGGAGGCGACAGCGTTGGGGCTGGTGGTGAGAATGGTTTGCGAGATCGGGTCGAAGTTGGAGATGGAGCCGTTCTGTTCGGAGTAGGGCGAGCCGTACTCCCAGCGCAGGCCGAGATTCAGCGTAAGGTTGGGCAGCACCTTCCAGTCGTCCTGCGCATACGCGTTATGAAAGCTCTGGCGAAGGTGCGTTTCATACTCATTCGCGGCGGAGTAGGCGCTGGTCGTGCCAAAGAGGAAGTCGGCCCAATACGTGTCGGAGACGGAAGACCCGCCGGCATTCGAATATGCACCGCCATAGGTAAAGGAGCCGAAAAGCGGATTGTTGTCGCTGACACCCATCCATACGTGTTCGTACTCGTAGCCGAACTTCAGCGAATGCTTGCCCTTGACGAGAGTGAAATTGATTTTTGGATCGATGAGCGCGGGGTTTTGGAATTGCGGGTTCGTACTCTGGCGCCCAAAACCGGTAAAGCCGGTAATGGAGGTGGTCGGCAGACCGCCGGCGACGGCCGGATCAGTAGGCAGGCCGGGTATGGCGAACGAGGTGCTGCCGATGGAGGTGGAGAACTTGCCGGCCTTGGTACGAGACAGGCCGAGTCGAATGTCAAGCACTTTGTCCGCTCCGAAAAGCCGGGTGTGACCCAGGGCTATCTGCTGATCGAGAACGCGGATGCGGCCGTTCGTCTGGCCATCGAGCGGCAGCGGCAGGGCAGGCGCATTCAGCGCATTCTCCTTCCGATCGCTGATTCGCAGAAAGTAAGACGCGTTGGGGCTCTGCTGGTAGTCGAACCGGAGGTCGCCCTTGTCGGAATTATCAAGGAAGGGGACCTGGACCGCGTAGTCGAACTGCGCTAAACCGGTGGTTGCCAAACCGCTGACCGGCAGGCCGGGTACGTTGCGAAAGGCGGCAATAATCTGGCGTGACAGCGGATTGATGGCAGCCTGCGGAATCGGCGTGTTGGCCGCGTAGGTCGTTCCGGTGAGGGCATTCTTGACTGGCACCACAAGTATGCCGTTGAGCTCGTTTTGCGTGGGCAGGGTCAGTACGCTGAGCGGTTTCAAGACCTGGCGAAAGCCCTCGTAATCGAGAAAGAAAAAGAGCTTGTCATGCAGGATCGGGCCGCCGACATTGATCCCATACTGGTTGCGGTTGAACGTTGGCTTTTTGAAAGGAACGACGATGCCGGAAGTGCCCGTGCTGGTGGGCTTGAAAAAGCCGGTGGCATTCAGGGCCGTATTGCGAAAAAACTCATACGCGGTGGCATGAAATAAATTGGTACCGGCTTGCGACGCGACATTGATCGTTGCACCGGAGGAGCGGCCGTATTCGGCGCTTTCGTTATTGGTCACGACATTGAATTGCGCAACGGAATCCGGTGGAACAGCAATGATCTGGTTATCAAAACCCTGATTGCTTTCACCGTAGGCGTTGTTATCCATGCCGTCGAGCAGAAAGTTGTTGAACATGCTGCGCTGGCCGTTGATGTTGTACGAGCCTGCACGCGTAAGGGAGTTGATGGAGCTCGTTGTCGCGGCAGACGGTGCCTGGCGCGAGCCGGTCACGAGGCCGAGAAGGTCCGAGTAGTTACGCGTGACCAGAGGGAAGGCTTCCGACTGGTAGTTGGTAATGGTCTGGTCTCGTTGGCTCGATTCCGTCTCAAGCTGCAGGTCCACGCCACTGACTTCCACGGTCGTTTCCGTGCCGCCGACCTGCAGGTTCAGGTCGATATGCTGGCGCACGTTGACGGCGACGCCGATGTTCTGCGCAACCGCACCGGAGAAGCCGGCGGCAGTCGCGTTGACAGTATAGGTGCCCACGCGGAGCTGCGGAACGTCATACTCGCCGGAGGAGTTGGTCGTGGTCTTCAGCACGTTACCGGTGGCGGTACTCGTAACCGTAACGCTTGCGCCGGCAATGGGCGCACCGGTGCCGTCGTGGATCGTGCCCACAAGGCTGCCGTTTTCGTACTGGGCAAACGCGGGAAACGCGGCAAGGCTAAGAACCGCGGCCATGGCAATGGAGCGCGCGGCGCACGGCACCGGGAAAAAGGATGTTCTGGGCATGTGTGCAGCGTAGCCCGATGCCTGAGCGGGTGTGTAAACGGGCCATGAAAACGTTCGCGGACTATGCTTCAGCAGCCGCACAAAGACGGCCAAATTTCACGCAGGGCTGCCGAGAAAGCGGTGCTGACCAACCAAACAGGCGCGCTCTGCATGAAATAAGAGGTGAACACAAATAACGTACAAGCACATGTGCTGGTAGTGGGCGGCGGATTCGGCGGCTGGTACGCTGCCAAGCGGCTGGCGCGGGTCCTGCCTGCGGGCTGCCGCGTGACCCTGGTAGACCGTAACAGTTACATGCTTTATACCCCCATGCTTACCGAGACGGCGGGCCGGTCGGTGAGTGCGGCGCACGTCATCGCACCAAACCGTACCCTGCCAAAGCGGGTAGAGTTCGTGCAAGGCGAGGTGGCGGCCATCGACACGCGGACGCGTAAAGTGACACTGACCGATGGCCGCGAGCTTTCTGGCGACCACCTGATGATCGCGCTGGGATCGACGACGAATTACCGGAACATCGACGGCGCGGAAGCGAACAGCGTAAGCATGAAGACGCTCGATGACGCCCGCCGCGTGATGACCACAGCGCAAAGAAACGTGGAGCGCGCCGCGCAAGGCAAGGATCCCGCCGAACGCAAGCGCCTGTTGTCCGTCGTGGTGGCTGGTGGAGGCTACACGGGCGTGGAGACGATCGCCGCCGTGAACGATCTGATGCGGGACACAGCGAAGCGCGTCGGCATCTCTGCTACTGAGTTGTCGGTGACGCTGGTGGAGCCGGGCAAGCGTCTGATGACTGAAATGCCTGAAAATCTCGCCAGCTACGGCATGGATCGTCTACAGCAGGATGGTATCCGCGTGATGCTTGGCACCGGAGTCGAAAAGGTCGCGCCGGATGCACTCACACTGACAAACGGCGAGATGCTTCGCGCCGGCCTTTTGGTTTGGGATACCGGCATCATCCCGTCGCCGCTCGTCCAGGCCATGGATTGCACGCGTGGTAAAAGAGGCGGCATCGCAGCCGACAGCACCTTCCGAGCGGAAGGGCTTACAAATGTTTGGGCCATCGGCGACTGCGCTGAGATTCCAAAACCCTACGCAGAAGGCAAGTTTTTTGAGCCCACGGCACAAAATGCGATACGCCAGGGTGCTCTCGTGGCCGACAATATCGCCGCGGTCATCCGTGGTCGTCAGCCCAAGCCGTTTACCTATAAACAAATCGGGGAACTCGCTGTGTTGTCGCGTTACGCTGGCGTTGCAAACGTTTTCGGCCTGCAGTTCACCGGCTTTATGGGCTGGCTGTTGTGGCGCGGCGTTTACCTCATGAAGATGCCTGGCCTCGTGCAGAAGATCGGTATTCTTCGCAACTGGCTCAGCCTGCTGTTTGGTCGCGACCGTGTGCCGATGGACGATGGCGAAGCCAGGCAAGTAGCAGCAACAAACGCGTAATCTGTCTTGTGTAATCTGCCCTGTAACGGTGTATTTATGGGGATGCGGAGCAGATCCTAAAAAGGCCCGATCTGCCGATCGGGCCTTTCATCTACACATCAGCTTGGCTAAGCACGTTCCAATTCTGTCTGTAGCTGTTCAAGCGTACGGCCCTTGGTCTCCGGATAGATTGAAAGCACCACGACAAACTGCAACAGCATCATGCCCGCAAAAAAGTAGAACGGCAGCGCCCGTGACATTTTGACGGCGACGATGGGGAACAGTGCCGCGATGATGCCGTTCATGATCCAATGCGACGACGCACCCAGGCTCTGGCCCTTGTTGCGCACCCGCGTCGGAAACACCTCGGAGATATAGACCCAGATCACCGCTCCTTGCGACACGGCAAAGAACGCGATAAACCCGGCCAGGCACCACACCAGCAGGTCCGGGTGCGTGTGGGTTTGAAAAATAAGTCCCACGCCGGTCAACGCCACCAGCATGCCGATGGATCCGATCAGCAGCAGCGTTTTGCGGCCGACCCGGTCGATCAGCGACATGCCGAGGATCGTCGCGATCAAATTTGCCAACCCGATCCAGATGGATTGCGAGAACGCCGACATCTGCGTCAGGCCGGCAGATGTGAAAATACTGGGCGCGTAGTACAAAATCGCATTGATGCCGGAAAGCTGGTTGAACATTCCAATGCTCATGGCAAGAAAAATCGGGAGCCGCAGCGACCGCTGAAACAGCGGCTCGTTCTTCTCTGCGCTTTCCAGGTGGACAGAGCTTCGAATCTCCTCCAGCTCGCCCTTGGGGTCCTGCGCGCCCATCTGCCGCAGCACCGTCAACGCGTCGTCCAGGCTGTTTTGCGAGATAAGAAAGCGCGAGCTCTGTGGAATCGTATACAGCAGCACCAGGAAAAGCACCGCCGGTACCGCCGCCACGCCAAGCTGCCAGCGCCAATCTGCCGCGCCCAGATTGAGCCGCGCGATGTACCAGTTGCTGACGTACGCCAGCAGGATGCCGACCACAACCATCACCTGAAACGTGCCCACAAGCCGCCCGCGCCACGCCGCCGGTGCCAGCTCCGCAATGTACACCGGCCCCAGCACGCTCGATCCGCCGATGCCGATACCGCCGACAAACCGCAGCACCATCAAAAACGCCCAGCTCGGCGCCAGCGCGCAGCCGATCGCGCTTACGACATAAAGCAGTGCCATAACGCGAAGGGCATTGCGCCCGCCCAGCTTCGTTCCCAGCCATCCCGAAATCAGTGAGCCCAGCACCGTTCCCCAAAGTGCGACGGAAACGGTCTGGCCCTGTGCGACTGGGGAGAGCTCGAAAACGCGCCCAAGCTGGTCGATCGTACCGCTGATCACCACCGTATCGAAGCCGAATAGCAAGCCACCCAGCGCGCCCACGGCGGTGCTGAGCATCAGTTTTCCTGTAATCGTCAATGCATTCTCCGGCGGGGCTGCGAAGCCTAATTCAGTTGTCGCAGCAGTGTAGAGCCTCAGCGGCGCTTCTGGCGAGGGCGATCTCGGCCCGCGGACTCCATCAGTATCCGGCCGCCTTGCCGAAAGCACGCCGTGAATCATGGCCGCCCAGCAGATCGCCTGTCTTTGGATCGACTTCGATAAGCTCGCTGTCGCCCCACAGGCCGGGGTTTTTCTCGTCAAACTCACCGGACCGGCGAACCGTATAGCCGCGCTTAGTCAGCACCTCCGTCACGCCTGTTGGAAATTTCTTCTCCACTTCGAGCACATCAGGCAGGTATTGGTTATGGAAGCGGGGCGCGTCCGCCGACTGCTGAATTGTCAAGCCGTTGTCCAGCACGCTGATCAGGTCATTGGCGACCGTGGTCGGAATCGTGGAGCCGCCGGGCGTGCCGAGTACCAGGCGCAGCTTGCCCTTTTTCGTAACCATGGTGGGGGCCATGCTGCTTAGCGGACGCTTGTTGGGCGCAATGGCATTGGCAGGGCCCTGCACCAGGCCAAAGCCGTTCGGCACACCTGGCTTTGAGGCAAAGTCGTCCATCTCGTCGTTCATCACAAAGCCAAGTCCGGGAATCGCCACGCCCGAGCCGAAGAAGAAGTTCAGCGTGTAGGTGCTGCTCACGGCGTTCCCATCCGCGTCCACCACGCTGAAGTGTGTCGTCTGCGGCGATTCGTGCACGTCGCGCTGCGTGGGAGGCGGCGGCATAAATCCGGCAGGCCGTTGCAGGCTGGCGCTGGAACTTGCCACAACCGGATCGATCATCCTGCGCCATGCCGCGGCGTACTTCGGATCGGCCATCTGCTTCAGCGGCATGGCCACAAAGTCCGGGTCACCCAGATAATCGCCACGATCCAGGTACGCCCGGCGAAAGGCCTCTGTAATCAAGTGCACTTGCTCCGGCGAGCGGTCCGCGCCGGCCTTCGGCAGGTCGTAACCGGTCAGAATGTTCAAAATCTCCAGCAACACGATACCGCCCGACGACGGCGGCGGCGAAGTTAGAATCTCGTACCCGTGATAGCTGCCGGTGAGCGGCACGCGGTCCTTTACCTGGTAGGCGGCCATGTCTGCCGCGGTAATCAGTCCGCCGCCCGCCTGCATGGCATCGGCAATCTGCCTGGCCATGGCACCCGTGTAAAACTCCTGCGGCTCGGCGGCAATGCGCGCCAGCGTGGCGGCCAGTTCCGGCTGCTTGATGGTTTCGCCGGGCTGGTAAAAGTTGCCGTCGCGCTGGTAAAGCCGGCGCGACTCCGGATACGGCGCAAGCTGCTTTGTGCGCCACGCCGCCAATTCAGGCTCGGTGCCCACCCAGCCATCGCGCGCCAGTTTGATCGCCGGTTGCAACACGGCAGCGAGTCCCAGCTTTCCAAAATGCTGCTCGGCGTACGCCAGGCCTGCAACGGTACCGGGAACGCCGGACGCCTTGTATCCCTGCAGGCTCAGCCCCTTTACCACGTTGCCGTCTTTGTCCAGGTACATATCCCGGCTGGCGGCCGCGGGAGCCTTCTCCCGATAGTCCAGAAAGTGCGGCTTGCCGTCCGCCATCTTCTTTCGCCCGTGCGTGTGCGCCGGCCGAATCAACATGAATCCGCCGCCGCCGAGGTTACCCGCCTGCGGATATACCACGGCCAGCGCAAAGCCCACGGCAACTGCCGCATCCACGGCATTGCCGCCCTGCCGCAAAATCGCCACGCCCGCGTCCGTTGCGTCATGCTGAATCGTCACCACCATGGCGTGCTTTGTACGAACCGGCGGCTCTGACGGTATGTTCTGTGCCAAGGCAGGAAAGGCCAGGGCAGAAGAAAAGGCTAGGGCAGACACAAGCACTGCACAAATGCTAATTCGGCGACGAAGCATCGAGACACGTGCACCTGAAAGGAGATGCACTCAGCATACCGGCAGGCGCTAGAACCGCAGCAGGTACGACGCTTTTATAAAGATCTGCCGCCCATCGTTCAGGTACTGCGTCGCGCGTGGCTGATCGGTGTTGGTCAGGTCACAGGCACCCGTGGATGTGCGATTGCACAAGCCGCGGTCCAGGTTCTGCAGGTCGGAATCGTAGCCGACATAGATCGCGGTGCCCGGATGCGGCAGCCACGTCAGCAACACTTCCGTGCTCACCTGCTTGGTGCGATCCAGCGCGCTCACAAACGGGTCGCGCCCAACGGAGTCGTACTCCACGATGGTGCGCAGCGAAAACGCCCGCGTGAACTGGTAGTTGATTTTGGTGCGCAACGTCTGGCTCTCATACACGCCCACCCCGCTGTGTGGCAGGTGCGTGCGGTCCAACAGGTATGTGTTGTCGACGGTAAGCCCGCCGCCCGGCTGTAGCGTCAGGTATGCCTGGATCGAATCGTCGATCAGGAGCGTAGGCGGTTTGTTCCCCGCAGGACTGTAATTGGGTGTCGCCCCATGGCTCGCGTTGACCGATCCGTTTACCTGCGGTCGCGGCGCAAATTTGATCAGTATGCCGCCATAGTTCTCCGCAAAGTTGGCAATGCGCGTCAGACCCGCGTAATTTGCCGGTAGCAGCGTGTCGGAGTTCGCGCCCACATACGGCACGATCAGGCCGTTGTTCGGCAGGGTAAAGATCAGGTCGGTTTCCGTGTAGCGGAACACCCGGTTCCCCGACCGGTCAAACGCAATCCGGGCATTCTCCTGCACACCAAAGCTCTGCAGCGTGCGGTGTGCGGGATACCAGGTGTAACTGGCGTTCGTGTTGCTCTGACGCACCTGCGGCACCGTGGTAAAACCTGCATCGGCCTCATATCCCTGGCTGAAATCGCGATAGTTTTCATTCAAGAAGAAGCTGTGGCCCCGCCGCGTAAGCGTCAGCTTGTTCGCCGGACCCGCGTTGTAGCTGCCGTCCAGTTGATGCGTCGAGCTCACCACAGACGCGCCCTGCAGCGTCCAGTGCTGGTCGATGTGGTATCGAAAGTCCACGCCGCCTACGCGGTTGCTGCTGTTGGCCAGCGTGCGCTGCGCGTAAATCACGCCCACGTTGGAATACTTGCCCAGGTCCTCTGACACACGCATCACTGTTGTCAGCGCACGCCTGCCGTGCAACGGGTCATCCGGTGCCACAAAGATGCCGGGCGCACGATCGTCGATCGTCAGGAACCCGATATTCGTATGGCCGACTTTACCGGTTGCCCGCGCTCCAAACTCCGGGATTTCGATCGTCCGCGTGTACAGCAGTTGGATCGACGTGTCGAAGTAACTCGAGTTCTCAAGAAAAAACGGCCGCAGCTCCGGGTAAAACACTGCAAATCGCTGGTTGATTGTGAACTGCGGCTGGTCGGACTCGATCTGGCTGAAATCCGGATTGACTGTGCCGTCCAGCACAATGGAATCCTTCACCACGGCTTTCATATCGCCGCCCACCGTGCCCTGCAACTTGCGATCGCTGAAGAAGGGGTTCGACGGATCGTTCAGGTCCAGTTCACGGATGCGGTGCACAAGCCCGTATGGATTGATCTGGATGTTGTGCGAGGTCGCGCCCTCCATACCAAGCAGCGTGCCCTCCTGCGTCAGCGTGCCGCTAACGGATTGCGAGATACTCGGCCAATAGTCCGTCTCGCTGTTGCGCGGCAGATTGCGGCTCAACACCACGCCCCACTCCGGCGATGTGCTGCGCGACCGAATGCTGCGGAACGGAATCGCCATCAGCGCGATCCATCCCTCCGGCGTGCGGCTCGCGCTGCTGTTCCACACCTGGTCATAGCTGTAGTCGGGATCATCGTTCTCCGTCCAGTTTGCGTCCGCCTGCACACCCGCCGGGTTCAGTTGAAACAGAATGCCGCGCCGCCGGTCCTGAAATGTATCCAGCAGCAAACCGACAGAATCGTCGCTCGAGATATTCTCGCGCCGTGCCAGGTGGCCGCGCACCGTATCCAGATGGTGGTCGAAGCACACAAACACAGCGAAGAACGTCGTGGATGTGCGCGCCAGCCACACCTCCGTTCGTTCGGTCGAAGGTTTGCCGTCCTGTGGCTGATTCTGCACCATGTCGCTCACGTGCGCCAGCCGCTTGGCAAGTTCCGGCGTGGGTTTCATACCCGCAAAGTCGCCCAGCGTCAGCTCGTGGTCCAGCGTAGGTACCGTAAGCCGCGCACCCGCAGCCGCACCCACAACGATGGACGGGGTCACCGGACGGCTGTTGCGCGATCCTGGCGTCTCCGGCTGCGCTGCACTCTGCGCGCGCAACGCCGGCTCTCCGGCAATCATGCAACCTGCAAGGCTTCCGGCCAGCAGCATCTTCGCGATCTTTCGGTTCAGGTTCATGAATGCAACAGCGTCTCTCAGGCTTATACGTATTTCCGGCAAATTCGATCCATCGATTCCGTCGCAACCTGTGGAGCACCGGAACATCCGGCCTGTCAGATGCAGCGATGGACGGAAGAATGAGAGCCCCGGAAAAGACGTACTCCATCGTGAAGGGATAGCTTGAGCCAGTGGCAAAGTGAGCACCACTACACTGGGCTGGTATGCCAACACCCATCGCTGTCCGGTCGTACTCCAAGATTAACCTGGGTCTGCGTATCGGCCCTCCCCGGCCGGACGGACTTCACGAGCTCACCACACTATTCCAAACTGTCGCCCTGCACGACGTGGTCACGGTGCGCGCGGAGCGATCGGCAACGACGGAAATCCGGCTGTCCAGCAGTGACATGCGCGTGCCCTGCGATGCGCGCAACACCGTTTGGCGCATTGTTGAGTCTGCCTTGCAGGCCATGAACATCACCGCGTGCGTACACATTTACCTGCAAAAAAACCTGCCCATGCAGGGCGGCATGGGTGCCGGGTCGGCAAATGCGGCAGCCGCTCTGCTCGGCCTTGAAGCCCAGCTTGGCTCCGCGGCCGAAACGCTCGAGCGTCAGCGCCTTGCCGCAGCCGTCGGGTCCGACGTTCCCGTGTTCCTCGTCGGCGGAACCGTCTACGCGCATAACCGCGGCGAACTGTGCGTGCCTTATCCGGATCTGCCGCCCATGCACTGCGTCATCGTCGCTCCGCCCTTCGGTTCATCCACGCCTGCAGCCTTTCGCGCGTGGGACGACCACATCCGCCGGTTGACCCCGACAGATGCCCACGATAGACTAAGAAAGTTGAGCCGCATCTACGCCTCCGCCTTTACACCGGCAGGCAACACGATCCTCAGTGGGGTAGGGCAACGTTTTGAGCCTCCCGTACAGGGTCAGATCGGCACCTCCGGTGTCTTTGGGGTGGCAGAGAATTTGTCTCCGCCGGCAGCCGCTAAAGACCTGGCCGAGACTCCGTTTCTCGCGCTTGTCCGCACCGGGATCGAAAACGACTTCGAAGAGGTCGTCTTTCAGCAGCACCCCTCCCTGCGCGCCATCAAGCAAGCCCTCGTTGGCCCTGAATCGGACTCTCTGGACACTTCGCGTTCGCCGGAACCGCTACCCGGTTCCGCCCTCTTTGCGTCGTTGTCGGGTTCTGGTTCCTCGCTCTATGGCCTGTACCGGTCAGAGGCGGACGCCGTTGCGGCACAGCAGCGGGTCTTCGTGCTTGGCACGGGCTCCCGTGTTTCTCTCACGCGTACTGTCTCTCGCGGCGAGTACTGGGGTTCCATGTTTTCGGCAAAATCGGCACAGTTGCCGGTCTGAGAACGGCAAAGTCCAGCACCGTCATGCCAGGCAGCGTGGAATTTCGTACACTGGTGCTGTAGCAGCTTTCGGTAACGGCGCAATCGCCACAGCCGGGCGTTGGGCGATCGACTAATGGTAGGTCAAGTGCCTTTGAAGCACTTTGTCCAGGTTCGAATCCTGGTCGCCCAACCAGACATTCAGGGTCGGTCCTCTTCCGCGCGACGCAATGCATCACTTCACGCGGAAGGAGATCGGCAGCACATCACGGCAGCATCCACACCCAACGCTAAACGGCTTGGAAAGGTCTGCACCGCATATGGCTCCGCAAAACGACATGCCCACGCTCGATCTCCCCATCGTTGCTGCATCCGCGAAAGACGCCGCGCCAGACAAGCTTTCCGACAAGCCCTCCGGCAGAGCCGCAGTCCCCGCGCCCGAGCGCAAGCGGTCCTCTCGCCTCGCGGACGACAAGCGCTTCAAGATCATCTGTGGCTCCGCCAACCGGCCGCTCTGTGAAGAGGTCTGCGCCTTCCTCGGCGTCCCTCTCGGCCAGACGAAACTGCAGTCGTTTTCCGACGGTGAAATCCACTTCCAGCTGCTTGAAAATGTGCGCGGAGCCGACGTCTTTCTCCTGCAACCCACCAGCGCTCCCGTCGAAAAGCACCTCATGGAACTGCTCATCATGATCGACGCCCTCAAGCGCGCCTCCGCGGGCCGTATTACCGTCGTCATGCCCTATTACGGCTATGCCCGGCAAGACCGCAAAGACCGTCCGCGCGTCGCCATCACCTCCAAGCTCATCGCCGACCTCCTGCAGACTGCCGGCGCCAACCGTGCGCTTCTTGTCGACCTGCACGCCGCTCAAATCCAGGGTTTCTTCAACATCCCTGTCGATCACCTCTTCGCCTCACCCGTCCTCGTCGGCTACTTTCGCGACCTGAACCTGCCAGACCTCACCGTCGTCTCGCCGGACGCGGGTGGCGTGGAGCGCGCCCGCTTTTTCGCCCAGAAACTCGGCGTTCCCCTCGCCATCGTCGACAAGCGCCGCACCGACATGAACGTCACCGAGGTCATGAACGTCATCGGTGACGTGCGTGGCCGTAGCTGCATCATCCTCGACGACATGGTCGATACCGCCGGCACGCTCACAAAAACAGTGGACGCCCTGCTGAATAACGGCGCGGCAGAAGTTTATGCCTGCGCCTCCCACGCCGTCCTTTCCGGTCCTGCGGTGGAGCGCCTTGCCGCCAGTCGGCTCAAGGAACTCGTCGTCACCAACACCATTCCGCTGCGCGAGGATGCCGTCGCACTTGGTAAAGTCAAAGTGCTCTCCGTTGCCGGCCTGCTTGGCCGCGCGATCGAGAGCATCCACATGGAGACGAGCGTCAGTTCGCTCTTTTCTTAACGCACCACCAGCCCGCGGCATCGCCGCAAAAGGGAGCGTCAGCAGCATTTTTGCTGCAGCCGTGCCCGAAAGGAAAGCAAGATGGCCACACCCGAAGCAGTATCCGCAACCCTTCGCACCGGCAAGTTCAACAAAAATGCGGCACGCCGCGTCCGCGTCTCCGGCCTGATCCCCGCCGTCGTCTACGGTGCCGGCCAGGAGTCGATGGCAATCACGCTCGACCCCAAGGCGATCCTCAAGATTCTGCATTCCGACTCCGGCCACAACACCATCTTCGACCTCAATGTCACGGAGAGCGCCGCCACCAAGGCCATGATCGTCGACTGGCAATATGAGCCCATCAAGGGCAAGCTGCTGCACATCGACCTCAAGCGCATCGCAATGGACAAGGCAATGCGTGTCTCTGTCCCCGTCTTCCTTACCGGCGTGCCGTTGGGTGTCAAGATCGGCGGCGGCGTGCTCGACCAGATCCTGCGCGAAGTGCAGATCGAGTGCCTGCCGGGCGACATCCCGACCTCGCTCGATGTCGATGTGAGCAACCTTGAACTCAATGGCGTCATTCACGTCGCGGACCTGCCGCACTCCGGCTCCATCAAATTCCTTGAAGAAGGCACCACGACCGTGGCGCACGTCACCACCATGAAGGAAGACGCGTCCGTCGACGCCGCCGCGCCGGGTACACCCGAGCCGGAAGTGACGAAGGGCAAGGGCAAGGAAGCCGCACCCGCCGCTGCTGCCGCCAAACCCGCGACCAAGCCCGCCGCCAAGAAGTAACGGCAGCCAGAAAAAGCTGGAAGCCAGCAAGAACAGCTTTATGAGCTTTTTCGGCCGCTCTCAATCTGCTCTTGCTTAACATCAACGGAGTGCACGCGTGAAGTTGATCGTCGGTCTCGGAAATCCTGGTCCGGAGTTCACCTTCACACCGCACAACGCCGGTTTTCTCGGCCTCGACCGTCTTGCCGAACGCTGCGGTACGGTGCTGGCAAACCGGCGCGGCAAAGCTCTCACCGGCAAGGCCGTGATCGCAGGGCACGAATGCCTGCTGGCCAAGCCGGAAACCTTCATGAACCTGAGCGGCATCGCCGTCGCCGCCCTGGTTCACGAACTCCAGGTTGATCCTGCGCGAGACACTATTGTGCTGCACGACGAACTGGACTTTCCGATGGGCACAATCCGCCTTGCGGAACGTGGTAGAAGCAGTCAGAACGGTGTCCGGTCCATCACCGGCGCGCTGGGTACAGAAGATTGGATCAGGGTCCGTATCGGCGTGGGCAAAGGTGCCGCGCCCGATGGCCGCCCGATCCGTGCAGGTGGTTCCGACTACCTGTTGCAACCGCTGCGCAAGGCCGACCTTGCGCTGCTGGACGAAGCTCTCGACCGCGCCGCACAGGCGGTCGAAACCATCGTGGCGCAGGGCATCGGCCCGGCCATGAACCTGTTCAACCGCCGTGACGAGGCGTAACACCGGCCTGGCTCTCGCAGCGAGCCGCTCGTTCCCGGCGCTCATTCCATACCCTCCTTGCGGGGGTGCGGAGCAAAACTCCGCAGAAAGAAGATTCACGCATGAACCGTACGTATGAAGTCATGTTCATTGTCCGTCCGGACATTGAAGAAGCCGACCTTGAAAAGCTCATCGAGGGTTTTTCGACCGTCGTCACCACCGGCAACGGTGAAGTGAAACAGGTTGAAAAGCTCGGCCGCCGCCGCCTCGCCTACATCGTCCGCAAGTTCCAGGACGGTCAGTACGTGTTGCTGCATATCGCTGCAGATGGCCCCCTTGTCGCTGAGCTCGAGCGTCGCCTCCGCGTCACCGAGCAGGTCATCAAGTTCATCACCGTCCGTACCGACGAGGAGAACAAGCGTCTCGCCAAGATCAAAGCCATTCGCGACACCAAGGTGAAAACCAGCGCGCAGCAACCGTCCGCACCACCGCCGGCACCGGCGCAGACCCAGGCCGAAGCGCCTCTGCCCACACCTGCCGCGGATCTCATCAAGGCCGACCAGCCCGGCACGGCGGACACCCCCGTCGACGCATCGCTGACCGAGCCCGCCATCGCCTAGTTTCGGCTCGACCCTGAGCCGTTCAACAGCAAGGACCGCGTCGCCGCACTTCCGCATGTTCATAGGGTTCGTAGCAACCCTGGAGTGCCGGCCCGCCGAACCAAAGCGCTTTGGAGCCCCGCTCCGAAGCGTCGAAAGGATAAGCCATCATGGCTGACGAAACGACCAGCAGCACGCCGTCCACACCCGCGCCCGCACAGGGCGGCGGTGGCGGCGGATACCAGGGCAACAACTCCGGCGGTCCCCGCCCTCCCCGTCCCGCGGGCGGTGGTGGTGGCCGTAAATTTTTCCGGCGCAAAAAGGTCTGCAAGTTTTGCGTGGAGAAGATTGACGCTATCAGCTACCGCGATGTCCGCCTGCTGCAGGGCTTTGTCGCGGAGCGCGGCAAAATCACGCCGCGCCGCCTCACCGGTGTCTGCACCACGCACCAGCGCCAGCTCTCGCAGGCCATCAAGCAGTCGCGCAACATCGC
>CAXTJO010000020.1:0-53865 GCA_964244665.1 uncultured Terriglobus sp.
GCGGACCCAGCCGCGCCGGCACCGCCACCCGCACCGGCACCCTGTGCGGCCGCGGCAACATGGAGCGTGCAGGCGAACGCAAGCGTGACAATGAGGCGTTGGGTGCTCAAGCGTTGAACTCCTGGTCCGGTGCGGGAAGGTCGTCGCCGGCGCGGGCGACCCAAACGTAGAGGGTGGGCAACAAAAACACGTTGATGACCAGCGCTCCCACGAGGCCGCCGACGATGACGATAGCGAAGGGCCGCTGCGAGTCTGAACCGATGCCGTGGCTGAGCGCGGCCGGCAGCAGACCAAGGGTAGCAACCAGCATCGTCATTAGGATGGGCCGCAGACGCAGTACCGCGCCTTCGATGGCCGCATTTTCTGGAGTGGAGCCGTTTGCCCGCAGCTGATTCATGTACTCCAGCATGATGATGCCGGTTTGTACGCTGACACCAAAAAGCGCAAGAAAGCCGACACCGGATGAGACTGAGAAATGTGTTCCCGTGAAGAGTAGAGCGAGCAGGCCGCCAAAGGGTGCCATGGCGAGATTGGCAAGGATGAGCGTGGCCCACTTCGCTGAACCGAACATGGTGTACAGGATGATGAAGATAAGCAGCAGCGTGATGGGGAGCACGATCAGAAGTCGACGTGACGAGCGCTTCTGGCTCTCGTATTCGCCGGCCCAATCGATTTTGTAGCCGGGGGGTAAATTGACCTCCTGCCCGACTTTCGCGATCGCTTCTTCGACGGTGGAACCGAGATCGCGGTTGCGCACGGAATACTTGATGGCGACATAACGGAGGCCGTCTTCACGGTAGATCTCTTCGGCGCCGTCAGTAGTCTGCAGCTTTGTAAGCTGTGCAAGCGAGACACGTTCGCCGCTGGGAGCAAGGATGCGGATGTCGTTGATGGCCTCTGGCGTGGAGCGGTAAGGGCCGGCATAGCGCGTGGTTACGTCATACCGGGCTTCGCCGTCAAGCACCTGGGTTACGGCGTTGCCACCAACTGCCGTTTCGATGGCGTCCTGAATGTCAGACACGTTTACGCCGAAACGTCCGGCGGCTTCACGGTCTACGACAAAGTTAAGATTCGGCTGGCCGATGACGCGGAAGAGCCCCAGATCGTGCACGCCGCGAATGCCGCTCATCACCTGTACGATTTGATCGCCTTTTTGTTCGAGCGTCCTCAGGTCCGTGCCGTAGAGTTTTACAGCAAGCTCGCCTTTGACGCCACTCACAGCCTCTTCCACGTTGTCGCTGATGGGCTGCGAGAAGTTCCAGATCACGCCGGGAAGCTGGTTGAGCTGCCGGTTCATCGCGCCGATGAGCTCCTCCTTCTTCTCCTGAAATACGGGCCGCCACTCGGCCTTGGGTTTCAGGTCGACGTAGTACTCGGTGTTGAAGAAGCCGGTGGTGTCTGTGCCGTCATCGGGCCGGCCAATCTGGCTGACGACCTGGTTGACCTCAGGAAAAGCGGAAATAAGGATGCGCGCCCGGTTTGCCAGTGCAAGACTTTCCGCAGGGCCGGCGCTGGGCGCGAGTGTGCCGCGGGCCCAAATTGCTCCTTCATCCAGATGCGGCAGGAACTCTGACCCGATCACGCCGCTGAACACCAGGCCAGCCGAGGTAAGCAGTGCGAGCGCGGCAATGCCGGCAGTCACGTAGCGGTGCTCAATCGCCCACTGCACGGCGAAACGGTAGCGCGCGGTGAGCCAGCGCAAGGCCGGATTCTCCCATTCCGTGGTGCCGTTGCGGAAGAAGAAGCTGGCCAGCACCGGCGCGATCAGCATGCTGAAAATGAGCGCACCCAGCAGGGCAAACGCAACCGTCCAACTCATTGGCTTGAACAGGCGACCCTCCACCGACTGCAACGTAAAGATGGGCAGGTAGGTGGTGATGATGATGGCGATTGCGTAAAAGACGGGCCGTTGAACCTCGTGCGCGGCAAGGCGAATTTGCTCTTTTACCGTCATGTTGGCGCGGCGTCCGTGGCTCAGGTGCCGAACAATGTTTTCGACAATAACGACAGCACCGTCGACGACCATGCCGAAGTCGAGCGCGCCAAGCGAGAGCAGATTTGCGGGAATGTGCCGCAGGTCGAGACAGATGGACGCAAAAAGCAAAGCGAACGGGATGGTGAGGGCGACGATGAGCGCCCCGCGCAGATTCCCCAGAAAGACAAATAGGATAATGACGACAAGGATGATGCCTTCGGTGAGATTGTGCAGCACCGTATGCGTGGTCAGCTCAAGCAGGTTCGAGCGGTCAAGAAACGGCACGACCTTCACACCTTTGGGCAGAACGCGGTTGTTCAACTCTGCAACCTTGTCGTGAATGCCCACAAGCGTCTCGTCGGAGTTGGCGCCCTTCTGCAGGAGTGCAACACCTTCCACCGCATCGGAATTATCCGAGAGTTGTCCGTTGCTGAGGCGGACGGTGCGACCAATCTGGCCGAGCCGAATTTTGGGCCCCTGGATGACGGTTGCGATATCGCTAATGCGCAGCGCGGTACCATTTTGAGCCTTGAGCGGCGTATTCGATATGTCGCTGGTTGTGCGGTAGAGACCGACCTCACGTACGTTGATCTGCTGCGCGCCCTGCTCAATGAAACTGCCGCCGGCGTTCATATTGTTTGCGGAGAGAGCGGTCTTAACCTGGGCGATGTTCAAGCCGTAGCTGACGAGCTTTGCAGGATCGAGGATGACCTGGTACTCGCGCGTGGGGCCGCCGAAGCTGGCAACGTCGACGACGCCCGGAACGCTGCGGAAACTCTTTTCCAGCGTCCAGTCTTCGACGCTTTTTAGCTGCATCGTGTCGATGGAGGGATTGGTACTTTCGACGGTGTACCAGTAGATCTGGCCGACGGGCGACCAGTCCGAGCCGATTTGCGGTTGCAGGCCGGTGGGCAGCGTGACCTGGGTGAGGCGTTCCACGACCTTGGCACGATTGGTGTCGTTGATACTCTCATCGTCAAACACCATGGTCAGGCTACTGAGCCCGGCGAGCGATGTGGAGCGCAGAGAGGTCATGTGCGGGATGCCGGCAAAGCCGATCTCCAGCGGAACGGTGACCTGCTGCTCGATTTCTTCCGCGGCGCGACCCGGCCACTGCGTGATGACGCTGACATAGTTGTTGGCGACGTCAGGGTAGGCTTCAACCGGCAGGTTATGGAACGAGAGTGCGCCCCAGCCGAAGAGCAGGATAGCCACAGTAAGAATGATGAAGCGGTTGTCGAGCGCGAAGTCGACGAGCTTGCGGATCATTTACTGCCCACCGGCATTCTGCAACTCCAGCGCGTTGCTCACAATCTGCTGACCGGGGTCGATGCCGCTCAGGATCTCAACCGCATTGCCGGGCAGCGACTGGCCGGTACGCACCGGGATGCGGCGAAAGTTGTTGCTGCCTGCCGCGGGAATGTACACAAAGTCGCGGTCGTGCAGATGAAGGATCGCGTTGCTGGGCACCACGACCGCGTCATGCGCCTTGGTGCCGCGAAAGGTCGCCGTCGCAAACATGCCGATGCGCATAAAATTGCCGGGATTGGACACCTGGATACGAACCTTGGCGGTGCGAATGGTGGGGTCGAGAATCGCTCCGATGTCGGAGATGGTGCCGGTAAGGGGCTTGTCGGGGTAGGCGTTCAAGCGAATATCCGCCTGCTCGCCGAGCTTGACGCTGTTGAGGTCGTTCTCGTACACGTCGCACACTACCCACACGTGGCTGAGGTCGGCGATAGTCAGCGAACCACCTACACCGGCCAGATTGATGCCGGCAGCACCGGCGGCAGTGGTGTTCTGCGCGACCACGATGCCGGAGATGGGAGCGTAGACGCGGGTCGTATCGCTGGGATGATTTTTATCTACGCCGAGCAGGCGCAACTCATCTGCGGAGGCACGCAGGGCGGCCTTTGCATTGTCTTCGCCGTTCTGCGCAATGTCGAGCAGGCTCTTGGCGATTGCGCCCTTATCGAACAGCAACTTGTCGCGCGTTAGGACTGTATTGGTCAGGTTCTCGTTGCTGAGTGCCGTCTGATAGCTGAGGAAGGCCTGGGTCACGTCGGGAGATTGCACCTCCATGACGAGTTCGCCCTTGTGCACGAAGTTACCCAGCATCACGTGCAACGCAACCACGCGACCATTGGCGATGGAGAGCACCGGAACTTCACGGGAAACGTCCGGCTGCACGGTACCGGTGGCGTTCAGCATCTGGAATGCGGACCGCACCTGTGCCGAGATAAGCGGAAAGAGCGCGAGATTATCGATGTGAACAGAGGTATCCGAACCCGATTGCACCACCGTTGGCGCGGAGGGCGGGGCTTCTGCAGCCTCACGCTTTGCGTCACGCCTGGCATCGCTGCCATGGCAGCCCGCGAGCGTGCCGCATAGCAGTGCGACACATGCGAGAATCTGCCAGCGGCCTGGCGTACCAGCTACGCTGCACCGCGAAAAAAGCTCGTGGGAAACACTGGTTGCACGGGGTTCGCAACCGGAATCGGCCTGGATCGGTCTCACTTAATCAGTTTAGACGGCACGGAATCAAAAGTATGTAGGGAAAGTGGGGTAGTCCGCTGAACTGGCGGCGTTTGCGGCCAGCACGATGTGTCGTTCGCACGCGAAGAAGCTGCCGCTTTCACTTAGGCTGTGATGTTCGTCTAAAGGCGCTACTTTTCACGCGCGGTGCTGCGCTGCTGCAACCGGTACAGGTTGAGACTACGGTGCTCGGGTTCATCGAAGACGCGGTACTGTGCGGTCAGTGTCATGACATAACGCATGCGCAGATCTGCCGAGCGCTTGTCATCCAGCGGGGCGTACCCGGCATACCAGCCGGGCGGCTGCGCGGCCAGCAGGGCGGGCAGGCCGGTGAGTGGCCACTCCGGATTGATCGGATGGATGCCGGTGAACAGCGCAAACGTGTCGGCGGAGGGGGACAGCAGCGCGGGCGGCACGGTGCTGTCCGCGCGCATGTGGGCCGCAATGGCTTCTGCCGCATTGCGCATACTGTAGGACGGGTGCAGCAGCCATCGGCTTGTTTGAAGCAGCATGGTTGCCGCCGCGATTGCAAGCAGCAAGAGGGTAGCGTTGTATGCGATCCGCCACGACAAGCCTTGCAGCGATTGGCGGGCGCGCGTGTGCAGGGCATGCGTTGCTAACGCGATGACGATCATTGCCGGGAAAACACACATCAGGTAATACCGCGGCTGAAACCACGTGTGCCAGCCGATCCAACCGATCGTGGCCGCTAGCGCGAGAACACTGCTGACATACAGCGGCAACCGCCAAAGTTCTCGCAGGAAGCGGGTAGACGCCGCAACTGCGACGATGGTCATGGGCAGCAGAATGCGATCGATCCAAAGTGTGTCGCCGAGGGCACGTGCCATAACCTGCAGCAGGATGGTGCCGTGCGCTCTGCCGGCGTTCACGGCGAACAGGTGGCGGAAGTCATCAAGGTAGTGCAGACGTACGAGCACAGAAAAGTACGCTGCCCACACCGCAGCCGCTGTTGCCACTGCGATAAAAGGTAGTCGTAGCGCTGCGCGATCAGCTGCGACGTGGTCGCGCACGCGGCGCCAGCGCGACGAGGCGGTGCTGCCGACCGGACCCGCCGCCGTGGCCCAGAGCGCATACAGCACCGCCGGCGCAAGCACCGCCGCGGTGGTCTTGGTGAGCGTTGCCGCGGTAAGCAGCACTCCCAGTGCCATGGCACGCAGAACCGGCACGGACTGCAGTGTCGCGATCCAGAGCGCCAGCAGGAAGAAGAGCACGGCGAGCGGCTCCAGCAATGCCAGCCGGTCAAACGCGAAGCAGTATGGGTTGACCAGCACAAGTGTGACCGTAAGCGAGGCGACAAGACGGCTTGTGACCGGTCGCAGAAGCAGGTACAACAGCAAAGCGGATGCGCCGAAGCAAAGCACGGCGAGCGCGCGCGCGGCGACAATGCCCGGACCGCCGGCGATATGAAACCAGACCGCAAGCAGCAAAGGCCATAGCGGCAGGCCGACTGCCGGGTTGAACCCGCCGGAAACGTACCACTGGCCCGTCTGCGATGTGTGGAGCGCCGCTCCGGCGTACCAGCCTTCGTCCGTATATTTTGCGAAATCGTTCCAGGGTGAGTTGTTCGGAAAATCCGCTTTGAGGTGAATGAAATACAGCGCGTAGAGGAGCAGATTCAGCGCCCCAACCGCTGTCAACTGCACGCGCATCGGCCACCGCAATGCGCCGGAAACACGCGTCAGGCCAGACCCTCGCCGCGGAGTGACTGTGCATACCGCGCCGCGAGTTTGCCGCCGAGCCGGATACAGGGTGCCTCGACCAGGTGGTAGGCGATCACTGCCAGGGCTACCGTACTCGACACGAAGACGCCCACTTGCACAAACACAGGTTGGTGCGGCAACAGGTAAAACCCAAGCACCAATGCCACCGGGTGCAGCAGGTAAATGCCGTAGCTGTACCGCGCCACATACCACCCGGCGCGCGTAAGTGGGCTGGACGAAAGCTGGCGAAATAGCGGCAGAGACAAGCCGAGAGCCAGGGCCGGCAAGGCCGCCGTGCGCCAGCCAGATGCGTTTCCACCCACCAGCATCAGCCCGGCGAGCACAACGGGAAACATCCCAGAGGGCAGACGTGCAGGCCAGCGGCTAAAGCCGACATAGGCCATGACACCGGGGAGGAAAAAACAGACGCTCAGGACCAGATTCAGGTCCACACCCGAGAATCCCCTCACCGAGAACAACCATGTGACCGTCCAGAAAAGCAGCAGCGGCCACACTCGTACATTGCGCTGCACGAAGAAGAACAGGACCGGCAGCACAAGGTACATCTGCACTTCAAGCGGCAGACTCCACATGACGTACACGAGCTGGTTGCCGCTGAACAGGTTTTGCACTAGCAGAAAATGCTCCAGCAGTTGCGGCCGGCTCAGATGCGTATAGACGAAATAGCCGGTGCCCCGGCCCACGCTAACCGGCGCATGCGTAAGAACCACAAGCATGGTCACGAGCATGCTGAGCGGGTAGACACGCGCGGCGCGGCGTATATAAAAATCGAGCGTTACCGGTCGCCGGCGAAGCGACCACATAAGCACAAGCGCGGTGTGCACAAAAAACAGTGCCACGCCAAATGCCCCGTAACGATGCGGATTTACGGCAGGTGCCCACACCGCAAGCGCATGCGAGACCACAACGCTCAGCACAGCCACGGCGCGCAGCACGTCCAGGTTGTGCAGATCCTTTCCCGATCCGGTGGCGGTTGCGAGTAGTCCTGATGTGTCGTCAGCCATGGCTGCCGGCGGCGTTAGCTCAGCGCCGATTGTGGAAGCTGCTGGCGCGTGCGTGGGCAACATGCTACTGCTCGCTCGTGGCAGAGTGCGCGGCTGGTTGCACGCGAAAAAGTTCGCCTCCAAGTGCGGGACCCATTTGGCGACGCGGCGTTCCGCGTGCGGCCAGGTCCTTGCCGATCCACTCCCACCCCGTGCTGTAGAACAGGAGCAACGGCGCGGGTTGCTGCAGAAACGCGCCGTATGGAACGGTGATCAGTGGCGAGAACCGCTGCAGGTACACCGCCGTGACAGCATTCGTGTTGTGCCGAAGCCAATGCACCTCGGCACCTTTGTCGTAGAGCAGCGTGATGCGGCTGCGCACAAGTGGCTCAGGGCCGTAATAGCTGTTGGTGAACAGGTCTGTGAGGCTTTGGGTGTATAGCCGTTCGCCGGGGTGCGCTGCCAGCTCCGCAGCCAGCGTGGGCGGCATGGTGAGCGCCGAGAGGATCGTTGCGGACTTATGCTGTTCGGCGTTGATCTGCACAGCTGCGGCACCAATAGATAGTGCGAGCAGGCCACCAAAAACCGCTGTGAAAAAAGCCGTAGAGCGTAGCCGCTGCATAAGCACAAGCGCGAGCGCTACAGCAAACGCAACCAGAGCCGCGATAACGTATCGCACCTCCATGGTGTGGGTCACGTACTTGCCCAGAACGTAGCCGAAGAGC
Organism: uncultured Terriglobus sp.; assembly: GCA_964244665.1. Lineage (GTDB taxonomy): Bacteria > Acidobacteriota > Terriglobia > Terriglobales > Acidobacteriaceae > Terriglobus. The sequence goes on from CAXTJO010000020.1 coordinate 7,961, forward strand.
GGCAGTGCTGCGAATGCGAGCAGCCCCCACCACAGCGCATCCCATAGAGCTCGAGCGTCCTGAGCTTTTCCGCGACCCGTGCGAAAGGTGCGTACAGACGCAACCAGCAACGCCAGCGTTGCACTTGCGAGCAGTGCCGCACAGACGTGCTGCATCGGGAGCGACCAGGCGTTGTAGCGCAGGAAGATTTCGCGGTAGCCCTGGGTAATGTTGTGCGGGTTCACCGACGTGATGTAGTAGTGCTGCCGGTATGGGAGCAGCGCCTTTTGAAATGGCAGGATCAGCGCCACGGAGCACAGACCGAGAACGAGAGCCGCAGCCAAAGGCCAATCGAACCGGCGGCGCTGAACGGTGCGCGCCAGCTCTGCAGCGACTACCGGCGCAAGGATAAGAACGCCGAAGTAGTGGCTGGTGATGCACAACGCAATTGCAATCACGAGACCCGCGAGCGGGAGCGCACGAGATGTGCCGTTTGTGCTTCGCTCCGCCGACAGGTACCAGCAAAGGAATGCCGCCGCATACAGGCCAAGCATGAGGCCGTACGGCCGGCCTTCAACGGAATATCGAAAGCTGGCGGTACTGAGCGGGAATACCATTGCCACCAGCGCCGCACGGTGCCCGGCCAGACGCCGCACCAGCAGAAAAAGCGAACTCTGTAACAGCAGAAATCCCGCCAGCGCAGGCAGCCGTAGAGCCATCGCGTTGCGACCGATCGCCTGCATGCTCAGATGACTGAGCAGATGATACGTGGGCGGGTCAAGCGAGATGGGCGAATGCAACTGAATCTCAAGCACCCGCAGCAGAGACGGAGCGGAATCGCTGTAAAACGACAGGAATTCGTCGTTCCACAGCAGCCGTACATGCGACCAAATCAGCGACAGAACCGCCGTCAGCAGAAGGACGCACACTGCAAATGCACCGCCGCCTGTGGCGTCCGGCGGAGTCTGAACCGGTTGCGCGCCGACACTCACCGGACCAGGTCGCTTCCAGCTTTGACCGGATACAGTGGAAGTGTCGAGCTGTACTCGCCACGGACGGTCGGCGTGGGCAATGTGGGCGTAAAGAATTGCTCCAGTCGCGGCAAGCGGACAAACAGCAGTGTGCCCATAACCAGCGTGGTTGCGACAAAGGAAGCCATCAGCAGCGGCTCGCGGTAAAGCTTTTCTGGATTTTGTGCGGCGCTCTGCGGCTTGAACGCGATCTTTAAGTAGATCGCCATGGTGAGCGCAACCAGCGGAAACCCGAGGATAAGTTCCAGGCGGTAACGGATGATGAAGGCGCCCAGAAACAGCATGGCCGTGGATGCGTAAAAAAGCACCGAGACCAACAGCGACTCCGGCGTGTAGCGCTTGAAGCTGGCGCGGTACGCACCGGCGACGCTACGGTCGCCAATTTCTGAAAGCTCGGAAAACCGCTTCAACGCCATAAAGTAGCAGCCGATCATCCAGTACGCGATCAGCAGCGAAACCGGTGGCACCAGTACCGACGTGACGGCATACCAGCCCAGCAGCATGCGCAGCGGATTGTTGATGGACTCGGTCAATACATCGAGGTACGGTACGTCTTTAGTGCGAATGGGTGGAAAGTTATAGACGCAACCCATGATCCACAGCAAAAGACCCGTAAGCGCAAACAGCTTACCGATAAGCAGGCCGATGCCGAGGCCGACAAGCATCATGACAAGCCATTGCAGGTATGCGGCGGGAACGTTGACCAGACCCCGCGCCGCAGGCCGGTTGCGCTTGATGGGATGCAGACGGTCGAACGGTGCGTCCAACACTTCGTTAATAACGTAGTTGCTGCAGGCCACCAGCGTAATGCTCACGAACGCGAGGCACAGCACGCCCACCAAATGCGCTGTGAACAGGCCAGGGTAGGCGCTGAGCGGTACGATGATGCCCGGCAACACGAACAGGTTCTTGATCGAGTGATCGAGCCGTGCGATCTGCAGGTGCGCACGCAAGCGTGTCTGCAACGGGATAAGGGGGATCGCGGCGTCCGTCATCGGAGTGTGGTCTCCTCCTCTTCCCTGCTCATCGTGCGTGACCGCGAGACTCGGGCCGATGTGTGCTGTCTGCCGCCGTGACCATCGAATAAATTGCCCGCTCCGGTTTGCCGTGATGGCGAGTATAGCAAAGGGGCTGGGCAGACCCGGTGAACCGAATCGGCCGCGCGGTGCCTGTTACCCGCGCGCCAAAGGGTCGGTTAGCACAGGCCGCCGCGCTGCCGCGAAACCATAGACCGTAATGTACAGGTAGCAAAGAGCGGGAAGTATGAATGCATGCTGGTAGCCGATGCCGTCGGCAAGTTTGCCATACAGCAGCGGGATGAGAGCACCGCCGACAATCGCCTGCACCATCAGGCTCGATCCCTTGCTGGTCAGTTCGCCCAGCCCGGCCAGCCCCAGTGTAAAGATGCTGGGAAACATGATGCTGTTGAAAAGGCCGACCGCCAGGATCGTCCAAATTGCCACATGCCCGGTCGTCAACATGCTGGCGACAACCAGCGCAGAAGCGATCAGCGCACACAGGCCCAGCAATGTGCCGGTACGCACCTTTTGCAACACCGCCGCGCCGATAAAACGCCCGACCATCGCGCCAAGCCAGTAGTAGCTAACATATCGCGCGGCAGCGGCGGCGGTCAGGTTGCCGATCTCCGGCCGGCCAAAGTAGCTGATCAGGAAGCTGCCGATCGATACCTCCGCACCCACATAAAGAAAGATACCGGCGGCGCCCAGCAGCAGCCATGTCTGCCCGAAGACACTGCCGCCGAAGCCCGCGATGGGCCGGTAGTCTACGGTATTCTGCGCCTGCCGGCCCAGCTTGATGCTGCCCAGCAATGCCGCCAGCAGCAGCAGAATCACGGTGATGACGATGTACGGCACCTGCACCGTGCCTGCCTGTTCCGCGCGGTATGCCTGCAATTGCGGCGCAGTCAACGCTCTCAGCTTGTCGATGGTCAGCGGTGCCGTCGCGCTTAGGATAAACAGGCCGCCGATGTACGGTGCAGCGGTCGTGCCCAGTGAATTGAACGCCTGCGAGAAGTTCAGCCGGCTGCTCGCCGTGGCTGCCGGACCAATGCTCGTCACATAGGGGTTCGCCGACACCTGCAGAAACGTGATGCCTGCCGCGAGCACGACCAGCGCCCCAAGGAACAGGCCGTAGGACGCCAGATGCGCCGCCGGAAGAAATAACACAGCGCCCAATGCCGCCACCAGCAGACCGATCACCATCGTCTGTTTGTACCCGCGATACTCCACCAGCTTGCCGCCGGGGATCGCGAACAGAAAGTACGAGCCGAAAAATGCGAACTGGATCAACGCCGCCTCGGCATTGGTGAGCGCAAAAATAGACTTCAGATGTGGGATCAGGATGTCGTTCAGGCTGGTAAGAAACCCCCACATAAGGAACAGGGCCGTGGCGACGGTCATGGCGCGATTGTCGGTCGTATCGCGGCTGCCGGACGTATGAAGACTGTTGCCGATGATGGCCATGTTTGGTCTGCCCTTCGTGTGTGTGGCGAGAGACTGTCAGCGCCTACGAGACTAACCTGCCGCAGCCCTGCGAGTCATGCCGCGCCCGCACGGTACACTGCGCTTCTGTGCTTATCGCGTCGCCAAGTGTCATTGCAACCGTGTTGAACGAGCGCGCGGACATCGCCCGCCTGGTGAGTTCGCTGGAGGCTCAGGTTCCGGCCGTTGCAGAAGTCGTGATCGTGGACGGCGGATCGACCGACGGCACGTGGGATCTGCTGCAGGGCGCTGCCGCTCGCTGGCCAGCGCTGCGAGCTTTTCAGGATGAAAGCTGTAATCTGCGCGGCAGCCCCGGACCCATTGCGCGCGGCCGCAACGTGGCCATTGCCGCAGCGATGGGCGGCGTTCTGGCCTGCGCCGACGCGGGTTGCGAATACGAGCCGGACTGGCTGGCGCGGCTTACCGCACCCATGACAGAGGGTGCCGAATATGCCCTAGGCGGATCGCGGCTGGCGTTGGCAAAGGCTTCGCTGTGGGACGTTGCCGCCGCTCCGTTTCTCGGCGTCAAGCTGCGGGCAAACGAGCCCACAAAGTCCTGCACCGCACGGTCGATGGCGTTCACGCGCGAGGCGTGGGCGCGAGCGGGCGGCTTTCCGGAAACGTTGTTCATCGGCGAGGACGTTCTGTTCGACCAGGGCATGCGACGCACCACGCGCACGGCATTCGCTGCCGGGGCCAAGGCGGTCTATACGCCGCAGAATAGCCTCGCGGAAGCCCTGCGACAGGTGGCCAGCTACGCCGTTGCCGATGGCGTAGCCGGCATGCGGCAGACGCGACTGCTGCGTAACGTGCTGCGCTGCTTCGGAGAAATAGCAGCTCTGGCATTGCTGCCGTTAACCGTATGGCCCATGCTGCTGGTATTGGGACTGGAACTTTATTTCGCCTACCGGCTTGACGCCGGGTCGCTGCTGCACGAACCGCTGCTGCGCCGCAGACTTGCGCTGCTGTTGCCCGCGCGGCTGCTTTTTTCACTGTGCGTGCCATGGGTTGTGGCATGGAACCAAATGGCCGGCACGCGGCGCAAACAATACCGCACCAATCGGCAGAACGCATGAGCGGCACGCTGTCTGCGCGACGCACCGCCGTCATCATCGGCGCTGGTCCGGCCGGCCTTACCGCCGCGCTTGAACTGCTGGAGCGCACGGACATTCGACCGATCGTGCTCGAATCCACCGGGGACATCGGCGGCCTGGCTCGCACCGTGGTGTACAAAGGCAATCGGCTGGACATCGGGGGGCATCGCTTCTTTTCCAAGAGCGAGCGCGTGACGCAGTGGTGGCTGCGCCAGGTGCCGCGCGACGCAGACCCGGTCGCGCCCGATCACGTCATGCTTTCGCGACCGCGCCGTAGCCGTATCTACTTCCTGCAGCAGTTCTTCGCCTATCCACTCTCACTCACAGGAGACACGTTGCGTCGCCTCGGTCTGGTGCGGTCCACTGCCATCCTGGCAAGCTACCTGCGGCAGCAGATATTTCCAAAACGTGCACCCCGCACGCTGGAGGAGTTTTTTGTCGCGCGCTTTGGACGACGGCTTTACAGGACGTTTTTCAAAAGCTACACCGAAAAAGTGTGGGGCGTGCCGTGTGAGCAGATACCGGCCGCCTGGGGCGCACAACGCATTCGCGGCCTGTCACTCTTTGGCGCAGCACGCCATGAACTGCGCAAACGTTGGCGGCGAACCGGCACAACAACCCGGGAAGAGACATCGCTCTGCGAAGAATTCCTCTACCCCAAGCTGGGCCCGGGACAGCTCTGGGAGCATGTCGCGCGTCAGGTCGTGGCGCATGGCGGTGAAATACGGCTGCACACCGCGGCGGAACACCTTCCCGTTCACCAGGGCCGCGTGGCCTGTGTGCATACACGTGGCGCGGACGGTACACAGCTCTGCCTGCCTGCGGACTTTGTGTTTTCCTCCATGCCGATTCCCGCGCTGCTGCAGGCGCTGGGCACCGACGTTCCACCCCTAGTGGCCGCAATTGGAAGCACACTCCGCTTTCGCGACTTCCTTACAATCGGATTGCTTGTTCAGCGCCTGGCGGTTACAAAGCCGGACGGCACACCGATCGACGACACGTGGATCTACATCCAGGAACCCGGAATCCGCATGGGCCGCCTACAAATCTTCAATCACTGGTCGGCGGCCATGGTTGCTGACTCAAACACCGTCTGGCTGGGCCTGGAGTATTTCTGCGACGAAGGCGATGATTTGTGGCGCACGCCCGACGACGCCCTGCTGCGTTTCGCGAGTGGTGAGCTTCAGGCCATGGGCATGGTGCGCCAGGCAGACGTACTGGACGGCCATGTCGTGCGGGCACCAAAGGCGTACCCCGCATATCTCGGAGAGGGCTACGAACGATTCGATCAGATTCGAACGTACACGGATGGGATCGACAATCTGTTTCCCGTCGGTCGAAACGGGATGCATCGCTACAACAACCAGGACCACAGCATGCTCGCCGCCATGACCGTCGTCGACCAGATCGTGGCAGGGCATATCGACCGCGATGCCCTGTGGACCATCAACACCGAACCGGAGTACCACGAGGAGCGCTGAACCGCGAGGGATGACATTGGAACAGCCTGCGTGTACGGCCTTAAGCACCCCTGGTCGGCAATGTTGCCGATGTCGCCGCTACCATCGAGCGTCTTGAACGCGCACGCAATCAGGATTCATCCTGACAGCGCTGGTTACTGTTTTTGTGCCGTTTACTCGCCAGCATCGCGCACCTGCTGCCCTGCGCGTTCTATGCTGGCTGAGCCCGGAGCCCTTCGGACGACGGCCCAGGGTGCGCCGCCGACTACGTCGCCCACGGGTAGGTCCGTCCGAAGTTGCTCCAGGCCCAGCCACTTGGGCAGCGACACACCTGTTCCCGAAGGATGCCCGCACCCCGCCGTGCGCGCATGCACACAGCCAGCATCGTGCTCCGACTCGGCAACCGTTCGCCGCCCACTCCTAAACTTCATTCGAAGAAGATGCCGCAGCGGGCCGGCGCTGCGCGGCACCGCGCTAGCCTTTTCTCCGCAGGAACGGCGTATCAGGCTGGGTGCACCGATGCGGTCTGCCACACCGGACTGAGTCGCCGGCGGTTTCTGTGTGGACGAGATATGCAGCATCGCTTGCACCACCTTCGCTTTATATTCGCCCATGATGCGCAAGGTGGCAAGCGCGATTTTGCTTTGCAGGCAGAGGAAAACGCAGACTTGCACCAGAGTGGGAGCATATTGACGGCCTAACACCAACATCCGCCTTGCCTTACGAGTTTGAGACTTACGACTGCTTCTCAGAAGCAGCGGGAGCGAGACTCGCGCGCGATACTGAAGCTATGAGCTTCGCCCCAGATTGCGCTCCCTCGAACGCCGCGATGCCGCTGCTGGATTGCCAGGCTGCCCTTCGTGTGATTGCAGAACACATTGCCATGGCGGGTCCGGCCAACTCTACGGAGACGGTTGCGCTCCATGCCGCGCTGGGTCGGGTGCTGGCGCGGGAGCTCCATGCGGATCGAGACCAGCCGCCCTTTGATCGCTCCACCCGCGATGGCTATGCGGTGCGGGGCGAACGCGGTTCTGAAGCGTTGCGGCTGCTTGGCGCTATCCGTGCCGGCGAGCAATGGGAGGGTCCGCAACTTGGCGCGGGTGAAGCCATTGAGATCATGACAGGCGCTCCCGTTCCCGCAGGCGCAGATGCAGTGCGCATGCTGGAGCACGCACGTGTCGAGGAGGACAGGCTGCATCCCGACGCCGGCAAGCCCTTGCGCGATGGTGAGAACATCGTGCCGCGTGCCGCGGAGGCACGGGCTGGAGATCTGGTTCTATCCGCGGGAGTGCGGCTTGGGGCGGCGGAGATCGCGCTCGCGGCATCGGTCGGCGCGGCCACCCTTGCCGTGTTTCCCCGCGCGACCGTGGCGGTCCTGGCGACAGGAGACGAACTTGTGGGCGTGGCGGAGACACCCGGCCCAATGCAGATTCGCAATTCCAACTCCCATGGCCTGGCCGCGCTCGTGCAGGCGAACGGAGGCGACCCTTATGTGCTACCACCCGCTGCCGACACACGCGAATCGCTTGAACAGGCTATCGCCGGCGTGCGGCATGCGCCGATGCTGCTGCTCTCCGGTGGCGTGTCTGCCGGCAAGTACGACCTTGTCGAAGAAGTGCTGCTGGCTATGGGTGCGGAGTTCTTCTTTACAGGTGTAAAAATTCAGCCGGGCAAGCCTACGGTATTTGGCAGGCTGCCGGCGGTGGGGGATTTGCCGCAGCAGTGGATCTTCGGCCTGCCGGGCAATCCCGTGTCGACGCAGGTGACGGCGACGCTGTTCGCCATGCCGATGCTCCGGGCGCTGTGTGGCGAGGTACAGCCCGCACCCGTATTCGCGAAGGCCGTGCTTATGGAGCAGGTGAGTGTGCGTGCCGGCCTGACCCGCTTTTTGCCCGCACGTATGGAATCGTCGCTCGCGGGTGCGTCCGTGCGGCCGACCGGCTGGCAGGGCTCCGGCGACCTGCACTCGAATGCACGCGCCAACTGCTACCTGGTCGTTCCCGCATCGGTGGACGCGCTGCCGGAGGGTGCAGCTGTTACCGTCCTGATGCGTTAGCACGCGTAATGCGAAGATGGGAAATGCATCGCAACGCCGAGCGGCATGCGCCCACGGCGGGAGATGAACGGAAATTGAGGCAAAACGCATGGCAGAGAACGCGCGCACGGAACGGGTCGTCGGCATCGATTTAGGCACCACGAATTCGCTGGTTGCGTATCTGGAGAATGGCAAACCGCTGGTGATTCCCGGCGAGGATGGGTCGTTGCTGGTGCCGTCCGTGGTGGCGATTGAAAACGGCACAGTGGCGGTGGGCAATGCCGCGCGAGGCACGCTGCTGAGCGCACCGGGAAACGCGGTGTACTCTGCCAAGCGATTGATGGGACGCGGCATGGCCGACGTGCGCGACGAGTTGCAGTTCTTTCCGTTTCGGTTGGTAGAGACGGCGGACGATGCGGTGCTGAAGCTGCAGGTGGGGGACCGCACGCTGACGCCGCCGGAGGTGTCGGCGCTAGTGTTGCAGCAGCTCAAGCGCAATGCAGAGCGGTATTTTGGCGCGCCCGTGGCGAAGGCGGTGGTTACAGTGCCGGCGTACTTCAACGATGCGCAACGGCAGGCCACCAAGGATGCCGGACGAATTGCGGGGCTGGACGTGTTGCGGCTGGTGAACGAACCCACGGCTGCGGCACTCGCCTATGGGCTGGACCGCGCGAAGGCCGGTACCGTGGCCGTGTATGACTTTGGCGGAGGCACCTTCGACGTCTCGATTTTGAAGCTGCATGACGGCATCTTCGAGGTGGTGAGCACCAACGGCGATACGCACCTGGGCGGTGACGACATCGACAACCTGCTGCTGACTATTGCGCTGGACGAGATCCGCAATGAGTTTTACCAGGGCACAGAGACGGGTAGGCTGCCTGCGGCGCTGGTGCAGACGGTGCGCAAGGCCGTGATCGAAGTGAAGATCGCGCTGTCGAGCGAGGAGACGACGCGCTTCAACATCGACCTGGGCGCGTTTGGAAACGATGCGGGTGGCGAAGGACAACGGTACACGCGCGAGATTACGCGGGCGCAGTTCGAAGGCCTGATTGCGCCCGTGATCGAGCGCACGGCGGCACCCGCGCGGCAGGCACTGCGGGATGCGGGTCTGGAGGCTGCCGCTATCGACGAGGTGGTGCTGGTGGGCGGGTCCACGCGAATTCCGGCGGTGCGCGCGCTGGTCGATACGGTGTTCGGGCTTTCGGCACGCGGCAAGGCGGCGCATACGGAGTTGAATCCGGATGAGGTCGTGGCGCTGGGCGCGGCAGTGCAGGCGGACATTCTGGCCGGTGGCTCTGCCGCCACGAACGATCTGCTGCTGCTGGATGTAACGCCACTCTCGCTGGGTATCGAGGCACTGGGCGGCGTGGTGGCGAAGATCATTCAGCGCAATTCCACCATTCCTGCGAGCGCAACGGAGCACTTTACGACCGGCGTGGACGGGCAGACGAATGTGGCGATCCATGTGGTGCAGGGCGAGCGTGAGCTTGCGAAGGACTGCCGTTCGCTGGCGCGTTTCGACCTGAAGAACGTGCTGCCGATGACGGCTGGCATGCCGCGGATCGAGGTACGCTTCCTGATTGACGCCAATGGAATTTTGCAGGTGAGCGCACGCGAGCAGAGGAGCGGGCAGGCGGCGGAGATCGAGGTGAAGCCCAGCTACGGCCTGACGGACGAGCAGGTGGAGACGATGATCCTGGACAGCTTCGACCATGCCGAAGACGACCTGAACGAGCGGCAGGTGATCGAGGCGAAGAACGAGGCAGCGACCATCCTGGAAGCCGTAGAGAAGGGCCAGAACCATGCGGCATGGCAGCAGTTGACGCCGGACGAAATCGGCGACATCCATGTGGCCGTGCTTGAGTTGGAGGCCAGTGTGAAGGGTGGCGAGTACAAGCTGATCCGGCGCGGCATCGACACCCTAGACAAGAAGACGCACCGTTTTGCCGAGTTGATGATGGACAACGCCGTGAGCGGCGCGCTGACCGGTCAGACGATGGCGGATGCCAGCAGCAAGTTGGGGGACGGCCCGACCGCGCCGCATCCGTTCGCGCCGGCGCAGATCGACGATGCCGCGGAGGACGAGTCTGCCACCTCCGCGGACGCACCGCCAGCCGAAAAGGACGGAGAGACGCGCGCTTGAAGCGGATCGCCATCGAAGGTTCTTACCACGGTGCTGGGCGCGGCTGACGGGTGCGGTGCTGCGTTAGGGTGGTACCCCTCCCCCCTCCCCTGACGCTAAATTCGTCATTCTATTGGGTCTGCTTTGTAAAATCGTCATTCGATTGGGGTTAGGCGTAAATTCGTCAAACCACGGGAGTTAGGGTGGGTTGCACAGATTTTGAGGCACCCACTTTCCGGTCTGTCCTGCTCTGTGCGGGGGCTGGCGGCTGGGGCGGGCGTGCGACCATGGGTGCACCGTGATGAGCGCGCAGGCACCGATGAGACGACCGTGGCCGGTGCTGCTCCCTGCCCTGGTGCTGGGATGTGCGGTGGTGTTCTTCGTGCCATACCTGGTGCCCGTGCGTCCGGGACCGTCGCCAAGCGCGATGGCGGGGTACAGCAATGCGGCGGTGCTGCTGCTGCTGCCGTTGGTGGTGGCGGCTTTCGGGGTGTACGCACGCGGGATGGATGTTGCGCTGCCGCGTGCCGGCGCTGGGCCGGAGGAGGCGGCGCGGCCCGCGGGCAGCGGAACGATGGACGACCGGTGGTCCCGGGCGCTGCTGCTGGGCACGATGCTGGGGCTGGGTGCGGTGGCGGTGGTGCTAAGCCTGGCGTACAGGGCGGGTCCGCCGGTGGGCGAGGTGACGTTTTTTGGACCGGTGTATGAGAACTGGAGGCTGGGCCAGAGGTTCTACCGGGAGCTGGATTTTCCGTATGGGCCACTGCTGGCGTATGGACCTATCGTCGCCGCGCGGCTGACCGGGCTGACGCTGATGGACGGGTACAGCGTGGCGTGGATTGCCGAGACCGTGCTGGGTGTGTGGCTGATTTTCGAGACGGTGCGGGTGCTGGGCGTGGCCACGACGGCGCGGGCGCGGGTGCTGTTCCTGCTGCTGACGGCGTTCTTCTACACGTCAATGTTCAGCCGCGGAATCCAGTACACGCCGGTGCGATTTTTAATGGCACCGTTGCTGGCGCTGTGGGTGGACAGGCTGTACCGCAGGGGTGCGGCACCACTGCGGGTGTTTGGGCTGGCGGCGGTGGGAAACGCTGTGATCCTGTTTTACTCGCCGGAGCACGGCATCCAGTTCTTTGGGGGAACGCTGCTGTATTTTGTTCTGTGCGTGCGGCCCGTGCGGGGGCGCGGTGTGTACCGGGCGCTGGGGCTGTTCGCTTGCAGCTTTGCCGTGTGCATGACGGTGGCGGGCGCGTGCGGGATGCTGGGGTTTTTTTTGCGGACGAGCGGCGGCGCGCTGAACCTGCCGCTGCTGTTGGGGCTGCCGACACTGGGGGCGGTGCTGTTTGCCTTTGCCGCCGGTGTGCTGGTGGTGTCGGCGGTGCGGCGGGGGCAGGCGGGGCATCCGTGGGTGTACCTGGTGGCGTTGTCTTGCGTGACGCTGCCGGTGGCGCTGGGGCGGTGCGACCCGGGGCACATGGTGGTGAACCTGTTGGGGATGTTTCTGGCGGTGTTTGCGGCGATGTCGGCAAGCCGGGTGCGGTTTGCGGTGGTGTGCGTGATGTTCGCGCTGCTGTTCCGGCGGGACTTTATGTTTGTGAACGAGTACCTGCTGCCGGGTGCGGTGCGTGACGGGCTGCGGGAGGCGGTGACGGAACCCACACCGCTGCACGCCGCGGCACGGGCGTACCGGGCGTACCTGGTGCGACGCCATGGGCCGAGAGGCGCGGAGGCCATGGAGGCGCTGCACCGCCACACGGCACCGGTGCAGCCGGGCGTGCCGCTGCCCGTGGGCGCTGCCCTGCTTGCACCGTTCGGCGCGACGCGGCCGGTGCCGGAGCTGCCGCGCGACCCGCACATCTTTACCGGGTCGTACCCGGGGACCACGATTTTTGCGACGTATGCGCAGAAGGAGAAGATCGACGCGATGCGGGCGCACCCGGAGCGGGCGGTGCTGGTGCCGGAGGGCTTTAGCGGCGTGTGCACGTGGGACGAGGGGACGAATCGCGGACTGCGGGCGGGGCTGCGGTGGATCTTTCAGCCGGTATACGTGCCGCGGTTGCGGCAGGTGCCGTGCCCGTGGACGGAGATGTTCGGGTATGTGCAAGCGCATTACGAGCCGTCGGAGTTTGCGTCGCCGGTGCCGGGGATGCGGGTGTACCGGCGGGTGGAGGGAAAGTAGGGGAAAGCAGCGAGTCAGCGGGTTAGCGAGTCAGCGAGTCAGCGGACTCTCTTGGGAGTTGGAGAGTGTTTGACGAATCGACAAAGCCTCGGCGGTAGCAAGCAAAGCTGACCTCAGGGGCCAGGTAGTGTCTGACGAATACCTTTGTGAAGATTTGCCCGCGCCGAAGAAGAGCGCCAGGGCTAAAGCCCTTTCGTTTTAGAGGTTATTCAGTGGCCTAAAGGCCACTGCTCCTTCCGGAAAAGCGACAATTTGGATTCGTCAGACACTGCCTAAAGCCCCGCCATCTTTGAAAGTTTTATGGCACGGCTGAAGCCGGGCTCCTGCGAATTGTGCCCAGATGAAGGTGTCAGACAAACCTAACCTCCATATAGTGGGAAGGGGTGATGGAGCGGGACAGGACGTGGTGGAGGCTGGCGGGTGCGGCTGCGTTGCTGTTGCTGCCGGTGGTTGCGTTTTATGCGGTGTTGGTGCGTTGGTGGACGCGGATTCCGCTGATCGACGACTACACGGCGCTGCTGCGATTTGGGCTGGAGTGGCGGTCGCTGCCGGCGGCCGCGGGCCGGGCTGTGCTGCTGCTGCGGGCGCAGGACAGCGATTACAAGCTGTGGCTGGACCATGTGTGCGTGGCGGCGGACATGCTGCTGACAGGGCGGCTGCACCTGGGGGTATGGGTATGGGTGGGGAACCTGTTGCCGATGGTGCTGCTGTGGCTGTTGTGGCGGCACACGGCAACCGGGGAGAGGCGGATGTGGCGGCGAATGATGGTGTTTGCGCCGGTGCCGTTTCTGCTGTTGCAGCTGAACTATGCGGAGACGGTGAACTGGGCGATGGCGGGACTGCAGAACATGGGCGTGATTACGCTGTCGCTGCTGGCGATCGACCTGTTGCTGCGGGAAAAGCGCGGCGCGGACGTGCTGGCGTGTGCGGCGGCGGTGGGCGCGCTGGCGGCGTCGGCCAACGGATTTTTGCTGCTGCCTGTGGGTGCGTGGATGCTGCTGCGGCGGCGTGCGTGGGTGATGGCGGGGGTGTGGTGCGGTTTGCTGGTGGGGCTGGCGTTTGTGTACCAGGCCGGGTTTGTGCTGTCGCCGAAGCGGGCGGTTGGGCCGGTGGCGCTCGTTCGGTTTCTGCTGTCGTTCGCCGGGGGAGGGGTGGAGGCGATGCGTCACCAGCCCGTGGCAAATGCGAGCGTGGTGCTGGGTGCGCTGCTGCTGGGAGTGCTGAGTGTGTTCTTTGCGCGGCGGGTAGACAGGGGGACGCCATTTGCATTCTGGGCGTGCGTGTGGGTGCTGCTGACGGCGGTGCTGGTGACTGCGGGACGGGCGGGGCTTGGGTCGCAGGGGGCGCTGGCGGGCCGGTACAAAATCTATTGCGACCTGCTGCTGGTGTTTGCCTACCTGTTTGCGGTGGGGCTGGCGCGGGAGTCGCCGCGGGCGCGGGTGGGGTATGGACTGGTACTGGCAACGGCGGTGGGGATGTGTGCGGCGAGCGATGTGGCAGGATGCCGGCTGCTGGGCGAGCGGCACCACGAACTGGTGGCCGGAGCGGAGCAGTACCGGGAGAGCGATGGGGCGCTGCCGCCGCTGCGCTATCCGGAGGAGCCGGGTATGGGGATGTCGGGCACTGAGCGTGCCGCGCGCGATACCCTGACGCAGGCGGAGCGGGAGGGTGTGTACCGCCTGCCGGTGAGTCCTGCGCGTTGAGTTGTGCGTGCCGGGTCGAGGGATGTGACGGGTTGGGTTGGCCGAAGCCACGGCTCCCTACGTAGATTGGCAGACCGGTTCAGCTTCGGGTGCAGGTCTGTGCCGTCGTGAAAAGCCGATGCCTTCGCTTTGCTACGGGAGGATAAAACGTGGGTGGACGACGATCTGTTGGCGAGGGATGCCGGTGGAGGCGTCGTTGGTAGAATGGAGGGTGACCATGAGCGATCACACTGTAGACCTGCCGCCCGTCGATCTTTCCGTGCCGCCCGCGGAGGGCGTTGTGCGGGTTACGTTTCAGCCGGAAAACAAGACGGTGGAATTTCCGCTGGGCACAATGCCGTATGACGGCCACGGCCGGCCCATGAGCTTTCTGGATGTGGCGGAGAACTACGGGGTGTTTTTAGACCACGCGTGCGGCGGGGTGTGCGCGTGTACGACGTGCCACGTGTATGTGAAGCAGGGCGAGAGCGGGCTGAGCGACCCGGAGGACGACGAGCTGGACCGGATCGACCTGGCGGCGGGGCCGCAGACGAACTCGCGGCTGGGCTGCCAATCGGTGATCGAAAAGGCGGGGACGTACCTGGTGGAGATTCCGGCGTGGAACCGGAATTATGTGCAGGAAGGCAAGCCGGCGGCGGTGACTGCCGGCAAGGACTAGCGGCGGAAGAAAGCCAGAAGGAGACGCGGATGCCGCGAGAGATCGAGTGGACGGACGTGGAGGAGATTGCGATCCAGTTGCAGGAGGCGCATCCGGAGATGGATCCGCTGAGCGTGCGGTTTACGGATATGCACAGGTTGATTACGGGGATACCGGGGTTTGTGGGGGATCCGGCGAAGTCGAACGAGGGGCTGCTGGAAGCGATCCAGATGGCGTGGCTCGACGAGTTCAATGACGCCAAGTAGCTCGGACGATGGCGGTGCGGACGGGTTGTGGTGGGTGCGGGGTGCGGTGTTCGCGGGCGCGGTGTTGGCCGTGTTTCTGGTGCCGTTTTTGTTTCCGCCGCAGAGCGGGATTTCGATGTCGTACCGCTTTGGGTTCAATAACCGGGTGGCGCTGGGTACGCTGCTTGCCGTGACGCTGGGCTTCGGCCTGTGGAGCCGCGGGTGGGGTATGCGGCTCGATCCCATGAGGCCGGTGGAGGCTCCGGGCAGAGCGGGCTGGCTGGTGGGCGGATGTGCGGGGCTGGCCGGTGGGCTGGCGCTGCTGCTGTGGCTGCGTGCGCCGTGGGCAGCGGCGGGCGGCGAGTTGAGCTACTTCCTGGACCGCTACGCGATGGTGGAGCTTGGCTTTAAGCCGTTTCGCACCATGACGTTCGACTATGGCCCGCTGATGTTTTACCCGACGGTGTGGGTGCACGCGGCGACCGCGCTGACGCTGCGCAACAGCTATTTTGTGTGCTGGGGCGCGGCGTGGATGGCGGGCACGGCGTTGCTGTGGGACACGCTGCGACGGATTGCGGCCGCGCCGGCGTACAGGCTGGGTGTGTTTGTGCTGCTGTTTGCCCTGCTGCTGCCGAGCCTCTATAGCGGCGGCCTGAACTACACGCCGTTGCGGTATGTGCTGGCTCCGTGGTTCGCGATGCTGGTGTACGGGGTGCAGCGCCGCTCCGTTGCGCGGGCGCTGCTGCTGGCCTTTGCCGGATTTTGCACGGTGCTGCTGTACTCGCCGGAACAGGGAGTGAGTTTTTTGCTGGCGACGCTTTTGTTTTTTGGCGCGTGTGTGCGCGGGCGGGTGGTGGTGGTGCCGCTGCTGGTTTTTGGAGGCGCGGCGGGTGGCACGCTGGCGGTGGCGCGACACCTGGGCCTGCTGCAATCGATGCTGGACTTTGGCGGCGGAGGCTATGACCTGCCGCTGCTGCTGAACACCGAGACCCTGCTGCTGGTTGCGCTGCTGGTGCTGTCCGGTTGTGTGGTGATCCGCGCGTTTTTCGATGGGGCGACGAATCGTCCGGAACTTTACCTGGTGGCGATTGCGGCGGGGCTGCTACCGTCGGCGCTGGGGCGTGCGGACCCGGGGCATTTGTTGATCAACACCATGCCGGCTTCGGCGGTGGCGCTGCTGGCGCTGGGGCGCAAGCGCGGGTGCCGCGTGCCGTGCGTGCTGGTGTGCGCGTGTGTGATTGCCCAGACGACTTTTATGCAGATCTGGCCGGGGTTTTACGGCGCCTTTGGCCCGCACGTGGGTGTGAATTTGCGGCAAATGCTGCACGCGCCCGGTGGCGGCGATACGGTGCGGATTGCCGCCGAACGAGCCGCTGTGGACGTCGTTTTGCGGGGGCGGCAGCAGGCGCACCTGTTTGCACCGCTGGGCTACCTGCAGCCTGGCTGGCCCGCGCCGCCGCTGCCGATTGCAACGGGCCGGTTCTTCGGCTTTGGGCTGGTGAGCGAACGTTTCGTGGAGGCGAAGCTGGCGGAGATCGACGAGCGCGGGGACCCTGTGCTGCTGCTGCCCGCGGCGTACAAGTCGTTCTGCTGGACACCGGATGCGCCGTACCTGCGGGGCGTGATCCGGGCGGTGCTGAACCCGTGGTACGTGCCGACGGTGAAGCACACTGGCAATGCCGCGATGCCTATGTGCCGGTACCTGGAGGCGCATTACGCAGCCACGCCAGAGCCGGCGCCCGTGCCGGGGTTCGTCCTGGTTCAGCGGACGGATGCGTTTTCGTCTGGCGTGACTGCGGCGGCGTCGAGCCGATAGTAGGGATGCAGGATGCTGTGCGGTCCCCAGACGGCCATGTGGGTGAAGTGGAAGCCGAGGCGGGCGGAGTGGAAGAAGTATGTGGACGTCAGGCGCGGCCCCGGCGGAGGACGAGTGCGGGTAGACGCGAGCCGGTAAGGCGGAGGACGGCGAAGACGATGGCGAGCCAGAGCGCGCTTTCCACCGAGATGAGAAGGAGATTGATCGCGAGGGAGTGATGGGCGGGTAGAAGGACGGAGGTGCCGACGAGCAGGCCGCCGCCGGCGGCGGCGGCGAGCAGGGCGCGGCCAAGCTCGGGCCACTCCAGTTCGGCGAGGCTGACCATGCGCTTTTGGTGCAAGAGGAGGGCGAGCGCGCCGGTGTGGAGGGTCATGCCGGCAGTGGCGGCCCAGACGAGGCCGCCCGAGCCGCCGAAGGTGTAGAGCGCCCTGTAAAGCGGGATGGAGACGAGGGTGACGGCGGTGCCGCTGAGCATGGGGGTGAGGGTGTCGCTGCTGGCGTAAAAGGCGCGGGCGTAGAGATTCTGGCTGGTCCAGAGAAAGAGGCCGAGGGTGTAGAGGACGAAGTAGCCGGTGGTGATGGTGGCGTCCTGCGCGTGGAAGGAGCCGCCGCGGAGGAGGATGTCGATGAGCAGGGGGGCGAGACCGATCATCCAGCCGCTGAGCAGGAGGCTGACGGCGATCATGCGGGAGACGGCGGTGTCGACGGCGGCGGAGAAGGCGGCGATATCGCGCTTGACCCAGAGGGAGGCGAAGAAGGGGAGCGAGGCGATGCCGGCGGCGGGGCCGAGGGCGCTCATGGGAGCGGTAAAGATCTGGCGGGCGAAGTTGAGGCGGGACATGTCTGCGGCGTTGCCGGAGATGAAGTGGTTGCGGATCCAGGGGTCGGTGGTGGTGAGGGATGCGCCGAGCATGAGGGGCAGGCTGATGCGGAGCCACTCGCGGACGGCGGGGTGGCCGGGTGCCCAGAGCGGGGACCAGCGCAGGCCGACGCTGCGGGCGCCGATCGCGTTGACGAGCAACGGTCCCACGAAGGCGCCGGCGACGGCACCGATGGCCATGGAATCGATGCCGTAGCGGCCGTGGAGAAGGATAAGGCCGGCGACGATGCCGCCGTTGTAGAAGACCGGGGCGATGGCCTGCGAGATGAAAATTTTGCGCACAAGGAGGCGCGAGGCGAAGACGCCGCCAAGGAAGTGGAGCAGCGGCGTGACCATGAGGATGCGCGTGAGGTGGACGCAGAGGGCGGCCTCGCGGGGCTGGAACTTGACGAAGAAGTAGGCGACATATTGCGGGGCAAAGACCCAGCCGAGGATACAGGCGGCGAGCAGGCCGGCGGAGACGACGTTGAGGATGGCGGAGAGGGCGCGGTCGCCGCCGGGCTCGTCGTCTGCCGAGCGGAAGCGGGTGAGGATGGTGACGAAGGCGGTGGAAGCGACGCCGCCGACGACGAGGTAGTAGATCATGTCAGGCAGTTGGAAGCCGCCGAAGTATGCCGCGGTTTCGACGCCTGCGCCGAAGTACCTGGCAACCAGCTTGTTGCGCAGAAGGCTGAAGAGCTGGGCGAGCAGTGTGGAGCCCATGAGGAGCAGGGAGGCGGAGAAGGCGGTTTGCGCGCCGCCCAGCTGCAGGAGTCGACGCCAGCCGCGCGCGGGTGCGATGCCCATGTCGACCGAAACGGGCCGGGCAAAACGGGCGGGCGGAGCGCTTGATTCGCCGGTGGGCGCTGGGGGGACCACCGGTGGGGTGAGCGGGGACACGATGTGTTTATCTTAGCCGCCGGGGGCAGGGGGCGGGTGGGTTTGCGCAGGACGCACGACGAGGTAGAAGGGGGTTGCGGGCCGGCGCAGGCCTCGTTTTTGCGTGGCGGGCGTAGCGGCGTAGAGTGGGGTGCATGGACCGACGCGACTTTGCCAGGCTTTCTGCCATGACCCTTGCCGGCGCCGCGCTGCGGGGGCCGGTGCTTGCCGCGGAACAGGCGAACGGCAGGCCGGTGTGCCGGAGAGCTCAATCTATTCGTACGAGACGTTCGACACGATGTGCGCGGCGGGGCACCCGATTGCCTGAGGAGGAAAGACGTCTGTGACATTACAACTTGAACTGCCGGCGCAGGAGCCACCCGTGGCTGCGTACTGGGCACGAATACAACCGCTGTTTGCGCGCTATGGTGCGCTGGCCGACCCGGAGGAGTTTCGAAGCGAGATGCGGGATGTGTCGCCGATGGAATTGGGCCTATTTGCGGCGCATGTGTGCCTTGCCGAAATTTACAATGGCGGGCTGCTGCAGATGTTGTGGAACACCCACGGCACGCTTGCGCCGGAGGCGCTGCACGCCCTGTATGCCATTGGCATGCCGGGGTGCGCGGCCACGCTGGAAGAGGGCATGAAGCTGCTGGGCCCCGCGTACCCGCTGGTGCGTGAGGAACGCTGGGACGCGCTGCTGGGGGTGTGCGGCCGCAGCAGCAAGGCGCTGGAGAGAATTTTCAACGAGACGCCCGACCTGTACCTGGCGTTTGTGAAGGTTGCGGAACCGCTTGGCATGGAGCGCTACGACACCCAGTTGTGGCAGCGGATGCGGGAGGAAGCTGGAGGCTTTGCCACGGCAGCGGACCGCTTTCTGGTGCATGCCGAGGCTGCGCCGGAGGAGAAGGCGTGATCGACCTGCGACGGATGTTTGCACGTGCGCCCGCGCCGCCGCCGGCGGGGGTGTTCGGCTTTGCGGTGGTGGGGCTGGGGCGGATTGCGGAGCATTTTCTGGCGGGTGTGGCGGATTCGTCGACGGTGCGTGCAACGGCGCTGGTGAGCGGCGATGCGGACAAGGCGGCGCGGCTGGCGGCGAAACATGCGGTGCCGCATGTGTGCGGGTATGCGGAGTTCGACCGGCTGTTGCAGGAGCGGGACGATGTGCATGCCGTGTACGTGGCGCTGCCGGTGAGCATGCACGCGGAGTTTACGGCGCGGGCGGCGGAGGCCGGCAAGCACGTGCTGGTGGAGAAGCCGATGGCGAGTACCGCCGCGGAGTGCCGCACCATGATCGCGGCGTGCCGGGATGCGGGTGTGCTGCTTTCCGTCGCGTACCGGTGCCCGTACGACCCAATGCACCGGCGTGCTCTGGAGCTGTTGCGCGAGGGCGCGATCGGAACGCTGGAGCGTGTCGAATCGAGCTTTGGATTTGCGTTGAGCGCGGACGACTGGCGGCGCAACGGGCCGCTGGCCGGGGGTGGATCACTGTTCGACGTGGGAATTTACCCGTTGAACGCGGCGCGGTATTTTGTGGGCGAGGAGCCCACGGGGCAGACGGCGCGGGCCACGACCGACGGCAACGGGATGGAGCTGGCGATCGACTGGACGAGCACGTTTCCGGGTGGGGTGGAGGCGCACTGCCGATCGTCGTACAAGGAGAGTTTGGCGGGGGATTTTGTGCTGCATGGAAGCGCGGGGACGCTTCGGCTGGACCCGGCGTTTACGCATCGGGAGGCGATTCGGCTGCGCGGCACGGTGACGGAGCCGGACGGGCGCAGGGCTACGGTGGACGAGAGATCGCCGCGGGAGACGCCTTCGCATTTTCGGCTGGAGGCCGAGGCGCTGGCGGCGAGTGTGCGGAAGGGCGCGACGCTGCCGACGCCGGGGGAGGAGGGATTGCGGGACATGGAGGCAATGGAGCGGATTTATGCGGCGGCGGGTGTGGGAGTGCCGGCGGCATACAAGGTGTGATGAACGAGGCTTGGGTGTCTGTGGATGCCAAAGCGACCTCACGGGCTGAAGCCCCGCTGTTCAAGCGATTTATCGCACGGCTGAAGCCGTGCCCCTCCGACATACGCGCGTTCTGCAGAAGTGTTGGCACAATTCTGGAGGGCACCGAGCATGCGGGCGCTGGCGGTTTCCGGTTTTGACTTGCCAGGGCGAAGTGTGAGGGGTGCGCGATTGCATCCTTCCTGGCGCAATTGCGTCTATAAGGTTGTGGTATTCTACACAACGCTGGAGGAGTGCGCCCAGTCGGTTCGGCCCCTGGATGGTCGTTAACCTTGCGCCGCGGACCTTAGAGCCGCACCTGCTTTCTCCTAGCCTTGTGAACATCCTGACCACCTGACAGGCTACGTGTCTGCACCCGCAATCTGGTGCGCGGCAGCCGGTCTGAACCGTTGCACACTGGAGCGCCACCATGGCTGAAGAAAGCGATAAGTACGAAGAAGACGTCGACCGCATGATCGACACGGGAAAAGAAAAGGGTTACCTGACCTATGGTGAGGTGAACGACCTGATTCCCGAGGGCATAACGAGCGCGGATGAGCTGGACGACCTGCTGATGGCGGTCAATACCCAGGGCATCGACGTGCTGAACAGCGAGGACAAGTTTGAGGGCGGCGGCGGCCGTGGCGACAAGTACGGCGAAGAGTCCGAGGAGAGCGACGACGTCGAGCTGGACCTGACGCCGGGCCAGTTGGAGAAGACCAACGACCCCGTGCGCATGTACCTGCGCGAGATGGGAACGGTGCCGCTGCTGACGCGCGAGGGCGAGGTGGAAATTGCCAAGCGCATCGAGCGGGGGCAGCTGCGCGTGATGAAGGCGATTTCGCGGTCGTCCATTGTGATTCGCGAGATCATGGCGCTGGGTGAGGACCTGAAGCGCGGCGTACGCAACGTGAAGGAAGTGGTCACGTTCGACGAGGAAGAGCTGACCGAAGAGGTCGTGACGAGCCGTGTAAAGCAGACGGTGAAGCGCATCGACATTCTGGCGGACCACCAGCGGAAGGCGCTGGACGGCCGCGAGAAGCTGGAAACCGGCAAGGCCAAGACGAAGAAGGAAGAGCGCAAATTGCGCTGGACCGTGGGCCGCGAGATGGTGTTCGTGACGCGCATTGTGCGCGAGTTGAAGTACACGAACGGGGAAAAGAAGCGGCTGCTGGACAAGGTAAACAAGACCGTGGACGGCATGCGGACGCTCGAGCGGCAGATCAAGTCGCTGGATACGAAGTTCGAGCTGTCGCGTTCGGAGGAGTTGAAGAAGGAGTACCGCCGGCAGCAGAAGAACTGCCGCACGGACCTGGAGCGGCTGGAGGGCGAGGCGGGCATCTCCGTCGTGGAGTTGAAGCAGACTCAGCGCGAGATGATCCAGGGCGACATGGACGCCGAAAAGGCGAAGCGGGAGCTGATTGAGGCTAACCTGCGGCTGGTGGTGTCGATTGCGAAGAAGTACACGAACCGCGGCCTGCAGTTTCTGGACCTGATTCAGGAGGGCAACATCGGCCTGATGAAGGCCGTGGACAAGTTCGAGTACCGGCGCGGCTACAAGTTTTCGACGTACGCGACGTGGTGGATTCGCCAGGCGATTACGCGTGCGATTGCAGACCAGGCGCGCACGATCCGCATCCCGGTGCACATGATCGAGACGATCAACAAGCTGATCCGCACGAGCCGTCAGCTGGTACAGGAGCTTGGGCGGGAACCGTCGAGCGAAGAGATCGCCAAGCGGATGGACATTCCGGTGGCAAAGGTGCGCAAGGTGCTGAAGATTGCGCAGGAGCCGATTTCGCTGGAGACGCCGATCGGCGAGGAGGAAGATTCGCACCTGGGCGACTTTATCGAGGACCGGATGGCGGTGTCGCCGTCGGACGCGGTGATTTCGGTGAATTTGAAGGAGTACACGTCGCAGGTGCTGCGCACGCTGACGCCACGGGAGGAGCGCGTGATCAAGATGCGCTTCGGCCTGGAGGATGGCAGCGAGCACACGCTGGAAGAGGTGGGGCAGAGCTTCCAGGTGACGCGTGAGCGTATCCGGCAGATTGAGGCAAAGGCGCTGCGGAAGCTGCGGCACCCGAGCCGGAGCCGGAAGTTGAAGGCGTTTGTGGACGGCGTGAAGGAATACTGATCGTTGCCGAGATGAAGGCAGAAAAGGCGGGCCTAGGCGGCTCGCCTTTTCTGTTTCAGATTCAGTGAACCGGAGGCGTAGAGTCTGCGTACAGAACGGCGGAGGGTCTTCCTGTGCGTCAGATTCCGTTATTGCTCCTATGCTTGCTGGTTACGGCGTGTGCCGTGGCTGAGGTTCCCCAGACGTTTGACAAACACTACCCGGTGCAGGGGCGCGCGGAGCTGGAGGCGCAGATCGGCAATGGGTCGGTGCGGACGCGGAGTTGTGGTGGTTGCCGTGAGATCCACCTGCATTTGGAGATGAATGGGTCGGACAGGTCGCGGTTCACGATCGAGGAGTCGCAGAGCGGCAGCCATGTGCGGTTTGTGCTGAAGCAGGACGAGAACCATCACTGGGAATGGAACACGGGCAAAGGGCCGGAGCTGACGGTGGAGGTGCCGCAGGAGGCGGCGTTGGACCTGCATAGCGGGAACGGCACGCTGTCGCTGGCCGGGGTGCGCGGGAACATTGCGATGAATACGGGCAATGGCGCGATCACCATCGACAACGCGGGGGGCGAGCTGCGGCTGCATAGCGGGAATGGGTCGCTGACCGGCAATGGGCTGAGCGGCAGCCTGAACGCGAGCACGGGGAACGGAGCGATGCACATCGAGGGCCAGTTTTCGCGAATCGACGCGCATAGCGGGAACGGGTCGGTGGATGTGGAGGTAGCGGACGGCAGCAGCCTGCAGGAGTCGGCGATTACGACGGGATCGGGGTCGGTGCATTTGCGGCTGCCGCGCGCCACGCGGGCAACACTGCGGATGACGACGGGAAGTGGTGGTATCCACAGCGACCTGCCTCTGCTGACGCAGGGCGATGTGGGTGAGGATCGTCACCAGTTGAACGGGACGCTGAACGGCGGTGGGCCGACACTGCGGGTGAATACGGGGAGTGGTGGGATACGGCTGGAGTCGCTGTAGCCCAACGCGAGACAGGGCTGACCTTTGAACGGGGAGGGCCGGAATTTGTGGCGGGCTTTGGCTGTGCCTAACGAATCGAAAGCCCTGGTGAGATCAGAGAGCTGACCTCAGGGGCTGAAGCCCGCTGTTTCGATGAAGTTTATGGCACGGCTGAAGCCGTGCCCCTCCGAAGAACCCGGTCCTCTGGATTCGGAAGAACCTGCTCCTTTGGGTTCGTTAGACTAGGCAGCAGATGCGGTTTTGGTTTCGAGCGGTTTTGCTGTTGAGTGTGGGTGCGGTACCGGTTGCCGCGGAGGTGGTGCACGCGGGACTTGCCGACGTGACGGTGCAGCCGGCGGAGGCGCGGAACTGGCGCGGGTCGCAGCACACGACGCTCCACTGCCTGCTGTGGTATCCGGCGGAGGGGAGCGCGCCGGAGACGGAGCAGCAGTTTACGGTGGCGGGGTTTCCACCGTTGTTTTACGCGGGCATGGCGGCACGGGGCGCGGCACCCGCACCGGCCGCGGGCAAGCTGCCGCTGGTGGTGATGAGCCATGGGCTGGGCGGCACGGCGGACCAGTTCGGCTGGCTGGCACCGGAGCTGGCGCGGCATGGATACCTGGTGCTGGCGGTGGACCATCCGGGCAACAATGCGCTGGAGCCGTACACGCCGGAGGGGTTCCTGCTGTGGTGGGAGCGCGCGCTCGACGTGTCGGACGCAATCGACGGGCTGCTGGCGGACAAGACGTATGGGCCGCGTGTGGACCTGGGACGCATCGGGGCGCTGGGGTACTCGATCGGCGGGGAGACGGTACTGGCGCTGGCCGGGGCGCGGATCGATCAGCCGGCGTTTTTGGAGTTTTGCACGGCAAACCCGGGGGAAGAGACGTGCCGCGTGCCGTCGATGGGGACCGTGCCGGGTAATGCAACGGAAATGCTGGCGGCGGTGCGGACGAGTAGCGCGGCGTCGCTGGCGCGGGCGGGCGACAGTTTTCGGGATGCGCGGATCCGGTCGGTGTTTGCGATTGCGCCGGCACCGGGGCAGGCGTTCCACAAGGCGAGTTTTGAATATGTGACGGTGCCGCTGACGATGGTGGCGGGTGCGGCCGATACGCTGGCACCGCCGGCGACGAACGCCGAGCAGTTTGCCGCGTGGATGCCGCAGGCCAGGGTCGCGGTTCTGCCGGGGGCGACGCACTACACGTTTCTGGATAGCTGCACGGCACAGGGCGTGCAGTTCCTGCAGCAGTACTGCGCGGACCGGCCCGGCGTGAACCGCAACGCTGTGCACCGCAAGGTGGCGGGAATGGTGCTGGCGTTCTTTGATCGCACGCTTCAGGCGGCCCACTGAGACCGCGGCAGACGCGGTAGCGCGCGCGGGCGTCCTAAGCTGCTATGGCCGCGAGGATAGAAGCCGAGGACCAGCCGTTGCTGTTCGGCGAAGCTGTGGCCGTTGCAGCGCTGGCGGTACCGACGCCGGAGGAGACGCTGCGCATAGAGGCGGTACACCTGCTGCTGGTGCAGGCGTATGGGACGCCGGAGCCGCGCGAGGTGTGGGACCCGCTAACGCAGTTGATCTATTCGCTGTGCAGTGCGCGGACCAAGACGCCGGAGTCGCATGCGGTGCTGCGGGCGCTGCGCGAACGCTATGACGGCTGGCCGACCGGACCGGAGAGCTGGGACGAGGTGCACTGGGAGCGGCTGCGCGATGCACCGGTGGGAGAGATCGAGGAGACGATACACGCGGCGACGTTTGCGGACCGGAAGGCACCGCAGCTAAAGGCCACGCTGGAGCAGATTACGGCGCGGACGGGAAGGCTGTCGCTGCTGTTCCTGGCGACGTACCGAACGGAGAAGATCCGGGCGTGGATCGAGCAGTTTCCCGGGATCGGATCGCAGGTGAGCGCGGCGGTGGTGAATTTCTCATCGCTGCGGCGTGCGGTGATTTCAGTGGATGGGCACCACCAGCGGGTGTCAACGCGGCTTGGGTTTGCACCGGCGGGCAGCACGGCGCGGCAGGTGGAGACGGCGCTGATGCGGATTGTGCCGGGAGGCTGGACGGCGGTGACGATGGACGCCGATCACCGGCTGGTGAAGACGCTGGGCCAGCAGCGGTGCACACCACAGCACCCGCAGTGCGATCGGTGTCCGCTGCAAAGACTGTGCCCGAGTGGGAGGTCGGGTGTGTTTCAGGCGCCTGCCTAGATGTTGTGGAGCTGCAGCGACGAGCGGGGAAGACGCTGACGCATCTTCCCCGCTCGCTGTTCCGCCGTACCCTCATACGGCAGACTGGAAAAACCTATGCCGCTGCCGCGGCGATGAATCCATCGCAACCGCTGATCGGCGTGACCTTGAGGTGCAGACCGGCGTGGCGCGGGTGGCCGCACTCGTCGATGAAGACAACGTCTGCTTCCTTTTTGGTCATGATGCTGACCAGAACATCGTTCCTGCTATGAGTCTCGCCAAAGTGGCCACACAGACCGCACTGTCCATCGTGAATTGCTTGCATCGCAGTATCCTCCATCGCCTAAGTAAGAGGGGAGAACACCCGTGGATGTTGCACGTGTGTCTCTCTTCTTTTTCAAGGTAAATGCTTTCTTTTTCGGCGTAAATTGCGATTGCATGAGTCGGGTATAAGTGCGATATGTACGGTCGTAGTTTGTGAGTAAGTGCGATGCTTGTGGTCGGAGTTCACTTATAACTAACTTAGACATGACTTAGTGTGGGTGTGCCGTGAGAACTTAGGGGCGTTCGGGTAGCGGGGTAACTGCGGCGCTGCAGTGGCCTGCGGCGTCGCATGCGCGGACGCCGAAGAAGACGTTGTCTTTGGAGATGGGCAGCGTTGCCGCCGTGGCCGCGTTGCCGGTGGCCGGGTAAGCCGCGGCGTCGGCGCTGTACTGCCAGTCGCTGGCGGCGGTTTCGCGCCATAGCACCTGGTAGCGCACGGCTCCGCTGAAGGCGGCGGGGGCGGACCATTTGAGTGTCGTGTTGTTGTCGAGGTCCGTGGTGACGACGCGCACGTTTTGCGGCTCGCCGGGGCTTTTTGCGAGGGTGGCAAGGGTGGCCATGTTGAGACGGGCGACGCTGGCGATGTAACGGAAGTCGTCGAACTTGAGCAGGTCGCCGTACTCGATGCCGTTTTCGGTGCGGAGGTCCTGGTGCTGGTGGTTGAAGTTCTCGCGCCACTCGGTGAAGCGGACGGCGGCGAAGCCCTCGTCGGAGAAAGACTTGTGGTCGCCGCCGCGCAGAAAGCGGTCGAGGCGGAGCTCCATAACAGGCTGCAGGGGTTTGCTGCGAAGATTTACCGGGAAGTAGGTGCGGCTGGCGTCGAGGACGGCGCGGGCGAGTTCGCGCGAGGAGGAATCGTTGTCGAGGCCGAGGGAGAGCAGTTGCCGGAGTTGGTCGGGCGGCGCGGTGGGCAGAACGCCCTGGCTGAAGACGCGGACGCGCGCCTTATTCTGCAGGGTGTCGCCGGGGGTGGTGTCGCCGCCGACGATGTCGTTGTTGAGCACGGCCTGAAGTTGCCAGCCCTGCTGTTTGGCGAGGAGGGCGAGATGGTGCGAGCCGTAGAGGCCCTGCTCTTCGCCGTCGACGGCGACAAAGACGAGGGTGGCGGGGAACTTGTACCGGCTGAGGACGCGCGCGGCTTCCATGCTGACGGCGGTGCCGCTGGAGTCGTCGTTGGCGCCGGGCGCGGGGTCGTGGGTGTTCATGACGTCCGTGACGCGAGTGTCGAAGTGGCCGGTGACAAGGACCATGCGTGCCTTTGCGGCGGGGTCGGTGCCGCGAAGGATGGCATAGACGTTGCGCAGCGGCGTGGGTTTGGTGACGCGGGCGCGCGGGCCGGATGCGGCGGGCTCGACGAAGCTGTCGATTTTGACTTCAAGGCAGCCGCCACAGGCTTTGCTGTAACGCTCGAACTGCGATTGGATCCAGTCCGCGGCGGCGAGCACACCGGTGCCGGGCGGCAGGTCCGTTTCGGTGGAGGAGACGGTGGAGCGGTTTTTGAAGTCGACGAGGCGGGCGATGTTGGCGCGGATGGCGTCGGGCGAGACCTCTCGGAGGGCGGCGGCGATCTCCGGGTCGATGGGTTGCGCGGCCAGTGGCTTGCCCGCGGCAGCAACGTCGACTGTTTGCGACAGCAGGGGTGAGGCGCAGGAGAGGACAAATGCGGCGGCGGTAAGGAGGGCGAGGGAACGCGGCGGGGTACGCGGCATGGGAGCGGGTCTCCTTGAGGGGCAGTGCGGGATTTGCTGCTTATGCTACGTGAGTGTGGGGTGTGGGCCCGAGAACAAATGTATGGAAGGGTTTGCAGGACATCGCGTACCATCGTGTGACGCGCCGCAGGCAGCCGCCATGGCCGCCGCAGCCCAAGGGGACCCACGCACGATGAGTGCCGACGTAGACTGGCCGCAGGCCGAGAGCTGTGACGACAACCTGACCGAGCGGGCGCACCACACCATCAAGCGCCACATTTTGAGCGGCAGGTTCAGCGCGGAGTACCGCTTTACCGAAGACTTTTTCGCGCAGCAGATGGGCATCAGCAAGTCGCCCGTGCGCGAGGCGCTGAACACACTGCAGAGCGAGGGCCTGCTGCGCATTGAGCCGCGGCGAGGGGCGTACCTGTACCGCTTTTCAGCGAAGGAGGTGGCGGACCTGTACCAGTTGCGGGAGGCGCTGGAGGTGTTTGCGGCCGGCGTGGTGCACGCGACGCCGGCGCTGGTGACACGGCTGCGCGAGAGCGTGGAGCACACGGTGACGACGCTGGCCGCGGACCGGAAGCAGGAGTACATCGAGGAAGACATCCGCTTTCACGCGGCCATCGTTGCGGCGACCGGCAACGAGGAACTGGTGCGCGTGCACGGCAATATCCAGAACAAGCTGTGGCTGTGCCGCTGCCAGACGTACCGGCTGACGTCGCCGGACACGCCGGAGTCGCACCGGCAGTTGAGCGAGGCGATTGCCGCCGGGGATCGCGAGCTTGCGGCGTCGATCACGCAGAACCATATCCGGCTGGTACGCGATTCGCTGCTGATGGACATGAGCGCGATGGCGGATACGGTCGAGGCCGTGGCATAGCGCGGGGCTTTGCGCCCGGGGGCGGCGGCGTGGCCTCAGAATAGAAGCATGGCTACACCGATGGAGATGCTGACCCCACGTGAGGCCGCGCGCATGCTCGGCATCAGTTATCCCACGATCAAGCAGTGGATTTTGGCGGGTAAGCTGAAGTCCGTACCGACCGCGGGCGGGCACCACCGGATCGCGAGTTCGGCGCTGCGGCCGTTTCTTGCGCGGGACAAGGCAAAGCCGGAGACGGAGTCGCGCGAGCGTTTTCGGCGGGTGTCGGGGCGTAACCAGATTGCGGGCAAGGTGGTGTCGGTGCGCATCGAGGGATTGCTGGCGCAGATCGTGCTGGAGACCGAGGGCGGCCAGATTACCAGCATCATTACCGCCGATGCGGCGCGCGAGCTTGGGCTGAGGAAGGGCGACAGTGCCGCCGCGCTGATCAAGAGTACCGACGTGATGATCGAACGCCTGGGCGAGTGACGAGCGCGGCGCGTGGCCTGCCGCCGACACGAATCCGGGGCAAGCGTGTGACTTTGAGGAACCGGAAGACTCGCATTGCCTATGCGATTTGAATCAACTAAAGTCATAGGCATGTCTTCCAGAAGAATTGTGCTTATCGCGGTGTGTGCCGCAGCGTGCCTTTCCCTGTGCGCCGTTGGATATGCCCAGGTGCTGGGCGATCTAAAGGGGCGCATCGCGGATGCGTCTGGTGCGACGGTTGCGGGAGCGCACGTGCAGTTGACGGACAGCAGCACGGGGGTTCGGCAGAGTGCCGTGACGAGTTCCGCCGGCACATATGACTTTCCGAATCTGGTGTCGAGCCGTTATGCCCTGAGTGTGGAGGCGAACGGCTTTGCGCGCACCGAGCAGAGCGGCGTGACGGTGACGACCGGCGAGACGGTGGGCCTGGACGTGATGCTGAGGGCCGGCAGCACGAGCGAGACGGTGCAGGTGACAGCGGACGCGCCGCCGCTGGAGAACAGCACGTCGGATATCCAGACGACGATCCCGGGGCGCGCAGTGATTGCGCTGCCGCTGAATTCGCGCAACTTCATCCAGCTTGCGCAGCTTGCACCGGGCGTGGCGTTGCCGCCGGGAACGCTGCTGCCGCGCATCAACGGCGGGCGTCCGCGTACGAACGAGTACCTGTACGACGGCATCAGCGCGCTGCAGCCGGAGCCGGGACAGGTGGCGTTCTTTCCCATCGTCGACGACATTGCGGAGTTTACGATTGCGGCGAACAACGTGCCGGCGGAGTTCGGCAGGTTCAACGGCGGCGTGGTGAATGTGGCGACGCGCAGCGGATCGAACGACATCCACGGCAGCCTGTATGAGTTCTTTCGCAATGAGGACCTGAACGCGCGCAACTACTTCAGCAAAGCGCCGGCAGCGCGGCCGGAGTACCGCCGCAACCTGTACGGCGCGACGCTGGGCGGGCCGGCGGTGCACGACAAGCTGTTTGTGTTCGCCGACTACCAGGGCATCCTGCAGCGCATTGGCGTGACCCGGCTTTCGACCGTGCCGACGCTGGCGCAGCGGGCCGGCAACTTCGGCACGACGAACATTTATGATCCGCGGACCAACACGACCGTGAACGGCCGCACGGTTCGCACGCGCTTTGCCAACAACACGATCAACACGGCCCGGTTCGACCCGGCAGCGGCGGCCCTGCTCAGCCGCATTCCGCTGCCCAACACCACCGGCACCAGCAACTACACGCGCACCGCCAACGACGACGACCACCAGAACCAGTTCGACTTTCGGGTGGACGGCGCACGCGGTGAACGCGACCGCGCCTTTGCGCGCTACAGCTATTACAGCGAGGTGGAGCAGCCGTCCACGCCCTTTCCCGACGGCTCCGGCGCCATTACCGGCACGGTGATCGGCACGGGCAGCGTAACCGGGCTGACGCACATTCTGGGCCAGCAGGCCGTGTTCAACGAGACGCATGTCTTTACACCGCGGCTGGCCAACGAGTTCCGCCTGGGCTACACGCGGCGTGGCAACTCGCAGCAAGGTACGTCGCTGGGCAACACAGCGTCGGCGACGCTGGGTATACCGGGCATACCGACCAACGCGGCATTCGGCAATGCCCTGCCGCTGTTCACCTTTACCGGGCTGCAGCAGATCGGCCCCACGGCCAGCACAAACGCGCGCTTCCAGACCGCCGTGGGCGAGATTGTCGACAACGTGATTTACACCCGTGGTGCGCACAGCATCAAGGTGGGGGTGGATGCGCGGCGGTACGAGTTGAATGCCATCTCGCCGCCAAATCCGACCGGCTCCTTCGCGTTTACGGTGACGGGTACCGATACGCAGTCTGCAGCGAGTGCGACCGCCACGGGCGGCAACGCGTTTGCCAGCTTTTTGCTGGGCCAGGTCGATACATTTTCCATCGATCTGCAGCAGCGCACGATTCGTCCGCGCGATTACATTTACGAAATCTTCGGCCAGGACGACTGGCGCGCATCGCAGAACCTGACGCTGAACATCGGCCTGCGCTGGTCGCTGCACCTACCGAGCACGGAGACGCACAACCAGGGCGCGGTCTTCAATCTGACGACGCAGCAGCTGGACTACCTGGGCGTGAACGGCAACAGCCGCAGTGCGCGCGACCTGCATTATGGCAACGTGGCGCCGCGCTTCGGGCTGGCGTACTCGGTCGACCGCAAATCGGTGATCCGCGCAGGGTACGGCATCGTGTTTATCGACCAGAGCGGGATCACCACGCCGTTCACGACACCGCAGTATCCGTTCATCCAGAACGTGCAGCAGCCGACGCTGGACAACGTGAACGCCGCGCTGACGCTGTCGAGCGGGCCGAGCGTTGCGCCCATTGCACTGACGCCGGATGCGGGCCTGGGCCAGAGCGTATACACCGCCATCCGCAGCGAGGGCTCAGGCTACAGCCAGCAGTGGAACCTGGCCGTGCAACGGCAGCTGACCAACAATCTGACCTTCGACGTGGCATACGTCGGGTCGCACATTGTGCATGTGGGCATACCCGACCGCAACCTGAACCAGCTTACCGATAGCCAGATTGCCAGCGGCTTGCAGCCCGGCTCCACGCTGCTGAACTCCGTGCCGAACCCCTACTTTGGGATTCTGCCTGCTTCGAGCCCGCTTGGCCGGCGCACGATCACCAACGCGCAACTGCTGCGGCCCTACCCGCGCTTCCAAAATGTGGCGGCCTACCGCAACAACACGGGCCAGACGAACTACAACGCCATCGAAGCGAAGGTGGAGCAGCGGGTATCGCGCGGGCTGTACCTCTTGTTCGCTTATGCGCACAGCAAGCTGATCGACGATGCGTCCAGCGTGTTCTCGTCGACAGTGCTTTCCTCTCCGAATACAAGTTCGCTGATTGCGGCGGATAGCTACCGGCCGCTGCTGGAGCGCGACAGCAGCAACGGCGATATTCCGAACCTGCTGACCTTTGCTTCCACCTACAACTTTGCCGATTTTCGCGGCCACGGCATTGCCACGGTGTTGCTGGGCGGCTGGTCGGCCAACACCATTTTTATTATGCAGAGCGGTATGCCGGTGACCGTTACGCAGGCCACCAACAGCAACAGTGCGCTGGGTGTGGCGCTGCAGCGGCCCAACCTGACTGGGCAGCCGGCGCTGGCACCGGCGCTGCGCACACCGACGCGGTTCTTCAACACGGCTGCCTTTGCGACTGCACCGCAGTTCACCTTCGGCAGTGCGTCGCGCAACCCGGTGCGTGGGCCGGCGTATCGTGACCTGGACTTTGCGCTGGTGAAGCACACCCGCTTTGCGGAGAAGTGGGACGCGGAGCTGCGGACGGAGCTGTTCAACATCACCAATACGCCGGCGTTTGCGCAGCCGAACGGATCGTTTGGTGCGGCGGCGTTCGGTAGCATTACGGCGACGACGACCGACCCGCGCGTAGTGCAGATTGCGTTGCGGATCCGGCGCTAGACCCCGCTCCGTTTGCAGCACAGTGGCCCCATGCCGTTCCAGGATATGGGGCCGCTGTTGGTTGCGGGCATTGTTCGATTTTGGACGCGCCGCGCTGTTTGTGAACACCACATGTAGGGTGATTGCAGCCTTTTGCAAGGATTGCGGATGGCATGGAACGTGCACTGGATATGGCAGTCCCCCGCGAGGTGCCTGCCATGCGCGACCTGTTCGACGATCTTCGCCTGACGCTCCGCCAGCTTCGCCGGTCGCCCGGTTTTGTGTTGACGGCGGTCGTCACACTCACCCTTGCCATCACGGCCAACGTGGTCGTTGCCGGCATCGCGAATGGCATGCTCTTCCACAGTCTGCCTGTGCCCAAGCCACAGCAGATCGTGCAGGTTCAGAACCCCGGCTTTGGTACGTCCATCTCGTATCCCAACTACGTCGACATTCGCGATCGCAGCACCGCCACCTTCTCCGGCGTCGCCCTCGCGCGCTTCACCCGCTTTTCCATCGGCGTCGACAGCGCAGCCCAGCCCGTCTGGGGATTCGCCGTCAGCGGCAACTACTTCCAGATGCTCGGCCTGCAGCCGCAGCTAGGCCGCCTGCTTACACCAGCGGACGACGGAGCACGCAACGGCAGCTTCACCCTGGTGCTGAGCAACACCTGCTGGCGCATGCGTTACCACGCTGATCCCGCCATCGTCGGCAAGTCTGTTCTCGTCGGCAAGCAGCCGTTCACGGTCGTCGGTGTCGCGCCGCCCGGCTTCCACGGCACCGAACAGTTTTTCCAGGCAGAGGTCTTCTTTCCCTTCCACGACGGCCCCGTGGTCGACGATTATGACGAGTTTGATGTCCGCGGCAGCAGCTCCTCCTGGGTCTTCGCGCGTATGAAACCCGGCGTCACCCGCAAGCAGGCAGACGAGGCGCTTCGCACTATCTCCCAGCAGGTGGCCGACCAGTACCCCAAGGAAGACAAGGGAACCAAGTGGCACACGGCCCCTGTCGGCCTCATCGGCGAGACGCTCGGCACCCCCGCGCGCGCTTTCATCGTCGCCGTCTCCGTCATGTCGTTGCTTGTTCTGTTCGCCGCCTGCGCCAACCTCGGTGTGCTGTTCAGCAGCCGCACGCTCGACCGCTCCCGCGAGCTCGGTATCCGTCTTGCCATCGGCTCCAGCCGCACGCGCATCCTGCGACAACTCGCCACGGAGTCGCTGCTCATCGCCGCCGCCGGTGGCATCGCCGCCTCGGCCATCAGCACCCTGCTGCTGCGTACGCTAAGCCGATACAGCCCGCCCACCGACCTCCCCGTCCAGGTGATGGTGGAGGCAGACGGTCGTGTCTACATCGCCGCGGCACTGCTGGCCGCCTTCACCGGTCTGCTCTTCGCTCTGCTGCCGGCGCGGCAAATTTGGCGCACCGACCCCAACCAGACCATGCGCTCTGCAGGCAACACCAACTCCACGTCCGACAAGTCGCTGTTCCGCTCCGGCCTGCTCGTTCTGCAGATCTCGCTTTGCTGCCTGCTCGTCACCGCCGCCGTCACTGCCTTCCGCGGCCTCCAGCGTACCTTCACCATGCCGCTTGGCTTCCAGACCGAAGACATCACGCTGGCGAAGGCCGATGTAGCGCTCGCCGGCTATCACGGCCCCGACGCACGGCTCGCCCAGGATCGCCTGCTGGCTGCCGTGCAAGCTATCCCCGGCGTCACCTCGGCCGCGTACGCCAACACGCATCCGCTCTCCGTAGATACAAGTACCAACTCCATGTACGCCCCAGGCACCACGGTCTTCGACCAGGACCACATTGTTACGGACGCTCCCTTCTACAGCGTCTCGCCCAACTACTTCGAGACCATCGGCACGCCGCTGCTCGCCGGTCGCGAATTTACCGCCGCTGACGACGATAAGGCACCGAAGGTCGCCGTCATCAACCAGCTACTTGCCCACAAACTCTTCGGCAACGCCGACCCCATCGGCCGCACCTATCCCACCGCCCCCGGCAAGCAGACGCTGGTCGTCGGCCTCGTCGGCGATGGCAAGTACCAGACCCTCACCGAAAACCCCTCCGGCGTAGTCTTCGAACCCATGCAACAGCGTCCCAACAGTTCGGTCGTTCTGCTTGCCCGCTCTCCACGGCCCACTGCGGAGATGACCATCGCCCTTCGCAAGGCCGTCGCCTCCGTCGACAGCACCATCCCCATTTTCACCGCATCGTCCATGACGGACTCCCTCAGCCTTATCACTTTCCCCGCGCGCGCCGCCACCGCCGCCCTCGGTACCATGGGCCTGCTCGCCGCCATGCTCGCCCTCACCGGCATCTTCGGCGTTGCCAGCTACACTGTCACCGGCCGCATGCGCGAGCTTGGCATCCGCGTCGCCCTCGGTGCGCAGTCCCGCGCCATTCTTCGCGCCGCGCTGGGCCGCACCTTCATGCTCCTGGCCATCGGCTCAGGCGTCGGCCTCGCTTTCGGTCTCGCCGCTACCCGCCTGCTTGCCAATATCGTCTACCACGCCTCGGCTGCAGATCCCGTCGTACTGCTTGCCGTAGTCCTCACCATGGCAGCCGTCGGTGCGCTGTCTGCCGCCGTCCCGGCGCGCCGCGCCCTCCACGTTGAGCCATCCATTCTCCTGCGCGATCAGTAGCCGAATGCACCAGGTCGATGCCGCGTGGGTAGACCTCCAGACCGGCGTCGGTGAGCGGACCTTCGACCGGCATTTCCGCGTGGAAGCGGGTGAGGTCGTTGCGGCTGCTGCCGCTGCCGTTGCGCTCCGTTTCCGTGCCGAAGGGTAGTCGCCATGGGTGGCCGTGTGCAGGAAAGAAGACGTTGTTCATGCATTGATAGCGCGGGGTGGCTGCGACACCGGCTTCGCTGTTGGTTTTTGGTTAGGCCGGTGCCATGCCGTAGACGCTGACCCGTGGCTTTGGGCGAGGCTGCCTTGAGCGCGCGCTGCGTCTGCGATTGCGCCGGGGCGACCGTGTGCATGGCCCGGAGCATCTAGCCGTTGTCTGCCTTGCCGGGGGGAAATGCACCCACGCCGTAGCCCAGGTAGCAGAACGTCCACGGCATGTTGAACGGTGCCCAGACCGTGATGCGGTCGCCAAAGTGCTTGCCGAGGATCGCCGCGTACTCCGCGTAGTGGTCTACCAAGTCCCGGTTCGGCCAGCCACCCTTGTCCTCAAGCGCCTGCGGCGGGGTTTGTACAACGTCTATCCTTTGCGCGTGCCTGCATGGAAGAAGCGCAAGGCGGGGGGCCGCAAATGGCAGCGGCTTACCGCACGCCAGTGGGAGCAAACAGCTCCATCAGCTCCTGCGGCGGTACCACTTCCAACTGCGCATAGGTGCAGGCGGCCGGGGCCTTGTCTGTCCGCCACCGGCGAAAGTGCGCCAGGTGCCGAAAGCGGTTGCCCTGCATGTGCTCGTATGCGACCTCCACGACAAGCTCCGGCCGCAGCGGCTCCCAGCTCAGGTCCTTGGTGCTGTTCCAGCGGCTTTTTGCGCCGGGCATGCGGCTTTCGCCTTC
Source organism: uncultured Terriglobus sp. (assembly GCA_964244665.1). Taxonomy (GTDB): domain Bacteria; phylum Acidobacteriota; class Terriglobia; order Terriglobales; family Acidobacteriaceae; genus Terriglobus. The sequence goes on from CAXTJO010000020.1 coordinate 44,086, forward strand.
GGCCGGGGTGTCTGACCCGGACCAATGCGCCCATGGGTGCCCGGCCATTGCGCCCGCGCGATACGGTGCAAGGGTGCTTACCAGATCGCGCCGCTTTGCCTCGGTAAAGCTGGCGCACACACCCACGTGCTGCAGCGTGCCGGCATCGTCAAACAGGCCCAGCAGCAGCGATCCCACATGCGTGCCGTCGCCGTTTTTGTGCCAGCGGAAACCCGCCACGACACAATCGCAGTCGCGTTCGTGCTTGACCTTGAACTGCGTTCGCTTGTCCGGCGCGTACACACCGGCAAGCGGCTTGGCGATGAGGCCATCCAGGCCCGCGCCCTCAAAGCGCCGGAACCAGTCCGCGGCTACGGCACGATCGTCCGTTGCGGGTGTCAGATGCAGCGGGGCGGCCGCGCCTTGCAACAGCGACTCCAGCTCGTGCCGCCGCTCCGCAAACGGAGCATCCCGCAGATCACGGTCCCCTGCCGCAATGCAATCGAAAAAGACCACGGACGCAGGTGTTGTCTCGCTCAGCATCTTGACCCGGCTTGCCGCGGGATGCACCCGCAACTGCAGTGTGTCAAAGTCCAGCGCCGTACCGCCGTCCACGCCGGGCCGCGGCATCACGATCTCGCCGTCCAGCACGCAGCGCCGCGGTAACTGCGCCAGCAGCGGCGCGCGCAGCTCTGGAAAGTACCGGTCCAGTCCCTTGCCGTCGCGGCTCTGGATCAGCAATTCATCCCCAGCGCGAAAGACGATGGTGCGAAAGCCGTCCCACTTGGGCTCGAATTGAAACGCACCCTCGGCGGGAATGCTGTCGATGCGCTTGGCCAGCATGGGCAAGAGTGGCGGCTCAATCAAAAATGGCATGCCGGTGTGATGCGCGCGCCGGCGGTGCTGCCGTACACGCGAGCGCGGGCAGACGGCGTTGCCGATGGAGCACCGCGGTACGCGCTGCCGTTGAAGAATGCTGTTCCGCTCACGATTGGATGAGCGCCGCGCTTGTGTTTGCTGCGGCGTGTGTGTCTTACTCGAGTGCATGGGCGTCTAAGTTTCAGGTTCCAGCCGGGTGCGGTCGGCGGTTCAGGTTCTGCTGGCAGCGGCGGTGTTCGCGGCGGCGGTCGCAGGGGTGTTCGCAGGAACGGCGCCACGCGCGCGGAACTTCGTCGACATGAAGCCTACGCCGCAGCAGACGGCCTGGCGGGACCAGGAGTTCGGTGTGATCCTGCACTTCGGCACCAACACTTTTCCGGATCGCGAGTGGGGTGACGGCGCCGCCGACTCCACAGTCTCCATCCTGCGCGGTTCGATCCCGACCGGTGGTGCGCGCGATCCGGGCCAGCGATGCGACCACCATTGTGATGGTGGCCAAGCACCACGACGGCTTTGCGCTGTGGCCCACGGCGCAGACCGGTTACAGCATCAAGGCCAGCCCATGGAAGAACGGGAAAGGCGACATGCTTGCAGAGATTGCCGCGGCTGCACGCCGCAACGGCCTGCGCATTGGCGTGTACCTTTCCCCGTGGGACCGCCATGAGCCGAAGCTTCACCGTAGCGAAACGCAGAAATCAGTGGAAGCTGTGATGGAGGAACGCGATGGGAGGACGGTCATGCCGTCTGACGTGATCTCCAGCTTGAGCTCTGAATAGACGAGCTGGATTTTTGAGCGCCAACCGAATGCTCCAGACGATTGAACCCTCTAGATGGCTACTCTCTGGGTGTAAGACACGCCTTCCTCGCCTTTCCAGTCGTAGGCGCTTTCGCTCAGGATTCAGCGTGCCAGTTTCAGCAAAGGACGGCCTTGCCAGGGGGTGAAGTACGGATCGCTCATCTTTGGTTCTTTCTTGAATTCCATGGCTCGGATTGCATCAAGATCAGCTGCCATTTTGTATGTTGAAGACGCGCGGTTCATTCACAAGTTTGTACGCCTCATCACAGGCAGCCACGTTGTAGAACGTCGTGTGCCCCTGTTGCACCATGTGACCGCCTGCTGCATGCAGATGACCGAGCACATGGTGCTGCACGTTGCGCGCAGACACCGCCGCCGCAAGCGCGTGCCGTGGTCCGTCGGACGAGTCCATGCGCTTCCGCAGTTGTTTGCGAAGACGGCCGTTTCCTGTAGGGAGCCACGGCCGGTGATGTCGCCGGCGTAGATAAACACAGCGCATGAAGGCACGGTCCAGTTCTGTCGACCGTGCGTGTCACTGATGGCCGCGATCGTCACGCTGCATGTTCTTGCATGGGTTTCGCACGATACCCGTTGCGAGGTCGGATCGCGGTCAGACCATCGATCTAGGTGTCGATGTCTTTCTCACGCCAGCCGACCGTATTCGGACCAAGCGAAGCTGTCGTGGGAACGTGCCTTCAGCGACACGCGTATAGACCGTGCTGCGTGACAGACCGGTACGCAACAGCACAGTAGGAAGACGAAGAATGCGAGATGCCATGAGCTCTGCTGAGAGGCGACGGCTCCATCCTGACGCATCCGTTTTTCATCGCAACCTCCCGCGATATGGATTGCACGACAGCTGCATGAGTTTGAATGGGAGCGACGTTACACAACGCTGAACAGCATTGCACCGTGTATTGAGCGAGAGTTTGCGCGACGGGCAATGCAAAGGCAACTGCGAAACAAAGCGGATGTGCTTCGCACACGGGAGATATGACACGGGAAATATGACACGGGAAATATGACACGGGAAATATGACACTTCATCCCTTCCAGGGTGGTGTAAACAGCAAACAAGGGTGCTAGATAGCAATCTCACACAAAATACGGCACTTAACTAAACAAGGGTGCCACTTAGCACCATGTGGAGAACGACATGGAACTAGCGCTTGGAACAGAGAAGCTGATCCTCGCAGACCGCATAAGCTGCGCCCAGGGCCGCAAGGCACGGCGGTACAGCGCGACCGCGAAGCTGACCCGCGATGAGCATAACGAGTTGGAGGCAGCGGCTCGGTCGGATGGGCGAGCCCTGGGTGAGTGGGCGCGTGAAGTGCACGCTCATCAAGCAGCTTCTCCGGCAGGTAGATCGCGGCGAGTCGGCCATCGTGTACGATCCGGCCGGGGAGTTCACGGAAGCGTTCTATCGCCCGCAGTGGGGCGATTGGATACTCAATACCCTGGATAAGCGGTCACCGTACTGGACGCCTGCCAGCGAACTGCGAACGCCGGCCGAAGCGCGGACCATCGCAGCTTCCCTGTACCAGTCCACGGAAGAAAAGAACGGGGAGTTCTTTGTCCAGACGCCACAAAAGATCTTCGCGCACCTGCTGAAGTACCGGCCGTCGCCGGAACAACTTGTGCACTGGATGTCGAACGAGGACGAGATCGGTAGGCGCGTCGAGGGCGCCGAGCTTGCGTCCATGATCGCCAAGGGTGCACAGCAGCAAAGGGGTGGCGTTCTCGCGTTGCTTGGCTTGGTAGCCGACAGCCTCCGGCTGCTGCCTTCCAGGCAGGCCGCGCAGCGCAGGGAGTGGAGTGCCACCGACTGGGCGGACAAACGCAAGGTCTGGATTTTCCTCACGTCCACGGAAGCGGAGCAGGAAGCACTGCGTCCCCTGCATTCGCTTTGGATCGACCTGCTCATCTCACGGCTGCTGACAAAACCGAAGCCGGGACAAAAACCGGCATGGCTGGTGATCGACGAGCTGGGCAGCCTGCAGCGGTTGCCGCAATTCCACACCGCGCTGACCAGGGGACGCAAGAGCGCAAATCCTATCGTCTTCGGGTACCAGGGCAAGGCTCAGCTCGAAGTGATCAACGGCCATCTGGTGGAGGTGATGCTGTCGCAGCCCTCGACCAGTTCATTTTGAAGACCGCAGAGCCGAAGGCTGCGAAGTGGGCTTCGGAGTTGATCGGTGAGACCGAATCGAACGGGTGCGTGAAACTGTCGCGGACGGCAAGCGACAGGGCGAGAGCTTCACGATGGATTCAAGTCGAACCGCTGGTGATGAGTTCCGAGATCGAGGGGCTGAACACAAGCTTCCTATGCACTTATGGACGCCGAACGAAAGGCTGACCGGCGTGACTGGATTTTGGAGCAGGCCGTAGGGGAGCAGAACAAAGAGCATCACACCTGGAAGCAGAACAGCGGTGCCATTTAAAGCTACCAGCACAATACGACCGGGAGATTAGAAGAAGAACTCGGCGAGACAGCAACGGCAGTGCTCACCAAACAGCTCGCTTCTATTACTGCCGGGAAATAAAGTTTTAGACAAAGCTTTTCATTGAAAACTGTTCCTCAGGATGGATGAATCTGCGTGGGGGCCTGCTCAAGGCTTAGGTGCTTCGCTCGCAGTTCGGTGATGAGCAGGCACGCAAGGCTAACTGCAAAAGTCCAATTGCGTCCCACACACCCGTTCTCGCGATGCTGCTGACAAAGGCGTCGACAGGGGTATGAACGTTCAGCAGCCGTTCCGCGATCCATGCAGTTGAGGCGGCACACCCGAAGATGGCTCCCGCGATACGAAGGATCAGGTAAGCCCGTGTCCGGCTCATTAAGAGCAATGACGGCAGCACCAGGGCGACCACGATTAGCTGCATCGCCTCAATACCCAAGTTGAACGACAGGATTCCAGCCAAGCGACTCCAGCGTGAGAGTCCAGGGCGGTCTAAGGTCGTGGCAAAGGCAAGGCCGTGAATCAAGCCGAAGAAGGCCGCAATCCGTACCTCCCTACCGGGGAAGATAGGACGCAACGCATGCACGGCTGAGACCAGGATCAAAACGGCAATGAGTACTTCGATGGGGCGGCTGTGAACATGGAGCACGTTCATGGCAGCGAGCGTCAGCGTCAGGGAGTGGCCGACCGTGAATGCCGTCACGATACCGCCGATGTGAAGAAGGCTGTGATGAACATTGGCAGTTCCCTTCCACCGTGGACCGACGGCCAGGAGCGGAGCCGGTAGGAGCAACACCAGCAGGAACAAAGGTGGCCCGTACCCTCCGCAATGTGCTGCATTCCAAAATGGAACAAGCTTGAAAACTGCAGCCCATTCAACCAGGACCGCAGGCCGGAGCTTGAGGAGAACGCTGTATCGACGGGCATTTGCCGGTAGTCGAGTTCGTAGATTGACTGTTGCTGGTTGCGTTTCTGGTTCACGACATGAAGATGAGGATCTTGTGGAACCTCGACATTCACCAGGTAGACCGAACCTGCATTGAGATGGTGGTTCTTCAGGATGAGGCTGCGATTGACGTCGCTGCTCCGTGGCAAATCGACGTGGTACTCAATCTGAATTTCGCCTAGGCCATTACGCAATTGCGCGGCTTCGGGAACATGCCACGCATCCAGTCTTGCTTTGACGGGTTGTCCATCCACGAGGATTGACAGGTCTCCTACGACGCGCTCGGCGTACGCCTTCGTTTCACTCTCAGAGAGGACACCATCGTGATTGATGTCGATGGCTGCGATGACAGAAGGCGCAACCATGACGCCAGGAATGAGCCACATGTAGGCATCGGCACGGTGCGAGCCCAGCGACAGGATCGTCGCCTGCAGATACTCGTCGATGCGGTGCGCCCATGCGGTCCTTCCGGCGAACAGGAAGCAAAGAGCGACAACGACCAGGATTTTTCGCATCACGGCTTCAACAAGGCACTTCCGTAATTGTTCGTCGGATCGCGGTACATGGTGTGCACGTGATTGCCGGGTTCATCGCTTTGTGGAGCGTACTCGATGACCAGATGCGGTCCCTGGATGCGGTAGTACGCATTGATATTCGTCCCAGCTTCTGCGGTTGTAGGACCGCTCGATGCGAAGTATATGTCCTGCAATTCTGCTTCAACTGGCTCATGCGCTCGTCTGCGTATGGCTCCGTGAGGATGCCGGTCCACTCCGCGATCACATCCAGCAGCATCGCTTGTTGCTTTGTATTCATGCTGGAAGCTTTCAGGCCCTCGGGAGAAATCTTCTTGCCATCCTGCCCCGGTCCAAGCACCAGATCGGCGACCTGATAGCCAAGGACCGCCTGTTTGCGTTGCGTCTCGTCCAGAGCCTGCAGCAGAGCCAGCGCTTTATCGCTTTCGCGCCCAATAGGGCGAATCGTTTTGCCGTTCAGCTTGAACAACGCCGGCTGTGCGCCGGTAAGCGTTGGCGTCAGCACGCCTTTGCTGCCAGCGATGGTGATGTTCAACGCGAGGTGGTGGCCGCCGAACTGCAGCATCCACGGCTGCTTTGTGGAGGGGGGTTCCGAGAAACGAGATGAAATAGAGGTCCCTCCGAACATATCGCCGCCTGGAGGACGGCCGCCCGGACCACCGGGTCCACCCGGTCCGCCGGGGCCGCGTTCACCGAAGTCTGGCGGAGGCCCGCCTTGGTCAGCGGGCGGTGGACCCGGACGACGGCCGCCACCACCTGGGCCGCGCTTCGAGCCATTCGCTTTGAAATCGTCATCCGCCTGACGGATTTCATTCACTTTCTCCAATCCCATCGGACTCAGCACGGTAGCGAGCAGCTTCGTCACGGCCGCCTGCTGCGGTGCACTCATTTGATTCAGGCTCATGCCGCCGCGAAGAACGACAACAACCGGAAAGTTCGACCATCGGGCTCGCTGCTGCGCATCGTCGAAGGCGTACATCACCTTTTGCCGTTGCTCCGCATTCAGCGTGCCAAGGAAGCTGTCTGCAGCGCGCACGACTTCTGCGGTAGGAACCTTCTGTTGAGCTGCGGCAAGCGATGAGAAGGAAAGAACTGCCGTCGTGGCAAGGATCAGAATTTTTCATTTGGTCTCCGTCAGCTTCACGCCGTAATCGTTCGTTGGATCGCGATAGATCGTGTGGACTTGCATCGCCGGATCACCACCCACACCTTGCGGGTAAAACTCAATGACCAGCTTTGGACCTTGAATCCGGTAGTACGAAGTGCCGTTCTTGCCAGTGGCATGTGTGGTTGGATCACTCCATGCGAACCAGGTGTCGTTCAGGTCAGCTTTAATCTCCGCCATGCGGGTCTTCGCGTACGAATCGTTCACGATCCCTGCCCATTGCGCGATGACATGGAACAGCATGGCTTGCTGTCTCGCGTCCATTTCCGATCCCTTCAGGCCCTCCGGTTGAATCTGCTTTCCAGCCAGCCCCGGTCCAAGGATTGGGAGGTACTTCCAATTGGCCGCTACGAGCCACAAGCCGACAAAGCCCAGCGGCAGCATGAAGAGGATGTCCGAGACGGCAGAATCCATCATCGCCACCAGGCGCAGTAGCCCCACGCTGCCAAAAGCCACTACTCCCACGATGGTCCACAGAAGACTCGTTCCATTGAGACCTGACGATCGTCGGCCTGCAACGCGGTAGAGCGGAATCGCCACCGGATCATTATGAGTGTCTGCACCTCTGAGCATAGGAACTGTGCGGTCAGGACCAGCTGGCCGAGGGGCGGCGCGACGTCGGAGTCCTGCATTTGGAGAGCGGGTGTCGTAATGTATGCAATCAAGCTGACGAACGAGCAAATGCCAAGGATACCGCTCACAATTGCGAACCTTGGGGCGGTGCGCCGTACGGCTTCGTTATCATTCATCGCTTGAAGGTTGTCCTGTTTTTCGAGTTGAGATCGCTCCATATCATGTTAGCGAAGCGCCGAGTGTCGGGCCATCGATACTGTCTCCGACTGATGTCGCCGTCCCATTCGCTCCGACCTTGCATAGCCTCCTCGAAAGTCGCGTTTTCGGCAATCTCACCTCCTAAGCTCTGCTTGCACTGATTTGAATTGGCGTTCGTCCATCGAGACAGGGTACGGAAGCCAACTTTTTGGTTAAACCGTCCACCTTGGCTAGGTCGCCTTCGACGATCCCCCGCTCATCCGCGCTCAGGGGCACCTCCTCAAGGTAGCGTCTGATCGAAACCCTTGCTTTCGAGTGCCTGACCTCGTGCACTCTCCTTGGGAAGGTTGAAGTCGCAACCGGCACACGCCATCCTATGGGGGCAGGTGCTCCAGAATGGATTCGTGCAGAAGGAGTCCCCGAGATCATAGAATGTGTAGAGTTGGCCGGTTTGCTTGCCGGCCATCTCGTGATCGATGAGCACGGAGACCATGTGCGCCATGTGGTCGGCCTGGGCGAATGAGGCGGCCAGTTTCGTTGGGCGAATCCGGATGTAGTGCATCGTAGAGGTGGGAGAGCTATGCCCGGACCATTGCATCAGCTCGATCAGGGACATTCCTTTGGGGACGCTGGCCAAGGCGGTCACAGCAGAAGCCCGTCCACGATGGCTGGTAATCGTTCCGCGGCTGTCAAAGGTGGGCAGGCCGGCCTTGGCGCACAGAAGAGGGATGATCGTCCGGTTCAACATATCTCCGCCCGGCTTTCGACCACGAAACTGAAAAAGGAAACGCACTTGTTCGCCGGTCCGTTCGTCGATCAAAGCCGCCTGAGTCGCAGGACGCTCCTTTTCCAGGCGTCGATTCTATCCTTCACGACGGCGGCCACGGGCTTCACAAAGGCCTGGAAGGTCTTGCTGCGGGTACATCCAAGTAACACAGCGTCCCCGAAGGTACCCGGCTGCCGTCATCGTTCAGGATGTCTTCCTGCTGACCGCGAGCACATCCGAGTACAAGCCGTTTGATTTCGTTCTGCCGCAGACCCGCATGCGTCCAGACCACCGCCATGGCCTGAATCATGTCTAAAGGATAGTGAATCTCGGAAAGAAGATCGGCTCGCTCGATGTTCAAACTAGACCAGATCAGCTTGAGCCACGCAGCATCATCGATCACTCGTGGGTTTACCCGGGAGGCAAAGCTCACGGTACGTGGTGTAGCCAGATGGTGATGCAGTCTGATCCGGAGCTTGACCCAGCCCCAGACTTCCATGTCGATAAGGAACCTTCTCATCGCATGAAGGAAGCCGTGCTTCGAGTTGGCTGCGATGGGCGTTCCGTCACGAGTTCGGTTACGAGAACCAGCCGAAGCGAGTTCCCATTGACCGACGGTCATCTCGTTTACGGCAGCAAGGAAGTCCGCACACAGTGGGATGTCCCAATCTGCCGGTGATTGAACGTCTGGATGATGTCGCTTGAGCCACAGTCCTATTCGAAGGATGATGCTGTAGTTGCTTTCACGCGTCCGGGGCCGGTTCGTCGACGTTTCGCGCCAGCGCCCCCACCACAATGCCCACTCCGAACCGACATCGGTAGTGTCTTTCTCTTTCCAACCCACATAGTTGCGCATGCGGAGAGGTTTATCAATCAGTCCAAGGGCAGCCAGGCCGTTAGAGATTTTCCCGACGCCGCGTGCTACGCTATCCACCCTGTGTCCCTGCCCGCGAAGCAGTAGTTCAACTTTCAGGCTCTCCAGGCGCGGGTCGCCGTTCTTCAGCATGAGGTGACCGAGGGTCGATGGCAGTACGTTCTTGAGATGGGCTTCCGCGTATCCAAGGGAGCGAAGCACTTTCCTGAGCCGTGCTAACTCGTGCAGGAACACGCCCGTGCCGAAGATCGCTTCAGCGTAAGTTCCAGCCATGGCGAACATCACTGGCTCGCGTGAGCCCCCAAAGTGGTACGCCACAGCGGCTACATACGGTCGAGACAGCAATCTTCCTGCTCGCACGTCTCCTGACGCAAATGCAGCGGGTCGTCCAAATCAACCAGCTCAGCGAGTTTTCGATCGACGTGGTGGAGACCGCTAGAGAGAACCTTGTCATCGGTCAGGCGTAGGTCTATGCCGTCGTTCCCAAGCTCATGTGTGCCAAATAATTTGAACAGAAGTCGACCACATAATCAGCCAGCGCGCCTGAAGTGTGGCACCGTCTTGGAGGCTTCCCACCCCAGCAGGGGATAACCCGCAACGCCGCAAAAGCAAGTC
>CAXTJO010000021.1:0-51227 GCA_964244665.1 uncultured Terriglobus sp.
GCGGGGGTACCATGCGGCGATGCTGGTGCCGCCGTGTCTTTTCGGGCATGAGGTTGCCGGGACTGTGGTGGACGCCGGGCCGGGTGCCGGATTTGCGGTGGGGGAGCGGGTGGTGGCGCTGAACTCCGCGCCGTGCGGGGCGTGCTTTTTTTGCAGAAAGGGGCAGCCGAACCTTTGCAGTGACCTGCTCTTCAACAATGGGGCGTACGCGGAGTTTGTGCGGGTGCCTGCGCGGATTGTGGAGAAGAACACGTTGCGGGTGCCGGCCGGGATGGCACTGGAGCACGCGGCGCTGACGGAGCCGCTGGCGTGCGTGGTGAACGGGATGGAGCAGACCGGGGCGCAGGCGGGGGACATGGTCGCGGTGGTGGGAGCGGGGCCGATCGGGCTGATGTTTGTGGCGGTGGCGCATGCGTTGGGATGCCGGGTGATCGTCGTGGTGAAGCGGCCCGATCAGGAGCGGACGGCGCGGCGGTTTGGGGCGGATGAGGTGGTGCGGATTGGGCCGGAGGTGGATACGGTCGCGGCAGTGCGGGCGCTGACAGAGGACGGTGTAGGTGCCGATGCCGTGGTGGAGTGCGTGGCGACGCCTCAGAGTTGGGAGGAGGCGGTGGCGATGGTGCGGAAGGGCGGCGTAGTGAACTTGTTTGGCGGGCCGCCGAGCGGGACGGTTGTTTCGTTGGATACGAACCGGCTGCACTATGGAGACATAACGCTGAAGGCGAGCTTTCATCACACGCCGGCGGCCTGCCGACGGGCGTTTGCGCTGCTTCGAAATGGAGTGGTGCGGGCGGAGGACTTCATTACGGCGCGGGTCGGGCTCCACGATGTGCCGGAGGTATTTCGGCGAATGACGGTGCGGAGCGCGGAGGGTGTGCTGGATATCAAGACGGCTGTGCTGCCCGGGGTGTCGGCGTGACCAGTTTGACGGCGGAGAACCGCTTGGTGGGAGGGCCGGTGGAGCTGCTGGAGCCGGTGGTGCGGCCAACGCTTGAGGAAGCACTGCTGTGGTGCAGGGCGTTGGCGACGAGCCATTATGAGAACTTTCATGTGGCAACGGGCTTGTTGCCGAAGCGGCTGCGGGCACATTTTTATGCGGTGTATGCGTATTGCAGGGTGAGCGACGACCTGGGAGACGAGGTGGCGGACCGGGCAGTGGCCGGGCGGCTGCTGGAGACGTGGGCGGGGATGCTGGACGAGTGCTTCGATACGCCGGAGCGGTCGCGGCACCCGGTGTTTGTGGCGCTGCGGCCTTCGATTGACGCATGCGATCTGCCGCGGCAGCCGTTCAGGGCGCTGGTGCGGGCGTTCGAGGCGGACCAGGTGAAGACGCGATTTGCGCGTGTGAGGGAGCTGGAGGCGTACAGCGAGGACAGCGCAAATCCGGTGGGGCGGCTGGTGCTGATGCTGTCGGGGTACAGGGATGCCGAGCTGTTTGCGCTAAGCGACCGGACGTGTACGGGATTGCAGCTGGCGAATTTTTGGCAGGACGTGAGCGAGGATTTGGTGGAGCGGGACCGGGTGTATTTGCCGGCAGACCGGATGGTGTTCCATGGGGTGACGGAGGCGACGCTGCGCGCGGGGGTGGCGACGCCGGGGTATATTGCGCTGATGAAGGAGCTGGTGGAGGAAACGCGGGCGATGCTGCTGGAGGGTGCGCCGTTGATTGACCGGGTAGACCGGGAATTGGCGGCGACGTTGCGATTGTTCAGTGCGGGTGGGCTGGCAATTCTGCGGGGCATCGAGCGGATCGGGTATGACACACTTTCGCGGCGGCCGGAGGTGAGCAAGGTGGAGAAGGCACGGCTGCTGGCGGGGGCGGGTTTGGGAAAGATCGGTGTGCGGCTAGGTTTCCGGCAGGGGTCGCGGGGGCTGCGGTGACTTCTTCCATGCGGGTTGCCGGACCGGCAACGGGCGATGTTGTCGCGGCATTTGCGCGATGCCGGCAGATTGCGCGGAGCGAGGCCAAGAACTTTTATTATGCGTTTGTGGCGCTGCCAAGGGCCAAGAGCGATGGCATGTGCGCGATGTACGCGTTTATGCGGCGGGCGGATGACATTGCGGACGACGAGCGCATGCCGGTGAGGGAGCGGCGGCAGTTGATGGCTGTGTGGTTACGCGGATTTCATGACTTCGCCGGGACCGTGGCGCCCAACTTCGTCGCGCAGAGCGCGATGACGATGGTGCACCCCCGTGTCGGGGTGGAGCAGACGGAGGTACCGAGTGGGCTGCTGACGGAGGATGACCGGCTGGTGTTTGTTGCGGTGCAGGAGACGCAGCGTCGGTTTGGGATTGGGGATGAATTGCTGGATGAACTGGTCGCCGGGACAGCGATGGACCTGGCGGAGGAGTTGTCGGAGGGGGTGGTGCGGGTCGGTCTGACGGATGGCGTTGAGGCGGCACACCCACGTCCCAAAAGCGGGACATGGGGCACCCAGGGCGAAGGTGCTGGGCGGGTGTTGGATTGTTATGAAACGGTCGAAGCGCTGGACCGGTACTGCTATCTGGTGGCTTCCGTTGTGGGGCTGGTGACGGTGCGGATCTTCGGTGTGCAAGGGACTGCCGCGGATGTGGAGGCAGTGCGGATGGGCAAGGCGTTCCAGTACACAAATATCTTGCGGGATGTGCGGGAGGATATGGAGCGGGGGCGCGTGTATCTGCCGCTGGAGATGCTGCGAGCGCATGGGGCCGGCGTGGAGGACGTTGTTGCCGCAGCGGGGGGTGATGCGGTGTCGGCGGGGTTGCAGGCGGCGATGGAGGCGATGGGCGCGCGGGCGGAGGAGCTTTATGGTGCGCGGCGAGGGCTACTGCCACTGTTAGCGCGGGATAGCCGGCCGGCGATGCGGGTGCTGATTGCGATTTACCATGCGCTGTTGCTGAAGATGCGGCGGCGGAGATATGCGGTCTTTGCCGGGCGGGTGCGGGTTTCGACAGCGCGGAAGCTGGCGATTCTTTTACGCGGGATGGTGGGCAGTTTTGTGGGGCGGTTCGGATGATGCCCCTGAGCAGATTTGCCGGCGCGAACAGAAGGCGGGTTTCTCCGCTGCGCGGGACGGTGAAGGTGTCCTGCTCCGGTCGAAATGACAGGGTGTGTGAGAGTTGCGGTGCGCCGGTATGAGTTCTCGATTTGAAGTGGCGGTGCTGGGAGCCGGGCTGGCGGGGCTGGCGGCGGCGAGTGCGCTGGCGCGAAGTGGGGCAAAGGTGGCGGTGGTGGACCGGCGGCCGTTTGTGGGTGGGCGGGCGTACTCGTACCCGCACCCGGTGGTGGGGGAGACGGTCGATTCGCAGCACGTGATGGTGGGAGCATGTACGGCGCTGCGGAAGCTGTGTGCGGATGCGGGTGTGGCGGACCGGATCAAGTGGTACGACACGTACCGGTTCCTGGAGCCGGGGGGGCGGGTGTCGGTGTTGAAGCCGAGCGGTTTGCCGTCGCCGGGGCATAATACGGTGTCGTTTTTGCGGGCGGGGATGCTGGGGGCGGGTGATAAGGCCGCGATTGCGCGGGGGCTGATGGCGTTTTTGCGCGGGTATGCTGCGGACGATGCGGAGAGTGTGGCGCAGTGGCTGCAGCGGACGGGGCAGCCGGAGGGCGCGGTGCGGCATTTTTGGCGGCCGGTGGTGATTTCTGCGCTGAACGATTCGCTGGAGCGGTGCTCGATGAAGTACGCGGGGCAGGTGTTCCACGAGACGTTTTTGAAGAGTGCGGAGGGTGGTCGGTTTGGGATTCCGGCGCTGCCGCTTTCGCAGTTTTATGGGTTTGTGGCGGAAGACGCAGTGCGGCATGGGGCGGAGGCGCTGCAGGGGTTTGCGGTACGGCGTGTGACGGCGGCGGCGGATGGCGGATGGATCGTGGCGGGAGATCGCGAGGAGGTGCGGGCGGAGACGGTGGTGTTGGCGGTGCCGTTCGACCAGGTTGCGCCGTTGCTTGCGGAAGAAGTGTTTGCGCGGGCGCTACCGCTGGGGGTAGGGGCGTTTGCGCATAGCCCGATCACGACGATTCACCTGTGGTACGACCGGGATGTGGTGGGGATGGACCACGCGGCGCTGCTGGATACGACGATCGAATGGATGTTTGCGAAGGGGCGGATACGGGGGACGGACGATGGCTATGTGGAGCTGACGATCTCGGCGTCGCATGCGCAGTTGAGGCAATCGCCGGAGGAGATTCTGCGGGCGGCGCTGCTGGAGTTCGAGGGGTCTTTTCCGGAGGCGCGGCGGGCGGTGTTGCGGAAGACTTTGGTGTTGAAGGAGGCGAAGGCGACGTTTTCTGTGTTGCCGGGGCTGGACAGGTTTCGGCCGGAGCAGAAGACGGGTGTGCCGGGGTTAGTGGTGGCGGGGGATTGGACGCGGACGGGGTGGCCATCGACGATGGAGGGGGCGGTACGGAGCGGGTATCTGGCGGCGGAGGCGGTAACGGGGGAACGGGTATTGCCGGGGGACCTGGCGGCTGCGGGACTGATGAAGGTGCTGGCGCGGTAGCTACTTCGTTGTGGAGGCTAGAACGGCGGCGAAGGTCGGAGCGGGCTTTTCATCTTCAAGCATGACGGCCATTTTGGACTGGAACCAGGGGTAGGCCGGGCTGGGACCGAGGGTCTGGTAGTTGGTGTTGAAGTAGGTGTCGACGGATTGTCCGGCGGGCACGGGCGAGGGTGCGTGGTCGAGCACGGCGTGGAAGAGCGAGAACATGAGGGCGGGGACGGACGGATCGTTTTGTCGCCAGTAGGCGAGGGAGATGCGGTTGGCACCGGACTCGACCTGCCATGGCTGGCCGGAGGAAGCTGTGGGATTCCTGCAGGCCTGCCACCAGTGGCCAAGTTCGTGGATGAAGATCCATTGGTGGGCGGCTTTTTCGAAGACGGCGTGGGCTGAATCTTCAGTGGCACCGGGGCCGGCGAGCTGGACGAAGAAAGCTTTCTCGCGGGGGTTGAGCAGCGTCCATTCGGAGGTATGCAGGGTGTTGGTCGTGACGTCGTATTGGCCGAAAGAGGGGACGTCTTCCACGACGATGGTGGGCGGAGCGATGGTGCAGGTGAAGCCGGCGGCGTGGACCTGGCCGATGAAGGTGTCGCGGAGTGCTGTTGCGTTGCGAAGCGTGGCGGCCGTTGCAGGCGTTTGGGCGCCTGGCGCAGATGTGCAGAGGGTTGCTGTGAGCAAGAGTGCCATGGATGCGGCGAGCCGGCGGGAGAGGTTTCGGGTGCGGGAGCGAAGGGACATTTCGAGGCCGACCTGGGACAGGATTTCGCGAGAGCGCGACGTGGCAGTTGCAGTCGTATGCGAGTCTACCCTGCAAAGTGCGCGCGGTTGCGCCAATTTAGCGGGTGAGGAGGGCGACGCCGGCGCAGACGCAGAGGGCGGCGAGCCAGCGGCGGCGGTCTACGTTTTCGTGCAGGAAAAATTTGGCGGCGACAGCGGTGGTGACGAAGGTAAGGGAGTTGGTGGCGGGGGCGACGAGGGAGAGGTCCGCTCCCGAGAGGGCGAAGAGGAGGGCGAAGAAGCTGATGGCCATGCAGGCGATGCCGGCGAGGAGGCGGGGTTCGGCGAGGACGGCGCGGATGGCACCGAGGAGGCCCGCGCGGGCGCGGATGGTGTCGAGGTCGCCGACGCGGAGCATGGCGGCGGCGATGAGGGTTTCGCCGAGGGTGGCGCCGAGGACCATGACGATGATGGTGGTGGCGGTGTGGAGGTGGGGGTTGGTCATGCGGTGGCGATTTCCCGCTCGGTTTTGCTGGGGCCGTTGGCGACGAAGCCGACGCCGAGGACGATGAGGGCGATGCCGAGCCAGCGGGTGAGAGAGATGGATTCGTGCAGCCAGAGGCGGCCGATGAGGGCGGTGATGACGTTGCCGAAGGCGGTGGCGGGCTGGACGAAGGTGAGGTCGGCCCAGGAGAGGGCCGTCATGTAGGAGCCCATGAAGCTGATGAGGACGGCGATGCCGGCGAGAACCCAGGGGTTGAGGAGGGCATGGAGGAGAAGGCCGAGGTGGTGCGGGGAGACGGGGCCGACCTGGCGCATGCCGCGGGAGAGGAGGGCGTCGCCGACGGAGGCGCCGAGCATGATGAAGAGAAGGATGAGGTATTGCGAGGCACGGAGCCTGTGGGACATGGGGTTAGTTTAAAGATTTCGCGGCGTAAGAGACAGGCGGGGACTTGAAACCCATGTCTCAAAAGCGAGACATGGGCACTTGTGGTTGAGAGAGGAGATTTAGGTTACGCAGGATCTGGCGGGGGCTGTTCTGGTGATGCGGTGCAAGGGACAAACGCGACGGCCCGCGAGGTGGCGGGCCGTCGTGCGTGCTGCGTGATGTTTAGGCGTTCATGCTGACGGATTCCTGCTGCTTGAGGGCGTTCTCTTCGCGTTTGGCGCGGGAGGCCTTGTTGCGCTGGGAGCGGAGCTTCATGAATGCTTTGGCTTCGACGTAGAGGCGGGGGACGTCGCGGTTGACGACGGCTTTCCAGACGACGCGGAAGGCGGCCTTCGGACGGAAGTAGTACTCGTCGTAGAAGCGGTGGACCATCTCCATGACGTACTCGGTGGGCAGGCCGGGGTACTCGATGTGGGCCATCTGGTGGCCGCCGGTGTCGTTCATGATTTCGTTGGTGATGAAGCCGTTCTTCTCGGCGTAATCGTAGAACTCTGTGCCGGGGTAGGCGTGGGCGACGGAGACCTGGATGGTTTCGCAGTCGAGCGTCTTGGCGAAGTTGATGGTGTTGCGGATGGACTCGCGGGTTTCGCCGGGGAGACCGAGGATGAAGTCGGCGTGGATGACGAGGCCGAGGTCGTGGCAGTCCTTGACGAAGTCGCGGGCGCGCTCGACGGTGGCACCCTTTTTGATGTTCTTGAGGATCTGGGGGTCGCCGGATTCGAAGCCGACGATGAGGAGGCGGCAGCCGGCTTCTTTCATGGCCTTGAGGGTGTCGCGGTCGGTGGTGACGCGGGAGGTGCAGGACCAGGTGATGCCGAGGGGCTTGAGCTTGCCGCAGAGCTCGACGGTGCGGGCCTTCTGGATGTTGAAGGTGTCGTCGTCAAAGAAGAATTCCTTGACATCGGGGAAGTTGTCGCGGGCCCACTTCATTTCGGCGGCGACGTCGTCGGACGAGCGCTTGCGCCAGGCGTGGCCGGAGAGGGTCTGGGGCCAGAGGCAGAAGGTGCACTGGGCGGGGCAGCCGCGAGTGCTGTAGAGCGAGATATAGGGGTGGAGAAGGAATGGGACGTTGTAGCGGGTGACGTCCATGTCGCGCTTGTAAATTTTGGTGGCCCAGGGCATGCTGTCGAGGTCTTCGACCTGGGGGCGGTCCATGTTGTGCTGGATGGAGCCATCCGGGTTGCGGTAGCTGATGCCGAGAATCTGGTCGAGGGGCTTGCCCTGGGCGAACTCGACGACGGAGAAGTCGAATTCACGGCGGCAGACGAAGTCGATGGCGGAACATTCGTTCAGGGCGCGGTCGGGGTCGGTGGTGACGGGCGGGCCGACGAAGGTGATTTTAAGGTCGGGGTTCACCTTCTTCATGGCCTGGGCCATGGCGTGATCGCCGGCCCAGCCCACGGTAGAGGTGAAGAGGACGAGAAACTCGTAGTCCCTAGAGATGGCGATGGTTTCTTCGGCGCTGACGTGGTGCGGCGGCGCGTCGAGGAGGCGGGAGCCTTCGAGCATGCCGGCGGGGTAGGCGAGCCAGACGGGATACCAGTAGGACTCGATTTCGCGTGTTGCGGGCCAGCGGGAGGAGGCACCGCCGTCAAAGTTTTCGAACGAGGGCGGGTTCAGCAGAAGAGTTTTCAGGACCATGTCGATACCTCAAAGTTTAACATTTGCACGCCGGGCGGGTGGTCTCGGTGAGCCAGGGTGCACACGTTGCTGTGCTGTTTGGACGGCTGAACGGGGCTGGGGCTAGCCGGGGACAGGCCGGGGAGCTAGGGGTGTGGCGTGGGTGTGGCGGGTGTGGGTGTGATGGGCGTGGGCAGGACGGGCGCGGTGGGCGGGACGCCGCCGGGAGCCGCGACAGGGAGGCCGGTGACGGAGCGAGGTGTTGTGCTGGGACTCGTACTGGGGCTGATGCCGGGGTTGATGAGGTTGGTGCCGGAGGCAGGCTGGCCGGCAATCCAGACGCCGAGCTGGTCGCTTTGGCGGAGGAGGTTGACCTGGGTCTGGCGCAGCTGAAGCTGCGCGGTGAGCAGCTCGTAGGTGCGTTGGCGTTCCTGGAGCTGGGCGTTGAGCTGGTCTTTGGGTGTGACCTGCGGGCCCTGGAGGTTGGCGGCGCCGGCCTGAAGCTGAATCTGCAAGGCTTCGAGCTGGTCGGCAGCGATCTCCTGGTCGTCGCGGGCGAGGTCGGCGCGGAGCTGGAGCTCAAGGGCCGAGTGCTGGAGCCGGGCGCGGCCTTCGCGGAAGATGCCGCGCTGCTGCTCGGCGTCGGCGAAGGCACGGGCGGCGTCGGCGGCGGATTGCCGGGCCTTGGAGCGGTGGGCGAAATCGAGGAGCGGCAGGCTGATCTGTAGCTCGAAGGCGAGGGCGTTCTGACTGTTGGGCTGTGTGGGGGTGCCCTGGAAACGCGGATAGTAGGAGGCGTAGGAGGAGAGGCTGGTGTCGACGCGGCTGTAGTTGGTGACGAGAGAAACGTTGGGGCGGAGGAGGTAGCGATGGTCGCCGAAGGCGGCGAGCTGCTTGGCGCGGGCGGAATCGAAGGCGGCGGCGATGCCATCACTATCGGCTGCGGCGTCGCTCTGCTGCTCTACGGGCGCGGGCGCGGTGAAGCGGGGGATGCTCGCGGGCTCTGTGCGGAGGGCGGACGGTGGCATGCCGGTGAGGGTGCCGAGGTGCTGGCTGTTGCTGGCGATTTCGTCGTCAAGCTGGAGGGAGACGAGACGGATCTGGGTGGCGGCGCGGCGTGAGCGAGGCAGCTCGACTTTTGGGTCGATGCCGGCGTCGATGCGCTCGCTGGAGATGTTGATGAGGCGCAGGGCAAACTCGCCTTCCTCCGTGAGGACGCGCTTGCGTTCGATGGAGCTGTCGAGGGCGAGGTAGGTGTTGGTGGTGTCTTCGACGATCTCGATCTGCTGCTCGTGGAGGGCGTGCTCGGCGGAATCGACTGAGGCCTGGGCAGAGCGGATGTAGTCACGCTGGGAGAAGCTGAAGACGAGGCTTTGGGCCGTGATGCTGAAGATGACGGGGATCCCGAGGGGAGCGCCGGTGGCGAGGCCGTAGCCGCCGGTGGAGATGACGGCGGGGACGTAGGCGTCCTTGGCTTCGCCACGGGCGGCGCGGGCCTTGGCGAGGTCTGCCTGGGCGGCGCGGATACGGGGACTGTTGCGGAGAGCGAGGTCGATGGCGGACTGCAGCGAGAGCTGGGCGTGGGCGGCGGAGGCGAAGGCAAGACAGACCGCGGCAAGCGCGAGCCGTGCGGGGAGAGTGCGGATGCGGTATGGCTGCGGCCGGTTCATTTGCGGAGCGCCTTGCGGGCGGGCTCGTAGCTGGCGGCAAGGGCGAGGGCCTGCTGGAACTGCTGCTGCGCGGCGGGCGAGTTGCCGCTGGCCTGGAGGAGCTGGCCGAGGAGGGTGTGGACGTGGGCGGCGGGGACGACGAGGTTCTTCTGCTCGGAGCCGAGATAGTCTTCGAGGCCTTTTTGAGCGGCGGGAAGGCCGCGTTTGAGGAGGAGCAGGGTTTCGGCGGCGTCGATGGTGTCGGGGCCGTGAGCGGTATCTTTTTCGATGGCGAGGAGAGCGTTAGATTCGGCGGCGGCCCACTGCTTGCGCTTGCGGTTGTAGACGGCAAGGTCGACGTAGGCCTCCGGGGCGGGGCCGGAGGCGAGTTCGGCGGCGAATTCCTTGTCGGCGGCGGCGGTGTCGCCGGATTTGGCCGCGATCATACCGGCAAGGCGATGGGCGCGGGCGGCAGAGAGGGGTTTGAGCTGCGCAAGGACGGTGCGGGCCCTGTCGAGGCCGCCGCCGACGACGCCGGGCGCCTCCACGTAGAATTCGCCGAGATCGCTGAGAGCCTCGATGCTTTTGGGGTCGAGCTCCGCGGCTTTCTCAAAGCTTTCGCGGATGCGGCCGACCATGCGCATGCCGGTGAGGGGACCGGCGTGGTCGGCCTTGACGCCGTAGGTTCGGGCGAGCTCAAGCAGGGCGGAGCTGTTGCCGGGCTGAAGGTCGCGGGCGGCCTCGCATTCGTGGATGGCATCGTCGAAGCGGTCGATGCTGCGATAGAGGAGGCAGAGGAGCTGATGGGCCTCAAAGCTGCGCGGCGAGGTGACGGTGACGGCGTGGGCCTGGGCGATGGCGGCGTCTGCCTTGCCCTGGCGGGCGAGAGAGCGTGCGCCGGCTATGGTTTGGGCGGGTGCGGCGAAGGTGGCGAAAAGGAGTGCGGGGAGGAGAAAGGTACGGCCATGAAAGAGGCGGGGCGAGTAGCGGGGCGAATAGCGGGTCAACGTGCCTCCTTGACATGGAGGCCGTCGCTGAGGTCGACGTTGCTGGTGGCGTTGAGGGCGACATGCTCGCCCTGCCGCAGGCCGCCGAGAATCTGCACGTTGATGAGGTTGAGGGCACCGACCTCGATGGCGGTTTTGACGAGCTTGCCGTTGTGGACGACGTAAACGAAGTTGTTGGTGGGGCCGAGGGTGCGGAGGGCTTCACGCGGGAGGGTGGAAACGCCGTGCACCTGTTGCGTGGTGACGTTGACGGTGACGTTGGTGTTGGGCAGCAGATCTCCCACGGCGTCGTCGACCTGAATGAGGCATTCGCCGACGTTGCGGGTGCCGACGGTTTCGACGTTGGTGGGTGTGCGAACGATGTGACCGTGCCATTGCTTGCCGGGCTTGGCTTCCCACGTGATGCGGACGGCGTCGCCGTTGCGTAGCTTGCCGATTTCCGGCTCGTCGAAGTAGGCAAAGACCTGCATGCGGCTGAGGTCGGCGACTTGTACCAACTCTTCGCCGTTTGCCACGTAGTCGTACTGGCGGACGGGTAGATGGAAGACGGTACCGGCAAACGGCGCGCGGACGAGACTGTTGTCGAGATCGTGCTGTGCGGCGAGGAGGGAGGCGCGGCTGTCGGCAGACTGGGCGGTAGCGCGCTGAATGTCGGTGGTGGCGTAGCGCTGGGTGGAGCGCTGTGTGAGCGAGGTGAGCGAGCTTTGCGCGGTGAGGAGGCGCTCGCGGGCGGCGGTAACTTCGTTGGGAGAGGCGGCACCGCGGGCCTGGAGTTGCTGGAGGGCAGTGAGGCTGGACTGTGCCTGCGCGACCTGGATGCGGGCGCGGTCGATGTCGCCGCGAAGGGCGATGGTCTCGTCCTGAGTGCCGCCGGAGCGGATGTCGTGGACGGTGGCGTTGGAGGCAGCGACGGAGGACAGCGCGGACTGGACTTTGGCGACGGCGTCGGCATTGTCGAGCTTGAGGAGGAGCATGCCGCCGGGCACCTGCTGCCCGGCATGAGCGTATACGGCGGTGACCTGGCCCGGGCTGGCGGCGTGGGCCTGGAAGAAGTGAACGGGCTCGACTTTGCCGTTGGTGGAGACGGAGGAGATCACGTCGCCGACCTGGACGGACGCGGTTCTTACGAGGATGTCGTCGCGGGTGGCGTAACGGATGCCGAAAATCATGAGAAAGAATGCGGCGACGATTACGACGGCTATGATGGCGCGACGTAACGCGCGGTTCGGGTTCGCTGGGCTCATGCTGTCGGTCAACTGAGTATATAAGACGCGATGCGGTCGAAACGGCTTCAGGATTTTGTGGCGGGGGCTGGGCAGTGTCGGATGAAGTGGTTTGGCTTTGCCGGGAAAGCTGCCCTCAGGGGCTAAAGCCCCAGCATCTTGAGACCCTTCATGGCACGGCTTAAGCCGTGCCCCTCCGAAAAGCACGATGCACTTCGGTTCGTCAGACAACGCCTAGATGTGGAGGCGGAGGTCGAGGAGTTGGAGCTCGGGGCCGCCGAAGTCGGGGTGGCGATTTTCACGGAGATGGAAGGCGATATCGACGAGGCTGCCGGTGGTGATGCCGAGGTCGTCGAGGCGTTGGGGCCAGGGATGCTTGCGGCTCCAGGCAAGGCAGGGGAGTGCGGGGCCGGAGGCTTGCTGGACGGTGAGCTTGAGGTGGGTGTCTTTGAGGACGCGGAGGGAGGCGATAGTGACGGCGCGGGCAAGGAAGGCGGGTTCGGCGGCGGCGTGGCCGAAGGGCTCGAGGCGGCGGAGGTCGGCCAGGATGTTGGGGGTGATGGCGGCGAGGGGGAGCTCGGCGTGAAGGGTGAGGGTGGGTTCAAGGAGGCTGGGCGCAAGGCGTGAGGCGGCGTAGGCAGTGAGGTGTGTGCGGAGATGGGGGACGTGCGCGGAGGGTAAGGAGAAGCCGATGGCATGGGCGTGGCCGCCGAAGCGGGTGAAGAGGGGCTCCGGTGTGGCGGCGTGAGCGAGGTGGACGGCGGTGATGGCATCGAGCAGGTGGAAGCCGGCGACAGAGCGACCGGAGCCGTGGGCGTGGCCGTCTTCGTGGGTGATGACGAGGGCGGGGCGGTTGGTGCGCTCGACGACGCGGGAGGCGAGGATGCCGACGACGCCGCGGTGCCAGTCCGGGCCGTCGAGGACGAGGCAGTTGGGGAGGGTAGCGGGATCGAGTGAGGTGAGGATGGCGTCGATCTGTTCGAGGACGGAGGCTTCGACGGTGCGGCGGTCGGTGTTGAGGCGGTGGAGTTTTTCGGCGAGGGCACGGCCCTCTTCGGGGTCGCGGGTGAGGAGCATGCGGACGACGTCGGAGGCGATATCCATGCGGCCGGCGGCGTTGATGCGGGGAGCGACACGGAAGGCGATGGCGGTGGCGGTGGGGGGCTCGGAGCCGGTGAGGACTTCGGCGTAATGGAGCAGGGCGCGGAGGCCGGGCTGGTGGACCTGCTGGAGGGACTGCAGGCCGAGGGCAACGATGACGCGGTTTTCGCCGTGGAGGGGGACGGCGTCGGCGACGGTGGCGATGGCGACGAGCTTGAGAAGGGAGGGGAGGAGGCGGGTGCGGACAGCGGGTTCGTCGATGGGCTGGAGACTGGGCAGGCCACGTGCCGAGGCAGCGAGAAGCAGGGCGGAGGCAAGTTTGAAGGCGACCGCGGCACCGCAGAGATCCTTGAAGGGGTAGGGGCAGCCGGCCTGGTTGGGGTTGATGACGGCGAGGGCGTCGGGGAGGCCGAGGCCGTCGGGGAGATGGTGGTCGGTGACGATGAGGTCGAGGCCGAGAGCTTTGGCTTCGGCGGCGGCGGCAAAGGCGCGGATACCGGTGTCGACGGAGATGACGAGGCGGACGCCTTCTGCGGCGGCGGTGGCGAGAACGGCAGGCTGGACGCCGTAGCCCTCGCGGATGCGATGCGGAATGTGGTAGCGGACGAGGGAGTCAAGCGGCTGCTGTGGGGCCTTGAGGGTGAGGCGGTCGATGGCCGTTTTAAGCAGGACGGTGGCGAGGGTGCCGTCGACGTCGTAGTCGCCGTAGATGAGGATGGGCTCGCGGGCGGCGACGGCATGAAGGATGCGGTCGACGGCGGCGGCCATGCCATGCAGGAGGGCAGGGTCGTGGAGGGTGTCGAAATGGGGATGGAGAAAGGCGTGAGCGTCGGCGGGGTTTGCGAGGCCGCGATGGAGGAGGATGGCGGCGAGCCAGGAGGGGACATGGAGTGCGGCTGCAAGAGCTTCGGTGGCCGCACGGTCGGTGCCGGGCAGTATCCAACGGAGCTTGGCCGCGGTTTCCGGGATGGGTGTTGTGGTGGTTGGCACGGGGATTCCTGCGTCGGAAACCCATGTCCGACAATCCGGACATGGGGCACCCGCTGTGGTGCGAGGCGGAAGGGTTTGGGGGACGGCTGTGCGTTGGCCGGTGCGCTTAGTCGGTGTCTTCGGTGCTGTCGAGGTGGATGCTGCCGAGTTCGGCCATGGCTTCCATCCATTGCTGGTATTGGTCGTACCACTCGGTGGCGGCTTCGTAGAGAAACATGACGCCCTGGTGGGCGAAGCCGAGTTGAAGATAGCCGACCTTGCCGACGTAGCGGACGAGGGACTGGGCGTCTTCGAGCTCGGGGCTGTCGTCGCCGGGGAAGTTTTGGGAGCGCATCTGCTCGACGAGGAGCTCAATGTCTTCTTTTTCGAGGATGACGTCGCTCATGGTGACGAAGTGCGCGCCGCTGGCTTTGGCGTGCTCGACGAAGTCTTTCCAGCTGTCGGGGCCGTCGTCTTCGAAGACTACGGAGGGAACATCTTCCGCGACATAAGCATTAAAGCGACGAAGGCCGTTGCCGGCAATAAAGGCGACCATGTCGTCCTTCAACACATGAAGGCTTTCGGTTTGCATGTGTCGATTGTCTCACCGTGCGGGGTGCAAAGACGGGCGGATTCCGCGTGGTACCATCGAGTTCGCTCATGCTCTTTTCAAGGGATTACATCGGATATCTTTCGCGGCAAGTGGTGCGCCGGCTGACCGAAGCAAAGATGGTGAAGACGGACAAACCGGCGCCGCTGGTGGAGCACGTGCACGCGGCGATTCTGGAAGAGCTGTCGCTGGAAGACCGCATCAACGAGGAAGCGCGGCTGATCCTGGAAAGCTACCAGGACGAGATGCTGAAGAACGGCGCGAGCTTTCCGGAGATGTTCAAGAAGGTCAAGATGGAGTTGGTGAAGCGCTATAAGGCGGTGCTATGAGGATCAGCCGCGACAAGGTGAATAAGCTGGCTCACACGGTGGCGGATGCGCTGGCGGACACGCCGGAAGCCGAGTTTATGGAAGACCGCAATACGCTTCGGCAGGAGGCGCGGAAGATCCTGGAAGTGCTGTTTGCGGATGAGGCGAAGATCGATGCGGCGGCGCGGGGGAAGATTTCGTCGCAGCAGCGGATCATCGTGGAGGGATCGCAGGAGTGGGACATCCTGTACCGGAAGTATTACAACGATGAGGTGAAGCGGCTGGGGATCTAGGAGCGGTGGGCTTGGATTCGGCCCAGGGCTGATGTATTCTGAGCAGGTTGCCGCGGCAGATGTGGCGCTATGGTGTAACTGGTTAACACGTCGCCCTCTCAAGGCGAAGAGTTCGGGTTCGAGCCCCGATAGCGCTACCAAAGTTTTGAAGCGGGAGACCCAGGCGGTCTCCCGCTTTGCGTTGCGGGTTAGGATAGTGGGGATGAGCGAGCGCAGGACCGTGACCAACATTGCCGCGTGGTTTTTGTGTGCGATGGTTGCGTTGCTGTTGTTTGCTTCTCCGCATTGCGAGGCGTGCGACGGGTTGCCGGTTATGGCGGCCCATTTGCCGATGCAGGCGATGTTGCAGCGGTCCGGCGATGTATTGCCGGACGCGTGCAACGGCGCGTGCGCGTGCTGCGGGGTGCACTGGCTGCCGTCGCAGGTTGCGATGCCTGTGCCATGGGGTGTGCCGGCTGCGCTGGCGCGACCGCTTGTTGCCGACGTACCAAGAACGCTTTCCGCTGTGCTCTTTCGACCTCCGCGCATTTTCTTCGTTGCCCATTGAGGACCCCACGCTTCGGCGTGGGCCAACGATGTGTCTTTGAGGGAGAGAGTGATGACGATGCGATTTTGTGCGCCGGGTGCGGCGTGTGTGTTGCTGTGCGCGCGGCTTGCCTTTGGGCAGGCTGCGGCGGAGATGGAAGTTCCGGCGGCGAACCCTGGGCGACCGACTGTGTCGACGCCCGCGACGCTGACGCCGGTGGGGTATTTGCAGTTTGAAAACGGCGGGTTGTTTGCGTCGGAGTCGCCGGAGTTCGACCGGCGCTTTGGGGTGAACCAGGTGACGAAGTTTACAGTGCTGCCGCGGCTGCAGTTGCTCGCGCTGTTGGAGCCGGTGGTTTATAGCCGGGTGGAGAAGGATCAGGACGCCCGACCGGGCGAGGTGTTTGCCGGAGTGCAGGCGGTGGTGCTGGCGGGAGAGGGAGCACGGCCGACGGTGGCCCTGAGCTACATCCGGCGGTTGTACGAAAGCCCCGCGCCGGAGATCGATATCGGCACGTCGCGGCAAAGCGCGCTGCTCGTGATCAGCAACGACGTGCTCGGTTTCCATCTGGATGTGAACGGGATCGTGACGGAGCAGGCGGAGGGGACGGTGCGGCGCGGGCAGTATGGGCAGACGCTGTCGGTGTCGCACCCGCTGGGCAAGGTGACGGTTTCAGGAGAGTTGTGGCACTTCACACAACCGCTGACGCGGGGCAATGCGGTAGGCAGCCTGTTTGCAGGATCGTACCCGGTGCGGCCGAACGTGGTGGTGGATGCCGGGTTGAACCATGGCTGGACGGGGACGAGCACGCGGTGGGAGGGATTTGCAGGGGTGACGTATGTGTTGCCGCACAGGTTCTGGAGGGGAAAGAAGGGGTAGATGTGAGCACGCCGGTGCATTTGCGGTACTTATACTCAGGCGTTGGCAGTCGAGTGCTGGGATCAAGGAGAGCGGATGAAGTGGGATCAGGCAGGCGGCAGGGTGTTGATTGTGGGAGCGAGTGGGCAGGTGGGTGCGGCGATGTGCCGGCTGCTGCGGGAGACGGGGCGCGAGGCGATGGTGCTGCCGGCAGCGCGGACGCCGTGCGAGGGATCGGTGACGCTGGATCTGGCGGAGCTGCGGGAGGCGGAGACGCTGCTGGCGCGCGAGGAGCTTTCGGCGGTGTTGTGCATTGCGGGGTGGACGCATGTGGATGCGTGTGAGGCGGACCCGGCGCGGGCGATGCAGGTGAATGCGACGGGGCCGGCGGTGCTGGCGAAGTATGCATGGCGGCGGCGGGTGCCGTTTGTGTATTACTCGACGGACTACCTGTTTGATGGGGCGTTTGGGACGCCAGGGCCGTATGCGGAGGATGCGGCGGTAGACCCGTTGAATGTGTATGGGACGACAAAGCTGGCGGGAGAGGAGCGGGTGATGGAAGAGCACCCGGAGGCGCTGATTCTGCGGACGTCGTGGGTGTTTGGGGAGGATGTGCAGGCAAAGAATTTTGTGTACCAGGTGCTGCAGAGGCTGACGCTGGGCCAAGAGGTGCGGGTGCCGGAGGACCAGAGTTCGACACCGGCGTACAACGTGGATCTGGCGCGGGCGACGTTTGCGTTACTGGAACGTGGTGCGGGTGGTGTGTACAACGCGTGCGGGCCGGACGTGCTGAGCCGGCTGGAGTTTGCGCGGACGATTGCGGGGCAGTTCGGGTTTGGGGTGGAGGGTATTGCGGGGGTAAAGACGGAGGTGCTGCGGCAGCCGGCGCGGAGGCCGCTGCTGGCGGGGCTGGATTCGGAAAAGCTGGGGCGGGAGTGCCCGGAAGCCCGGATGCGGGGTGTTGTTGAAGCGCTGAATGATTGCCGCCCGGCGCTGGAGCGGAGCATCGCGCAATGGCGTTCCGGGGTTGTGGCTGCGGCGTAGAATCGAAGGATGGCTGAGAGTGGCAAGACGTTTTACATCGAAACCTTTGGCTGCCAGATGAATGCCCATGACTCGGAAAAAGTCATTGGGACGCTGGAGCACGAGGGGTACCGGCGTGTGGAGACGGAAGAGGATGCCGGGCTGATTCTGTACAACACCTGCTCGATCCGGAACAAGGCAGAGCAGAAGGTCTTCCATCGGCTGAACGAATACAAGAAGATGCAGGGCGAGGGGAAGCAGTTCGGCGTGCTGGGGTGCGTGGCGCAGCAGGAAGGCAACAAGATTTTTGAGAAGGCACCGTATGTGTCGTTGGTGAGCGGGTCGGCTTCGTATCGGAACCTGCCTGAGATGCTGGTGCGGCTGGAGGCCGGGGAGAAGCGGATTACGGGGCTGGACGACCGGCAGACAGACGAGACGTTCGACACGGAGTTTACGGCGCGGTCGAATCCGCATCGCGGGTACATTACGATTATTGAAGGGTGCGACAAGTTCTGCTCGTATTGCGTGGTGCCGTACACGCGGGGCAAGGAGCGGTCGCGGAGTAGTGAGAGCGTGCTGGCCGAGGCGGCGCGGATGGCGGCGCAGGGGTTTACGGACGTGCAGCTGCTGGGGCAGAACGTGAATAGTTATCGTGATCCTTTGGGACGGATGACGTTTGCGGAGGTGCTGCGGGCGATTGCGGAGCTGCCGGGGATTCGGCGAGTTCGGTTTACGACGTCGCATCCGCGGGACTTTACGCAGGATATTGTTGCGGCGATTAGCGATGTGCCAGCGATCTGCGACCATGTGCACCTGCCGGTGCAGAGTGGGTCGAGCGCTGTGCTGAAGGCGATGCAGCGGGAGTACACGCGGGAGTGGTACCTGGAGCGGATTGCGTGGATCAAGGCGGCGCGGCGCGAGATCAGCATGACGACGGATATCATCGTGGGCTTTCCGGGGGAGACTGAGGCGGATTTCGAGCAGACGCTGAGTTTGCTGGACGTGGTGGGCTATGACGCGGTGTTTGCGTTCGGGTATTCGCCGCGGCCGAATACGCCGGCGATCGGCATGGCGGAGACGGTGCCGGAAGACGTGAAGGCGGCCCGGTTGCAAAGGCTGCTGGAGGTGCAGAGGGAGCGGCAGCGTGTGGCGTATGAGCGGCACGTGGGGCAGGTGATGGAAGTGATGGTGGAGGGGTACAACCGCCAGCGTGGACAGGTGACGGGGCGCTCGTCGCAGAACAAGACGGTGAACTACACGACGGGGCAGCCGATTCTGCCGGCGGTGGGGAGTTATGGGTGGGTGCGGGTGACGCAAGCGTACCCGAACAGCCTGGTGGGCGAGGCAGTGCAGGGTGCGGGAGGCGTGCAGGCGATGGAGATGATGGCGAATGGGTTGGTTTCCGTATGAGCGAAAAGCAGGGTGCCGATGAGGTAGAAGTTCGGATACGGGGGCTGATGATGGACCCGGTAACGAGCATGCCGATGATTGTGTTGAAGGATATTGCGGGCGAGGGTGTGCTGCCGATCTGGGTGGGGATCTTCGAGGCGAACGCGATTGCGCTGGAGATTGAGAAGACCACGACGCCCCGGCCGATGACGCACGACCTGTTGCGGAATGTGCTGCGCGGATTCGATACGCAGGTGACGCGGGTGGTGGTGAGCGAACTGCGGGACGACACATTCTATGCGGTGATCTGGCTGGAGCGGGCAGGCGAAACGATGACCGTGGATGCGCGACCGAGCGATGCGCTGGCGCTGGCGATGCGTGCGGATTGCCCGATCTACGTGAGCCGGGCGGTGATGGAGAATGCAAAGCTGAACGCGAACGGGAATGCTACGGCGAACAGCGGCGAACTGCGGCGGTGGCTGGAGGGTTTGAACGACGACGACCTGGGCAAGTACAAGATGTAGGTTGTGGTCGGGGCTGAGCGGTGGAGTCGAGGAGCGATGGGCTGCCGCCTTTGAGGGTTTTGTCTGGTGTTGTCGCGCTTGCTGCGGATGGGTGAATCGGCTGTTCGTCCGCTTCGGTTGGGCGAGGGAACCACGCGGAACTTTTTGCTGCTGCAGTACCAGTCGGCGCTGGGAACGGCGGTTCATGCGACGCCGGTGGCGGAGGCGTTACGGCGAGAGGTCCCCGGGCGCGAATCGTGGTGGCGGCGAGCGGGCTGGCGGCGCAGGTGTGGCAGGGGAATCCGTTTGTAAATGTTGTGATCGAGACGCCGCACCCGTTGCAGGATTTTTGGGGGTGCGTGCGGGCGCTGCGCGGTGCCGACCTGTTCGATGGTGAAGCGTGCACGACGCTGCTGACGAGTGGGAATGAGCGGACAAAGGTGACGCTGGCGGCGGTGCTGGCGAGGCCGTCGCGGCGGGTGGGGTTTGCCGTACATCCGGAGTTGGTGATGCCGTTTCCGTTGCGGTACGACCCGGCGCTGAGCCAGATTGGCAACAATCTGCGGCTGCTGCGAGCGATGGGGCTGCCGGTTGAGGGTAGCGGCGAGCCGTTCCTCGATGCGAAGGCGCAGCAGGGGTACGCGGATGGGCTGCTTGGGCCGCGAAAGAAGGTGCGGATCGCGCTGGCGACGCAGACGAGTGTGACGCAGCGGAAGGGATGGCGCGCGGAGCGGTGGGTGGAGCTTGTGCGGGGGCTGCGGGGCGCGGAGTTTGTGTTGGTGGGGACGGCGGCGGAGCGACCGGCGATTGAGGCGCTGCAGGATGAGTTTGGGTTTGAGGCGAAGTGTGTGGCCGGGCAGACCACAGTTGGGCAGCTTGCGGCGGTGCTGGCGCGATGCGATGCCGGTGTGATGCTGGACACGGGACCGCTGCATGTGGCGCGGGCGGTGGGTTTGCCGGCGGTGGTGATTGCGCCGGGGTGGTCGCCGGTGCATGAGTGGCTGCCGGTGGGGAATGTGCGATACAGGATTTTGAAGAACCGGGAGTTTGCGCCGCCCGCGCCGGCGGACTACGTGATCGATGAGGTGAGTGTGGCAGAGGTGGTGGGGGCGGTGGAGGAGTTGTTGAGGGCAGCGAGTCAGCCAGCTTGAGGTGAGTGATTCTCGGGAATGACTTGCGTCAGTTTCCGGGTTCGCGGATCGGGACCTGGCGGTCGATGGAGAACTGGACTTTGAGGGAGGCGCGAGCGGTGCCGAGGCAGACGAGGAGTTTTTTGCCGGGGCCTTTGAAGCTGTAGTTGATGTGGGCGGAGCCGTCAGGGCCGATGCGGGTGACGATGGGTGGATCGGGATTGATGTCGTGGACGTCGACGGTGTCGATGAGGGTGGCGACGGCACCGATGACTTTTTCGTGGAAGGTGCCGTCGAGGGCGATGGGAACCTGCAGGTCGAGGTTGCCGTTCTGCTGGTTGCAGGTGGCGGTGAGGCCGGCGACGATATTGTCGCGGGTGACGAACTGGTCTTCGACGATAGGGTTGTCGCGGTAGACGCGACGGAAGAAATCGTAGGCGGCATCGTTGCGATTGAGTGGGCGGACCATGTGTATGTGGTCGGCGTGGATCTGCTGGGGCGGTGTGGTGCTGTCGCAGCCGTAGGTGGCGCTGAAGTAGCTAACCACGCGGGTGTGGGGGCGGAGATAGCGGAGAAAGCCGTCTTCGGGGCTGGTGTCTTCAGACTCGTAGGCGCAGAAGCGATGGATGCCGTTGACATGGTTGTTGCCGCGCCAGCCGAACTCGAGGTCTGTGAGGAAGTTGTTGCTGCTCGCGTCGCTGAGGTCGTTGAGGAGCGGGTCCTTGTCGTAGATAGAAGCGATGCGGGCGACGGTGGAACCCTCGTGCGGCGTGCCGTAGGAGACGATGAATTTAACGCGGGCGGCTTCTGCGGGATGGCGCAGGAGTAATTCTTCGACGAGGATGCCGCCGAGGGAGTGGGCGAGAAAGACGACTTCCCGGTGGTCCCAGACGTGATCCTGGCGGAGCTTGTTGTAGAGGATGTCGGCGAGCTGGATGCTGGAGCTTTTGCCGTTGGAGGTAGGGGAGGGGTACTCGGCGACGTCGACGTCAGAGTAGGCGAAACGGGGATCGGACTTGATCATGTCGGGCCAGTAGGCACCGTTGCCCGCGCGGAAGGAGTCGCGGTTGCCGTGGATGCCGTGCACGAAGACGATGACGCGGGCGCGCGGGGTTTGCGAGACGAGAGTGCGTGCGAGGACGAGGGTGATGAGTAAGACCAGCGTGAGCCGGAGTGCGGTGCCGGTGGGGCGGGGTGCGTTCATTGTGAGCCTGGGATTGGTGGCGCTGGCAGGAGCCGCTTTAGTTCTGGGCGATGTGGCGGAGGAGGGGGAAGAACTCGGGGAAGCTGATGCTGGCGGCGGATGCGCCCTGGATGAGGGTGTCGCCGGTGGCGCGGAGGGCGGCGATGGCGAAGGCCATGGCGATGCGATGGTCGTCGCCTGAGCTGATGACGCCGCCGTGGAGGGTTTGGCCGCCGGGGATGGACATGCCGTCTTCGTGTTCGGTGACGTCGGCACCCATCGCACGGAGGTTCTGGACGACGAGGGCGATGCGGTCGGACTCTTTGACGCGGAGCTCCGCTGCGTCGCGGATGGTGATGCCGTCGCGGGTGTAAGGGGCGATGGCGGCGAGGACGGGGAGCTCGTCGATGAGGGCGGCGGTGAGGGCGCCGCCGATCTGGATGCCGTTGAGAGTGGGGGAACCGTTGACCTGAACGGTGCCGGTGAGTTCGCCGTGGGCTTCTTCAAGGTTGAGGACCTGGAGTTTGAGGCCAAGAGCGACCATAACGTCGAGCAGGGCGGCGCGGGAGGGGTTCATGCCGAGACCGTCGAAGACGAGCTGCGAGTCGGGGAAAAGGGCGGCGGCGCAAAGGAAGAAGGCTGCGGAGCTGAGGTCGCCGGGGACGGTGGCATCGATGGCGGTGAGCTGCTGCGCGCCGGGGATGCGGATGCCATCGCGGTCGCGGTCGAGAGTGGCACCAAAGGCGCGGAGGGCATGCTCGGAGTGGTCGCGGGTGCGGACGGCTTCAGTGAGGGTGGTGGTGCCAGTGGCCTGGAGGCCGGCGAAGAGGATGGCGGTTTTGACCTGGGCGGAGGCGATGGGGGCGGTAAAGTCGATGGCAGAGAGCGGGCCGCCGTGGACGGTGAGGGGGGCGTGGCCGTCGGTGAGGTGGATGCGTGCGCCCATGCTGGTGAGGGGGGCGCGGATGCGCTCCATAGGGCGGCGGGTGAGGGAGGCGTCGCCGGTGAAGGTGAAGGTACCGGGGTGCGGGGCGACGAGTCCGGCGAGCATGCGCATGGTGCTGCCGGAGTTGCCGCAGTCGAGGTCGGTGGCAGGTTGTTGGAAGTTGCCGGCGGTGCCTTCGATGGTGATGGTGCCGTTTTCTTTGGTGACGGTGGCACCGAGCTGGGCCATGCAGGCGAGGGAGCTGTGTGGGTCTGCGCCGGTGGAGAAGTTGGTGAGGCGCGAGGTGCCGCGGGCGAGGCCGGCGAGCATGCTGTAACGGTGTGAGATGCTTTTGTCGCCGGGGAGCAGGACGCTGCCGCGCACGGTGCGGGCGGGGGAGATGACTTCAGTCTGGGACATCCACTTGAGGATAGCGCAGGGCTGGAGCGGGGTGCTGCCGATGGGCCTGGGGACACGTGGGCGTTGGACGATTCCTGCGCGGTGCGATACGGGCCGGTACATACTATGAGCAGGTTCGCGATGAGATGGCTGGGTACGCTTGGAGTGCTGGTGCTGCTGCTGTTGCTGGGCGGTGGAGTGTATGCGCTGCGCATGGCGCGGCATGGGTTTAGCACGCGGACGGAGCCGGGCAGGGCTGAGGCTGTGCTGGCGACGGGAATGCGGACGATGGCGATGCCGGTACGGTACCGGAGCCTGGTGAATCCTGTGGAGACGACGCCGGAGACGATCCACGCGGGGCTGGCGCACTACGCGGACCACTGTGCGATATGCCACGGGAACGACGGGCATGGGGACACGATGATGGGCCGGATGATGTATCCGCGACCGCCGAACCTTGCCGGGCCGCAAACGCAAGCGGAGACGGATGGGGCGCTGTACTATCCGATCCAGTATGGAATCCGGATGAGCGGGATGCCGGCGTTTGGTGAGCCGCGGGATGACGATGCGGACACGTGGAAGCTGGTGGTGTTCCTGAGGCACCTACCGAAGCTGACGACGGCAGAGGCGGCGGAGATGGAGCACCTGAACCCGAAGGGTCCGGAGGAGTGGCAGGAAGAGAAACACGAAGAGCAGTTTCTGGCGGGAAGTACGCCGTCTGCTGCAACCGCGACGCCTCATTACCCGAAAGGATTTTCTCGATGAAACGACTACTTGCAGTGTTGCTGATGGTGGGGATGTTTGCCGGTGTGGCATTTGCCCATAACGGCATGATCCACGTGCTGGGGACGGTGGCGGCGATTTCAGACACGAGTGTGACGGTGAACACGCCGGAGGGCAAGGTGCAGACCGTGGTGCTGAACGGCGACACGAAGTACCTGAAGGGCACCGATGCCGCGGATTTGAAGAGCGTGCATGTGGGAGATCATGTGGTGGTGCACGCGGTGAAAAAGGGCGAGCAGCTGGTGGCGGCTGAGGTGAAGGTGGGATGGATGCACCCGGTGGGCGGGGGCACGGCGCAGCATCCGTAACTGCTCGCGGTGGTGTTTGCGCCCCAGTGCTCGGATATTTCCTAGTCTTCAGAGGACGCGAAGGATGACGAGGGTTTCGTCGTCGAAGTGGGCGGTGCCTTGCTGGAAGGTGTCGACGGCGGCGAGGATGGCGCTGACGGTCGCTTCGGCGGAGGCAGTGTCGGCGGTCTGCAGGACGGTGCAGAGACGCTCGGTGCCGAACATGTCGTGGGACTGATTTTCGGCGTCGGCGATGCCGTCGGAGAAGAAGACGAGAAGGTCGCCGGGAACCGTGGTGACGGTGAAGTCCTCGTAGGTGGCGCCGGGGAAGAGGCCGAGGGGAAAGCCTTCGGCCTTGATTTCGTGGACGTGGCGACTGTGTAAGGGGTCGTTTGCGGCGTGCAGACCGAAAGGGGCGGTACCCGCGGCCTCCGCTGCAACGTTGCGCGTGGTGACAAGCATGGGCTGGACGGAGCCGGCGTTGGCGATCTGGAGGGTGCGGGTCGGGTCGTCCCACAGCGCAAAGAGCATTGTGACGTACTGGCCGTCGAGCTTGCGTTCCTGCAGTTGGGTGTTGAGTTCCGCGAGCATGGCGGCGGGGGGTAGGCGGAGAGCGGCGAGGGAGCGCAGGATGCCGGTGACGAGGGCGGCGTAGAGGGCGGCGGGTGCCGCTTTGCCGCTGACGTCGCCGAGGGCGATGGCGACCTTGCCGACGCCGTAGGGGATGAAGTCGTAGACATCGCCGCCGATGGAGCGGGCGGGGAGGAAGCGGGAGGCGAACTCGGCGTGGGGCAGGGGCGCGGGTGCGGGGGGCAGCAGGCGAAGCTGGACCTCGCGGGCCATGTCGAGGTCGCGTTCGAGGCGCTGTTCCTCTTCGAAGATGCGCTCGTAAAGGCGGGCGTTGGCGATGGCGATGGCGATCTGGCCGGCGAGAGTGGTGAGGGTGCGCTGGTGGTCTTCGTTGTAGTAATTGACGCGGGTGTGTTCCAGGTCGAGGACGCCGGTGACGCGGCCCTTGTAGAGCAGGGGAACGGCGAGCTCGGAGCGGACGTCGTGGTTGACGGCGATGTATCGCGGGTCTTTGCGGACGTCTGGTGCGAGGACGGGCTGGCGCAGTTGGGCGGCGGAGCCGATGAGGCCGACGCCGTAAACGGCTCCACGATCGCGGCGCACACGCTCGCCGTAGCGGGTGGAGAAGCGGTGCTCGAACTGCTGGGCGCGGTCGGACCAGAGGAGGATGGTGAACATCTGGAAGTCGACTACGCGCTTGAGCAGGGTGCCGATGCGCTCGAGCAGGTCGTCGAGGTCCAGGATGCTGGTGATTTCTTTGCTGATTTCAGAGAGGACGGTGAGGGTTTGTGCCTGGCGCGAGACGCGGGTGTAAAGGCGTGCGTTTTCGATAGCGACGGCCATGCGCGAGGCTGTGAGCTCAAGCAGGCGCTGCTGGTCGGCGGTGAAGGCGGCGACCTCTTCGGATTCGAGATCGATGACGCCGATGACGCGGTTTTTAATGATGAGGGGGACGGCGAGCTCGGAGCGCACGTCGGGGTTGGCGTTGATGTAGTTGGGGGATTGGGAGATGTCGTCGATGAGGACGGCGCGACGGGTGGCGGCGGCTTGACCGACGATGCCGCGGCCGAGCCGGATGCGGGCGCGTTCGACCTCGGGGGTGTGGCCGATCTGGAAGCGCATCCAGAGTTCGTTGGTGCGGTCGTTGATGAGGAAGATGGCAAAGATGCGGTAGTGGACGACGGCACGGACGAGCTCGGCGACGCGGAGCATGAGGGTTTGCAGGTCGAGCGTGTTGTTGAGGGCGTCGGCTAGGCGGAGGAGGAAATCGACGTGGGGCGCGGCGACGGTACTTTCCGGGATGGAGACGCGGGGAGCGCGGGTGACCTCGCGCGAGGTGGCGGCGGGACGGTAGTCGCCTTCGAACTCGACGGACTGGGCGGGCGCGTGCACCTCTGACGCCGCGGAGGGGCTGGCGGCGGAGGTGATGGCGATTTCGCGGGTTGGAGATGTGGGTTCTGGCACGTGCTAGTAGGTGTTGGGCGGCTGCTTGTTGGAGGTAAAGATGGTGCCGGTGAGTTGCGCCTGGAGTTCTGCCACAATGCGGACGGAGGCGCTGGCGCCGATGCGTGTAGCTCCGGCGTGGAGCATGGCAGCGGCGTCGGCGAGGGAGCGGATGCCGCCGGAGGCCTTGACACCGCAGCGGTCGCCGGCGATGGAGCGCATGAGGGCGATGTCGTGTGCGGTGGCACCGCCGGTGGAGAAACCGGTGCTGGTCTTGAGGAAGTCGGCTCCGGAGTCGATGGCGATGTGGGAGGCGCGGCGTTTTTCGTCGTTAGTGAGCAGGGCGGTTTCGAGGATGATCTTGAGGATGCCACCACCTGCGTGGGTGGCGTGGGCGACGGCCCGGATGTCGGCGGCGACTTCCGTGTCGAGGTCGGATTTCAGAAAGCCGATGTTGAGGACCATGTCGATATCGTGTGCGCCGAGTGCGGTGAGGCGGGCAGCTTCGTTTTGCTTGGTTTCGGTGAGGCTGGCGCCGAGGGGAAAGCCGACGACCACACCGACGGAAACGCCGGTGCCGCGCACGGCCTGCACGGCAAGCGGTACCCAGGCGGGGTTGACCATGGCGCAGGCGAAGCGGTGCTGGGCGGCTTCTGTGCAGAGCTGCAGGACCTGGGCGCGGGTGGCTTCAGGTTTGAGCAGGGTGTGGTCGAGCACGGCGGCGAGGGCCTGCGGCGTGCTGAGGGCGTGGTCGGCGGAGATGTCGGTTGCGGTCATGGCGGCCTTTGACGGAGGTATGCGGCGGTGGACGGCGGTGGGACGCGTGGAGTGAGGGACCGTGGCGGCTGCACCATTCTACGTGTCTGTTGCGGCGGTGAGGTGGGGTTTTACGCCGGAATCGCAGAGATAACGGGTTATGCTGGGGTATGCCCCTGGACCCAGTAGAGCTGACACGAAGGCTGGTCGATGTCGAATCGACGACGTATGACGAGGGCCGCTGCGGCATGCTTTTGGCGGAGTTGCTGGCGGGCCAGGGCTACGACGTGGAGCGGCAGCCGGTAAAGCAGACGGGCGCGGGTATTCCGGACAAAGGCGACCGGTTCAACGTGTACGCGCGGATGCCGGGGACACGGCCGACGGTGACACTGTCGACGCATTTCGACACGGTTCCGCCGTATTTCCCGTCGAGTGAAGACGATATGTATGTGCATGGGCGGGGGTCGTGCGATGCAAAGGGGATTCTGGCGTCGCAGGTGTGTGCGTCGGAGAAGCTGTACGCGAACGGGACGCCGGTGGGTTTGCTGTATGTGGTGGGCGAGGAGCGGGATAGCGCCGGTGCCAAGGTGGCGAACCTGGATGGGCATGGGTCGAAGTTCCTGATCAATGGCGAGCCGACGGAGAACAAGCTGGCGCTGGCGACGAAGGGCGCGCTGCGGGTGGTGCTGACGGCGAGGGGGAAGATGGCGCATTCGGCGTATCCGGAGCTGGGAGACAGTGCCACGGAGAAGCTGATTGCGGTGCTGCACGACCTGTTGGCGACGGAGCTGCCGGTGGACAAGGAGATTGGGCCGTCGACGCTGAATGTGGGTCTGCTGAGCGGGGGGCGCGCGCCGAATGTGATTCCGGACGCGGCGGAGGCACAGTTGCTGATCCGAACGGTGGGGGATTCCGCGCCGGTGAGGGAGATCGTCGACCGGGTGGTGGCGGGGCGGGTGGATGTGAGTTACTCGCTGGACCTGGCGGCGGTGCGGATGAAGCGGATTGCCGGGTGGGAGACGATGATTGCGAAGTATGCGACGGATATCTCCAGCCTGACGAGTTGGGGCGAGCCGCTGCTGCTGGGGCCGGGGTCAATCCACGTGGCGCATACGGAGGCGGAAAAGGTGCTGAAGAGCGAGCTGCGGGAGGCGGTGGAGAAGTATACGGAGCTGGCGGCTTCGTTGATGTAGATGAGATTCGTAAGAAGTTGTGAATCGCTTACACGTGCTTTCGCTTGTCTCGACGTGTCAAAAATGGCATTGGTTGCCGGTTGTTAAAAGGCAGCGAACAATACTGTTGCCACGAACAACAGCATTACACGCAGGCGGTGGAGGGAATCCCATTGCCGTGCGTCGTCTTGCCATGCAGGGTAGGGCTCGACCATCGCGGCAAGCCGATTGTTTCTCGGCACCAGCAGCGTTAATGTAACCACAAGAACGGCAAGTTGGATGAGAAGCGAGAGTGCGGCACCTGTGATCCAGGAGTGTGTGGACCGGACCTGAACAGCGGTGACAAAAGCGGTGAGCAGGAGAGTGGCTGCGTACCATCCCGGCATCCATTTGCCGAGACGCTGGGCGAATGCCGGGGCCGTCGTTACCTGGTGCCGTTCTGACGACGACCGCAGAACTGGCTCCACGAACGCGGCGACACAAAACTCGTTGCCGGTGAGCAATGCGAGTAGAAGCAAAGTTGCGACGGTGAGTCCATGCATATGGCATACGATGACCGGCACGGGTACGAGATGCAGGAATATCAGCCTGCCGAATGGTACCGATCGGTGCGGAATATGCGGAATGTTGCGTTTTCGATACACGATGCAATTGATGGAGTTTTGGCGGTGGACAGCAAGGACAGGCCTGGATGCCGGAGATCGCGCGTACGGTGATGCCGTTGCAAGGGTGTGGTTTGCGGGTTGAGGGGATGAAGTGTGCCGCGCAACAATGACGAGATGGGATTTCTAGATGGGATGCGGGCGGTGTGGCCGACGGCGGAGGCGGCTTCGACGCGGACGTGGGTGTTCGTGCCGTATGACCGGGTGAACGACCGTATTGGGCCGCTGGCGAAGCTGAAGCCGGAGGAGGCCGGGCTGATCCTGATCGAGTCGCACGCGAAGGGGCGGAACCGGCCGTACCACAAGAAGAAGGTGCTGGTGGTGCTGAGCAACATGCGGCACTTTGCGCTGGAGCAGCAGGCGCGCGGAGTGATGGTGGCGTACCGGAACGCGCCGGAAAGCTATGGCGAGCAGCTGCTGATGGTGCAGCGGGAGCTTGGAATAGACGTGATTCACACGGCGGTGCCGGCGGAGCGGGAGTTGCGGAAGGACCTGGAGGGGGCGGTCGCGGCGGGGCTGACGCTGGAGATGGTGGAGGACGATGCATGGCTATCGACCGGTGAGGACTGGGCGGCGGTGTTCGGCAAGGGCAAGGTTGGGCGGGGCCGGCAGTACCTGATGGAGACGTTTTACCGGTACATGCGAAAGAAAACCGGGCTGCTGATGACGCGAACGGGCAGCTTTGTGGGCGGGAAACTGAGTTTCGATGAGGACAACCGGAATCCGTACCGGGGCGAGGTGGCTGTGCCGCTGCGGCCGTCGTTCAAGCCGGATGCGGTGACGCTGGAATTGATGGAATGGCTTTCGGGCAACGGGATTGAGAGCATCGGGACGTTCGATGGGTTCGACCTGCCGTGCACGGCGGCGGACTGTGCGGTGTTCTGGCGGTTTGCGTTGACGGAGTTGCTGCCGCACTTCGGGCCGTTTGAGGATGCGATGAGTACGCGGGAGCCGATGCTGTTTCACTCGGCGATTTCAGCCCTGATGAACGTGAGCCGGCTGCTGCCGCGGGAGGTGGTGGCGGATGTGGCGGGGGCGTACGAGGGCATGACGGTGCCGTTGGCGAGCGCGGAAGGGTTTATTCGTCAGATAGTTGGGTGGCGGGAGTTCATGCGGCACATGCACGATGTGACGGATGGATACAGGACGGTGGCGCAGTCGCCGGACCCTCCGGAGAACCTGCAGGCGAATGGGTATAGCCGGTTGCTGGTGAAGGAGCGGAACCCTGCCGCGCCCGACCTGCCGGCCATGCCGTCGGCGCTGGACGCGCACCTGCCACTGCCGCCGGCGTACTGGGGTGTGCGGTCCGGGATGTTCTGCCTGGATACGGCGACGTCGCAGGTGATGCAGCAGGGGTGGTCGCACCATATTTTGCGGTTGATGGTGCTTTCGAATCTGGCGACGCTGTGTGGATTTAGTCCGCGGGAGCTGACGGATTGGTTCTGGGTGGCGTATGTGGACGCGTACGACTGGGTGGTGGAGCCGAACGTGCTGGGCATGGCGACGTTTGCCGATGGCGGGCTGACGGCGACCAAGCCGTACGTTAGCGGGGCGGCGTACATCGACCGGATGAGCGATTACTGTGGCAGGTGCGCGCTGAACCCGAAGAAAAGCACGGGGCCGGGGAGCTGCCCCTTTACGGCGCTGTACTGGACGTTTCTGGAGCGGCACCAGGAGACGCTGGGGACGAATCAGCGGATGCGGATGCAGTTTGCGACGCTGAACAAGAAGACGGGGGAGGATCGTGCGGCGCTGCGGGAGCGGGCTGCACGGGCTGTGGGACAGTTGGAGCGTGGGGAGATCGTGGACTGAGGCGGCTGCTCTGAAACCCATGTCTGAAAATCCGGACATGGGGCACACCGTGTCTGTGAGCGATTGAGCTTCAATCTTGTGAAGAATGCGGTAAACTAGGGTGTTGCTGTAAACCTGTAAGGGCCGAAGGAGAGACGAGTGGCAAAGCGCCGTGGGAATCCGAACTGGGGCAAGCCGGAGCCGATTGGGCCGGTGGTGCCGACGATTACGTCGTTTGAGCAGGTGGTAAAGGAATACAAGCTGACACCGGATCAGTATGTGCGGTCGACACGGCTGCGGGAGTGGGCGCGGCGGAATAAGAACTCGAAGTACATTCCAGAGGGATTGCTGGAGGCGTGGGGCTTTGAGATAGAGTCGACGCTCTAGAACAGCGAGTCAGCTTTGAATCGCAGAGATGGTGGGACCGCTCCAATGTGGGGCGGTTTTGCTGTCTTGAGGATGAGGTGAAAGGTATGGCGGTTGCGCCGTTTGTGGATGTGCCGGAGGCGTTGCGGCAGTTTGCCGCGGGGCGAATGATCGTGGTGGTGGATGACGAGGATCGCGAGAACGAGGGCGACCTGACGATTGCCGCAGAACATGTGACGCCGGATGCGATCAACTTTATGGCGAAGTTTGGGCGGGGGCTGGTGTGCCTGACGCTGACGGAGGAGCGGGCGGACTACTTACGGCTGCCACCAATGGCGAGCGAGAACACGTCGCGGTTCGGGACGGCATTTACGGAGTCAATTGAGGCGCGGGAGGGCGTGACGACCGGTATTTCTGCGGCGGATCGCGCGCATACGATTCTGACGGCCGTGCAGTCTGGGAGCAGCGCGGCGGACCTGGCGCGACCGGGGCATGTATTTCCGCTGCGGGCCCGGAAGGGTGGCGTGCTGGTGCGGGCGGGGCAGACGGAGGCGTCAGTGGATTTGGCGCGGATGAGCGGGCTGATTCCTGCGGGAGTGATCTGCGAAATTATGAATGACGACGGGTCGATGGCACGGGTGCCGGACTTGATTGAGTTTTGCAGGACACACGATATGGCGATGCTGACGGTGGCGGAGTTGATCCGATATCGGCTGCAGACCGAGCAATACCTGCACCGGGTGGGAGAGACGCTGCTGGAGACGCCCTGGGGCGAGTTCCGCATGGTGGCGTACGAGAGCGATGTGGAGGAGGGTGCGAGCCACTTAGCGTTGGTGAAGGGGGAGTTGTCGAACAGCGATGTGGAGCCGGTGCTGGTGCGGGTGCATACGCACGGGCTGGCGGGCGGGGGGTTTGAGCAGGATGGGGGAGATAGCCTGCACAGCGTGCAAGGGGCGATGCGGGCGATTGCAGCAGCGGGGCGCGGGGCGTTGATCTATCTGCATAACGGGAGTGCAGGGTTTCTGATCGATCGCAGCGCTGTGCCGGCGCGGATCGTGACGGGACGTGAGCATGGCAGGCGTGGGCCGGACGCGCAGCAGACGCTGCGGCATACAGGGGTGGGCAGTCAAATTCTTGCGGATCTGGGCATTCGAAGGATTCGGCTGCTGGTAAACCGGCCGACACATGTGCCGGCGCTGCAGGGATTTGGGCTGGAGATTGTGGAGCAGGTGCCGCTCGGGGCAAAAATGCCGGTGTGAGTGAATTGAGGTTCCAGGAAGGCCCTTTCCGCGCGTGCGGCGAAGGCCATTTCTTTGGGCGGCAGAGATTGAGCTTGGGGGTCCGCAGAGTCGCGACACTTTGCACGCTCGAGCCGACTGGTGTCGCTATTTGGTGATGGTGAGGTTGAGGGTTACGGATTGAGAGGTGGTTGTGCCTGTGGTGGAACTGGCGGTAACGGTGAACTGGTAGTTCCCGGGGGCGCCGTAACGAATGCGACTGTCGCCCACACCGCTGCCACAGCCCTGCGCGGCTGAGAGCAGAACACTGCAGAGAAGGAGGAGCAGCGGCACACGGAGAGCACGGCGCTTGCGGAGGAGCAGGATGCCGGGAGCGAGAAAGCAGGTTGCGAGGACGCTGAGCGGGGAGGAAAGGTACGCCGGACGGTGAAGGCTGGCGGAGGTGGCTCCGGTGACGGTGGTGATGGTGGCGACAGAGGTGACTGTGCCGTTGCCGAGGGTGACGGTGGACGGCGAGATGGAGCAGGAGATGTAGGCGTAAGTGCCCTGCGGCATGCAGGTGAGGGCGACAGCACCGCTAAAGCCGCCGATGGGTGTGAGGGCGAGGGTATAGCTGGCCGGGATGGCGGTGGGAACACTGGCGGAGGCGATGGAAGTGCCGTTGGCCGTAAGGGTGAAGCCGCCGCCCTGGATGCCAGCGCCGGTGAGCGGGATGAGGAGCGGCGACGAGGGATCGCTGCTGAGGATGGTGAGCGTGCCGGTGCGCGGACCGGTGACGGTGGGCGCGTAGGTGACGGTGATGGCGCAGGAGGAGTGGGCGGTGAGGGTGGATGGGCCGCAGGTGCTGGTGGCGGAGAAATCGCCGGTGATGGTGAAGGCAAGCTGGTTCACGTCGGTGGAGCTGCCGTTGGTGAGGGTAAGAGAAAGTGCTGCGGACTTGCCGACAGGGATGGCCCCGAACGCAAGGCCGTTGGGGGTGGCGGAGAGTTGCGGCTGGGTGCCGATGCCGGTAAGCGAGGCGGTGAGTGGGAGGGTGGTGGCGCTGCTGGCGATGGACAGGGTGCCCGCGCGACTGCCGAGCGTGGTGGGGGTAAAGACGACGTCAACGATGCACGCGGCTCCGTTGGCGAGGACGGTTCCGGCAGCGCAGGGTGTGGACGCGGAGGTGGAGGCTGCAATGGCGTAGTCGCCCGAGACGGTGAGTGCGCTGAGGGTGACGGGAGTGGAGCCGGTGTTTGTAAAGGTGGCAGTGCGAGTGGCGCTGCGGCCAAGCAGGAGGCTGCCAAAGTCGATCGTCGTGGGAGTGAGGGCAACGCTGGCCGGAGTGCCGGTGCCAAGCAGGGAGACGAAATCAAGGGAGGTGGCGGCGTCAGTCTGGAGTTCGAGTGCGCCGCTGCGGCTGCCGGCGGTTTGGGGAGTGAAGGCGATCTGGAGGGTGCAGATGTCGCCGGGATTGAGAGTGGTGCAGCTGCCGGTGGTGGTGAAGTCTGGCGAGGTAAGGATGCCGGTGACGTGGACGGTGGAGGTGCCGGCGTTGGAGATCGTAAGGGCCTGGGTGGCGGAGATGGTACCAACGGCGGTGGTGGCGAAGGTGAGCGCGCCCTGCGAGGCGGCGAGGAGCGAGATGGGGCCGACGGCGGAGCCGGAATCGGCTTGCGTGGGAGTTGCGGTGCCGGTGACGTCGATGAGGAGCGGTGCGTTTTCAGCGTCGGAGTCGACCGTGAGGACGGCGTTGGAGATTTGGGCGTTGCCGGTAGTCCCGGCGCTGGCAATGGTTGTGGGTGCGTAGGTGATGTTGAGAGTGCAGCTTGCGTTTATGGCGAGCGTGGCACCACAGTTGCTGGTGGTGAAGTAGGGCGGGTCGGCGTGGATGCGTCGAATGGTGATGGACGTTGCACCGGCGGGGCCGCCACCGCGATTGGTCAAGGTGATGGTCTGGGTGCTGCTGCCGCCAGCGTTTACGGAGCCGAAGTCGAGCACACCGGTGGGTGAGAAATTGCCGCTGGCGACGAGGGTGTTCGTGGAAAGGCCATA
The DNA here is from genome assembly GCA_964244665.1 of uncultured Terriglobus sp. Lineage (GTDB taxonomy): Bacteria > Acidobacteriota > Terriglobia > Terriglobales > Acidobacteriaceae > Terriglobus. Next base: position 33,961 of record CAXTJO010000021.1, read on the forward strand.
GCCCTCGAGATAGCCCAGGCCATCGAGGGTGGAGGTGCCATCGGTGGGTGTGCCCTGGATGAACAGGGTCCCGGTCGTATCGCCGTTGGTGAGGGGCGCGAACGCCACGGAGAGGGTGCAGCTTGCACCGGGGGCGAGTGCGCCGCAGGTGGTCGCAAGCAGCGGGAACTGGCGGGGTGTCTGGACGGCGATGGTGACGGATTTGGTGGAGACATTGTTGACGCGAAGGACGCGGACGGCGGAGACGGCACCAGTGGTGAGTGCGCCGAAGTTGATGGTGGAGGTTTCGCCGGGGACGATCTGCAGGCCGGCGGTTTCAAGGGTGTACTGGCCGGTGAGGGGGACCTGGTAATTGGTCGTCTGCGGGGCCGAGCCGGAGTTGGTGGTGACCGGGACGGTAAGCAGGCCGTTGGCCAGCTCTGGTGTGGAGGTGTACGTGACGGTGAGGGTGCAGGAAGCGTTGGCAGCGAGGGTGGAGCAATTGGTGGTGGCGGCGAAGTGGGGATCGCTTGAGGTGGGTGCGCCGGTTGTGATGGCGGTGGAACCGGTGTTGGTGAGGCGGGTAATTTGCGTTGTGGCCTGGGTGCCGGGCACATTGGCGAAGACGATGGCGGTGGGCTGGAAGGCGATGCCGGCACTGCCGGTACCAAGACCTGTGAGGGTTGCGTTTCCGGCTCCGCCGGACGTCGGCACGGTGACCTGGCCGGTGCGATTGCCGGTGGCAGTGGGTGCGAATTGGACGGCGACGACGCAGCTTTCGCCATTTGCAAGTATGGACCCGCAGGCTACGCCGCCGGTCGCGACGGCAGAGAGGGAGAAGTCGCCGGGAGAGACGGCGGGCGCGGAGGTGGTGAGAGCTGCACCGGTGGCGTTGGTGAGGACGAAGAGACTGGCGGCGGTGGAACTGCCAACAGGGACGGAGCCGAAATTTGCTGTCGTCGGCGTGAAGAGCACACCGGTCGTGGGAATGCCATTGCCGGTGAGCGTGGTCTGATCGTTGCCGCCGCTGGTTGTTTCGAAGGCGAGGGTCGCGGGCAGGGAACCGGGCTGGGTGGGCAGAAACTGGACGCCGACGTAGCAGTTGCCGCAGGCGCCGGTGAGGGTTTGCCTGAAGCTGTTGCGGTCAGGGCTTCCGTGGCCGAAGCCCTGATCTTCGACGAGGACGACGCCGTAGATGGGCGAGGTGGTGCTAACGGTGAGGCTCTGGAACGGGCGACCGACTTTGAACCAATGGATGGCGGGGGTGCTTATGGGAACGTCACCGAAGGCAATGGTGCCGTTGGTTGCAGCAAGAATGGGCGTGCCCTGGCCGGTGAGGGTGACGTAGACCGGTGCGGCGTTTCCGGCGGTGACGGAGAGCAGGCCCTGGCGGGTACCGCTGTCAGACGGCGTGAACTGGACCGTGATGGTGCAGGTACTACCGGCGGTCAGGGTCGCGGGACAGGCGGTCGCGGTGAAATCTCCGGAGACGGCGGTGGAGAGTGCGAAATCGATGCTGCCGGTGTTTTTGACAGCGACGGTTTCTGTTTCCGTCGAGACGGTGGTGACGACGACGGGGTTGGTGAAGGTGACGCTGGTAGGCGTGACGGAAAGGCTGGGCGCGGCACCTGCGCCCGGGTTGGTGCCAGGTCCAGTGACGGGGGGGAGTGGACTGCCTGTGCCGATGACGGCCTGTGCGGGAAGGGTCTGGCCGTCGATGAGGACGGTGATGCCGCCGTCGAGGGTGAGCGTGGTGGAGTCCGCGGAGGGATAGATGAGGGAGTTGTAGGTGATGCCGATACGGCAGACCGACTGCGGCGCGAGCGTGGAGGGGCAGGTGTCGGTGAGGGTGAAGGGCGAGGTGGATGGGAGCGAAACGGGCGTGTGGAGTTGGGAGAGGTCGCTGCCGTTCGAGAGATACAGATAGCGGGGGACGCGGAGGCCGCCGTTGTACTGGCGACCGAAGCCGATGTGGGTGGCGGAGACGGTGAGAGCTTCGGCCTGCACATAGCCGGTGAGGGCGATTTCGCGCTGTCCGATCGTCCAATCGGCGGTGATGGCTGTGTCAGTGGTGGGGTCGGCGGAGGCGGTGAGGCTGAGAGTGATCGTGCAGGTGCTGTTCGCGGCCAGTGTCTTGGAGATGCCGTCTCCGACAGGGATGCAGCCGCTACCGCTTTCCTGAACGGTGTAGTTCTGGGCGATGGTTGTGAGGCGCGAGACAAAGGTCTGGGGAGCCGCGCTGAGATTGGTAATAGTAAGGGTGCGGGTGTGCGGCGCGGAGACGGCGCTGGTGACGCCGAAGTCGAGTTCCTTGGGCGTGACGACGATGGGCGAGGGGACGGCGGTGTTGGTGGGCAGGCTGGCGACGGCGGTGGGCGCATTGCCGCTGGATGCGGTGATGGTGCCTGGACCGGTACCGGTCAGAGCGATGTCGCATTCGCTACCAGCAGGGAGGGTGGCGGCGCAGGTGCTTGCGACGGTGTAGCCGGTGGCGGTGAGCTGGACGGAGGTGGCGTCGGTCGCACCGGTGTTGCGGAGGATGAGGTTCGGCAGGTTATCGATGGAGAAGGCGAGCTGCGGGGCGGTGGAGGTGGAGAGGCGGGCGAGCAGGCCGGCGCCACCCGCGCAACCACTGCCGTTGCAGGTGGCGGCGGGTTGAGCGTCTCGCAGGGTGGACGGCAGGGCGGTGCCGGAGTCATTGACGAGGGTAAAATCGAATCGCTGCGTGGAGAGAAGGGCACTGCTGGTGGTGGGTGCGATGCTGCCGGCGACGATGGCCGCTCCGTTCGCGGAGACGACGCCGGTTGTGAGGACGGGGATGCTGGCGAAACCGTTGTTGCGGACGACGAGGCCGCCGACCCGGGCAGTTTGCTGGGGCGTGCCGGTGCTGTCGGCCTGAACGATACTGGCGGTGCCAAAGCCTTGTAGTGGGGCGACAGGCAGAAGCGGCAGGTTGGGGGCGCTTTGTTCGGCGGTGGCGGCAGCAAAGCCGCCGGTTGCGGGCGTGATGACAGAGACGGTACCGGGGGTCAGCAGGGTGGCACTTGGGACGTTGGAGCCGTCGGGCGCGATGCGCAGGCCGGTCTGGTAGGGCGCGTTAGCGGCGATGGGGCCAGAGACTACGGTGATGGGAAAAAAGCCGCGGGCGATGTCGCCGGAGAGGAGAAGGCTGCCGGTGCCGGTGTCGTAAGCAGTGGAGGAGATGCCGTTGCCGGGGATGTACGTGGAGAAGAGAATGCCGTCGCCGGCTGGGGTGAACTTTGCGAGAAAGCCGGAGGTTGGGGTTGGGGAATCGCTGAGAATGACAGGAACAAGGGCGTTGATGGTGGGAAAGCCTGTCGCAGAGGTTGTGCCGGCGATGTAGGCGTTGCCGGTAGTATCGAGCGCGATCGAGGACGGCTGGGTATTGCCGTTGGAGCCGGTGAGGTAGGTCGAGTAATTCAGGTTGCCCGTGGTGGTGGAGTAGCCCTGGACGAAACCGTCACCGGTGCTGCCGGGCAGGGGCGACTGCTGGATGCCGTTGGGCGTGACGGGCAGGGTGGGGGTAAAAATGCTGCCGGTGACGACGACCTGCGCTGCGGTGGTGTCTACGGCGGCGACGGCCATGCTGCCGCTGCCGAGGAAGGTGAGCCATTGCTCGGTAAGCGCAGGGGTGAACCGGGCGAGGAAGGAGTTGATGCTGGTGCCGGAGCGGGTGGGGAAGGCGGTTCCGGCGGTGCCGGTAACGAAGCCGGTGGAGAGGGAGGTGCCAGCGACGTAAATGTTGCCCGCGGAATCAAGCGCGAGGGCGAGACCCTGGTCGCCATGCTGGCCGAGCTGCGCCTGACCGAGGAGCTGGGTGCCGGTGGGGTCGAATTTGAGCAGGCGGATGCCGTCGCCAGCGTCGAGGAGAGTGTAGAGATTGCCGGCAGCATCTGCCTTGATGCCATTGAACTGGCCGAGGCCGGACTGGGCGCGCAAACCCTGCAGGCTAAGCTGCTGGGCGCGGGAGAAAGACAGGGTGATGAAGGCGAACAGCAGCGCCAGCGATATGGCGAAGGCGTGGCAGGTGCGGCGGCGAACTCTGGTCTCGAAAGGCATGGGCACATGTGCCGCGCATGGAGTGCACGCAGTCTGTTTGTAGTAGACCCATGAAGAAGAATGACTTGAGTGTCCCATTCTGCGATGGGTGCACGAAGGTTTGTTCTGTTTGGATCATCGTACCGTTTCGGCACCGTTTCTGTGCGTTTTTGCGACAGAGAAGTTCAACGTGACGACATGGTTTGTAATGCGGCGGGCGCGGGATAGAGGAGGTGGCCGAAGCCGCGCGCGTTCATTTCAAGGACGAACGCGTCGTGGGAGCTATAAAGCAGAGTTTGCAGGCCTGCGGTCCGGGCGGCGGCGATGTTGTCTTCGCGGTCGTCAAGGAAGAGAATCTGGGCGGCGGGAACGCCCAGGCCGGCGATGGCGGCGGCATAGATGGCGGGGTCGGGCTTACGGAGCAGAAGGGCGTGCGACCAGACCGTGTGGTGGAAGTCGCCGATCCAGGCGAACTTGGCGCAGATGCCCTCGGCCATGCTGTCGGGCATGTTGGAGAGAATGCCGGTGCGAATGCCAGCGCGGTGGAGTTCGCGTACCCAGGCGACCATGGGTTCGTTCATGTCGGTCCAGAGATCGACGTCGAGCGCGATGAGACGGGTGCGGGTGACGGGATCGAATGTGGTGGCCGCAAGGGCGGCGATGGCGTTCCAGTACGCGTCTCCGGTCAGCGCGCCGCGGTCGTAGTCGTCGCGCAGGGACCAGTAGGCGTGGTGGAGCGCGTCGTGGGATAGGCCGCTTGCATGTTGCATGGCCTGCCACACGGGCGGGCTGGGCGGACCGCTAAGAACCATGCCGAAATCGAAGAGGACCGCTGTGATTGGGGTGGGTGGCGATACCATGCGGCGATTGTAGACGCGACGGCGATGCTGGAGGATGGATCGTATGGGCAATGGGACGGGACGCGGATGGCGGGGGCGCTGGGCGGCGCGGACGGAGGTCGGTGGCGAACGAAATGCGCTCGCGGAGGCTTTGCTGGAAGCGCGGTCGGCGGGTGTGCGATTGTTGGATCTGACGGTGTCGAACCCGACGCGGTGTGGGTTCCTGTACGACGAGGAGAGGATTCTGCGCGGACTCGGGTCCCCAGTGGGCTTACGCTATGACGCGGACCCGCTGGGGATGCGTGCGGCGCGGCGGGCGGTATGCGAGGGGTATTACGCGGCGCGGGGTGTCACAGTGTTGCCGGAGAGGCTGATGCTGACTGCGAGCACCAGCGAAGCGTACGGATACCTGCTGCGGCTACTGTGTGAGGCGGGCGACGAGGTGCTGGTGCCGGAGCCGAGTTATCCGCTGTTCGATCTACTGGGACGGATGAACGACGTGGCCTTGCGGGCGTACCCGCTGCGACTCCATGACGGGTGGCGGGTTGATTGGGAGGCCCTGCGCGGCGCGGTAACGGAGCGGACCCGAGCGATTGTGGTGGTGCACCCAAATAATCCGACTGGACACACCGTGGATGCGGAGGAACGGAAACGGTTCGAGGCGGTAGCGGAGGAGTTTGGGCTGGTGCTGATTGCCGACGAAGTCTTTCTGGATTTCGGTGTGGAGCGAACCGAGCCGGTGCGGAGCTTTGCGGGATGCGTTTCGCCGGTATTGACTTTTGTGCTGAGCGGGTTGAGCAAGGTGCTGGCACTGCCACAGATGAAGCTGGCGTGGACGGTCGTGGGTGGGCCGGAGGATGCGTGCAATGAGGCGATGGCGCGGCTTGAGCTGATTGCGGATACGTTTCTGTCGGTGAACGGGCCGGTGCAGGGCGCGTTGGCAGAATGGTTGCCGGCCGCGGAAGACATGCAGGGGCAGATTCAGGGACGGGTACGTGGAAATCTAGAAGTGTTGGACGGCCTGCTAAGGGCGGGGAGGTGCGGGAGATTACCGGTAGAGGCGGGGTGGTCGGTGGTGCTGCGTGTGCCTGCGGTGCTGGAAGACGAGAGCATGGCCGTTCGGCTGGTGCGGGAGGCGGGGGTGGTGGTGCACCCTGGGTCGTTCTATGGCCTGCCCGGGCGTGGGTGGCTGGTGTTGAGTCTGCTGACGCCGCCGACAGAGTTCGAGAGGGGAGTGACTGATCTGCTACAGGGGATTGAGGCAATCGTCACGGAGGAATCAGGGACGTGAACAGGGAGGAAAACCGCTGATGACTTCAGTGAACCAAGAGGTCCCAAGTTATAGATGTTGAAGGAATGGATTGTTCTCGATTTCGGTGCCGATGGTGGTCTCCGGACCATGGCCCGGTACCACGATGCTGCACTCGGGAAGGTGCAGAAGGCGCGATTGGATGGAATGCAGGAGTTGAGGCCCGTTGCCGCCCGGCAGATCGGTGCGGCCGACACTGCCGCGAAACAGGGTGTCGCCCGCGAGCAAGAGTGACTGTGACGGAAGATGGAGGCAGATGCTGCCCTGAGTGTGTCCGGGTGTGTGGAGTATCTCGATAGCGGTTGCGCCGAGGTGGAGTGCGGTGCCGTCTTCGGCGCTGCTGTCGGGTGGTGTAACGGTCGGCGTGACGACGCCCATCCACTGCGCCTGCTCGTCCATGAGCGCGATCTGGGCCAGGTCGTGCTGACTGTAGAGGATGGGCGCACCGGTACGCTGACGCAGGGTGTGGGCACCGGCGATGTGATCGAGGTGTGCGTGGGTGACGACGATTGTGGTGAGGCGCAGGGTATGCCGGGCGAGGACGGCTTCGATGTGGGTGATGTCCCCGCCGGGGTCGACCACCATGGCCTCGCGCGTTGCGTCGTCACCGAGAACGGTGCAGTTGCAGCGGAGCGGGCCGACGGGGAAGGTCTCGCGAATCACTCGAGGTGCCGATTACTTGCGGGCGGGGGCGGATTGCGTCGTTTTCTCGCCGGAAAGGACGGAGTGACCGCTGGCACGCGACAGCATGATGGTGAGGCTGATAGACGTGAGCATGAAGAGTATGGCGGCCCAGGTGGTTAGGCGCGTAAACAGGTTGGCGGTGCCGCGCGGGCCGAATGCAGTTTGAGTGCCCTGGCCACCAAAGGCGCTTGCGAGGTCTGCGCTTTTGCCCTGCTGCAGCAGGACGACGCCGATGAGAAAGAGGCAGACCACCACATGAAGGATAACGAGAAGGACGAGAAGAGCGGTCATGCGGAGGGAGCTTCCTTGCGTTCGGACCGGCGGTGGGCAGGTTCGCCGGCGGGTGCCGGAAAAGATTTTGGACAGAACGCTAGGTCGGCAGGGCCGGCAAGAGCATTCGTCCAACTCAATTTTAGCATTGCACATGCAGCTGGGCGGTAGCAGAAACAGCAACGGCGAACCGCAGAGGGGCTCGCCGAAGGGGCTGTGCTGAATGGATGGTGCGGAGGAGGGGACTTGAACCCCTATGCCTTGCGGCGCTAGCACCTCAAGCTAGTGCGTCTGCCAATTTCGCCACCTCCGCAATGCGATGAGCGCACCGCGCGGGTGCATCACAAGCGGTCATCGTTCCGCTTTCACTATACCATCGCGCGCTGGACGTTAGAAGACGCAGAGGAGATCGGCAAAGCAGGGAAGTGTGAGCAGGCGCTGGCTGACCGGCGCCGCAGTCAAGGCCTCGTGCTCGAGCACCCAGGTGTTGCTGTGGGGGAGGAAGACGGCGTGAAGGCCGGCTGCGAGGGCGGGATTGATGTCGCTTTTGGGGCTGTTGCCGATCATCCATGTGGTGGGGGTGTGGAGGCGATGGCGACGGCAAAGATCCTCGTACGCGGCGCGGTGTTTCTCAGGCACGACTTCGGCGACGGAAAAGAGCGACGCGAGACCGGAGCGGTGCAGCTTCTCAAGTTGCTCTTCGGTGTCGCCTTTCGTCACGAGGAAGAGGCGATGGCGGGTGCCAAGTTGCGCGAGCGTGAATGCAACCCCGGGCAGCAACTCGAGAGGGGATGTTGTGATGGTTGCGGCCAGAGCGTCGAGGTGGGCGTGTTCGGCAGGATGCAGAGTGCGTGCGGTAAATAGTTGCAGGCAGGCGCCCATGGACTGGCGGAAGCTTTTCGTGCCATATCCGTGAAGCTGGACGCGTTGGTGCTCCAGACAATTGAAGTGTTCACGTACCTGTGCCGAAGAAAGAGTGGGATGGGCCACGAGTTCGACGAATCCGGCGATGGCGCGTTCGAAGTAGATGTTGTTTTCCCACAGGGTGTCGTCGGCGTCGAAGAGCAACGTTTGGCCGGCGGGCACGCGACCGGGCAGGGCAGATGACGACGAGTCGGACATGAACCGATGGTAGCCGGTACGCCAGTCTGGAAAGGAGGCGCCGTTTTGAACGAATGGAAGCAGGGAGTTGACGAATTTGAAGCTTTTGGCGCCCCGCCGGAGCCCAAGCGCTTTGGGCCGTATGTCGTGCTGGGGGAGCTTGGTACCGGTGGTATGGGCACGGTGTATCGCGCGCTGGATACGCGGCTGGAACGCCAGGTAGCCGTGAAAGTGCTGCACCGCGAGATGCAGGTAAGCGGACCGCGGGAACGATTTTTGCGGGAAGCCCGAGTGGTGTCGTCGTTGAACCACCCGAATATCTGCGTGGTGTTCGATATCGGAGAGCAGGACGGGGACCCATACCTGGTGATGGAGTTGCTGCGGGGCGAATCGCTGAAAGAGCGGATGACGCGCGGACCGCTGGCAGTGGACGACATCCGCGAGGTGGCGTTTCGGGTGGGATTGGCTTTGCAGGCGGCGCACGCAAAGGGGATTGTGCACCGTGATATCAAGCCGGCAAATCTGTTTCTGATGGATGACGGGTGCGGGTCGCGGGACGTGAAGGTGCTGGATTTCGGGCTGGCCAAGCTGGAGACGGAGGATCGGCTGCTGGGATTTGCGGACGGGTTGACGCGTGCGGGTGCGACGGTTGGGACAGTGGAGTACATGTCTCCGGAGCAGGCATGCGGTGAGGCGCTGGACGCTCGGTCGGACCTGTTCAGCCTGGGCGCGGTGCTGTACGAAATGGCGACGGGGACCGTGCCCTTCCACGGGGCGACGAGCGCGATCGTTTTTTCGGAACTGCTGAATCGGGATCCTGTGCCGCCACGGGAGAGAAACCTGCAGGTGCCCGCGAGCCTGGACGGGCTGATTCGGGCGTTGCTGACGAAAGACCGAAAGCAGCGGATGGGAAGTGCAACGGCCATGCTGGATGCGCTGGCAGAGGGTTCGGTAGAAACGAGCGCCGCCGTTCGAAGACCGGATGGCTCGGCGGTAAAGGCGACGGCAGGACATGTGACACAGCCAGAGGCGACCGTGGTGCAGAGCAGACCGGCATCCAGACCGGATGCCGAAGCGCCCTGGCCCGCTTCCGTGGGAACGACATCTCCGGCCAGAGCGCTTGATCCTCCGCGAGAGATCGCTGTAGAACTGCTGGACCCCGGGCCGGCGTTTCCGGCCAGAGCGAGCCGGCGAATGTCGAGCGGCGTGCAGGCTTTGACCGTGCCCATGGTGCGAAAAGAGCAGACCTCCGCCGCCGAAGACCGGGTGCATGTGGGATGGAAGGTGGCGCTGGCGGCAGGCGTCGTGGTGGTGTTGCTGGTGACACTGCTGGTGATTTTGTTGATGTCGCAAGGAGCAGCTACGACCACGACGCAGGCAAGTGCCGCAGTCCGTTTCGCTTGCAGGTCAGGCGGGTGTTACCGTCGTGTCATGGATACATGCTGGTTGCAGACACAGGCATAATTGGGCTTGCGTGATGAGAAATGCCAGACGCCTGCTGCTGCCATGGCTCGAAAAGACTCAGCGACTGCTTTTCGGATCAAGCCGAAAGGGCTTAACATAGGTGTCACATGAACACACCATCAGCCCTGCTTGACGCTGCTGCCACGGAGCGTGCCTTTCCCTCTTCGTCTGGTGAGATGTTTGGCGATTATTTCGCGGAGCGCCGCAACTGGAGTTTCAAGAAGGGCGACCTGCTGGATGCGCGTGCGCGGCGCATCTTTGAGAACACGGCACTTGCGGTGTCGGTGGATGCGTACCCGTTCCACATGCCGTTGCAGGCGAAGGCGGGTCCGTGCGTGACGGCAGACGGGCACGAGATGCTGATGATGTCGTCGTACGACTACCTGGGACTGATTGGCGATCCGCGGATTGACGGGGCGGCGCGGGAGGCGATCAGCCGGTATGGCACAAGCACGAGCGGTGCGCGGCTGCTGACGGGGACGCTGGATGTACATGCGGAGATGGAGCACGAGCTGGCGGCGTTCAAGGGAACGGAAGCGGCGCTGACGGTGTCGTCAGGCTACATGGCCAACCTGGCGGTGATTTATGGGTTGTTTGGGCCGTCGGACCGGGTGGTTCTGGATGAGTTTTGTCATCGAAGTTTGATGGATGCTTGCCGGATGGCGGGCGTGCAGGTGCAAAAATTTAAGCATAACGATGTAGCGGCTGTGCGAGCAGAACTGGAGAAGTCGACGACGGCGAACCGGACGCTCATCATCTCCGACGGCGTGTTCAGCATGGACGGGGACATTTGCATCCTGCCGGAACTGATTGCACTCAAGAAGGAGTTCGGCTGTTTTCTGCTGATGGATGAGGCGCACGCAAGTGGTGTGCTTGGCGCACGGGGGCGAGGCACGGACGAGCATTTCGGGATCGAGACGAGCGAGGTCGACCTGTGGACAGGGTCGCTGGCGAAGTCGATCCCGTCGACGGGCGGGTTTGTGGCGTGTTCGCGCGAGGTCGCGATCTTTCTGCAGCACGCGTCGTCGCCGTACATCTTTTCCGCGGCACTTTCGGCGGCTTCTGTCGCGGCGGTGGCGACCGGGCTTGCGATACTGGCAGAAGAGCCGGAGCGGGTTACGCGGATCAAGCGCAATGGAGACTTTCTGCGCGAGGGTTTGCGGTCGCTGGGGTATGACACGGGGCTATCGGAGACGGCGGTGATCCCGGTGATTCTGCGGGATGAGGCGCAAACGGCGTTGTTTGCGCGACGGCTGCGAAACCACGGCATTATTGCGGCACCTGTCATGTTTCCGGCGGTGGCACAGGGTGTAGCACGGCTGCGGCTGTGCGTGACGGCGGCGCACACGCTGGATCATTTGAGTTTTGTGCTGGACGCGTTTTCGCAGCTTCGGCAGGATTAGGTATGCGGGCTCTGGTGACCGGGGCCAGCGGGTTTTTAGGTGGGACGCTTGCACGCCTGCTGGTGCGCGAGGGTGTAGAAGTACGGGTGCTGGCGCGGGCTGCTTCAGGGTTGGCTCATCTGGCGGACATACCGGTGGAGATTGCGCCGGGTTCGTTGACGGACGTGGAGTCACTGGAACGGGCGGTGGCCGGGTGCACACACGTGTTTCACTGCGCGGCGTGCTCCACAGACTGGGCTCCGGGGCAGACGTACGTCGATGCGAATGTGACGGGGACGCTGAATCTGCTAAATGCTGCGGCGGGTGTGGCAGGACTGCAGCGCTTTGTGCATGTGAGCACGACGGACGTGTATGGGTATCCGCTCGTTACAGGGAATGAGACCCTACCGTTGGTGGAGACGGCGCTGCCGTATAACCGGACGAAGGTGCAAGGTGAGCGGGCTGTGTGGGCCGCAGCGGCGGCGGGATTGCCGGTCACGGTGGTGCGGCCCGCAACCATTTATGGTCCGAGGGGTAAAGACTTTACCTTGGACATGGCGACGCTGTTGAAGCAGCGATTGATGGCGACTGTAGATGGCGGGCGGGCGACGGGCGGATTTATCTACGTGGAAAATGTGGCCGAGGCGATGGTGCTGGCGGCGGGGAGCGACGCCGCTACTGGGCAGGCGTATAACCTGGCGGATGCTTCCGGTGTGAGTTGGAAGCGGTATCTGTCGCTCTTTGCGGATCAGCTTGGGACGCCCGGGCCGTGGATCGATCTTTCATTCGGGGCGGCGATGACCGCGGCTACGGTGATGCAAGCGCCACACCGGTACCTGCGCGTGCCAGGAAAGCCGCTGCTAACGAAACATGCGGTGTACCTGCTGGGCCGGGACCAGGAGTTCGACAGCAGCAGGATTGCGCGGGAGCTGGGGTATGTGCCGCGAGTCGGAGTGGAAGAGGGTATTGGGCGATCGGTCGAGTGGCTGCGGTCCAGCAAGGCTATTTAACGCCAGGCCTTGAAGGCGAGGACGGCGTTGAGTCCGCCGAAGGCAAAGGAATTGGACAGACAAGCTTCAATCTGCTGCGTGCGGGAATGGTTGGGCACGACGTCGAGATCGCAGGCGGCGTCGGGGGTGGTGTAGTTTGCCGTGGGCGGGAGAACGCTTTGACGCATCGCTTCGATGCATGCGACGGCTTCGATGGCGCCGGCGGCACCGAGCGCATGGCCGTGCATGGATTTGGTGGAACTGACGGCGAGGCTGTCGGCGTGAGAGCCGAAAGCGGCTCGGATGGCAGCGGTTTCGCTGCGGTCGTTGGCTTCGGTGGCAGTGCCGTGCGCGTTAATGTAGCCAATCTGCTCCGGGCGCAGGTCCGCGTCGTTTAGGGCTGCGGTCATGGCGCGGGCGGCACCGTCGGCGGCGGGCTGGGTGATATGTGCGGCGTCTGAAGTCATGCCGAAGCCGACGATTTCTGCGAGGGGCGTGGCACCGCGGGCGAGTGCGGCGTCAAGCGGCTCGAGCACGAGCATGGCTCCGCCTTCGCCGAGGATGAGGCCGCTGCGGTCCGCGGAGAAGGGACGGCATGTGTCCTTGCTGATGACGCGCATGGCTTCCCATGCTTTGAGGCCGCCGATGAAGAGGGGTGCTTCGCTGCCGCCGGCGATGGCGATGGGGGCGATGCCGGAGCGGACCATCCAGAAAGCCTGGCCGATGGCATGTGCGGCGGAAGAGCAGGCAGTGGAGACGGTGTAGGTGGGTCCCTGCGTGCCATGACGCATGGAGATGTGGCTGGCTCCGGCGTTGCTCATGCTGAGAGGGATGGTGAGTGGATGGACGCGGGTTCGGTTGTGGTGGAATAGCTCCCAATAGCCGGCTTCTTCCGCGCCGCGGCCGCCAAGGCAGGAACCGGTGATGACGGCGGCACGCTCGCGGAGTGCGGGTGTCCACTGGACGCCGGACTGCTGGACAGCTTCGTCTGCGGCGATGAGGGCAAACTGGGCGAAGCGGTCGAGGAAGCCGAGTTCCTTTGCCGGGAAAACGGTTTCCGGATCGTAGCCGGAGACCTCTGCCGCGTTGTGGAAGCGAAACTGGGCGGGGTCGACACAGGTAAGTGGAGCGATGGCGGCCTGGCCAGCGGCGAGTGCCTGCCAGAAGTGAGGCGTGTCGTTGCCGAGCGCGCAGATAACGCCGGTGCCGGTGACGACGACGCGATGGATCACTGGGCCTCGGCTGGTTTGTGCTGCTTGGCGTCGACAAGTTTCTGGATGCCGTCGATCATCTGTTGCATGTTGGTGACCTGCTTGGCTTCTTCGTCATTGATCTCAATGTCGAACTCGCCTTCAAGGTCGAAAAGGATGTTGAGGCGGTCGAGGGAATCGATGCCAAGTTCCTCGAAGGTGCTCTCGGGCTTGACGGCTTCAAGGGGCAGGCGCTGCTTGGTGGCGATGACGCGGAGTGCACGTTCCTGGACAGTCTCTTCGGGCATGGGTCTCTCTGGATGGCATTACCCAGCGAAGGGCACACCCTATCCTAATTGTTGCAGCGCGGATGCGGCGCGCCAGTGTAGCGGTTGAAAGCGCGAAGGTGAGGCGAACCTATAATTGGAGCAGGTGCTTTGCCGGCAGCCAGCGCCCGCGGCCAGCCTGGGCGGTCGGGAATCAAAGCCAGGAGTAAGTCATCAGAACATCTGTGACGAAGACGCAAACGCATCCGCTGCAGGACATTTTAACGAAGCGCATTGCCATTATCGACGGTGCAATGGGTACGACGATTCGCACCTATGGCATGACCGAAGCGGACATGCGGGGTCACCGTTTTCGCGAATCGACGAAGGACCTGTTGAACAATGGCGACCTATTTTCGCTGACGCAGCCGGCGATGATCTGCGACATTCACCGACGCTTTTTGGAGGCGGGTGCGGACATTATCGAAACCAACACATTTGGTGCGACGAGCATTACGCAGAGCGAGTTTTTTGTGGACGATCCGCGGGAGACCGGCGGGCGGAAGAACCCGGAGTTCTACCAGGGAATCTTGGAAGACGAGTTTCTGAATGGGCTGGCGTGGGAGATCAACGAGGAGTCGGCGAAGCAATGCCGCCTGTGGGCCGACCGGGTGGCGAACGAAACGGGCCGGCAACGGTTTGTAGCGGGAGCGATTGGGCCGATGACGGTGTCGCTGTCGAACTCGCCGGATGCGGAGGACGCGGGGTTTAGGGTGGTGACGTTCGATCAGGTAAAGAATGCGTACGTTCACCAGGTGCGGGCCCTGATTGCGGGTGGCAGTGACCTGCTGCTGGTCGAGACCATTTTCGACTCATTGAATGCGAAGGCGGCGCTGGTGGCGATTCGCGAGGTATTCGATGCGGACGGCAGGGAATTGCCGGTGATGATTTCTGCGGCGGTGGGGCGGGGCGGGGAGACGCTGATTTCGGCGCAGACGACCGAAGCGTTCTGGAATGCGGTGAAGCATGTGCGCCCCATATCGATCGGTTTGAATTGTTCGCTTGGGCCGGACCTGATGTTTCCGTTCCTAAGTGAATTGGCACAGAAGGCCGATGTGGCGGTGTCGTGCTACCCGAATGCGGGGTTGCCCAACCCATTGAGCGAAACGGGCTTCGACCTGGGACCGGGAGACATGGCGCGGTACCTGGGAGAGTTTGCGGGGGCTGGACTGATCAACATTGCGGGAGGATGCTGCGGCAATACGCCGGACCACATTACCGCGATTGCGCGGGAGTTGGAACACAGAGAACCGCGGTCGCTGGAGTTTGCCATGGAGGTTGCAGCGTGAGCCTGATGCCGGTAATGAAACCGTTGCGGCTGTCGGGGTCGCAGCCATTCACGCAGCAGCCTGGGGTCTACATGATCCTGGGTGAGCGGACGAACGTGGCGGGATCGCCGAAATTCGCAAAGCTGATCCGGGAGGGCAAGTATGAAGAGGCCGTAAACGTGGCGCGGCAGCAGGTGGAGAATGGCGCAAATGTCATCGATATCTGCATGGACGAGGGGATGATCGACGGCGTGTCGGCGATGACGCGGTACCTGCAACTGCTGGCGAGCGAACCGGAAGTGGCAAAGGTGCCATTCATGGTCGACTCCAGCAAGTGGGAGGTGATTGAGGCAGGGCTGAAGTGCTTGCAGGGAAAGGGCATTGTCAACTCGATTTCGCTGAAGGAAGGCGAGGTGAAGTTCAAGCAGAATGCCCGGACTGTGCTGAAGTATGGCGCAGCCGTAGTTGTGATGGCTTTCGATGAACAGGGGCAGGCGGCAAGCTATGACGAGAAGATACGGATCTGCGAACGGGCTTACCGAATTTTGGTGGACGAGGTGGGGTTTCCACCGGAAGACATTGTGTTCGATCCAAATGTGCTGACGGTCGCCACTGGGATGGAGGAGCATAACAACTATGCCGTCGACTTTATTGAGGCAACGCGTTGGATCAAGACGCACTTGCCGCATGCAAAAGTAAGTGGCGGTGTATCGAATATCTCGTTCAGCTTTCGCGGCAATAATAAAGTGCGGGAGGCGATGCACTCGGCGTTTTTGTATCACGCAATTGCTGCCGGCATGGACATGGGCATTGTGAACGCCGGCATGTTGGAGGTATACGAGGAGATTGAACCGGAGCTGAAAACGCTGGTGGAGGACGTGCTGCTGAACCGGCGGCCTGACGCGACAGAGCGGTTGGTGGAGTTCGGTGAATCGCTGAAGGGCGCAGGTGCCGAGGTTACCGAAAAGAAAACAGAGGAGTGGCGGAATGGGACGGTGGAGCAACGGCTTTCACATGCGCTGGTGAAGGGGATTGACGCGTACATCGAGCAGGATGCGGAGGAGGCGCGGGTGAAACTGGGGCGTCCGCTGCTGGTGATTGAGGGGCCGCTGATGGATGGGATGAGCGTTGTGGGAGACCTGTTCGGCGCGGGAAAGATGTTTCTGCCACAGGTGGTGAAGAGCGCCCGAGTGATGAAGAAGGCCGTGGCGCACCTGACACCGTACATGGAAGAAGAGAAAGCCGCACTTGCGGCGTCGGGACAGGTCGTAAAGGCCCAAGGCAAGATCGTGCTGGCGACCGTGAAGGGCGACGTGCACGACATCGGGAAAAACATCGTTGGTGTGGTGCTGGCGTGCAATAACTTCGAAGTGATCGATTTAGGCGTGATGGTGTCGTCGGAGAAGATTCTGGAGCGGGCAAAGCTGGAGAATGCAAATGTCATCGGGTTGAGCGGACTGATTACCCCGTCACTGGATGAGATGGTGCATGTGGCGAAGGAAATGGAGAGGCAGAATTTCAAGGTGCCGCTGTTGATCGGCGGCGCGACGACGAGCCGGGCGCACACAGCGATCAAAATTGCACCGCATTACAGTGAACCCGTGGTGCATGTGTCAGACGCGAGCCGAGCCGTACCGGTGACGACGAGCCTGTTGAGCGAGGACAACAGGGAAGCTTTTGTGGTGCAGCACCGTGCCGAGTATGAGAAGCTGCGGACGAATTACGCCCAGCCCAAGCAGAGCGTCGTGCCGATAGCGGAGGCGCGGAAGCGTCGGACGCCAATCGAGTGGCGCGAGGAAGACCTGGCCACGCCGGAGTTTTTTGGAGTGCGGGTGCTGGACCGGTTTCCTTTGGCGGTGTTGCGGGAATACATCGATTGGTCGCCTTTTTTTCATACGTGGGGATTGCGGGGAATTTACCCACGCATTCTGGACGATGAAGCGCAGGGAGAACAGGCTCGACAGATTTTTCATGATGGCCAGCTATTGCTGGACCGGATGGTGCGCGAAGAGTTGATCACGGCGCGTGGGGTGTACGGGTTCTTTTCTGCAAATGCGGAGGGGGACGACGTGGCCCTGTACCGTGATCCGCAACGGACAGAGCGGCTGGCGAAGTTTCACTTTTTGCGGCAGCAGGCGAACCGCGAGGGCAAAGAGCCATGCCGGTCGCTGGCCGATTACGTCGCCCCACAGATAACAGGGCTATGCGACAGCCTGGGTGCGTTCGCCGTGACGACAGGCATTGGGCTGAAGGCGCTGTGCGATGGGTTTCGGGCGGAGCATGACGACTACAACGCGATCATGGCGGAGGCGCTTGCCGATCGGCTGGCAGAGGCTTTTGCGGAATTGTTACACGAGCGGTCAAGAAAGGAATTCTGGGGCTATGCAACTAATGAGCACTTAACTGC
>CAXTJO010000022.1:0-50727 GCA_964244665.1 uncultured Terriglobus sp.
GCAGAGGCGCTCGCGGACCGGTTGGCAGAGGCGTTTGCGGAGTGTCTGCACAAGAGGGCGCGCGACCAGTGGGGGTACGGGTACGCGGAGACCTTTACACCGGCGGAGTTGATCGGCGAGAAGTATCGCGGTATTCGGCCGGCGCCCGGGTACCCGGCATGCCCGGATCACACGGAAAAGAAGACAATATGGCGTCTGCTGGATGTGGAGGCTAACACTGGAATGTTCCTGACGGAGTCGTTTGCCATGTGGCCGGGATCAAGCGTGAGCGGAGTGTACTTTGCCCACCCCAAGTCGCGATTTTTCAGCCTGGGACAAATTGACCGTGAGCAGGTGGAGGATTACAGCCGCCGCAAGGGTATGAGTCTCCCAGAAGCAGAGCGCTGGTTGAGCCAGAATCTCGACTACGATCCCGCATGAAAAGCTACAGGTGGAAGACTGATCTTTCACCTGTAGCTGGTCAGCGTATGTGAAAACTACTTTCCAGTGTTTGCGCGGCCTTTGCGAAACAATTCGTTGACGGTTTTAACAAAGTGAGTCGTGGCTGCCGGTGGCGGCACATTTCCGCTGAGCACCGCCTGGAAGGTAACGTCACGGCCATAGAGCGCTGCGGTGTCTTTCTTGTTCTGGTTGACTTCATCACCGTTCAGGTCGATGCCGGCGAAAAGTCCTTTGCTGCGTGAGTAGGTCAGGAACTCAGCGTTTGCAAGTTCGGTGGTGGATGCCTGCGAGTTACGACCGACCGGGCCTGCCGCAGCAGCAATGTCGCCACCGAGCTTGACCTTTGCTTTGAGGAGGTTGTCGACACTCTTGCGTCCGCGGCCAATCAAGACGAGGTCGCTAGCCTGGCCACCGATCTGAAAGCCAAAACTGGCACCTGCCAACTGGACAAATACGGGACCGCTCCAACCTGAGCCGGTACGGCAAGTTGCGATGCCTTGGCCGTACTCTCCGCCAAAGACAAATGCACCTTTTTTGAAACTTGGGATGACGATAACGCACTGTGCCGAAGACGCGATGTCGAGCGGAATACCTTTGTCGGGCGTGTCCATGAGCTGGTGCAGAATTTCGTGAGCGGCTTCGATGCGTTGGGTCAACTTTGCGTCCAACTGTTGTGCTGCGGCGACGGCAGTCATCGAGAGGGCGACGATAGAAGTGGCGATGAACTTGCGCATGAAACTCCTTTAAGGCTGACACTGGTGCATCGAGACAATGAGACGTGAGCGGGTGGCGACTGGTTGTTTTGCTGGACCGGATAACCGACTTCGTCGAATGTCGCTGCCAATGGAGACAACCACACAGTGGACAATCACAGTTTGTCGGGCCCACTCACTTGAAGGAGATCAACAGCAAGGCGCAGCTCAGCAATGGTGAGTTGCCGTGGTGCCTCGTCCGGCTGCCATGTCACTCCATACGGGTAGTCTTCGCCGCTTATTCCCATCTCTACATGGCAGCCGACAACGTGTGTCACCGAATGCTCGTCCAAAAAGCGAATGAGCCGCGCCATGCCCGCAAGCCACTCATCGAAAAAGCTGATGTAGCACCAGCCCCTGTAGAACATGTCGCCGGAGTACAGGATGCGCGTGTAGGTGTCGTAGTACGCGAACACGCTCATGACGTGGCCGGGGGACCCCAGGTCCAGATTTCGCGACCGCCAAAGTCCAGCGTGACGCGCTCTTCCGGGTAGTTGGTCATGCCCCAGAAGCCGACCATCTCCTCGTGTGTCAGGCCCATGCGACGCGTGTTCAGGCGTCCATCAAACTGGTTCTGCGCGGCGTAGTGGTCGCTGTGCAGATGGCTAAAGGCAAGCAGAAATTCCAGTTCAGCCGGCTGACGTCCAGCCTTGGCGCACCACGTTTCAATGCAGCTTTCCACGACGGCACGAAGCGGCCACTGGTTCGGAAGCGTCGTAAAACCCTGGTCGATCATAAGCACTCTTCGATAGCCAAAGTACAGCATCATGAACGGCGCTTCGTAGCTGTAGGCCTTGTTCTGGCGAAGGACGGCGGTGTGCTGGTTGTACCAATGCACCTGTACAGGCGGTCAGTGTTGCCTTTCGCAGAGGCAGAACCGCAGATCCAGCGTGCGGGAAAGGTGCCTGGCACCGCATCGGTGCCGGGAAAAGTCGATGGACTCTTCGCCTGCGATTGCGGGTACGGCGGCGGGTGGCCAGTCCAGCGGAGCGCCGCATGCTTTGACAACCGGCAGCACTATGCCGGCAACGGTCAGGGTAAGCAGGGTGCGACGAAAAACTCTCTGGGGAAAGCCATGCGAGGTTTTACTCCAAGTTCCAGGATGTGTGCGGCAACTGCTTAGAACGGCCTCGTTGCGACGATGTTCGGGATGGCGGCGGGGAAGACGGACGTCCTCTGGTCGGGGCTTACCCGGTTGAGCAGCCAGAAATCCGGTCGCACCAGAACGACTCGCTGTCCGATAACACCTCGGGCTGACGCCAGGGCGACATCCAGCAAGCGTATTGCCAGATGAGGTCGCCTTGGAACATGCGGCGGCTTCGTCGTGGACCAGTGATTGCTTCTAAAGTTTTAACTTCACGTGCTCGTTAGCACCGCTCCGTATTACCGCCCTCTGCAGATTCGATTGTTAGCCGTTCATTGAACGAATCTTCAACGGGCGTTCACGCGGGCAGTGCAGAGTCTGTCTATGCCGCTCTCTCAACGTCCTCTCAAGCGTTCTTGCCATGCGTTATCCCTATGTGCATGTGTCGTCGCGCCGTACGCATGGGCACCGCCTCTCCAAGCGCAATCGACTTTTGCGACGGTTCAGGGCGTAGTGCAGGATAGTTCTGGCGCAGCCATTCCGAATGCGACCGTGAGCTTCGCAAATGACGATACCGGCCTTAATGAAACCGTGGTTACCGGCGCTTCGGGCGACTATCGCGTCTTCGACCTGAACGCTGGAACCTACAGCATCACCGTCAGCAGCCCCGGCTTTGGCGTGCAGACGATTCCTCACCAGGTGGTGCTTGCTCGCCAGGTGCTTCGGCTCGACGCGCGGCTCGCGGCTGGGAGCGTTGCTACGGAAGTAAACGTGTCCACCGCCGCACTGACGAGTGATGTTGCAACCGTTTCTCACTCGCTTTCCAGCGACGACATCAATACACTCGCACTCAACTTCCGTGCCAGTGACAATACCTCGCCGCTCTATGTGTCTACGCTCACGCCGGGCGTACAGACAGACCCGTCCGGCAACATCTCTGTCGCGGGAGGCTTCCTCTACACCACCAGCTATTCCATCGATGGCGTCAGCACCGTGAACGCCCGCTTCAACGGCCCCAGCGCCAATCTGTTTCCGTCAGTCGAGGCGATCAGCGAGTTCAAGGTCAACTCCGTCAACAACGATGCAGAGTTCGGGCAGCCCTCTGACATTACAGTTACAACCAAATCCGGCACGAACCAGTTCCATGGCGGCGCGTATGAGTTCTTCGCCAACCGGGTTCTCAACGCAAGCAATGGCATCACGGGACTGAAAGGCAAACTCACCGCCAACGACTTCGGCGGCTATCTTGGCGGTCCACTTTCGGTGCCGCACCTCTACAACTCAAAGGGCAAGACATTTTTCTTTGCCGACTATGAAGGTACTCGCCGGCCAGAAGCAGGTTCAATCTCAATCTCTGTGCCGACCGCGGCGCAACGCAGCGGCGACTTCAGCGCGTACAAAACTCAGCTTTATAATCCGCGCACACGCCTGCCGTACGTTAACAACCAGATTCCCGTAAACGCTTCGTCTGCTTCGTTACTGGCGGCCGTCTACCCGGTAGAGAACCGCCCCGGCCAGACATTCAATTACCAGTCCACCTTCCCCGGTCAATACATCCTCAATGACGGCGATGGCCGCATCGACGAGAATCTTAACGACCGCCATCACATCTGGGCTCGCTTCGGCGGCAAGAATGTCGTCCAGACCGGAACTGATGGATCCACCAGCTACGTGCCCTCTAATGGTACGTATGCCAGCCGCCAGCGTCTGCGGAACCTGGTGGCTTCCTACAGCTGGACAATCTCACCGTCCATCGTGAACGAGTTGCGCGGCGGGTATTCCATTGCGGACTTCAACATCGGCTATCCACTCGCTGCACAGGGTGCCGCAATCCTGACCAACGCTGGCATCACCGGCACGCCCACGGCCCCGGCCAGCGGCGGCGTGCCTGCCCTCAACTTTTCCGACGGTAGCATACCCACCAACAACGGGGACGGCCGGCCGCACATCACAAAAAACCTGACCTATAACATCAGCGATCAGCTCACCTACGCCGTGGGCCGCCATGCCCTCAAGTTCGGCGTGGACTACCAGCACTACCACTTTCGCGATTTCCTGAACTTCACCGCAGGTGACCAGTTCGGCGACTACTACTTTTCCGGTCAGGTGACTGGTGGCGGCAACTCCCTGGCGGACTTCATTGCCGGTTATCCGGTGGCCACGGACTACTCCATCGACGGTCCGGATGTGCTGCCTTTTGCCCACTATCTCGGCTTCTACGCGCAGGACTCCTTCAAGCTCTCGCCCAGCTTCACGCTTGATTACGGTCTGCGCTACGAGATCCACTCGCCCTTCAACGACGAAACCAAACAGCTTGCGAACTTCGATCCCAACTATCCAGGCGGACGCGTCATCGTGCAGGGGCAGGCCGGCCTAGCCCAGGTTCTGCCGGTTTTCGCGCAATCCATTGGCAACACGCCTATCGTCACCAACGGTGTAGCCGGCCTACCGGATACCCTTCGGCACACCTACTATGGCGACGTGGACCCACGCTTCGGCTTTACCTGGCTGCCGTTTCCGTCGCATCAGCAAAAAACGGTCGTACATGCCGGCGTGGGTTCCTACACGGTGCCGGTGCTCGGCTCCGTCCTGTACTCCCTTGCCGGCGTCGCCACCAGCAACTATCTTATCTTTCAGGATTCCAGCACGCAGTTGCTGCAGTTTCCGAATGTCTTTCCCACCGGCGGCGGCGCTGGACAAGCAGGCAAGCCGGACTACCGGCGCGCGAACCAGATCGATCTTAAAGATCCGCGCCAGGTGCAGTGGAACGCGTCGGTCGAGCAGAACGTCGGCTTTTCTACTGTTCTGCGCGCAAGCTACACTGGCTCGCACACCACCCAACTGATTCAGAGCCCAGACCTGAACCAGGTGCCGGCTAACACCCTGGGCTACCAGGCGTATGTTGCAAAGTACGGCTTACCGTTTAACAACTTCAACGCTGTGCTCACGCGCAGCAACGGCCCCAGCGCTAAATATCAGGCACTGACCGTCGAGGCTGAGCGTCGCTATATCAAGGGTCTGACGCTGGACGCCAATTACACCTTCGCGCACGATGTCTCGAATGCTCTGGGTGCAGTCCCGAGCTCGCTTACAGCAGAGAATGGTGCCACCATTCTGGATCGCTTTAACGAGGATTCCAATTATGGCAACGTCGTTTACGTTCGGCGCAATCGTTTTGTCGGCACGTTCCAATACGATCTGCCCTATGG
This sequence comes from uncultured Terriglobus sp., assembly GCA_964244665.1. GTDB lineage: Bacteria > Acidobacteriota > Terriglobia > Terriglobales > Acidobacteriaceae > Terriglobus. Next base: position 5,487 of record CAXTJO010000022.1, read on the forward strand.
CCGCGGCCAGCGCTTCGGCGGACACCTCAACAGGGCGGCAAATCTGATTGTCGGTGGCTGGGGCATCGCCGGCATCCAGTTGTGGCAGAGCGGCGCGTTCCTGACGCCAAGCTTCTCCGGCACGGATCCGTCGGGAACGGGTGTGCTTGTGCGCGGTGTTACGTCGGCGCAGCGGCCAGACTGCACTGGTGTAAGCAGCGTGCCGGCTAACCGCTCGCGCACCAACTATTTCAACCCGGGTGCTTTTTCCTCACCGGCTAACAATATCGGTCGCTTTGGCAACTGCCCCGTCGGCCAGCTTATTGGGCCCGGCACTGTCACCTTTGCCGGAACCCTTGGTAAGAACTTCCCAGTAACGGAAAAGGCCAACCTGCGCTTCGAGGCGCAATACGCCAACCTCTTCAACCACGTCAACCTTGCCGATCCCACGACTAACATCAGTTCCTCAACCTTTGGCCGCATCAGCAATGTACAGGACGCAAATACCAGCTACGGGCCGTCTGCCGGTCCGCGCAATGCCCAGCTCAGTCTTCGATTCACGTTCTGATTCGTTGAAACAAACCGAACGCAATGAAACGAACGAAGCCAACAGCCTGCGCCCCCTCCTCCAATCAACTTGGCGGTGGGGCGCAGGCTGTTAGCCATGGCGCGCTCGTCAGTATGTGTAGCGTATTCAGGTTACCGGTCCACGCTTTGGCTGTTCATCGTCCTTGCAAGTGCGCATGCTACATTGCCGAAATGATGAGGATGTCGTTGTGGTCGTTCCGAACGGTGGCGATTTGTTGCAGTGCAGTTGCGTGTTCTCTGCAGGGTCAGAAAATCGGTCCACCGCCGATTGATCTGCCCAGTAGCAAACAGATTCTTCCGTCTGTTCCGGGCACACCGCAGCGGCTTAACAGCTTGCCCATGGCCTTTGCCCTTTCTCCGGACGGCAGGTATACGGCCATCGTCAATGCCGGCTTCGGAACTGCGGAGTCCAACTATAAGCAGTCCATCGCCATCCTTGAAAATGAGACCGGCAAGCTCTTCGACTTTCCAGAAGAACGTACAGGTCAGCGTGCACCGCAGACCTTGTACAACGGCCTAGTCTGGAGTGCGGACGGTCGCCATCTCTATGCCGCGCTGGACTCCATCTCCAAACCGACGGGCGATTCGGAAGGCGCGACCGGGAACGCCATCGCCGTCTACCGCTTCGACGCAGGAAAGCTGCTGCCTGAGCGATTGCTGCCGGTGCCGCTGCAGCCGCTCACCGCCGGTCGAACCCAGAACCAGCTCGATAAATCGACTCCGCCCGGCGCGGCAATTCCGTTGCCTACGGGCCTGGCACTCGTGCATCGATCCGCGCAGGAAGATGACCTCCTGATCGCCGACGAGTTCTCCGATGACGTGCTATTGATGAACACGACCACGGGGGAGGTGCTGCGCCGCTTCGACCTGGGTGCGGGCTCCGTTACGCCAAGTACCTACCCAATTGCCGTCACAGCGACCCGCGACGGTCGTCGCGCGTTTGTCGCTCTATGGAATGGCTCGGCGGTCGCCGAACTGGACCTGCACAGCGGTAAGGTGAAACGCCCATTACCGTTGCTACCGCCGTCAGTGAAGACCGGGCCAAGTTCGCATCCAACGGCGCTGCTTCTCTCTCCCGATGAGTCGCGGCTTTACGTGGCATTGGCGAACAGGGACACGGTCGCTGCAGTAGATGTTGGTCATGGGGCAATGAGGCTCTCAGGCTTGCTGGACACACGGCTGCCCGGTCAGCAGTATTTCGGCGCAATTCCCAGCGCGCTGGCTTTGTCGGAGGATGGACGCACGCTGTTCGTCGCCAACTCCGGTTCCGATGCGGTCGCGGTTTTCAATACCGCGCAGGCAGTGCCGCCGAGCAAAGCTCCCCGACATGCAACGGGCTTTCTGCCCACGGAGTGGTTTCCAACGGCAGTGCAAGTGCATGGCAACAGGCTGCTGGTGGCAACCGGTAAAGGCAAGGGCACCGGCCCTAACGCACAAAAACAGCCCGCGCCTGCCCATTCAGACGCATCCACGCAGCGCATGGAAAAACGTGCCCACCAATACATCGGTACGCTGCTGTGCGGCTCACTAGCAACCATCGATGTGCAGCGTGCCATGGCTGAGTTGCCCACGCTCTCCGAAGCCGTTGTAAAAAGCAACCGTATGCAGTTTGCGCAGCAGCACCTTGCCTTCACGGGGAGCACGAATCCGATCAAGCATGTGATTTACATCATTAAAGAAAACCGAACCTACGACCAGGTTCTTGGCGATTTGCCGGCAGGCGATGGGGACCCCTCTCTTACCATGTATGGAGCGGCAGTGACTCCTAATCAACACAAGCTTGCCCTACAGTTTGGCATTCTGGATAACTTCTACGACTCGGGCGAAGTATCAGGCGACGGTCACGTCTGGTCGACTGCGGGCATCACCAGCGATTACACCGAGAAGAATTGGCAGCAGGCCTACCGCGGCGCTGAACGGATGTACGACTATGAAGGCGTGGTCGAAGAAGGCTATCCGCTGCTGGAACACATCAGCGACGTGAACGAGCCACAAAGTGGATATCTATGGTCCAACCTGCAACGGCATGGTAAGTCGCTGTACCACTTTGGCGAATATGTTTCGTCCAAATTCTGCGACGACAGCGGAGAGGCGCCGAAGGACAAATCGCCGCTGCTTGGCACACCCGAGGTCACGCGTGAAAAGTGTGCGAGCAGCGCCATTTTGCCGGGTGAGCAGGTACCGGCAACCTACGGTGGCGGCCGCAGTCCGTATCCCTGGCACATACCCCTGCTGTATCGCAACGTGGCAACCAAGCCTGAGCTTGAAGGTAACTTCGACCCGCAATATCCGGACTTCAATCTCAAATTTCCAGACCAGCTCCGTTTCGAAGAGTTTCAGACGCACCTGCGTGCATGGGAGTCAGACCGCGCCAAAGGCAACGACACCATGCCAAGCTTTGTGATGCTCCGCTTAGCGAACGACCACACAGCCGGCACAACGCCTGGGTCCCCCACGCCAAAAGCCTCCATCGCCGACAACGATCTCGCTGTAGGCCGGGCGGTAGAAGCTATTTCGCATTCGGCGTACTGGGAAGACACTGCGTTTTTCATCCTTGAAGACGACGCGCAGGACGGGGCCGACCACGTGGACGCGCATCGCAGCATTTCTCTGGTAATCAGCAAGTATGCGCCGAAACCTCCCCAGCCCTTGGTTGACCACACGTTCTACACCACTGTCAGCGTGCTCCGGACCATTGAAGACCTGCTCGGGGTGCCACCCATGAACAACAACGACGCATTTGCGCCCTTGATTGCACCTCTGTTCACCGGCAATGGCAATCAGCCGGCATTCGCCGCAGACTACAGCAACCGAGACAACGGTCTGATCTACAGCGCCAATACGTCGCAGTCCCCCGGCGCAAAGCAATCGGCGAAGATGGACTTCTCGCATGAGGATCGTGCACCCGCGCGCGCCCTCAACATCATTCTTTGGAAAGATGCGAAAGGGAGCACACCGGTTCCCGACACAATCCTGCGCTTGAAAAACAAACAAACCGACGATGACGATTGAGGCCTGGCAGATGCGTTGATTGGAGAGCTGCGGGAATTTTGTGGTCACGAGCAAAGTCCAGTGAAGGGCCGGCTGTAAGAAGCCTGTCGAGCCGTCAGTGGTACGCACTTTGCGCAGGAGAACTTCGATATTCACCCGATGATCTGGTCTGTTGAGCGCAAGGCAAGCATTTCCTTCCGAGATGCGTCTGGGTCGTAATTCCCATGCAGGCCTAAAACGTAAGTGCTCATAAACAGACGGTTCGAATCGCCACGGTGCAGCAGTGTGAGGAGAACTAGACTTCCACGGGATCAGAGATAGTGACGCTGCGTTACTCCTGGATGTCGATACCTAAACAGCACGACTTGGGCAAGCTTGCGAGCGCCAAGGCCGTGCGCGGCACTCTTCTTGGCCCTGCAACACGCCGTTCATCTGCCGTTTACAGCGAGCTGCCAAGCTCGCTGTACATAACAAAACCTTCAGCAGGAACGCTGCTTAGTTAACCGCGTTCCATCGTTCGCCGCTCTCTGCAACGGATTGCAGGGCGAAGCGAAGCTGCACTCGCACGTCACTACAGGAGATCATGAATGCATAAGCTGTCATCCCACATAGCGGCGCTGGTTCTGGCTGCTTCCGCCGTAAGCGCCGGCTCTGCCCAGTCAGCGGTAGACGGTGCCATCGGTGGCACGGTCCGCGACAATAGCGGCGCCGTCGTTCCTAAGGCAGGCGTGACCGTGCGCAACCTGGGCACCAACGCCACACAAATTCTCGCCACCGACGACTCCGGCGTCTTTCGCGCACTGCAACTTCAGTCCGGCGAATATGAGGTCAGGATCGAAGCCACTGGCTTCGCAGCGTATGTCGCGTCCCGCGTGGTTGTGAGCGTTGGCTCGCTAACTAATCTCGATCCCAAGCTCGGCACTGCCGGCAGTATTGAGACCGTTGAAGTTACCGCTGATGCTCCAACGATCAATACCACCAACAACGATTTCTCCAACACCATTGGACTGAAAGAGCTTGAAGATCTCCCGGTCAACAACTATCGCTGGAGTTCCTATGCTCTTCTCACTCCTGGGGTCGTTGAAGGTGGCGGCTTTGGCCTGCTCAGCTTCCGCGGCCAATCCACTCTCCTCAACAATGTCCAATTCGACGGCGAAGACGACAACCAGGCCTTCTTCTCTGAAGAGCGCGGCCGTACCCGCGTCGGCTACTCCACCGCCAAATCCTCCATCCTCGAGTTCCAGGTCAACACCTCCAACTACTCCGTCGAATACGGCCGCTCCGCCGGCGGCGTCGTCAATGCCGTTACCCGCTCCGGCACCAACCAATTCCATGGTGAGGCTTACTTCTTCGACCGTGACGCTGAGTGGGGCGCTACCAACCCTTTTACCACTCGCGCTGTACAGACCAGCTCCAACCCCGTCACCTTCACACCACAGGTCTTCAAACCCAAAGACTGGCGCAAGCAGACCGGCATCGGCATTGGCGGCCCCATCGTTAAAGACAAGCTCTTTTTCTTCTTCGCCTTTGACCGCTTCCTGCGTAACTTTCCCGGCATCACGTCGTTCGGCAACGCCGGCGTTTTCTTTGCCGCCGTGCCTAATTCCGCCCCGGGCACGGGTGGCTCCTGCGTTGGCACTACACAGAACACCGCCGGCGGTGCTGTCTGCCAGCTAGCCGTCAACCTGAATAAGCTCGGTTCGCTCGCCGCCGTCACTAACGCGCAGTACACGGCGGCCTTCAACACTTACACCACCGGCATCGCCAGCCTCACCGCCATCTCCGGCCAGGCCGCACGCACCGGCGACCAGTACATCTTTTTCCCCAAGCTCGACTGGCAGGCTAGCAAGTCCAACCACGTGACCGCTGAACTCAACCGCCTTCGCTGGACCTCGCCCGCCGGCATCCAAACCGGTGCCACCCAGAACTACGGCATCGCCAGCTACGGCAACGACTTCCTCAAGTCCACCTTCGGCATCGCCAAGCTCAACACCGTCATCAGCCCCACCCTGCTCAACGAAGTCCGCTACCAGTACGGCCGCGACTTTGAATACGAGTACAACCAGGTGCCGACGGCTTACGAAAACACCACCCTCGACAACGTCACCGCCGGCCCCAACAAGGGCTACAGCAACCCCTTCCAGATCCCGCCTTTCGTCGCCATCACCAACGGCTTCCAGTTCGGCACCGCCACCTTCCTCAACCGCCCCGCCTACCCCGATGAGCGCCGTTGGGAAATTTCCGATACCGTCAACAAGGTCATTGGCAATCACAGCCTCAAGTTCGGCGCGGAGTACCTCCACACCAACGATCTCAGCCAGAACCTTACCGCCGTCTTCGGCAGTTACAGTTATGGCACCTCTTCCCAGGCGGGCACTACCAATCAATACTCGCCCTTCGTCTCCTACTTTACCGACCAGAACGTGCTCAACGGCTGCGGCACTGTCAACACTTTCGTCACCCACACGCAGCAGTGCTACACCAGCTTCTCCCAGGGTTTCGGCAAGCTCGGCTTTGAATTCCAGACCGCCGATTACGCCGGCTTCATCCAAGACGAGTGGAAGGTCGCGCCGCGCCTGAGCCTCACCCTTGGCGTGCGCTACGAGTACCAGCAGCAGCCCTCGCCGCAAATTCCGAACCAGACCACACCCAGCTTCGCGAGTGGTTCCACAGGCGTTTTTCCTGACAACCGCTCCAACATCGGCCCGCGCATCGGCTTCGCGGCTGATGTTTTCGGCAACGGCAAAACGGCCATCCGCGGCGGCTATGGTGAGTTCTTCGCCCGGCTTGAAAATTCCACCATCTACAACGCGCTTGCCCAAACCGGCAATCCCGCCGGCCAAAGCCAGGTCTCTGCCGTCAACAGCAACGTCGTTCTCGGTACGGTCAACGGCGCAAATGTCACAGCGCCCAGCTTCCCGACCGTCCTCAATCCCACCCTATTCCAGCCAAACGCAGCCTCCACCGCCGTCATCTATTTCGATAAAAATTTCAAGCTGCCGGAAGTCCACCAGGCCGATCTGACAGTCCAGCAGGATCTCGGCTACAAGACCACCCTCTCCGTCACGTGGCTCGCCGCCTTCGGCCGCCGCCTGCCGGACTTCGTCGATACCAATATCGCCCGCGCTACCCAATCGGCCACCTACCAAATCGGCCCCGGTGGTCCGCTAACCCCCGGCAAAAATATCACCATCCCGTTCTATACGAATCGCATCAATACTGCCTTCGGTTCCACCACCGACATCTTCAGCGGCGTCAACTCAAACTACGAAGGTCTTGTCGCCCAGGTCTCTCACCAGGCCACGCGCAACCTTACCTTCAACGCCAACTACACCTGGTCCCACGCGCTCGACTACGGCGAAAACAACACCACTTTCTCCAACACCAACTCCCTCCTCGATCCCTACAACGTCCGCGCGGAATACGGCAACAGCAACCAGAACATTCCCAACCGCCTTGTTGCCTACGCCGTCTACAACACGCCTTCGGCCTTCAAAGGTATCCTGGGCCAGGTGCTCAACAATTTTGAGCTTGCCCCAAACTTCAGCATCCAGAATGGCGCACCCTACTCCGCCGGCCTGCAGGGAACCTACCTGCCGGTGCTCAGTAATGGTTGCGTACTCGGTACCGCATGCGTGGCGGCTGGCGGCACCCGCTTTACCTCGGCGAGCACTTCCGGCGGCATCAACGGAACCGGCGGCACCGCCCGCGTTCCCGGTACCGACCGCAACATCTACCAGTTCCGCCGCGAAACCATCCTCGATTTCCGCGTTTCCAAGCGCTTCCGCGTCATGGACCGCGCGGACATCGAGCTGCTCGGCGAAAGCTTTAACCTTGCGAACCACCTCAACCAGACCGGCGTCGCCAGCACCAACGCCTACGGCGTCTCCAACGGCACCGCTGCCACCGGCGTCAACGTGCTCACCAACAACGCCGCCAACTTCGGCGTCTTCAACCCGTCTCTCTTCCTTGGCAATGGCAACAATAACTTCATCTACACACCTCGCCAAGTCCAGTTGGGTGCCCGTATCCAGTTCTAGACAGCACCAACGGCGAACAGAACCGTCAGCCTTTTGGCTGCCGGTTCTGTTTTGAGTTGACTGTCCAGTTCCGTAACTTTAGAGCTGCGCCGTTCGCACTTGCGGCAGCGGAATAACCCGAGGTGGTGCGGCTATTACCACACCCGTCGACGACGCCACAACATGCCTGCCGTGCCGGTAATCAGCAATACGATTGAAGCCGGTTCCGGGGTGGCGGCGACCGTCGAGACATCACCAATGGCAAAGGCAGCGGGACCGCTCAGAGCCAGGGATGAGGCCGGAGCTGTAAGCGAAAAGCTCGCAACCGCCTCGGGCTTCCCAAGCGGCAGGCCGTCAGGAGTTGCAAGGTAACTTGCAGTCTGGCCGGTGTTTGCCGTCACAGTAAGGGCGTCCGTGACGCCGTAGGAGTCCAAAAAGGCGAAGGGGATCAGGACTGTGCCGGAGATCGGCGCAGAGAAAGAAATGGTGAGCGGGTCGGTGCCGAAGAAGTTGTTATCTACCAGCGCGGTGCTGAAGGTCAACAGACCTGTGGTGTCCTGGACTACGAAGCCGTTGCCTGCGACGGACGTATACGTGGCCGTCACTCCACTGGAGTTGATGCTGAAGGTTGGCATCGCACCAATGGAGTTCTCAAGACCGAACGTGGCGGCGTGTGCGCTGGCGGCGATCGAAAGTGCAGCGATTGAAGGCAACATCAGGGAACGAAACGACATAGGGCTTCTCCATGGAAAAAGTAAATATAAACGCCCGCTACCCTGCGGGCAGTACACGTATGTCACTGCAAGGGAAGCGGGCTCATCAGACCGCCCGCAGTCCAGAGCGCGTTCGGTCCGCGCTCCAGATGGTAAGTTTTGCCCACCGTGCGGCTGTAGAGCTCTCCGTAATTGCCAACGGCGGCAAGCACAGGCACTGCCCAGTCCGCAGGTAAGCCAAGCGCCTGGCCAGCGGACCGGTCAGATCCCAACAGACGTCGGGCAGCAAGGTCGGTGCGCTTTACAGCTTCATGTACGTTCGCCTGGGTGATGCCCAGATTCTCTGCCTCGAGCAGCGCGCTTAGAGTCGTGTCGACGAGCAGAGCGAATCTTGAATCGCCGGAGCGGTAGGCAGGTGCCACAGGCTCAAGGCCGAAACGCTCCGGAAGAAAAACGAATTCAGGCGCATTGGCTGGATAGTCGGCTCGAGACTCGGCCAAGCGCGACTCCAACGCCGAACCCGCCGCACAATGCGCAACGGCAACCGACGCGTCCATCTCGCCCTGCTCCGAGTGAGCCTGCAGACCATACGCGACTTTACGTTCGGTCATGTAGTCGCGCAACCGCTGCTCCGATGGCGTGTTGTTCATGGCACAGATGAGATTGCCGCGTAGGTCTGGCACCCCCTTGAACCTGGCCGTGGCCGGCACGAGAAAGCGCTGGGTGTCATAGAACACAGGGCGACCGAACGTGACGTTATTCTGCATGGCTGCATCCGCAGACGGAGAGAGACCGACGACCAGGTGTACCTGGCCTGCCTTCAGCGCCTGCAGAGCTTCGGCCTCTGCTGGAAAACGGACGATTTCGGTCGGCGCTTTGACACCCATCACAGCAGTCGCAACCGCTTCACAGAAGGCGGAACTGAGAGAGGACAGATCGCCGTGTTCGCTTTGCCCGTCCCAGTCGTCGACCGGCTCGACCGTGCCGCAGACCAGGCGCCCGGCATCGTGTATGGCAGGGATGATTGCCAATTTTTGCCCTGAGGTGGCCGCGATAGCCGGTACCGGATCCGGGGGCAAAGCAACCGCAGCAACCGGCTGCGCCGACGATAAAGCGCTATACGCGATAAAGACGATGGTAAAAAAACGAGACATTGATTTTCTCGAGAGTAGAAGGCGGGATAAGGAACAAAAGGGGAGGGAAGCACGTCGCTTCCCTCGCCCTTGACTAGGGAATCCAGGTTGCCGAAGTTGGCATGCCCGGAGACTGCGTCGGACGTGGATTCACATCAACTGGATATGGGTCCGTCGGCGTACCTGCTTTATAAGCGGCAGCGGATGTGAAATCCGTTGGCAGAACCCCGATTGCCTGGCAGGCTCCGTTGGTGTAGCCGTTTACGGAAAAACCCGGTGTAGCCAAATGCGGCAAGCTACTGATCTGAAACGGTGAGAAAGCCGCGGCAGAGGGCGAGATTGGGGTGTTTTCCTGCAATCTCGCGTAATCGAAGGCTTCGGTAAGATCGCCCAACTGATTGGCCGGATCGTCTGACGGGCCAAGGTTTGCCTGCCCCAGGTTGGATTGACCGAGTTGACGGCCGCGCACTTCGTCCGGCAGATTGGCGAGCGGTACAAGGTTGTACAGTTCGTCGATGAATTTGATAAGGGAACCGTGCTCACTGTACTGGTGCGAGATGCTGCCCTGCAACGACCAGGGCGAGAGGACGATGGTGGGTATGCGGGGACCGCCCGCAAGTATGCTTCCATCCGCCAGGACACTGCGTTGACTTATCTGCTCGTGATCGTAGAAGCCATCGGTCTCGTCGTAGGTGATGATGATGGCGCTCTGGTTCCAGTAGGGGCTATTAGCGATAGCGCTGATGGCCTGGGCGGCGAATGCTTCGGAGATCTGGTGATCGGAGTAGGCGGGATGGTCATCGTTGCCGATGAAGGCGTGCTGAATGCCGGGCGTCGGATCAACAGGCACCAGAGCCTGGTTATTGCTGTAGCCGCCGCGCAGGTAAAAGACGCCGCCATTGCTGGGCAGGGTTTGATTTACCACGGCGTTGGTAAAGTCCTGGGCACCATGCAGGTTGTTGTTGAGGACCTTGGTATTGTCAGCGAGGTAGCCGAAGTATTGCGGGCCGTTGTGGTGCAAAACATAGCCTGTATAAAGGCTGGGGTTGGCGGTGGGATTGGGGGTCGCGGTGTTCTGAGGCTCATAAGGGTCAGGCGCGTCGTTGGCATTGAAGCCCTGCTGGTACCAGCCCCAAGGCACAGGCTGATTTTTCGCGGCGATGGTAAAGACGTCGTGCTGCACATCGGCCAGGTCAGCACGGGGGTTCTGGTCGTTTTGGATTGTTTGGCCAATGCCGCTGCCCATGAAGGAGAGCGGCAGGGTGGCAAATGTTAAATTCAGCGCGGGATTTGATGCGTTTTCGTCGAAGTTGTATGGAGGCTTGATTGCGCTGGGATCCTTGAGCGAACCCGGAAAGGGCCCGGGGTCGGCAATGATGGGCACGTAGGCGTTCGAGTTGGCCGAGGGACCGGCGTAGGTCGCGCCTTTGACGTTCGGGAAGGCGGGATTGGAGTAGGTAATGGATGGACCTTCCGACGGGTGCAGCGCCCACTGTGTTTCACCCGACTGGCCGGCGATAATTGCGATTGCATTCGGCGTGGATGGACCGACGGTAGTCTGGTGGAAGTTATCGAACAGCACAAAATTCTTCGCCCACGACCACATGAACGGGATGGTGTCGCAATCAAGATGGCTTAGATCGGTTTCCGCCTGCTGTTTCTGCGCCAGCGTAATCGATGTGGGTGCGGCACCGTTGGACTTGACGATGGCGCCTGACCCGTTCGTGGTCAAACCTTCCTGGTCCATGGCATAGCGGTCGTTGGCGGCAACGCTGTTGACAACATGCAGGTCATTCGCAAGGCCCTGATGGCTATGGTCGACCGAAACGAGGTCCGCCGGATAAATGGGGACAATAGCGCCGCCGCTGGCGTATCCGCCCATCTGCACCGCTTGTGGCATCAGGAATGGGCTCTGGTTGACGGTGCTGAAGGAGGTGTCCAGATATCGCTGGGTAAAGTTACTGGTTTGATTGGCTGGCGTGGAGCCCGCTGGCGCAGAGTACAAGCCGTTAGCGCCCGGAAAGGTGCCAAAGAAATGATCGAAGGATTCGTTTTCGTGAAAGATGACAAAGACATACTTTACGTGCTGCTGAAGCAGGGCGATCTTTTGCTGCAGCGTAAGTACCGTCGCTGTTGTTGCAGCAGCTGCGGGCGCTGCCACGATGGTGGCTGTACTGTTGCTGAGCAGGGCCGCCACGCCAATAGCGACGCAGGCTTTGTTCACAATTTTGCGTCTTGACATCATGTTCACTCCTGTCGACCTGAGCCGGATGAACACAGTAGTACATGTAGCCGGAGTGAGTACAAGGAGAGCGATCTATTTCACGCTGAATCTAACAAACTGTTAAAGTTTATCTTGACTCCGGTCTACCGGATGAGGGTGCTGCCGTGATCGAGGCGTGACTTAAGCGAACGTCGTCGCACCTTGAGGGCCCTTCTTTCGTCCGCTCGCCGAATCGACTACGGCCTTAAGTGGCAGAACGTGCACGCGACGTCGGCATCGACTTCGACCAGCCTGACTAATCGGTATTTGATTTCTGGAATGCAACGAACGGCGGCGTTGGAACAACGGATTGCGTCGTCTGAACCACAGGAAAAGAGATACGGTATGACATGTAAATGGTGTCGGGTCACGATGGTCGATGTGAAGGGCCACATCTATCACGGCAAGCGAAAATTTCGTTGTCCACTATGCCGAAGAGCAAAGCTGCAAAAGCCCAAAAAACGCCGGGAACACTCCTGAAGAAAAAACGTGTTTTCACCAGCCGGTCGGTGATGGTCCCAGCACGTTCGAGAAGTTAAGTTAACTCAGAAGAACATCCAGGATCATTCCAACCACCTGTGAGAGCAACGGGCCTTTCCGAATGATGATATAGAAGCTTTACTTAGACTTCGAAGCCCGGTATGCAGCGCCGATGTTCTTTAATGGCGAGTGTTCGAGACACACGAAAGCTACTTCGACACACGCTCCTGCGAAACACCACTGGCTCTCTCGCCTGTCGATCCCATATGCACGGTGAGTTGTGTCAATCCAGACACTCGTTTTGACCTTGGCTCCCAGCTTGGGTAAGTTAGTTCCGGCATGGGCTTTGCCTGGAAGATCTTTCTCGTCTGCCGTGCAAGCCATCGTGCGGAGATTTTTGCCTTCTTGCGCCGTGCACTATCCGTGGAGATGCCCGTTCCTGCATACATCTGTCGGTAAAGTTTGGACAACATGACAAAGGCAAGCCGGGCACGCAACGTCGGCGTGCAGGCAGATCGCTGCCACACGTTTGCCATGTCATAAAAGCGGTCCCACACAAGCTGCGTCCGAGTCTTGATTTCGTCTGAACTCATGGATGGATGGGGCGTGAACATCTTCGGTCGTATCGCTGTCGGAATGAGCCAGTATCGAGTCACCGGTGTGCCTTCCACCAGCGTTGGAGCGGCTTCCTGTTCTTTCTCCCAGCGGGCAAAGTCCACCGTACCAGGGAAGGGAGTCATCATGACAAACTGCGCAAATGTCACGTCCGCTCTGATCGCTACGTCGACTGTAGCGTCGAAGGTTGATGGCTTGTCTGTCGGCAACCCAAAAATAAACGAACCCAGGACGTGAAGCCCATGCTTTCGAAAGATTTGCAGTTGGTCGACGAGCCGATCGCCAGAGTAATTGAAGTCCTTGTACACCGCCTTCAAACCTTCTGGTGTAACGGCTTCAACGCCAACCAGCGCACCTTTGATATTGGCGCGACGCATGGCATCCAGGTACTCCCCATCTTCTGCGGACTCCATCGTAATCTGGGTGAAGAAGACCATGTCTTTTGGCAATTTTGCCAATTCCGCCATTAGCGCGAACCGCTCGCTGCGTGTGTCTAACAACGATTGCAGGCGCTCGGGGTTGTTCTGCTCTCGTGCCAGGCGTAAATCCGTCAACGTTACGGGATAGAAGTTGTCATCTGCCAAAGCGACAAAGCGAAACCCCAAGCGGCGCAGATCAATGATCTCGTTAATAACTTTCTCGTACGACCGCTGGCGAGGCTTTTGTCCGTCCGTGCGCCAAACCGAGCAAAAAGAGCAGTGCTTCGGGCATCCTCGAATGGTCTGCACCGATGCCCACATGTATTTGTCCGTCTTCATCAGATCCCAACGGGCTGAGAGGAAATCTTCCCCCTCAATCTTGCCGCCATTATAGACACGGCCTGCGCAACCGTTTTTCAGGTCGAGCAAGACCTTTCCCCATGCGATGTCCCCATCACCCTTTACGACTACGTTTGCGAAGCCTCGCTCAAAGGGTTCTTCAGGAAACAGCGTCGCGTGAATGCCGCCATATACAACTGTCGCGCCGCGTTCATGGGCAAGACGTCCCACCTCGTAACCGCGAAGCGCGTTTCCTGTGTGAACGCTGATGCCGACCACATCGCCGGAATGAATCGTTTCCGGATCAAGCGATTCAAGTGATTCATCAACAAGGATTGGATCGCCCATAAAAGCCGGTGTCGCCGCCGCAAGAACAAACAACCAACGGGGTGTGATGACTGCCGTGCCAAACGCATTGTCGCTGGGGTTGATCAGATGCACTGCCAAACGGCCTCGTTTCTGCGAAGCCGGCCATACCTGCCCTGTCTCCACCCGGGGTGTGCCCCAGTTGAGTGTCAGCGTACCGATCTTGGAAAATAAACACCGAGCGGCACCGCTCACTATTCGCGGACGCCCGCTGCGCTGCTTCCAGCAACGGCGTTCTTGCCTGCCCAGCAGCCGCCTAAGCTAGGCAAGCGGAAAACACCAGTCGTGAAACGCCTTAACTTATTTAGCGACCACGAGAAGTCCGCCACGCGATGTTTGTAAAACTCAAGTGTCCAACGGGAACGACACCGCGACTGTCCCGTCGTTAGCTTGAACGACTTAGAGCTAGTGGCGGAGAGTGAGGGATTCGAACCCCCGATCGCCTTACGACGATGTCTGATTTCGAGTCAGGTGCATTCAACCGGGCTCTGCCAACTCTCCGTCCATCGCAGAGTTTACGCGAAAGCCGCGGAAAGGTGAAACGGCACAGCAAGGTTCGCTGCGTCCTCTCCGAGACGTATTGCGGTCGGGAGGTGTCGCTCGCGCCGTTGTTAAGCCAAAGGCAAACCAAAATGCAGTCACAGCTAATTTTTGGATTGCTTCTCAACCTCACGACCGGGATTTTTTGCGTGGACGAGGTCGGGTGTCGAAACGGCACCGAGGGTTTGTTTCTGACTGTCAGGGTCAATGCGCTTGGTGCGGGTGAACGGCTCGAGCTTGACGGGTGCGCCGGACTGGAGAGCGGCAAGGATCCCTTCAAGGACGCGAACGTCTGCATACCCCTCTTCGCCGTCTGGTTCTACGTCGGTGTCGTTCAAGATGCAGTCTGAAAAATATTTGAGTTCACCGCCGAAGTGGTCGGTGTTCTTGAATGTTTCACTGGACTTTTCGTCTTTGATGGCGATGGTCTGTTCAAGACCCTTGCCGAACATGTAGGCAGGGTCCAAAGCAATGGTGCCCTTGGTGCCGACGGCCACGAAGCTGTTTGTTGGATTGCCGAAGTACGAAAGGCTGAACTGGGCAAAGCGGTCGCCGGGAAAGCGGAGGGTGGTGACGAGTGTGTCATCGAAATTCTGCGGGAAACCTGAATCGGAATGACGCGCGCCGACGGCACTGACGATCTCGGTCGGCTCCGCAGAGAAGACGTAGCGGGCGGCGTTGACAGGGTAAGGCCCCATGTCCAGAACCGGGCCGGCAAGGTCGCCGTTTTTGGTGCGGTGATCGGCAGGGTCGACCATTTGGGCGAAGGTCGATGAAAAAAGGTGAACCTCACCAAGCTCACCGGAGCGGATTTTGGCGATCGTATCAAGGGTGGCGGGCTCGAAGTGAAGGCGGTAAGCCACCATCAGCTTGGCGACGCTGCTCTTCTCCGCTTCAAGAATTTCCCTGCACTTCGCGGTCGACACCTCCATGGGTTTCTCGGTAAGGACGTGGATGCCGGCCTGGAGCGCAGGGATGATGAACTCCGCGTGACGCCAGTTGGGCGTCGCAAGATAAATGGCATCGAATGTGCCGCTGCGAAGCGCTTCGGGAAACTGCTCGTAGGTATACGTCGCTTCCACCTCATACGTCTTCCCTAGCTCTTCGGCCTTGGTAGGATCGCCGGTTACAAGAGCGGTAATCACGGAGTTGCCGGTATGCGCCACACCGGGCATCATGTCTTCCTGCGCGATATCGCCGGCACCCACGATGGCGTATCGAATCTTCTTGTCAGGTTGGAGGCCGAGTAATTTCTTGATGTCCATGGGCGATACTCTCCTTCGGCGGTACAGTCCCGCTTCACTTGGTGGGATGCGAGGGAGGCTGGACGCGGTAGTGTGGCAAATGTGGCGTGGCGGGGATCATCTACGCGCGATTAATGCGACAGCGCAGCGCTGGGCAGGTAGGCTGGACGTGTGAGGTATGGTGATGCGGGAGTGGGGCTGGCACCTGGCGCTGAGCGTTGGACTGGTGTGGGGTGGTGCACTGTGTACGGCTGCGGCGCAGACGCGTGAGCCGGTGGGACCGATCGCGGTGCTGCCGCTACCAAAGTCTGTAGAGCCCGGGGCTGGATCGTTTCGGTTTCGCCCGGGCTTGACGGCGGCGCTGGACGGGGCGCAGTCGGAGCGGATGCGGACCGCGATGCTGCGTGCGCTCAAGCGGTTGGAGGATCGGACGGGGGTGGAATTGCCGCGGACTGTGGGCGCAGCAGGCGGTGCTTCGGTCGTAGTGACGGTCGCGTCGAACGAAACGGGGCCGCAGGGTGTGGAGGAGGACGAGTCGTACCGGCTGGTGGTGACTACCCAGACAGTACACATAACGGCGCACACGGAAGTGGGCGCGATGCACGGCCTGGAAACCTTCATCCAGATGGTGCACGCAGACGGAAGTAGCTATACGGTCCCGGCGGTGACGGTAGATGATGCACCCCGGTTTGCGTGGCGCGGATTGATGATCGACTGCGCGCGGCATTTTGAGCCGCTGGACGTATTGAAGCGGAACATCGACGCCATGGCGGTGGTCAAGCTGAATGTTTTCCACTGGCACCTGACAGATGACCAGGGTTTTCGGATCGAAAGCAAGATCTATCCAAAGTTGACGCAGTTGGGGTCAGACGGATTGTTCTACACACAGGACGATGCGCGGGAGCTGGTGCGGTATGCGCGGGATCGGGGAATTCGAGTGGTGCCGGAGTTCGAGATGCCGGGGCACTCGGCGGCATGGCTGGTGGCATACCCGGAGCTGGCAAGTGGGACATTGCCGGGCGGCATTCGACGGGAGTTTGGCATCAGTGATTCCGCACTGGACCCCACGCGGGACGAGACATACACGTTTATCGATTCGTTTCTCCGGGAGATGACGGCGGTGTTTCCGGACCGGTATATACACGTCGGCGGAGACGAGACACCGGCACCGGACTGGAAATCGAACCCACGGATATCGGTCTTCAAGCAGGCACATGGGCTGCAGGACAACGACGCGCTGCAGGCGTACTTCAATCAAAAAATACTGGGTAGCCTGGTCAAGCTGAACCGAAGGATGATGGGCTGGGACGAAATACTGAACCCGGCGCTGCCGAAGGACGTGCTGGTGCAGTCATGGCGGGGTGAGCTCTCACTGGCGAAGGGAGCCCAGCAGGGGTATGAGGGAGTGCTGAGCGCGCCGTATTACCTGGACGCCATGAAGCCGGCGGACCAGATGTATCTGGCAGATCCGGTGCCGGCTGACACGACCCTGACGGCAGCACAACAACAACTGATTCTGGGTGGGGAAGTGACAATGTGGGCGGAGCATCTGGATGCACGCACAATCGATTCACGCGTGTGGCCTCGAACAGCCGCGATCGCGGAAAGGTTCTGGTCGGCGCAAAACGTGCGTGATGTGGACGACATGTACCGGCGGCTCCTGCCGGTATCGGTTCAACTGGAAGCTCTGGGCGTGCGACACCTTGCCAATCAGGATGCGATGCTGCGGTCGCTGGCCGACAACGAAGACATCGACCCGTTGCGGGCCGTCGCGGAAGCCTTCGAGCCGGTGAGTTTTGGGGAGAGATACCAGCAGCAGAAGACAAACCAGTTAACGCCGCTGACAAACTTTGTGGATGCGGTGCGGCCTGACCCGCCACAAAAGCATGCGTTAGCAATGGCTGCGGCGGCCGTGGTTGCCGATCCAAAAGGTGCCACGCCTGCGGGCCTGGCGTCACGGCAGGAGATGGAGGCGTTCTTCCGCCGCGTGTCGGTGCGGCTCCCGGAAGCGCTCGCCCTGGCGCAGGTGCACCCGCGCTTGCAGCCGATGCGGGGGCGACTGGAGACCTTGCAGACTCTGAGCGCGTTAGGTACAGATGCACTCAGCTATCTGCAATCGGGTGCGCCGGCACCGGACGGCTGGAAAGCACATGCCACGACGGCATTGACCGCGGCGAAACAGCCTTCAGAGAGCGTGCGATATGTGTTCCTGCAACCACTTGAGATGCTGGTAGCTGCGGTGAAATGATGGAGCGCGATGCAGGTTTGGCGAATCCGCTGCCGCCACGTGAGCTGGCATCGCCACAAACGTCTGCGCTGTCGGCGGCAGACCGTGCCGCAATGGAAGGTGCGGCGGCTGCTGCGGGTTTTAGCCGGGTAGGTGTGGCGGCCGCGCCGGAGCCGGGATCGCCAGAACAACGGCAGCAGCAGGAGCGATTTGCGGAGTGGGTCGCGGAAGGCCGTGCCGGTGAGATGGCCTGGCTGACACGGACTGACGCAGAAGGCGAGTTGGTGCGAGGAGCCCTGCACCGCGCTGTTCCATGGGTTCAGTCGATTGTGCTGTGTGCGACCGTCTACAACGCCGCGGCACCACTAAGTACGGCGAGCGCACCCCCGGGTAGCGGATGGATCGGGCGGTATGCGTGGAGCGGTGCCGCGGGTGCGGAGTCCGCCATGGGCGAGCCCTCAACGCCGCTTCCGCCACTGCAGGCGACGGACTACCACGACATAATGCTGAAGCGGCTGCGGCAGGTGGAGGCGGTGTTGCGTGAGCGCCACGGTCCGGCAGTACAAACACGGTGTTACGTGGACACGGGGCCCGTGGTGGAGCGGTATCTTGCGCAACTGGCGGGTGTGGGGTGGATCGGCAAAAACACATGCGTGCTGAACCAGGATCTGGGGTCGTGGGTGCTGCTAGGCACGATTCTGACGTCGCTGCCCCTGGCGTCAGAGGCCGTCCTGCTGCCGGCGGCGGACCGGTGCGGCACATGCACGCGATGCATCGACGCCTGCCCTACAGAAGCTCTGGTCGCGCCCCGGCAAATGGATGCGTCCCGCTGCATCGCATATCTGACGATCGAGAAAAAGGGTGATGTGCCGGAGCACTTACGCGCGGGCATGGGCCGCCAGGTATTTGGGTGTGATATCTGCCAGGATGTGTGCCCGTGGAACCGGCGCGCGCCGGTCGCGGCAGACCCGGAGATGCAGGTGCGGCGCGAACTGGTCAACCCGCCGCTGGAGTGGCTGGCAGGCATGGATTCGACCGAATTCAATCGGACGTTCAAAGGCTCTCCGCTGGAGCGGACCGGGCGCCGCAGGCTGCAGCGCAACGTGGCGATCGCCATGGGCAACAGTCGTAATAGCCGCCATGTGGAGCGATTGCGCGCGTGGGCCGCGGGTGAGGACATGATGCTGGCGGAGGCGGCAGGCTGGGCCTTGCGGCAGATAGGCGTGGAGCCTCTGCTAGCATCGGGTTGACCTAAGGGGGATGTGACCGCACGCCATGTCGATAAGCCTGCTTCCCGTATCGCGTGACGTCCCCAAGCCCGAGCCGGGCAGTGTCGCGGGCCAGAAGCCCGAACCTGTCCAGGGCGGCTGGTCGCAGGTGCGCGCGCTGCTGCATTACCTCTCGCAAACAGACGTGCACACGTATGCCTTTTCCGTTGCGGCAAACGTGATCCTGGCGCTATTTCCATTCATCGTTTTACTGCTGACACTGTCACAGCAGGTGTTCCATTCACCGAACATGACGACCGTCGTGGGTCAGATGATGCACAGCTTTCTGCCGACAGGGCAGGACTTCGTCATGCGCAACATGGCTCTGCTCGCCCACCCGCATAAGGGGACGCAGGTATTTTCATTCATAATGCTGCTGGTCAGCTCAACCGGTGTGTTTCTGCCGCTGGAAGTTGCGCTGAATCGGGTGTGGCGCGCGAAGAAAAACCGTAATTATCTGCATAACCAGCTTGTGTCGCTCGGGCTGGCACTGGCGGTCGGTGTCCTGGCCATGTTGTCAGTCGCGCTGTCGGCGGGGCAGCAGGCGGTGCTCGGATTCCTGTTCTTCGGGCATACGGACAACATCGTCTTTCTACTCACCTCGCGATTCTTTCTAAGCGCGCTTGCCGGCATCAGCAGCATGGCGATGTTCTTCCTGATCTATTGGGTGCTGCCGAATCGCCGTGTGCCCGCACGTGCAGTGTTGCCAACGGCGATTGTGACGGGGCTGCTTTGGGAGGGCGCGAAACACCTCTACATAGCCGCTCTGCCTGTGCTGGATTTCCAGCGGGTATATGGTCCGTTCTACATCTCGGTCGGTCTCATGATGTGGGCATTCCTTTCCGGATTGATCCTGCTTGCCGGGGCGCACTTCTCGGCAACGCGGTACGCCTTGCGGGTGCTGGCGGCGCACGCGGAGGCGGCATAAGGTGACTGCACGGTCGAACAGCCAGCCGATGCTTGTGCCGCAGCACGCGGACCGCATGCTGTCCGTGCCGATACCGGCTTACCTGCGGCTGATTGCGCTGGCAACGCTGCTGAGCTTTGCCATGTCCATGCTGCCGGGGACCATGGGCATGTTTTTCGGCGGGCTGCGCTGGCTGCTATTTGCCGCGCTGCTGGTCACGGCGGCTATGCACCTGTATCGGCTGGCGCAGCGCGGCCTGCTGTGGCGGCTGCGCAACAAGCTGGTGCTCACCTATCTGCTCATCGGGCTGGCACCGGTGGTATTGTTCTTTCTACTCGTCTTCGCGGCGGCCTATACGGCAGCGGGGCAGTTTGCCATCCACCTGGCCAATGCGCGGCTTGAGGAGCAACTGCGCAGCATCGCCCAGGACAACCGATCCGTGGCACGGCATGCGATGGACCTGATGCCGACCGGCGAAACCCCTTCGCTCGTTCGCATGCCCGAGGTAGAAGAGCGGCTCGCGCCCAACGGCCCGAGCGGATTGCAAATGGCTATCTTTCGTGACACAGATCCGGTGGACGTTACCGGTATCGTGGGCCACAAGCGGACGCCTCTGGGCTTCGAACATTGGCTGGCAATCGGGCCGCTCGGCAGCCATCGGTCAATCGTGCTGGACGACGCCCAGCTCTACCTGGCGGTCTCGGACAGGATGCGGCTGCCGGATGAACACATTCTGACCGTGATCTCCAGTGTGCCGTTGAACCGGGCGCGGCTGGAACAGGTTGCGGTCAACCTCGGCCGCGTGGACCTGCTGCCGGGGCTGAAAACGGAGTCTGCGATAGACGCCCGGGATGCCAGGGAACCGGCGCGCGTGGCTAGCAACGCCGCGCTGCGGTTGTCCCGCGTGAGTGGCGGTACCGCGCCCAAAGCAGCAAACTTCCTTGATCTCAAGGTGCGATTCCTGTCAACGCTGCCCGTGCGGGAGTGGGAGACGGGCGAGTTGCGCGGAATCCCCATGAACGTGGAATCGCGGCCATCACTGCTGTACAACCAGTTGTTCGCGGCGGCGCTGCCGGGCAGCAGCACCAACACGGTGGCGGTCGTCTTCTTTGCAGTGTGCTTTCTCTTTGCCGGCATTGAAGGTCTGGCGCTCTACGCCGGACTCAAGCTGAGCCGGACGGTGACGGAGTCGGTGGAAGATCTCTACGCGGCGACAGTATCGATTGACAGGGGCGACCTGCAGCATCGAATCGCGGTGACACGCGACGACCAGCTCGCCGACCTCAGCCGCTCCTTCAACCGCATGAGTTCGTCGCTCGGCCGGCTTATTGAGGAGCAGAAAGAGAAGGAGCGCATCGAGAGCGAGCTTTCCATCGCGCAGGAGGTGCAGGCGAACCTGTTTCCGCGCGACACGGTCCGCATTCCGTCACTGGATCTGCATGGTATTTGCCGGCCGGCACGAATCGTTTCAGGGGATTACTACGACTTTCTGCCGTTCGTTAAGGAATGCCGCCGCACCGATGGCAGCCCATGCACGGAAACGACAGGCCTGGGTATCGCGCTGGGGGATATTAGCGGTAAGGGCATCTCGGCGGCACTTTTGATGGCGACGCTCCATTCCGCGGTGCGTGCCTACCGCTTCGCCAGCGAGGAACTGCTGACACCCGCGCCCGGGCAGGGAGAGCAGGCAGAAACCGAGTGCAGCGAGCTGTTCGAGTCGCCCGCCAAGATTCTCGCACTGCTCAACCGGCATCTCTACCGGTCTACCACGCCAGAAAAGTACGCGACTCTGTTCCTGGCGCATTACGATCGTGACGAGTCGCGGCTAACGTATGCGAATGCGGGGCAACTGCCGCCATTTGTGCTGCGGACAGACGGCAGAACAGAGCGGCTGGACCGTGGCGGCACGGTCGTCGGCCTGATCGACAACATGGACTACGACGAGGAATCGCTGCACCTGCGCACCGGGGACATACTGATCGCCTACTCCGACGGCGTGACCGAGCCCGAGAACGACTTCGGTGACTTCGGCGAAGACCGGCTGCTTGCGGTGGTGCGTCAGTTCTTTACGGAGCCGCTGGAGGTGATCTCTGCCGAAGTGATGCGCGCTCTGGATGCATGGATCGGCGATGGCGAGCAACCGGACGATATTACGCTGGTGCTCGCGAGGCAGATGTAGCTATTGCTTAAGGTGGAAGGCCTTGATGGCGATGCTGTTAGGTTTGCCGCCGGCGGGCAGCATGGTAAACAGCTCCGGTCCGTTGTGATTGCTGCGCGTGCGGATCACGGCCACATCGCCGCTGCGGGCGTTCGCAGCGAGCGCCAAGTGCTCGTCGGCGCTCATGGCGATGGCGTCGGGCGCGCTGCCGGTGGGCACGCTGCCCGCAATGCGGCCGTCGTCAATGGAGTAAAGGCTAAGCGAGTCTGCGCCGAAGTTTGACATCCAGAGTGTGCCGTTGTCTGCGGTGACCATGCCGTGCGACGGCTCTGTGCCGATTTTGTAGGTGCCGCCCACATCGTTGGTCCACGTCGAAATCTCGCTAAACGAATCGGAGCCGAAGTTCGAGACGAAGAGCTCACCGCCGTCGGGCTTCACCGCGAGTTGAACGGGATTCCTGCCGACCTGCAAACGCGCCAAAAGGCGGTCATGAATGCTGGGCGGGTCCTGCCTAGCCTCCCACGTACCGGGAAACTGCGCCAACTCTAGGGCAAGCACCATATCGCCACCGGAACACGCTGCAAATGCCTTGCTGGAAGGCTGAGATGCATCGAGCGGAACGATGGCGACATCCGTCGCACCGGTACAGCCGTCGAAGGTGGCACGGAGTGTTGGTAAGCCCGCGGATGGCACAGCGAAGACGGAAATACTGCCACTGCCGCGATTGGTCACAACCAGGCTATGACCGTCCGGGGAAATCTTCGCAAGGCCGGGCTGCTCGCCGGCACCAATCACCCCAAGTTCCCGATGATGCACCAGGTCGAGCACGCTCACGTCGTTGGAGCCGCTGTTGGCGACGTACCCGCGCTCACCCGCGCTGTCGACTGAGATGAAGTAAGGCTGGCGGTGCACGGGCACTGTGGCGACAACCGTGTTGCTCACAGTGTCGATGACGCTGATGGAACCGCTACCGTTTGCGTCGCCGGTATTCACAACGTAAACCTCGTTCCGCACGGGGTTCGCAATGGCTCCGGTAGGATTCGGCCCCACCTTCAAAATGCGGTCCTGCCGGATATTGACTAGGTCAAGCACGCTGACCGTGCCGGTACCACCGCTGGTGACGTAGGCATATTCACGGTAGTCGGCAGGCGCGTCGGGGAACCGGAGACGGCGACAGCCCGTCAGCATCAGCACAGCACACGAAAGCAACAGGAGACAACGGACCGGCAGGGCAGGGAACACAAGTGAGAGTCTACCTGTTACGGTCGTGCGGCACTTGCGAAGTGTTGTTCAGTCGCCGCCACAGTGCAGCCAGCCACACCACATAACTGATCTGCACGGCGATAAAAATCGCATACGCAATATGCAGGTAGCGCACACTTTCGGCGGAATAGTCCATTTACGCAACCTCCAGCAGCGCAAGGGCGTTCTGTTCCTGCAAAGCCTGTTCACGCCGCAGGATGGCATATCGCGCCCAAAGCAGCACAACGCACCAGACGAAAAACGCGAGCAGATTCCACGCAAATGCCGCCTTCATCACGGGATCGATCTCACCATCGCCGGTGAGCACGGGTGCCGGATGCTGCGTGCGCCACCAGCGAATCGACATAAAAACAATGGGAACATCGACGCCCGCAAATATACTCAACACCGCGGCAACAGTGTGACCACCGCCGTCCGTCGAAAACCGCCGCAGCAGGAGGTAGCTGACGTACAGCAGCAGCAACAGCAGCGTACTCGTAGTCCGCGCATCCCACGCCCACCAGATGCCCCACGCGGGGCGTCCCCACAGGATGCCGCCGGTCAGGCCCAGGCCGACGAACAGAACCGTGATCTCCGCCGCCGCAATGGCAAGCGCGTCGGCACGCTGCGCGGCAAGGTGATTCCGGCCACGCAGAAAAAGATAGGCGATGGACGCCACCATGTTTACGTAGGGCGTGACCTCACCCAAAATATTGAGCGGCACATGCCAGTAAAAAATCCGTTGCACCGGGCCCATGGTCGCCTCTGTCGGCGCAACCAGAAATGCCTGGTACAGGCCAAACCCGAGCAGGCCGACCGCGATCACCGCGAGAAGATAGAAAAGGGTCTTCATTGGATCAACTTCAGTATCGCCGAGCACACGGCGTTATGGGTCGTCCTTTTGGCGGAACTGCGCTGCGCGTGTTCGGTGTTCGACGGTGTCCACGCGCTACTCCGCATGCAGCACCGTGCCGAAAAGCAACAGGGCGACCACGGTAAAGATGATGTCGAACCCGGCAAGCAAGCGCACCCACAACATGGGGTCAAACTCGCCGGTGATGACGGATGTGGTGCCATTGACCATGGCGAGCAAAGCCGGAATCTCAATAGGAAACAGGATCAGTGGCAGCAGCAGGTCGCGGTTCCGGCTGCGCAGGCTCAGCGCGCTAAAAAATGTACCGTTCAACACCAGCGCCCATGTGCCCAGCGGCAAAAGCGCCCAAAGCAGCGACGTTTGGCCGAGCGGGCGAATGTTGTAAAACAACACGAACACGGGGACAAGAACCACTTCAACAAACGTGACATAAAGGAAATTTGCAACGGCTTTGCCGACGAACAATGCAGACGGCGGTGCCGGTGACAGGCGGTGCGCGTCGAGCACCTGATTGCGCTGTTCGCGCGCCCAGCTTCCGTTCAACGATGTTGTTGCCGCGAACAGCAGCCCGAGCCATGCAATGCCACCGGAGATCTGGCGTGCCAGCGTCGGGTTCGATGTGGGATCGAATGCCAGTGAAAATACGACAGCGATCAGCAGCGTGAAGAAGAGCATGCCCGTCACGGCATCGCGGCTGCGCCACTCCATCTGCAGCTCCTTGTGCAGGTGCAGCCATACAACGCCAAGATAGTGCCGCACCGCACTCATATCGTCACCTTGGTCAGGTCAGCCACCGCTGCGTTTGTCGCACGCAGATAGTCCGCCGGCGCAAGGACCAGCTGCAAGCCGCGCATGCCTGCCGACACGCTGATATCGTCAAACAGCTCAAGCGACTCATCGGCAAAGGTCGGAAAGTCGCGCTTTGCGGCCATAGCCGTAACGCCCCCGCGGATGTAGCCGGTTAGCGGTTCAACGTCCTTCAGAGCGGCCATCTCGGCCTTTTTCACACCGGCAACAAAAGCCAATTTCTTCAGGTCCAACTCGGCATCGCCAGGCAGCACGGCAAAAACGTACGTTCCGTCCTGCAGCCGGCAAAGCAGGGTTTTGAACACCTGTTCCAGCGGCAGGTCTATCTTGGCCGCGACAGAAGCGGCTGACAGATCGCCGGTATCAATCGTATATTCGCGCATCGTGTAAGCGATCCTGAGCCGGTCCAGCAAACGAGCAGCGTTGGTCTTCATGCGGCGACGGTGCCGCCGATTGCGCGAGCCGTCGCATTCTCCACCACCGATCCGCGCTCCAGCCGAACCGTCGAATCCACTGCATCGCGCACAAGCTCATGCTGGTGCGTCGTCAACACAATGGTGCGTTTGCCAGTGCCACTCTGCAACGGCCAGGTCAGCACATCCCGCAACAACTCCACCAGGTCACGCGCGCCCTCTGCATCCATATTGGAGAACGGCTCGTCGAGCAGCAGCAACTCAGGGTCCGACAGCAGCACACGCGCCAGCGACACACGTTGCCGCATGCCCTGCGAGTATTGCGACACAGGCCGCGCAAGCGTGTGATCGAGCCCCACGGCGCGCAGAGCCATCTCCGGCGACGCATAACAAAGCGCGCACGTCCCCGGCGTGCAGCCCAGCCGGGCAAAGTACCGTAGGTTTTCCATCGCCGTCATCTCGTCGTACAACATGGACGCATGACTCATGTACGCCATACGGCTACGGCGCTGTGCAGGACTGCCGCCGAGCACTCGCACCGTGCCGCCAGAAGGCGTAATCAGGCCAGCCAAAATGCGCAACAGCGTAGATTTACCGGCGCCATTCTCACCCAGCAACAGGTGCATGCCACCTTCTTCAAAGCTGCATGTCACGCGGCGTAGCGCGGCAAAATTACCGTAGATGCGGGAGATGTCGCGAAGTTCGGCAGCGTTCGCCATTGTAGGAAGAATAACGCTAGTGGCGAGCAGGCAACGCCATGGCAGTCGTAGCTGCCTTTGCTTTCACCTGTTCCGGTGTTGCGGGTGCATATTTACTGGCACACTTGGCTTGCAGCTGGTTCGCCTCAAAAACGTTGTCACGATTTAGTCGGCCCATTGCGAGCGCCTGCGCATCGTCTTTAAAGGTGTCGGGCGGCGGCTCCGCGCCGTTATATTGCACAGGCAATTCCTTGCCAAGCTCAAGCAGCACAAAATCGGCATGCGCCCCCCTGCGATGGATAGACCCCGGCTTCACATTGCCGGCCACACGCAGGTTGCGCGTGTACGCCTTCTGGCCCATCTTCTGCATCTCGCCAATCGTCACGTAGTAACTCTTGGAATCCTTCGCGCCGCTAATCGCAAGGTACAACACGGTCGCAAGGATAACGACGGTGGCGACGGTAATCTTGACCACGAAACCCTTGTTTTGCATGCACCTTAAGCGTAGCAGCACGGTGTGTACTGTGCCATCCGTCGAAGGATCGATGAGGCACCAGGCGGCGTATACTCAGCGTCGACGGATTTGTTTTTTTCAAGGGAGATCGAACAGCCATGAGTGAAACCGCACCCAACCACGGCAACGGCATCCTGGGCCTATCGATTGATGGCGTTTCGCTCAACGGGCACGGCCGCACGAACGGCAGCGATCACGCACACGGGAACAGCTACCCGGTGCCCCAGCCGCGCGCGGAATGGGTCGTGAAACGGCGTGAGGAAGCGGCTCGCACCGGCGACACCAACATGAGCCAAATGCATTTTGCGCGCAAAGGGCTCATTACTGAAGAGATGGCCTACGTCGCGCACAAGGAAAAAATCTCCGCCGAGCTGGTGCGCAGTGAAATCGCGAAGGGCACCATGATCATCCCCGCGAACATTTGCCATCCCGAGCTTGAGCCCATGGCCATCGGCGTCGCGTCGCTCTGCAAGATCAACGCCAACATCGGTAACTCTGCGCTCTCGTCCAATGTCGACGAAGAGCTCCGCAAACTGCACACCGCGGTTCACTACGGTGCGGATACCGTCATGGATCTCTCCACCGGCGGCGACATCCCCATGATCCGCGAGGCCATTCTGCGCCACTCTCCAGTACCCATCGGTACGGTGCCGCTGTATGAGGCGCTGTCGCGGGTAAAACGGGTCGAGGATCTGAACATCGACCTCTATCTTGAAGTCATCGAAGAGCAGGCGCAGCAGGGAGTCGATTACTTCACCATCCATGCCGGCGTGCTCATCCAGTATGTGCCCATGGTGTCGAAACGTATCACCGGCATCGTCAGCCGCGGCGGCGCCATCCTTGCGCAGTGGATGACCGCGAACCACAAACAAAACTTCCTCTACGAAAATTTCGACCGCATCACCAAGGTCATGGCAAAGTACGACGTAAGTTACTCGCTTGGCGATGGTCTTCGTCCCGGATGCGTTGCGGACGCCAGCGACGAGGCACAATTTGCGGAATTGAAGACCCTGGGTGAGTTGACCCGGCAGGCCTGGAAGGACGACGTTCAGGTCATGATCGAAGGTCCCGGCCACGTACCGATCGATAAGATCAAGGAGCAGGTAGACAAGGAAGTTGAACTCTGCGACGGTGCGCCCTTCTATGTACTGGGCCCGCTTGTGACGGACATCGCGCCCGGCTACGACCACATCACGAGCGCCATCGGTGCAGCCATCATCGGCTGGCATGGCGCGGCGATGCTGTGCTACGTAACGCCAAAGGAACACCTCGGCCTGCCGAACGAAAAAGATGTAAAAGACGGCATCATCGCCTACAAAATCGCCGCGCACGCGGCAGACATTGCCCGCCACCGCCCCGGCGCACGCGATCGCGACGACGCCATCTCCCACGCGCGTTACACCTTCGATTGGGATGCGCAGTTCGACCTGTCGCTCGACCCCGAAACCGCCCGCGGCATGCACGACGAGACCCTGCCGGACGACTACTACAAGGAGGCCGCGTTCTGCTCCATGTGCGGCCCGAAGTTCTGCTCCATGAACTGGTCCAGCAAGGTCGACAGATACAACGAAGAAGTCCACGGCCTTAAAAAGCCGGACCTCACGCAGATCATGACCGAACAGATGGCCATGCGATAGCTTCACCGCAACTGTGCAAGTACGAAAGCTCACAATCTAACGCTGTCGTACTTGCACAAGCTGTCCGAGCCTTCCAAATTCCGCAACTCATGACGTAGAGGTGCCCGCGCAGCTATACCGGTTGCGTGCAGAAGGCACAACGCGTCGCAAGCTCCGGAATTGCACTCAGGCACTGCATGCAGGTTTTAGTCGCGGTTTCTGCAGCAACCGCCGCCCGTCCGAACTTTGCCAGCAGATATTTCATCGGCAGCACGACACCAACATAAATCGCCGCGGCATTCAGCAGAAAATTGATGCAAGCGTTCAGAAACTTGCCGATGTGAACGTCGCCCGGCGGCACATAATTCGCCGGCAGGGGATTCGGCACCGCCACCGTATGCAGCACAGGCACATGCACCACCAGGCTTGAGAAGTCCGGCGCGCCCACCAGCGCGGAAATCAATGGCGTAATAACATCTGACGTCAGCGATGCCGTGATCGCGCCAAATGCCGCGCCAATAATGACCGCAACCGCGAGGTCGACGACATTGCCGCGCAGAATAAAATCCCGAAAGCCCTTAAGCATGCCACATCTCCCTTGTTGATGTGGCCAGCGTATCAGCCAGACGCTAAACGCCGAAGAACTTTCAGCTAGAGCCAGATCGGATACACGAGAAAAAACAGGATCATGCACACCGACATCAAATCCATGTAGACGCACAACAGTACGCCACCGTGGTACCAGTTCCAGCGCGGCTGCATGCAGCGGATCGTGTCGCCTGTGCCCGCCATGGCCACCAGCAACGGCAATACGATCCACAGTGTGGCATGATTTTGCGGAAACCACGACAGCCGAAACGACGCATACGTGCTACCCAGAACCAGCACCGTTCCGCGCACCAGCGACCGCTCACGCCAGTCGAACAACCCAAAGAAGCGATCCACGGCAGTACGTTCCGCAGGCTGCTGCGGACGGTATTGCAGCGGCCGGTTAGGCGTGTACGGCATCCGCCTGTCCAGCCATGGCCGCGCCCGCAGTGTCCTTCGCAACGGCCCCCTTAAGATCCATCGCGGCAATGCTTTCGCCGAACGGTGCGCGCAGCAGGCCTCGCTCCGTAATGATCGCCGTCACGTATTTTGCCGGCGTCACATCGAAAGCAGGATTCTCAATGCCAACACCGTCCGGCGTCATCTGCTTGCCATTGCTGTGCGTCACCTCGCGCGGGTCGCGCTGCTCGATCGGAATTTCTTCGCCCGTCGCCGTGTTCACATCTACCGTCGACCACGGCGCCGCCACATAAAACGGGATAGCATGCTCCCTCGCCAGCACCGCGACGGAGTATGTGCCGATCTTGTTCGCCACATCGCCGTTTGCCGCAATGCGGTCCGCGCCCACAATCACAGCCTGAATGCGACCCTTGCGCATCAGCGAGCCGCTCATGTTGTCGCACAGCACCGACGTCTGAATGCCATCCTTCATCAACTCCCACGCGGTCAGGCGCGCACCCTGCAAAAACGGCCGTGTCTCATCCGCCAGCACGTCGATCTCAAATCCACGCTCTACCGCCGCGCGAATCACGCCCAGTGCCGAGCCATACCCGCACGTCGCCAGTGCGCCGGCGTTGCAGTGGGTCAGCACCGTCCCCTTCTTCGGCAACAGGTCCGCGCCAAACTGTCCCATCGCCTTGCACGCCGCAATATCCTCGTCGTACATCGCCTTCGCTTCCGTCACCACGGCAGCCTTGATCGCCCTGAGCTTCTCGCCTTCGCCGCGCCCCGCCGGCTGCTCGCCGACCAGCTTCCCGTACAACGAACGAATGCGCTCGATGCCCCAGAACAGGTTGACCGCCGTAGGCCGTGTCCGCGCCAGCACGTCGGCCATTACGTCGACTTCCGTGGAAAGGTCGGCCACCGTCGTCGCGGGCGAGCGGTCGATGCCCAGTGCCATGCCCATGCCCGCCGACACGCCAATAGCCGGCGCGCCGCGCACGATCATGTCGCGGATCACGGTCGCAACCTCGCCATAGCTGGTGGTGTTCACATACACCTCTTCCAGCGGCAGCCTCGTCTGGTCCAAAAACCGGACACCCTCATCGGTCCATTCAAGCGTGGGAATCATTGTCATCAGTTTACGCGGTCGGGTCAGGACCGAAACTGGTCTTGCGTTTCAATGCCGTACTTCTCCGACAGAAACACACGCAAAGTGCGCGGGACGCACGCCGCAATCTCCTGCCATGTGATCACATGAAGGCGGCTGCGCAGGTTGGCGCAACGCACCGTGCGATAAACGAGAAACGCATCTTCCAGCAGGTCGATTCGTCGCGCATCCAAAAACGCGGCGAAGCGCGCATGGCCGTTGTGCGCCGCCAGCACGCAACGGAGTAACTGGTACGAGCGGTACTGTCCGCGTGTGCATGGAAGCTGGCCGACATCGAACACCTCCTGAAACTCGGCATACCGCTCCAGCAAAGCAGGCCGTACCGTCTGGAAATCCGTTTCGCTCAACTTGGCTTCAACCAACAGGTCGCCCTCCGGGTCGCGCAGTACCAGGTCGAGCTCCGTTCGGTCGTCACAGCCGTCGCGTAACGGCACGCGCGCTCGCACGCCAAACTCCGGTGACTGCAACGAGCCCACACCAAGCAGCGCAGCCAGCCGAGAAGATCGCCGCACCGCGCCGCAACAGAACACATTCATCAGCAGCGCGTCAGAGCTGTTCGCACACTCCAGTTCATAACGCCGCCGCGCGTCCCTGTACGGAACACGATGAGACGCCGTGTAGGCTTTGTGCAATCGGGCAGCCCATGCCGGATGTGCCAGAATCTGCCGATAAGAAGCAGGGAAGAAGTTGCCATGCGTGCCGTCCGCCGCGGCACCGTACAGCACCGAAGGCGTGCTGCCATACGTGCTCTCGTGTGGAAAGGCCGTTGCGCGTTGCAAATTGCGCTCGCTCAACTCCCGTCGCAAAACGCCACTACGTCGGCGCGCAGATGGATAAGACACATCCGTCGGCTCCAGTGACTGCGCAGCGATCTCCTCCGACTCGTCCGGGGCCGCACAAGTCCACTCCTTGTCGTCGTATTCAACGGTGCGTTCGGCCATCTCAACCCGAGTATAGGCGATCAAACGGCGAAACCAGCTATGCTGTTGGGATGCGTTTTCTGGAGAAGAACAATCTCGGCCACGGTGAGGATTGGTATGGCAACAATGCGGCAGTCAGTTGCTTCGCCTGCGGCAAGGTCTTTCTTACATCGCAAATCCTGAACCGCAAAGGCCGCGCATGCCCCCATTGCGGCCAATGTAAAGTGAAGTTCACAAAAGCCGGCGTCGAAGTAAGCGAGGCAGGCGATATCTAACGCTATGTTCCGTGTTGCTGTCTCAACTTCTCGGTCCGCACATCCTGCGCGGTAAACAGCGCCTCGAACGCCGCACCCTCTATCGCGGCCTCGATGTTCTCGCGCCCACCCTGCTGCCGATCCACAAGGCACAGCACGGCGGCAACCTGCATCCCCGCGGCACGAACAGCCTCAATAGCCATGATCGTCGAGCCGCCGGTCGTGCACACATCGTCCACCACGACCACTCGCGCACCCTCGCGCACATAGCCTTCAATCTGCCGGCCCGTGCCATGGGTCTTCATCTCTTTGCGGACCAAGAATCCATCGACCACCGCCGTCTCCGGATGCTGCAGCCTGTGGTACGCCGACGCGGTCGCGATGTTGGACACCAGGGGGTCGGCTCCCATCGTCAGCCCGCCCACTGCAACAGCCTGTGGCGCATACCTGCGAGCCATTTCCGCCATCAAAATACCGCATAACCGGCCGCCCTCCGCGTCGAGCGTTGTCGTCCGGCAGTCGATGTAGTAGTCGCTTCTCGCCCCGCTCGCGAGCGTAAAGTCACCCAGCCGGAATGACAGGCGGGCAAGTATGGCAAGCAGCGCAGCGCGGTCGTCGGCAAATGGCATGGGTCTAGTCTGCCACGGTAAATGCCGCATACATTGCGCGTCAGTGCCCGTGCATCTTGTCCAGGTGCCGAAATCCGTCTGTCAGCACGAAGATAATCACGAAAATCAGCCCGTTGTACATCATGTGCACCAGCGACGACGCGGCCAACGAATTGAATCGCAGCCGCACAAACGCAAGAACCCCGCCAACGCACGAGAGCAGGCCCACCGCGTTCCACGCAAACCCGAGCTGCGCGGCGTGCATCGCTCCAAACAGCAGGCTCGTGGCGATCGCGGCAAAGATCAACGCGCTGCGGCTCAGCGGCGCGGCAGAATGCCACAGCACGCGTGCTTCATCGGTTCGCGGCAAACGCAGCCAGTCATAGGCAATGGCAAACGCCGGCAGCAGAAAGCCCCGGAAAAGTAGCTCCTCGATCGGCGGAGCGATCAGCGTTCCAAAGATGGCCACCACCCACACATCGGACGGCGTGCGGAAGAAGGCGTCCAGCGGCACCTCTTTCGGCAGCGTCAGCAACGATTCGGCAGCCTGCGCCAGCACGCTCACGCCCACGCCGATCAGCAACAGCTTGCCCACATTCGCACGCGCGGCGGCAAAATTCAGTCGCAGCACCCGGCCAAAGGGTCGGTTCCACATGCGGCGGAACAGCGGAACCACAATCAACACCGCCAGCCCATACCCAAGTGCCTCCCCGGCAATACTGGTTTTGGGGAGCTGTGCAGGGTCCAGGTGGCGTAACGACGCAACAAGGTGTAAACGGTACGCCGCAAGGAGCACCGCCACCGTGCACACCAGCAAACACAGTAAGCCGATACCAAGTGCACCCAGAGCGTAGCCCAGATGCGGCTGATGGCCCACCCCCGCATCGTCCCCGGGCAGCGACACGCCACGCGCTCCGGCATCGCCGAATCGGGGCCGTTCCGCTGGAATATAGTGCGCCGGTTCAAAGCCGGTAGTATCCACCAACTGACCTTCCTCGTCGCGATAGCTCATGCGGCCTTCTTTCCCGCGCGCTTCACGGCTGCCGTCCGTGCCGGTGCAGCCACAGGCGACGTCTCAGCTTCGGCAGCGGCGCGTGCCTTCTTCTTCGCTTTACTCTTCTCGGCTGCAGCTTTGGCCGCTGCCTTGCGTTTCGCGGCACGTTCTTCAGGGCTGGGTGCAAACTTGGTCGGGTTCGCCACTTCTGTCTTCACAACCACCGGTGCCACAAAGGGTGGTGCGGGGCGGCGTTCGCTTCCAGGCCGCCCGGCGTAGAGCTTGGCCAGAAACTTGCCGGTGTGCGACGCCGCGATCTTCGCGATCTGCTCCGGCGTTCCCTCGCCCACAATGGTTCCGCCGCCCTCCCCACCCTCCGGACCCATGTCCAAAATCCAGTCCGCGTTCCGGATTACATCAAGGTTGTGCTCAATGATGATGATGGAATTGCCCAGGTTCGTCAGCCGTTGCAGCACTTCCAGCAGCTTGCGCACGTCGTCAAAATGCAACCCGGTCGTCGGCTCATCCAGCAGGTACAGCGTGCGCCCGGTCTGGCGCTTGCTCAGTTCCTTCGCCAGCTTCATGCGCTGCGCCTCACCGCCACTCAACGTCGTTGCCGACTGGCCAAGGTGAATATATCCAAGCCCCACATCTACCAGTGTCTGAATCTTCGCCTTCACGTTCGGAATATCGGCAAGGATGGTCAGTGCGTCAGAAATTTGTAAGTCGAGCACATCGGCAATCGAATAGCCCTTAAATTTAACCGCAAGCGTCTCCTGGTTGTATCTGCGGCCGTTGCACACCTCGCACAGCACATACACATCCGGAAGAAAATTCATCTCGATGCGCCTCTGCCCGTCACCCTGGCACGCCTCGCATCGCCCACCCTGCACGTTGAAGCTAAACCGCCCAGCCTTGTAACCGCGTTCGCGGGACTCCGGCAGCATCGCAAACAGGTCGCGTATCGCTGAAAACACGCCGGTATATGTCGCGGGATTGGAACGCGGCGTGCGTCCGATCGGCGACTGATCGATCTGGATTACCTTGTCGAGTTGCTCGATGCCGCGAACCGCGCCATGCGCCCCAGGCTCTTCCTTCGAGCGGTATAATTGCTTTGCCAGCGAGCGGTAAAGGATGTCATTCACTAACGTCGACTTACCCGACCCACTTACCCCTGTTACCACCGTCAACACGCCAAGCGGGAAGTGCGCTGTTACTTTCCGTAAGTTGTGGCTGCGCGCATCCTCCACCACAATTTCACGTCCGCTCAACGCGCGCGGTTCGTCGTTCGACCGGATGTCGAGCGCACCCGACATGTACTGGCCCGTCAGCGACCCTGGAGCCGCTGCAATCTCGTCCGGCGTTCCCGCGGCAATCAGCGCGCCACCATTCTTGCCGGCCCCCGGACCCAGGTCCAGCACATAGTCCGCCTTCCGGATCGTGTCCTCGTCGTGCTCCACGACAAGCACGGTATTACCCAGGTCGCGCAGGTTCTCCATCGCCGCGATCAGCTTCATGTTGTCCCGTTGATGCAGCCCGATCGACGGCTCATCCAGCACATACAGCACGCCCCGCAGCCGCGACCCGATCTGCGTGGCCAGCCGGATACGCTGCCCCTCACCGCCGCTCAATGTAGCCGCACTGCGGTTCAGCGAGAGGTAACTCAGGCCCACTGCGTTCAGAAACTCCAGCCGCTCGATGACCTCGCGCTGCAACCGGTCCGCGATCAACCAGTCGCGGCCCACAAAGTGGAAGTTGCGTGCCTGGTCCAGTGCCCGCTGCAGCGAAAGGGACGTGAAGTCCGAAATGGATTTCGACTCCACCTTCACCGCGAGCGACTCCGGCCGCAGCCGCTTGCCACCGCACGCGGGGCACTCCGTCGCGCTCATGTACTGCATGTAGTACTCACGGAATGAATCGCTCTTCGACTCCTCCATGCTGTCGCGCAGGTAATTAAAAATGCCGTGAAATCCCGTCTTGCCCGTCTCACCCTTTGGGGGCCCATACAGCATCAGCTTCTGGTGCGCCTCGGGCAAATCTTCAAACGCCGGTTTCAGGTCCACTTTGTACCGGTCTGCCGCCAGCTTGATCAGCCGCAGCAGGTAGGCGCTGCCAGACCCCGGTCCCATTGCGCCGTCCAGCAGCGGCTTTGACCAGTCGGTAATCGTCTTGCCGGGGTCGAAATCATAGATGTTTCCCAACCCGTTACATTCCGTGCACGCGCCGTACGTCGAGTTGAACGAGAACGACCGCGGCTCCAGCTTGGGCACATTGATGCCGCAATCCGGGCACGCCATCGATGAGCTGTACAGCGTCTCATCCTGCCCCTGGATCGCAATCACCACCAGGCCCTTGGCCATGCCGAGCGCCTTTTGCACGCTCGCCTCAAGCCGCCGCGTATCCAGCTTGCCGTCCGCGCCCTGCTTCAGCAGAATGCGATCCACCACTGCCTCGACCGTGTGGTTTTTCCGCTTCTCCAGCCGCAAACCCTCGGTAATCTCGATCATTTCGCCGTCGACCCGAGCCCGAAAACCCTGCTGATCCAGCGCCTCCAGCTCCTCGCGGAACTCGCCCTTGCGCCCGCGGACCAGCGGTGCCAGCACCGTTATGCGTTCCCCGGGTGCAAGCGCCACCACCCGCTCCACAATCTGGTCGGCACTTTGCCGGCTGATCTCATGC
Organism: uncultured Terriglobus sp.; assembly: GCA_964244665.1. Classification (GTDB taxonomy): domain Bacteria; phylum Acidobacteriota; class Terriglobia; order Terriglobales; family Acidobacteriaceae; genus Terriglobus. Next base: position 41,513 of record CAXTJO010000022.1, read on the forward strand.
CCGCACTGCGGGCAATGCGGCTTGCCCACGCTCGCCCACAGCAGACGCAGGTAATCGTAAATCTCCGTAATCGTCCCCACCGTCGATCGTGGCGAACGCGACGTGGTCTTCTGCTCGATGGAAATCGCCGGCGACAGCCCATCGATGGCGTCAACGTCCGGACGCTCCATCTGGTCCAGGAACTGCCGTGCATACGCACTCAGCGTTTCCACATACCGGCGTTGACCCTCGGCATAGATCGTGTCGAATGCAAGCGAACTCTTGCCCGACCCAGACAAACCCGTCACGACCGTGAGCGAGTTCCGCGGAATACTGACATCGATATTCTTCAGGTTATGGTGGCGCGCGCCGCGCACCGTAATGTGAGTCACACTCATGGGCTACCGCGGCCCTCGGCAGCCGCACGTTCTAGGATACGGCATTACGAACAGACGGCGAAAGTTTCATTGCCGCACGGCTCTCCCACAGGAATCCGGTAGGTACCGCAATCAATACTTCCCGTCTCACAAAGCGCAAGGCACACTCACCATAGCCATAATCGGACTAACGACCAAGGCACCTGTCAGCACTACCGCGGCCACACCGCGTCTACTTTCACTCGACGGGTTCAGGAGCAGCACGCGTGACCACCATCGTTCTTCTCTGCGCCGTATGCGCCGCACTTGCGGGCGGCGTTCTTCTGGCATACGCCCTCTGCTTCGGCATGTTTCACATCTTCCGCATCCACAGTCTGCAGGCGGCACAACAGCGCACAGTACAAATGCCGGCACAATCGCGTCCGCAAACCTCGTGAGCTGAAAGCTCTGCCGCCAAGCAATGCCTACTGCGGCTGAGCCTGTTGCGTCCGCAGCCGCTGTAATTGGTCGAAAATCTCCTGCGGCGATCTCACCCCGTTTGGCGACACCGGCGTCCCATTCGCATCCGTGCCTGCTGCGGTCGAACTGCCTCCCGTAGCCGGCACTGAAATCCCGTTGTCCGATCCGTTGATTCCATTGCTTCCGGCCCCGTTGATCCCGTTTGTGCTTGCACCGTTCACGCCGTTGTCTCCCGGCGTCGCAAGTGTGTTATCGGGAGGGAAATTGCCCACCTGTTGGCCCTGCCCGCGTGAGCCCGGGCCGAACTGCCCACGCCCTCCCGGGTTGAATCCCGGGCGGTATCCCGGTGCGTTCGTGGGCAATGCCGCCGGTGGTGGTGCCTCTGCCACCGCCTGATCCTGTTGCGTGGGTACTGAGGACGGTGTCGGACCGCCTTCCCGCGCGGTCAGTAACAGTTCGTCCTTCTTATCCGCCAGATGTTGGGTCAGCAACACGTTTACCGGCAAGCCTTCCAGCAGCGCCGGCACCACGGTGTTCATCGGCCCGGGCCCATAGCTGCCAAAAATTCTCTCCTCCGGCGCACCCCCCGTAATGTGCAGGCCTGTCTTCCGGCTTACCTCCCGCAGCACGCCCGACAAGGGTACATTTGTCGCCTCCACCTGCAGTTGCACGCCATCCCACAACACCTCCAGGTGTGACGGAACCGCGCCAGCCACTGGCCGCGCCGAGGACAATTGCGACACGGAACGGTCCGCCGCCGTGGGCGATGTCGCCGGCAAGACCGGGGTCTGTCCTAGAGCAACGCCTGCCGACAGTATGCCCATCACGGCCGCCGTCGCCGCCCGACTTGTGCGTCCCGATAACAGCATGCGCATACCTACCGTCCCCTCACCGTTTGCAGTTTAGACGCGATCTGACGCACGATGATTGCACGGCGGCGGTGTGCATCTTTCGTCTAGACTAACGGTGTTCCAACGCTGGTGCAGCGCAGAGGATACAGCAGTATGACGAACAACAGGCACAAAGCATTCTCCTTCGGCACCGCGTCGCAATTTGCCGTGACGCTGGCTGTCGCACTCGCAGCGTCCACCACCGCCAACGCACAGCAGTGCATCACGCAATCGCAAATGCAGCCCGCGGATAAAGCCGCTATCGCTCAGGCTGCAGAGCACCTCGCCCGCGCGATACAGGCCAACGACGCACCTGCTGTCCGTACACTCACCATGCCTCAATACGCCAAGGATTTCAGCGGCATGGCCGGGACTATAGCCTCCACGGCACCCCACCTTGCCGGTGCAGCGTTTCAGCCCAGCACCGTGTGGATTCTTGACGCAAGCCGCAACGCAAACGGCTCCGACGGCAGCCCGCAGGACACCCAGTTCTTCTGCAACCTGAACAAGACCACCGCGGATACCAGCTTCATGATCCACGGCCTGCCGCAGGGTCGCTACGCTCTTGCAATCGAGGACGCAGCCCGCCCCACCGACCCATGGCAGCTTGCCTTCCTGCTCCGTCAGACCACGGACGGCACATGGCAGCTTGCCGGCCTGTTTCCCCGTGCCGTCACTGCAGCCGGTCACGATGGACTGTGGTACTGGCGCGCCGCCCGCTCTGCCGCCTCCAGCCACCAGAACTGGACGGCCTGGGTCGACTACCAGGAGGCCGAGCAACTGCTCAAGCCGGTTGGCTTCGTCACCAGTTCGCATCTCGACCAGTTGCGCGACGAGCAGGTCAAAGCCACACCGCCCGCGCTGTCCAGCGGCATCGGCCCAGACACCCCCCTCATCCTCAAAAGTAAGGACGGCACGGAATACCGCATCACCGGTCTTGGCCCGGATAATTCCCTCGCTACCGACCGCATCGACCTCTCCATGCGCTTTACAGCCGACCCCATAGCCGACCCCATAGCCGATCCCGTCGCGGCCCGCGCACGCAACCGAACCGTCGCTTCGGCGCTGCTCAACAGCTACCCCGACCTGCGCGACCACTTCCACGGGGTGTGGGTTTTCGCCGAATCGCCAAACGCACCGCCCTTCGCCAGCGAAGAACCCATCGCCCAATTGCAATAACCAGTTGCGACAACACGCCGCGCTAAAATCGAAAACGGCCCAGGAGGGACGCACGCTGAAATCACTGGAACAGGCAATCCTTGAACGCCGGTCGACGCCGTCCTTCAACGGCGCACCCATGCCGCCAGACGACCTCCGCCGCATTTTGGAATCCGGCGTCGCCGCTCCTTCCGGCTATAACGTGCAGCCATGGCGGTTTGTCGTCGTGCAATCGCCTGAGCAAAAACACCGTCTGCGCGTCGCCTGCTTCAACCAGGCAAAAGCAGAAGAAGCGTCGGTCGTGATCGCCTGCTGTGGCGACGCCGACGGCTGGCGGCGAGACGCGGACGACATCATCCGCATGGGCCTTGAAGGCGGCATGCCCGAAAGCTATGCCGCACAACTGAAAAGTTATGTGGAAAGCTATCTGTCCTCGCTCAACCGCGACCAGATGCACGGCTGGCTCAACAAGCAGGTCACCATCGCCAGCACGTTCATGCTCCTCACCGCGGAAAGCATGGGCTACGACACAGCCGTCATGGAGGGTTTCGAGCAGGAACGCATCCATGAAGCTCTGCGCCTGCCCCTCAGTTACTGGGTCGTCTCGCTGCTCGCCATTGGGCATCGCCAGGGACCGGAAAAATACCACGGCGGCCGTTTCAGTCTCGCGCACACAGCCTTCGCGGAAGAGTTCGGGAAATCCCTCAAGTGACGCTTCGTCCAAGGACGAAATGGCTCCTGTGGATCGCGGTGCTGCTGGGCGGGCTTGGCATCGCGGCCATCCTCTTCGTGCACGACGACCCCTTCTGGCTGATTGAGCGCGGCACCGACGCGTACCTTTGGAAGAACGGCGTCCACCACCGCGAAATCATGGTCGGCGCATATCGCATCCACTATCTCGAGGCCGCCCCACTTATCGCCGGTCCAGAAAAACCCATCGTCCTCATCCACGGCCTGGGCGCACGCGCCAGTGACTGGGCCACCCTTACACCGGCACTCGCGCACGCCGGTTTTCACGTTTACGCGCTCGACCTGCTGGGCTACGGCCGGTCCGACCAGCCAACAGGCGGCGACTTCTCCCTCGCCGAAGAGGAACGCATCGTCTCCGGCTTTCTGGACGCCCTTAACCTGCAGCAGCCAGACATCGCGGGCTGGTCCATGGGTGGGTGGATCGCCATGAAATTCGCCCTCGACCGGCCCACCCGCGTCCGCCGCCTCCTGCTATACGACAGTGCGGGCCTCTACATGCCCATCGACTTCCCACTCGGTCTTTTCACACCCTCAACCCCCGCCGAACTCGACCAGCTCGTCGACCGCATCGAGCCCACGCGCCACCGCCTCCAGATTCCCGGCTTCGCCGTTCCCGGCCTGATTCGCCGCTTCCAGCGCAACGCCTGGGTCGTCGACAACTCGCTTAGCAGCATGCTCGACGGCAAGGAAGTCCTCGATTTCCGCGTCCAGCATCTCCGCATGCCGGTACTCCTCATCTGGGGCATGGAAGATAAACTCACACCCCTCTCTTCCGCCGAGCGGCTCCACCAACTCGTGCCACATTCCGTCCTCGCGGAGCTACCCGGCTGCGGCCATCTCGCTGCGGCAGAGTGCGCCCCGCAAGCCATCCCACCCACTCTCGCCTTTCTCAACGCCGATCCGCCCTTACCGCCTTCCGTCACCGTCATCCCGCCGCCCGGTCGTCGCCACCGCCACTAAATAATTCCTTCGTTAAGGTACAGCTCGGTCATTTCGACCGGAGCAGGACAGCTTTACCGCCCTGCGCAGCGGAGAAACCTGCTTTCTTCCCAGGTAGAACTACACCTGGAGGCAATCCGGTCTAGCCTTACAACGCAGCCTCGTCCTTCCACCGGTACGCCCCTGCCTGGGCCAGCCCAACATGTGCCAGCACACGGCAGCAGAACTGCCTTGCCATCTCCACCGTTGTCTCCGGCTTGTTGTAAAACGTAGGGATCACCGGAAACACTGTCGCCCCTGCCTCCGCCGCCTGCACCATGTTCCGCAGGTGGATCAGATGGAACGGCGTTTCCCGCACGCACAACACCAGCGGACGCCGCTCCTTCAGGCACACATCCGCCGCCCGCCCCACAAGCTTCTGCGCCATGCCGTGGCTGATCGCCGCCAGTGTTGCCATGCTGCATGGCAACACAATCATGCCGTCGCTCGGGTAGCTCCCACTCGCAATGCCCGCGCCAATATCCGTATCGTCCCGCAACCGGAACCGCGCCTCGTCCAGCACCGGTGCATCCGCTCCAGCCGTCGCAGCCAATGTTTGCAACACCCGTGCCCGCCCACCCTGCAGCCCCTGTTCCTCCGCCAGCACGCGCATCGCGCTATCACTCACCACCACGTCCACCCGCCGCACGCGCTCGTCCGCTGCCAGCAGCCGCAGCATCGCTCCTGCAAATACGGCACCGCTTGCCCCCGTTACCGCCAAGGTCAAATTTCCCGTCCGCTCCACCAAACCGTTCATGCCCTCAGCCTACCGTGCATGCAGCTTCACCCGGATCGGGTACCGCGGCCTTAACGTAATCTTTTCTTCCACATCCACCGTCTGCCCCGGCAACAACTCCATCCGCCATCGCTGCGCCAGCGTCGCCAGCACCAGCACCGATTCCATCCACGCAAAACCCTCGCCGATACACTGCCGCCCGCCTCCGCCAAACGGAAAATATGCGAACTTGTCCCGCTTCGCCGCTTCCTCTTCCGTGTGCCGCAACGGCTCGAAGCGCAGCGGATCGGGAAAGAACCGCTCCTCCCGCTGCAACACATACTGGCTAAAAAACCAGTGCGTCCCCGCCGGCAGCCGGTAGGGCCCCAGCTCGACAGGCACCGTGCTCATCCGCCCCATCGCCCACACCGGCGGATACAGCCGCATGCTCTCCGCAATCACCATTCGCGTGTACTTCAGGCTTGCGTAGTCCTCCAGCGTTGCCACGCGCCCGCCCAGCACCTCATCCAGCTCTGCCGCCATCCGGTCAGACGCCTCTGGGTTGATCGACAGCAAATACCACGTCCAGCTCAGCGCATTCGCCGTCGTCTCGTACCCCGCCAAAAAGATCGTCAGCACCTCATCCCGCAGTGCCTCATCGCTCAACTCCGACCCGTCCTCGTCCCGCGCCACCAGCAGCAGGCTCAGCAAATCCGTCCGCTCCGACAGCTTCTCGACGCCCTCCGCTTTCCGGTCCGCGATGATCCGGTTCACCACCCGGTCTAGCTTGGCCCGTGCCCGCTTGAACTTCATCACACCCGGAATCGGCCAATGCAGCACCGCCTCCAGGTTCGGAAACGCAATCAGGTAGTTGTAAATCGCCATAATTGCGTTGGTCTGGTCGTTGATCGCACGCACATCCTCGTCCACCTCTGTCGCAAACAGCGTCCGCGCCACAATCTCCAGCGAAAGCTGCATCATCGCGGCCACAATATCCCGCTCCTCGCCATCCACCCACGTCTCGCGCATCGCCGCCGCGCTCGCCACCATCGTGTCCGCGTACGCCGCAATCCGCCCCTTGTGGAACGCAGGCGCCGCAATCCGGCGGCTGCGCTTGTGCGTTGGATCGTCGCTTGTCAGCAGCCCTTCGCCCAGCAACACCTTCAGCCGCCGTACCGTGCGCTCCCGCACAAAGCTCGGCCCCTGGTTGATCAGGATTTCGCGGACATATTCCGGCTCGTTTACAAAAACCACATGAATGCCAAAGAGCCTGTAATGCGCGATCGGCCCCAGGTGCTTCGCCATGTGCTGAAATAACCGGATCGGCTTTCCCAGCCGCGCCCACGGCTTATGCAGGTAAAAGGGAAGCGCCCGCTTCAGCCCCGGCGGGATGCGCCACGTCCCCGTCTTCGTCGTGTAGCTGTACGCCGGCTTGAATGCAAAACCCGTATCGTGCGCCAGCGCATCCTGCGTCTCGTCAACGGCCCGCACCGGCTTCTCAAGAGAACTCATCTGCTGCTATTAAACGCCGTTCGCAACGCCGACGTCCCTCGTCCCACGGCCCTTCCAGCGAGTCCGCACGATCTCACGAACAGCCTGCGCCACCGTTTCAATCCCGCCATCGCCACGAACCGCCACCACCCGCTCCGGCTCCCGGGCCGCAATCGTTATGTACGCCGCATGCACCCGCCGAAAAAACGTCTCGCCCTCGCGCTCAAACCGGTTTTCGTCCGCGCCCGTCTGCCGCACCGCACGCTCGTTCCGTTCTCGCGCCCGTTCCAGCGCCCTCTCCACATCCGGCAGCAACAGCACGGTCAGGTCCGGCTGCAAACCGCCGCACAGCTCTGCGTGCAACGCCAGCACACGCGCACTGCCCAGTCCGCGCCCCGCTCCCTGGTACGCTTCGCTGCTATCGGTGTACCGGTCGCACAGTACAACCCGCCCCTCCCGCAACGCCGGCTGAATCACTTCCTCGATCGACTGTGCCCGGTCCGCGAACATCAGCGCTAGCTCCGCCATGGGCGACAACGCGCCCATGGCCTCGTGCGCCCGGCTGTCCAGCACCAGCCCGCGAATCCGCTCGCCCAGCGCCGTCCCGCCCGGCTGCCGCAGCTCTACCGGCTGCACACCCTGCAGCCCAAACCACTCCGCCAGCAAACGCAATTGCGTCGTCTTGCCAGACCCATCCGGTCCTTCGAACGTAATGAAGAATCCCGCAGCTTCCGGCAACAGCACCGGCCCGCTCACCGCTGCAGTCTCATCTCGAAGTCCGCATGATCCGACCTGACCGTGATTTGCAGCCGGCCCTCGTCGCCCTCGCGCAGCACCGGCCCAGTCTGGTGATGCTCCTTCGTTTTGGCATCGAAGTAGCTCAGCGCGATCGGCTTCGACCCGTACACCTTAAACCTGTAATGAAATACCTGCCCCGGCTGAAGCATCTGCACGCCAAAACTCGCGCTCGGATACTCCACCTGCACCACCGTCACCACGCCCGGGCTCGCATTTGAAATCGTCGCCTCCACGTAGTGCGAATGACACCCCGCCAGCAAAGCCAGGCTCACACTGCCGACAACGCCGCGAACCAAACGCATCCGCAAAGAGTAGCAGGCCCCGCTCAGCCCAGCACCCGCGCGCTCAGCACTACGCCGTTGCCACCATCGTGTAGCATGATCGGAAACGCCAGCACACTCCACGTCGCATCCCGTTCCTCCGCCTTCGGCTCCAGCAGCAAACCCCGCCGTGTCCGGTCGATGTACGTTTCCCGCGTCTGCGCAACCGTCGTCACCACGTCACGCCAGTCGCGAACCCGGTCGCCCATGTCCACAAACAGGTTCCGTCCCGCAAACCAATCGCGCGGCTTCTGCAAGTACTGCGCCGCACTCTCGTTCACGTACACCCAATTGCACTCCCCGTCCACGATCTGCACCTGCACATCCACGCCGATGGCCATCGCAATGCGCTGATAATAGAAGTCCCTGGCATCCACCAGCACAGGCGCGCCCCGCCGCTTGGCACCGAAGCTCCGCAGCGCCGACAGCAAATCGTCAACCGAGCTGTAGCCCTTCAGCAGGTGCATATCCTCCGGCCCGCCGAATCTGCGCTCCAGTGTCGCCGAAAGAATGATAATCGGCACGGACGGCCTGCGCACCCGCAGCCTGTGCGCTACCTCCGTGCCGAACTTACCCTCCCCCAGGTGGTAATCCAGCACCGCGATATCTGCCGCGTCCAGCATTTCGTCGGCTTCTTCGCTGCTTGACGCTGTCAGGCATTCGTACCCGTTCTGCCGCAGAATCGCGCTCCGCAGCAGTAGGTTCGCTCCATCGTCGTCCAGCAGCAACACCCGCACGTGCCGCGAAGCAGCCTCGCTCGCTACCCCATCCACCTTGCCGCCTGCCTTGATACCGTCTGACATTTCAGTTCAATCAGATGCACACCACGCGGGCACAGTCACCCTGACCCGCTATCGTCTACCCCTCCATCGCCTACTTTGCCGTGTCCGTCCCCGCCCGCCGCAGCGCTCGCACCTCGCGCACCAGCTCCGGCAACCGCGCAAACCCCGCCACCGATCGCAGCCATTGCCGGTTATTCATCGCCGGGTACCCGGACACCACGGCTTTCGCCTCCACGTCGTTTGGAATCCCGCTCTGCGCCGTCGCCACCGCATCGTCCCCCACCGTGCAGTGCCCCGCCACGCCCACCTGCCCCGCCAGGATCACCCGGTTCCCAATCACGCTCGACCCCGCCAGCCCCACCTGCGCGCACAGCAGCGTATCCTCACCCACCCTGGACCCATGCCCCACCTGCACCAGGTTGTCCACCTTCGTCCCCCGCGCAATAACTGTCTCTCCAATGCTCGCCCGGTCGATGCACGCGTTACTCTGCACCTCCACCCCGTCGCCCAGCACCGTC
>CAXTJO010000023.1:0-37755 GCA_964244665.1 uncultured Terriglobus sp.
TGGATCACCGGTGGACGCCGGAAGGGTACTGGAACAGGTTTGAGTGCACGCCGTGGAAGGCCTGGCGGAGCGCGGAAGCGCCGGCGCACCGGCAGTGGGAAGGTGTGGTGCCCGCACGCGTGGTGGCACACGACGACCCGAAGAAGATGGGCCGGCTGCGTGTGCAGTTCTTCTGGCAGGGAGATGCGACGCACTGGGCACGTCTGGTGTCGTCGCATGCCGGGCCGGGTCGCGGTTTCATGTTTCTGCCGGAGGTTGGCGACGAGGTTGCGGTGATGTTCGAGGACGGCGACCCGGAGCGGCCTTTGGTGGTGGGGTCGGTGTGGAACGGTGTGCAGGCGGCACCGCGGTTGGGGTTCTTTGCGCCGGAAGCCGATATTCCGGACAACGACGTCAAGAGGATCGTCACCAAGAGCGGCAATCGGCTGCAAATGATCGATACGCCGGGCGTGGAAACCGTGGTCCTGGCCACACCACACACCAACCTACTGCGGATGACGGAAAAAGACGGCGACACCACCCGGGCGCTGCTGCGTATCGAGACCGCAGGTGACATCATCCTGTCCGCGCCCAAAGGCAGGGTACATGTCAAAAGCAAGCTGTTTTCCAGAGAAATAGGAACGGCAGAAAACTTGGACGGCATGAGCTGCGCGCAAAAGATGGAGGCAGCCATTGCACAGGCTCCGCTCGGGAAAGGCGTGCTGGACGCCTTGGGCGGCGCGAAAGGAATCGCAGCAAGTCTAGCAATCATGTTTGTGGCAGCTGCAGCTTCGGAGTTCACGCCTGCTGGCTGGATTGCAGACGCCATCGCCGTTGTTGTTGCTGCGGCAACGGCGGTCTTCGCGTATCAAGCGTTGAAACAACTGGCTCAGGGCCTTGAGGAGCTGTACGACTTCTATGCTCTCTGCTGTAAGCAGGCGAAGACCTCGGAAGACCTGAAGCGTGCGGGCAAGCTCTTTGCCGATGCGGTCGGAAAAATCGGCGTCAGTGCGCTAGCATTAATTCTTGCGAAATTCGGCAGGAAAGGAGGGTCCGATCCAGAGAAACTGCCTAGTAATCCATTTCAAAATGGGAGAACGCCAACCGCCAGTCAAGTCGAAAAATGGTCTGAACAAAATGGCTGGCGAAGAAGTCAAACGGAGAATGGCCCAATCAAATACACGGACGAAAATGGCGTTGTAAGAAGTACGATCAAGCAGGGCAGCACTCGAGCTCCAGGAAGTGCGGACCCCCATGTCGAGCTTCGAAATGAACAGGGACAGCGTATAGATACACAAGGTAATCCGGTGACTCGCAAGAGCCCCGACAATCACACACCGATCATCTGGGACAAGTAATGAAAACACAATACAGCGACCTCCCTGGATTTCAATTTATTTACCTTGAGGACAGCTTCGTTCTTTCAATTGAACCCTCCTTCGACTTTACAATTGAGTTAGAAGCTGTTCTGTTACCGGGTCACCCGCTGTATAAAACTCCAGAATTTAATGAGAAGTACTGTTACGCGCATCAAAGCATAATTTTTCCAAAGATAGAATCCGTAGATTGGTCAAGAAAAGAAATGGACCCAATACTAGATTTAGATGGAAGCACCGATTTCGGAAACATTGATAGCTTCTACGAAGAGGATGGCAGTTTTTACTTAGAAGGCGAATGGGGTGCGGTGAAGATTACTTCGTCTTTGCCAACTATCTCCTGACATGGGTTGACAGCTCGGCAGCTACTTTGGCTACATGTGCTTACGCCTCACAGCAAAGATGCTGCAAGCAGACGAGTCGCAGTTTGCTTCGGCGGAGTTCCGCGCAAAGGTGACGTGTACGTTTGTTTCATGTTCCTGCCAGAGCGGCAAGTAAGGCCAAAGCGTTTCATGAGATAGAGACGAAACCCGATTTTTGGGAGCGGAAGATGACTAATGCAGACCGTTCGTTCATAAACAGTGCACATCGCTTAATCGAAAACAAAGCTAACGAATTTTCATCTTTAGGATTACAACTCACCGATGCATATATGAAGCGTACCGAAACTGATTTCCCGATCATCAGATTTCAATTCACCCAAAGTGAAACCGGCCGCCAGCTCTACTTAGCTTTCTCAGTAACAACGACACTTAACATAGCAGGCTTCCATTCCTATATAGACAAAGGAAACGGGCAGAATTTTGCGATAAAGGACTGGCTCATCAAGCACAAAGAAGTGCAAATTCATCTTGATGACGTTTCAAGAGATCCAAATGAGTTTCTTCTCTGCTTCGATTCATACATCGGTAGCGTCCAACATCTTGCATCCAGCGTGCTGCTACCTTATCTCACAAGCGAGGCTTGGGAACAGGTTCCCATTGATCTTCGCTATAAATAACAAGCTGCTTGCGCGGACGCTCACCATGCATCAAGTCACATTTCAGGAGATATGTCGTAGTCATATTGCTGGCTGGTACGGAGGCGTTTACTTTTACATAGAATGCGAGGCATACCACCGTGGGTACGGCTCTCCGGATTTCGTGGCGTACGCCTCAACACTCGAGGTTGGCGAAAGAACATTAAATCTTAAATTACCTGACGAAATATTAAAAAGCCAAATTTTGGTTGCGCTCAAAGCCGGTTTAGCGACTAAAGAGCAAACCATTGAATTCGAACCATAGACAGGGGCCTACGGGCTTGACGCGGGACATGGGTTGATGTTCCTGCCCGAGGTTGGCGACGAGGTTGCGGTCATGTTCGAGGACGGCGATCCGGAGCTGGGCGGGGCGAAGGGATTGCGGCTGCAATGGGAGTCGCGGCCCTTATTCAAAAGAAGGTCTCCCCCTCCAAAGAGTCAAATGACAAATAGCCTTCTCAATAACGAGTTTGTAGCCACAACGAGTGAGATCGCGTTTCTGGAATGTAGCGTGAACACTGTCATGCAGGTGTACACCGAGTGGGCTGAACGTATTTTTGCTCCTCGCCATGTTACTGTTCATTCAACACGTACCAGGTGCGTCGACCTGAAATGCGCGGTGAAGTCCCTGTATCCTCTAACAACAATTCAAGCTCGTCGTTACTTGATGCTGCAGACAAATAAATCCTGGACGGCTATTTTTTGCAATCGTTCTCCAGCGCCTGACCTTGGCGGCATGTGTGGTTACCTCGCCGAGACCATAGGTTGCAGAGGACTCGAAGCTGTTTACGTGCCGGACGACGTGAAAGATAAATTCCCTGCATGCATGTTTACGTTGTACGGACCGACTCGGACAGATTGGCTCAACACTGTTCGTGCCATCTACGCGACTTACGACGGTTACACATGGGACTTTGGTGCAACTGGAACGCCGCAACCCTTTGAAGATCTCGCAGCTTACAACGCCAAACGCATTCGGGACCGTTTTACTCCAGAAATGCTGAATTTGTATTGCAAGGCTCTGGGCATCGACATCTTCGACGAGAGCTTCTACACCATCAGCAAGACATATCGGCTGGAATTGATGGGCGAGCATCTGCCGACGTCAAAGGAAATCCCGCTACCATCTGAAAAAAGCGACTTTTCTGCGACCCGGAGCGGCCGCTGGTGGTGGGGTCGGTGTAGAACGGTGTGCAGGCGGCACCGCGGCTGGGGTTCTTTGCGCCGGAAGCCGATATTCCGGACAACGACGTCAAGCGAATTGTCACCAAGAGCGGCAATCGTCTGCAAATGATCGACACGCCGGGCGTGGAAACCGTGGTCCTGGCCACACCGCACACCAACCTGCTGCGGATGACGGAAAAAGACGGCGACACCACCCGGGCGCTGCTGCGCATCGAGACCGCAGGCGACATCATCCTGTCCGCACCCAAAGGCAGGGTCCATGTCAAAAGCCAGTTGTTTTCCAGAGAAATAGGATTGACAACTACATAGGCCGGTAGTTCAACAGCTAATGACGCTCAACCCGAGCCTGCTCTAAGTCAAAGCTCACGTGCTGCTTCTACACTGGCAGGGGCAGCCGCTCTTCTGTCTTCACAAAACACGAACGATCCTTGTGAAGAACTGGCCAAGAAGATCGACGAACTTATAAATCGTGACAAACGTCAAATTAATGGTGGAGGGACACAGGGGTTACGTAACAGGTTTCGTGAACAGATCGATGGAGCAAATGGGCCAGGAAGCCAGTCGTGGAGCAATCATGAACGAGCGATACAGGAACAGCAGCGCGGGCTTCGCGACAAGCTTGCGGAGTATGACCGAAATGGGTGCGGTTCCGGCACGCCGATTCCGGTAGACGCGTGGAAATGGGCAACTAAGCCAGTACCATCCCCTGACGAATGGAAAGGGGAAACACAGCAAAGTGCAACTGCAGAGCCGTCTTCATCCGGGTTTAAGCCACTTGACTGGGCCTATTGGGAACATGTCACCGGCCTTACTGGAGGGGCTCTCGTGCTGTACTTAATCGTATCTGAAGGATCCCGGTTATACCCACCTCGCGATCTTGTGCCTATTCCTTGAGGGAGAACGATGTCTACACCGACACTAATTAATCACGCTACCCAAACACACTGGAGTGAACTCTATTCGCTGCTTTCGCTGGCAGGTGTAGCAGACTTGTACGCTCTTCTGGGACTTGATTTTGTAGAGGCTGGAGCATTCCTGTCCATCCTTCGCACTTGCATTGAGGCTGCACGGATAGAATTCAAACTCTCTCCTCATGAGGGGGTACAAAGCCTAAACTCGCAAGAGCCTCACGAATTTATACTGAGCTGCCTTCGACGCAAGTTAGACGCAGCTGTTTTCCAACGATATCTATCTTGGGAACGTACCGCCTTTTTAGGAACGCATGCTAATCAACCTCAAGTATCGGCGTGGGAGATCGTACTCCTCCGCATCACTCCGAGGGAGAGGTGGCCTATCAATGTTGATGCAGAAGAAATGAATTGGCTCACAAAACTTTACACAGGTCAGAGCCAGACCATTCAAGACGAATGGAATCGGAAAATCGATAAAGTTAAAGAGCGTCGGTTATCTGAATGGGATATCGATATCTACTTAAGGCGGAGTTGGAACCATTTCTCTGAGTTTCGCGATCCTTACCTGCCAGCGAAGTTAATGGCGTTGAACCGTGCTGCTCTGACTATTTTGCAAAGAGCAACAACAGAATTACCTGCAGGAACCGTTGAGCAACTCAGGCTTGCAGGCCAGGTGATTCTAGACACTCTCGGAGTTGAGATGCCAGAGTCGCTTGCTTCACTCGATGTCTTGTTGAGGCTAGGATGACAAACGGAGCTAATATTGCCGGAGACGCACAAAGAATCCGCTCGATACTGGATGCGAGACGTTCACTCTTGATTCCAGAGCAAGTTCTCCTCAAAGGAATCGAATTTGCCGTTGGAGTTGGGTTTGATCAGGACCAAGAAATTGTTTCACTTGTGGAGTTTTTCGCGCATCAATTTGATCGTCTCTCTACCGACCGCCGACGCGAATTAGCGGTCCACATTCTTTCAAATACAGAGGATGTTCCCATTGCTCGCCTAAAAATGCTTTCCTGTTTGTAGATGTTGATTCGAGCGGAAATGCTATAACACCGTTCCGGGCATGACGGAAGGGTTTGGGCAGAAGATCTTACTGCTTACGCAATCTGCGGGTTGAATCAAATTGACACATGTTTAACGTTATCGGCGTAGGGCTGTGCTGCGGGTACATGTCAAAAGCCAGCTGTTTTCCAGAGAAATAGGGAACCGCGGAAAACCTGGACGGCATGAGCTGCGCGCAAAAGATGGAGGCAAAGTATTTGCCGAGGCAGTCGGCAAGATCGGCGTCAATACCGTATTGGCCGTACCAGCCGCCGTCCAAGAAAGTTTACCGGGCGACGCAAACCAGATTTGGATGCAACGAGGGTCAGTTCTACCCGGACCAGTTAGACCTACAGGATGGTGACATGAACAAAATTGACCTAACACCTCAAGCAGTACTTTTTGAATCGGCGATGAGCAAACTTATTGACCATACAGTGAGCGTGGCGGCGAGGGGCGAGTAGCTATTTTCGACACAGAAACAGCAGCAGGTGAGGCTTTCCTGCAAAGAATGGACGCTGTCCTCCAAGCAAAACAGCATCGCTCATTGGTGTTCAGGTTCTAACACAATGCGACAGAAATTACGGGTGGACCTGCTTCTTCTCTCCAAAAGCTTCGTCAACGTATGGGTTATGACCCTTTGACGGGAGACAAGCTAACGACTTAGCTTGAGTCGCTCGAAAAGGGATTACGCGGTGCAGCGAGCGGGGCTGAAGACGATTCTGTTGGTCATCGCAGTGCTGGCTAACGACAGGCGCAGCGGGAGAAAGGCGCTCGCGCACGTGTCGTTGCGGGGTTGGCAGGTAGAGGCTAGGCTGTAGCGAGAGGTGGCGCGTGGGCGACATGGGGGACAGGCCGGAAGAGCCTCGGGTAACGACTGTTGCCGACGCGGCGTGGAAGGGCCAAATCGATCCGTACAGGCCGGATGGGGTGCTGGATATCCCGGCGGGCGTGGTGGCATGTCAGTTTTGTGGATATACCCGGTTTCGCCGGTCGAGGGTGCGGTTGGCGGACATCAAGGAACTGCTGCTGTTGCGACTGCCACTTCGGTGCATGCGGTGCAATCAGCGGCAATATGGGATGGTAGTAACGTCAGCCTTGGCGATTGGGACAAGAAACCATGGACCGCGTGCGGCGCAGACGCAGGACACCTGGAAGTCCTGGACGGAACAGGGGTTAGACGGCAAGCTGCACCGGCCGATGACGACGGCGCTGGAACCTCGGGCGACGAAGCTGCAGGATCCGCAGGCACCGGAACAGGCAAGGGTACAGGGGAGTCGCCGGGGCGAAAAGCCGGTATGGCCGGACGAGGATCGCCAGATTTGGTAGAACTATTTGCTTAACAGCGCGGTATCGCGACAAGCCTACAGAAAGCACGAAGATTGGCCGGCATGTTGTTCAATGCTGGCCAATCTACACTGGGCACTTGAAACGCCCAGAGACGTGTCCCATGCCTCTGTGACAACTGCGAGTTACACCCGCGAGAGCCGGAGTTCTGTTAAGTCCGCCGCAGCGGTATAGTCAGTTCGACAAACGCCGTATCACCTCTGAAACACGCCACTTGGTGGCGTCAGTACCCGTTATGGTGGCGGGCGTAGTAGGCGCGACGCTGACGCTGATGGCGTTTGTGGGCCACCTGATGACCCACAAGCGCTCCGCCGCCTGCTCCCAAAGCTCCGCCAATGAGTGCGCCCTTGCCGCCGCCGGCCAGAGCCCCGATGCCGGCCCCGCCAGCTCCACCGATGGCGGCACCTTTGCCCGTGCCGATGCCGCCGTGGTGATACCGCGGATCGTTATGAAAGTCGGACTGGGCGATGGTAGTTGCCGCGGGTGACAGCGTTGTCACCATAAGGGCTGCAGCGATGAGCGTTTTGTAGATGTGCATCGTGTATCTCTCCTGCGCCAGACAGATGTGGCGCCGTCCCGTGACGCGCGATGGCGTCGGCCTGGGCTAGGAGAGAGATGCGGGCCATCGTAGTGCGTTTGCTTTTGCGGCAATGTTGTCGCGCACCAAAGTACCGGATTGGGCTGCGTTCGACGGGTACAAGCCGCGCGGGGACAGGATCAGGGGCGGCGCAGGTAGATACGGTAGCCTATGGGGTTTGGCTCACCGGGCCGCTGCGGAAAGGTACGGGTGCGGATCGCGGTGTAGTGGGCATGGAGCCAAAAGTCGAAAGCAGGCCAGGTCGCAGTTTTGGTGAACTGCTGCGGTCCGCCGTACCAGTAATTCGTCTCGACAAAGACGGTCGGCGGATTCGCGGAAAGTTGTTGTTGGAAAAGTGCGCGGGCACGGGAAACGGCGGGCGTGACGACGGGCTGGAACAGAAGCTGGTCGCCCATTAAGCCTGTGCTGCTGGCGAGTTGAAGGCGGTAAAGGGCGCTGTAGCAGCCGGCAATGCCGTCAAGACATTGGATGTGGGTATCCAGCGCGAGATCGGGCTGAGTCTGCTGCAGGATACGGATGTCGTCGACCAGGCCGAGGGCGAACGCGTTGGGCGCGGGCATGTGAAACACACGGTAAAGATAGAACGGGGCGACGACGACGATTGCGGTAATGAGGGTGGCATCGGCAAGCAGAGCGTCAGGCTTTAGCAGAGCGCTGGCACGAAGGCTTTGAAGCGCTTCGGTGCATTCCAACGTAACCCAGAGCAGTGCGAAGGCGACCAAGGGATAGCGGTGATAGATGAAGCCCTTATTTTGAATGAAGTAGCTGCCCAGGCCGAGTACCGCGGAAATCTGAAGCGTGAGGCGCTCGGGATTGCGCCAGGAACGACGGCGGATCGCCAGGTAGAGCACAGGCGGCAGCAGCAGCAGCAGACCCCGCGGAGTGCTGTGGTGCAGCATATAGGTGAACGGGGTCCGGTGAGGGCCGCTGTAGCCCGCGGCAAGGGAAAGGTTTTGCAGAAAAGCTGTCAGGGAACTACGCCAGAGCAGAAATGCGAGGGTGGTGGTGAGCACAAGGCTGGCACCTGCGAGCAGACCAAGCGCGGCCCCGGTGCGCATGGCTTTCGGGAGCGCCGGAAGCGCAAGGCCAAACAGCGGAAGAGCGTAAACGGCGGCAAAGGGTTTCAGGGTACAGGCAAGAGCGACGAGGGTAGCGGCCGCAAAAAGCTTGGCGATGATCGCTGTCCGGGGGTGTGCGGCCGCTTGCTGGCGGGTGGCACTAAACGTCAGAGCGCAAGCGCAAGCAAGCAGAACAGCCATGACAAAATCCCGTTCGGCAAGCATCCATGCGCCTTCAGAGCCATGGATAAGGGCGAACAGGGTGGCGGCGAGCAGGCCGGCAAACCAGTTGATCGGCTTCGCAATTACGATAGAAGCCCAGCCGAACACGGCCAGCAGCAGAAGATCGTACAAGCGATAGCTAAGGTCGGTGGAGCGGGCAAGATGCATGCCCAGCCACTCGGAAAGGTAACTGCCGGGAAGGTTCAGGTCGACGATCTGGCGGTACGGAGCGAAGCCGCGGCCCATAAGGAAAACGGCATAGTGAAAAACCTGGGCGTCGTTGCTCCAGGGCCAGTGAAGCGTGCGAACTGCCATGATGGCGCAAAGAAGCAGCAGGAAACATCCCACAAGAATGCGGACGCGGCCAGAGGGACGGGGTACGGGCACGGCGGCGGCGGTCGAGGACGGAGGCACAGGTGCTCCTGGTAGCTAGTGCGGGCGTAGTCTTGGCCGATGGTATCGCAGAGGGCATTGCCGAAAGATGGATGTGCCACCCGGAAATCGGTTGAACCACATCCGGTGCAGGAGCCTCTACAAGGCGTAGCGTGGCACGCTGCACCCGCACTTTGTCGTTTGGTTGTTCTCCGGTTATGCGGTAAGGTACGGTAGTAACAATGCGCGAATGCGATTCGGAAATCGACATTCGCGAAAGAGCTTCTTGCACAATCAACGCCTGACACTGTGGAGATCTGTTTGCCTTTGTTGACTGCGATTGCTTCCCGTACTGGCCGAAGCGTGGCCGCTGCCCTGCTACTTGCCGGCACCACCCTGATTGTGAGCGCGGACACAGCGTCGCCCACAGCCCCGGTACCGCCGCCCATGTCGCCGAAGCCCGGACTGGTGCAGACGATGCGGCTGCGATTGCACCACCTGCATACGGGTGAGTCGATCGACGTGGCTTTCAAGGAAAATGGGCAGTATCTTTCCGGCGGCGTGGCGATGCTGAACCACTTCTTGCGCGACCACCGCACAAACGAGAATGCGAGCTACGATCCACTGGAATTCGACCTGTTGCACAGGATTCTGGTGACGTTACACAGGCCGAACGCGGTGATCGACGTTGTGTGTGGGTACCGCTCGCCGGGGTCGAATGAGTTTCTGCGGACGCGGAGCGCGGTTACAGGCGTGGCGGAACACTCACAGCACATCCTGTCGAAGGCGATCGACATCAAGATTCCGGGCGTCAGCACGTTGGCTTTGCGAAACGCGGCATTGAGCCTGGGCATGGGCGGCGTGGGCTACTATCCCCGCAGCCAGTTTGTGCATGTGGATGTCGGACCTGTGCGGGAATGGCAGTTTGGCGGGCGCGCTCCGCGGCAGGTGGCAGGCTTGCGGCGTGGGCACGGACGCAAGCATCGGGCGTAAATCGATACGACGGACAAACCAGGGCGACTTCCCGCGGGAGGTCGCTTTTAGCTGCGATTCTGTGCCGGTCAACCGCAGACATGACGCACCCAGGATGCGGCTGAACCCTGAGCGCTCCACGCGATTGCTTCTAGAAGCTTAACCTGTGCGCTAAACCGAGGCTTCACCGCGCTGGACCGCAGGCTTCTGCGGGTAGGGCGCACCCTTTTTGAGTTGATCCTCCATGTCTTTGTCGTAGCCGTAAAGGTCCTGGAAAAAGTGGATCTCACCGTTGTCGACGTAAGCGGTGCCGTAAAACAGCACGATAGGGACAGGCTTCCCGAGCGAAACAGTTTTGTTGGTAACCGTCTCATCGTTCATGGTGTCCTGGATTTTCTGCGGATCCCACTGGTCGTTGTTACGAAGGAGCCAGTCGGCGAGTTTAGGCGGGTCCTGCACGCGAACGCAACCATGGGAATAATCGCGGCGGATGCGGCTAAACAGGGCGTGGGAGTCGGTGTCGTGCAGATAGACATTGAATTTATTCGGGAACATGAACTTCACAAGGCCGAGCGAGTTTTTGGGGCCGGGCTTCTGGCGAACAAGCTCCCCGCCATGGGCAATGCGCTCGGCAGAGGCGGGTTCGGGATTGCCCTTGTTGTCGACCGTTTCATAGTTGTGTTCGCCAAGGTACCCCGGATTTTTCTCAAGGTGCGGAACAAGGTCTTTCTTCGCGATGTCGACGGGGAGATTCCAATAAGGCCGCAGGACAAGATATTTCATATGGTCCGCGATCATCGGGGTGTGGTGCTCTTCCTTGCTGGATTGACCGTCGACGACGTTCATGCGAAACTCTTCGTTCTCACCGTCGAAGGCGCGCAATTCGAACTCCGGCAGGTTCACGAGGATGGCGGGATGCTGGTACTCGTCAGACATCCATCGCCAGCGTTCCATGCTGTCGGCAATCTGGTTCACGCGGGCGGTCATGGGAATGTTCAGGGCTGTTACCGTGGGAGCGTTCAGCTTGCCGTCTTCCGCGATGCCATGGCGATGTTGAAAGTGCTTGAGGGCGTCGGTAAGGGTGCTGAGGTCGGGCGTCGTGTTGGGCGCGCCAGTGCCATCCAGATCGCCGACGAGCGCGAGCTTTTGCGCAAGGGGCTGAAGTGCGGAATAGCCGGGACTCAGGGCGATGCTGGACTTGCCGGGGTCGGGAAGCGCGTCGGTGTGGTCCTGGGCGGCAAGGTCCAGGTAGTGGCGCAGGCTGTCCTTCAGGGCTTTGTACTGCGCGTTTGAGGGTTCAAAGGCGGTCAGGGCGGCATCCATGTCAGACGCGTCGACAATTTGGGATTCGAGGACAGTCGAGAGGTCCAACTTCTTGCTGCTGGTGTCGATACCGAAAGAAAACGACTGCGGATTGGTGCGGCCGCGATGAATATCGTTGAGGAATCGAGCCGCACCGACGGACATGCTGGCGTCGAAGTTGGCTTTACCCTGGTCGGTACCCAGGTCGGCGACGCGCTGCTGCCATTGGCTGGCGTCGTAATCCTCGGGGTCCAGGCCACGCTGGCGGGCGTTGGAAAAGGCCTCCATCAGCGCGGTGGCCTGCTTGGTGGGCTTGCCGCTGCTGCTCCAGGCCAGGGTGTAGTTCCGGTTGTCGTAAAAGCCGGCAATCTCCGGTTGGATGTTGGAGAAATCTTTGGCGTGAAGAATATCCAGGTGGCCGGGATCGATGGCGGCGTGGAGTTCGTCGGTGTAGGTTGGGGCCGTAACGCCGACGGAACCGGTAGCCTGGGCGGCCATTTGCTTGGCTTTTTTGCAGCCTGTGACCGACAGCGTTGAAAGCAGAGCGGCAGAAATCAAAAGGCGTGCGCGAAAATTGATCATTGTGTGGTTATTCCTAGAATGCGCTATTTCACACGGCGGCGTGCGGGATTCTGTGGCAGGTATCTCTAGCGGTGCAGGATCAGAAGGCTAGTACCCGTCAGAACGGCCTGCGCGGCCAGCACGGTGACGGCAAACGCGAGAAAGAGTTTGCGGTAGCGGGTTTCGAAAGCATCGGCGAAAATTCCGGCGATAAAGGTGAGCAGAAATGGGATTGCCCAGACAACAGGGTCCGTGGTGATCTGGGTCGTGACCAGCGGAAGCGTGAGAAGCGCGACCACAAATGGGGCGGTATTGCCGAAATAATGCGAGCGGCGGACAAACAAAAAGAGAACGACACTGATGGT
The DNA here is from genome assembly GCA_964244665.1 of uncultured Terriglobus sp. Classification (GTDB taxonomy): domain Bacteria; phylum Acidobacteriota; class Terriglobia; order Terriglobales; family Acidobacteriaceae; genus Terriglobus. The sequence goes on from CAXTJO010000023.1 coordinate 12,311, forward strand.
GAGAGCGACTGTCGTGGGCGCATTCGCCAGGGCAGATACATAGGCGAGCGCAGGCAGTTGAGATGGGATGAAACGCGCGGCACCGGCGGTGAAGACATAGAAAAACGCCCCAAGATGGAAGGCGTACGAGGCAAAAACGATCAGGAGTGCACCCAGGCCGGAGCCGACCAAAATGGGAAGAACCGAAGTACGGCGACGCTCCGCAACGTACAGCAGGAAGATGGCCGAGAAAAATAAGCCGACGACGGCTGCGAGCACGTGGGCACACGCAGTCAGGCCCAGCGCAAGGGTGAACAGAACGATGCGTGGCCGCCACTTGCGGGTCGGGCCGTACATGGCGTGGCCGATGCCGATGGCGGTGTACACGGTAGCGAACAGACCCCACGCGGCAAGAATGTCGTTGTTGGGCGTGGTCGCAGCGCTGAGAATTGCAGGCGACAGCACGTAGAGGCCAAGGCCGAAGAAGCCGCCGAGGTTACCGAACAGGCGTCGCGAGACCCACCACAGACCGGCCCCCAGAAGCACGGCGGCCAGGGCGAACGGCACGCGGAGGAGATATGGCAGGCCGCTGATCTGGTGGCGAAGGTCGTACACAGAGCCTTCGATAGGATTTGGGCTGTAAGTGCGCTGGGCCGCCGGTTTGCGTTCATCGGCTTTGCGGGCCAGGTAGTCCTGCAGGCGAAGCGACTGCACGTAAACCGTGAGCGGCAGCGCTGCGATGCGGTAGGCCAGGGTACCGTCACCCTGCATGTTGCCGCACGTGGTGAAATAGCCAAGCGCCGGGGAAGGTTTCTCCCACATCTCGCGGCCACACAGGGCATAACGATAGTCGGACGCGGTGAGCGGCGCGCGGGCGATCACGACGAGAGCTTCAGCGAAGAAGAAGACGAGAAGTAGAGCGGCGACGGCCTGGGGACGGCCAAAGTGGAAGCGGAAACTCATCGTGGGTAGCTGACTATAGTGTATCGGGTTGGGTGTACGCCCGGTGGGAACCTGTTCGTTTCTGGCCCTTCGCCTCTGGCGTTGTCACCGGCGGGGCGCCGCGACGAGAATACGGAGCGCGCACGAACAGCAGAACCTGCATCACCTAAAATGTTGGCATGGATGCGCTGGAGTTTCGGGTGGGTGCGGCAAAGCTGGTCAGTTATTCGCCGGAGCGCGCCGTGGCATGGCGGGTGGTATTTGAGGACGAGGGTGTGGCCGGCTATTGCTATGCGTGCGACGGCGAACGCGCGACGGTGACTGAAGACTTTGACGTGACGGTGCTGGACGCCATGCTGGTCTACAACGTGGACGCCATGCGTAACGGCGAGGACGGCGACAGGCAGCGGCTGGCGACTGTCGAGTGGAGCGCAGACGGCCAGCGCGCGGCACTGCGGCTGGACGGCGTTCCGCAGGTCTTGATCGACTTCGACAGGCGGGAGAGCTTTTGCCGGTCGAACTTCCCGAATTTTATGGATGACGGGCGGAATGGCTGGCGCAGCGACGACCATCGCTGGAACGACGATGCCATGCTGCAGTTCGAGACCCAGGGGCTGGGTGTAACGGGTTGAGCTCGATCGTCGTTGGCGTGCGGCGGCGGTGGGGTTGGGGCGTACTGGCGATCGTCGTGTGTGCTGCCGTGCTGCTGGTTACGCTGGCGCGAGAGGTATGGTGGGCGCGCACGTTTCCGGTGGTGCATGACGCTGCAATTCTGCACTATGTGGCGTGGATGATCTCGCGGGGGCACGCACCGTACCTGCAGCAGGTGGAGATCAATCTGCCGGGTGTGCTGATGACCGAGTGGGCCACGATGCGGGTGTTTGGAGCGGACGCGGCGGGGCTCTGGCGGTGGGACACCTTTGTGGGGCTGTGTGCCGTTGGCACGGCGGCGGCGTTGGCGGGGCGCGGGGTACGCCTGGCTGGGGCGTGCGGCGCAATGCTGGCGTGGCTGGTGCACCTGAACGATGGCGCCTATAACCTGGGCGAGCGGGAGTGGCTCATTGCGGTGCTCCTGATGGGCGCCGCATGGTGTGCGGCGCGGTGTATGGAAGCGCGGCAGGCAATGTGGATGGCACCGTGTGTGGTGCTGGCAGGGTGGGCAGCCACGGAAAAGCCGTTTGCGGTGCTGATGACGCTTGTACTGGTCGGGGCGGCGCTGGTGGATGCGTGGCGGCCAGATGCGTGGCGGCCAGATGTGTGGGGTGCCGGCGATGTGCGGCGCGCCGGCAATCTGCAGCGCAACTCCCTGCCGGCGGTGCTGGGCTGGTCGTGTGCGGGTGGACTGCTGCCGGCGATGGCGACGATCGTCTATTTTCGGCATTGGCCGGGTTCATTCGCCGCGTTCTGGCACACGGAACACACGCTGGGAACCTGGTACGCGGCGCAGGGCAATAACTCGCTGCGATACCTGTTCTTCCGGGTCATGAGTTATCCATTGTTGGCGGTACTGGGCCTGGGCGTGTACCTCGCGGTGCGGGCACAAATCTGGCGGGAGCGGCGCGGTGCGTTGCTGGCCGCGGGGTTTGTTATCGGGGTTGCGATGTATGTGGGTCAGCGAAAAGGGTTTCCCTATCATGTGTATCCGCTGCTGTTGATTGGCTTGCCGCTGGGGTTTGTCTGCGCACAACGCGCCGCGGAGTCGCGGGCGTGGGACCGGCGGGTAATCGCGGCGATAGTGCTGCTGCTGGGCGGCTTGCGCTTGCCTTTGAAGATATGGCGCAACCACGCGCTGAACGTGTACCCGGTAGGTACGCAGCAGGCGGTGGTGGCAGATTTGCGGCGGCTCGGGGCCGCGTCGCTGAACGGCAGCGTGCAATGTTTGGATATGACGCTCGGTGGGTGTGTCGGCGCACTCTATGAGCTAAGGATCGAGCAGCCCACCGGCTTTGTAAACGACACGATGTTGTTTTCCGGGGAGTCCCGCCCGTTCCTTGCTGACTTACAAAATAAGTTCCTTTTGGAGTTACAGTCGCATCCGGCGAAAGTCATTATCCTGAGTGCGCATAACTGGCCGAAGCAGGATGATTTCTCGTTCAGCAAGCTGAAACGCTGGCCGCAATTCGCGACATATTTAAAAGAGAACTACCGCCTCGAGAGTACGTTCAAAGCCAGGACCCACCCACATACGGCCGATTACCAGGTGTATGTGCGGCGCTAATTTCCGTAGAGAAGATTGACGTCCTTAAAACCGATTTTGGTGCCGAGCGCAAGGATCAGGACGGTAAGAACAAAGGCGAGCGTGCTGGAAATCCAACTGCTGCGGATACGCCGTGTAACAACGCCGAGCAATAAAAAAACAACATAAGCAAAACCGGCAGAAAAAATCCAGTCATATTCATACTGGCGTCGCACAAAGTTTTGCTGGCTCAGTATGTGAACGACGTGCAGCGAAGGTATGACTCTGCCCAGAAAGAGCATGCCAATAAAAGCGGCGAGGCAAAGGACGATCATCTGGCCGAGGGTGGAAAGTGCACGCTTCAACGATGGGCTCCTTGCCCGGATTGTATGTCGGGCGTCTCGGATTCAAAGCGGAGAAAGCGCCGTTCAAGTTCATATTGGGCAGAGGCGCGTTCGCTGGCGTGCAGGAAGGCATTACAGGCAGGTGTCTCGCGTGCGGGTGTGCAGCCGGCACGCAGGCTGGCGTATGAATTGGGTATGACGTTGAGGGTCTCGCCGGGCAGAAAGCTGTGCTCCAGGGACGCGCGGGCCGAAGCCTTCAGGTCTGCATAGGTCAGGTGCTGATCCTGCACGGCGCGCAGGTATTCGTTGGTCAGGTCGATGCGGCTCACGCCTTCGTCATCGGTGGACAAGGCGAAGGGGACGTGGAAGGCGCGGTAAAGGCTAAGCGGACTGTTCGTACCGCGGATGCCGAGAATGGTGTCGTTGGACGTGATGTTCAGCTCAAGCAGCACGTTGCGCTCGTGCATCTCTGTCAAAAGCTGGGCACTGTTAATCTCGCTGGCGATGTCGACGCCGTGGCCGATACGTTCTGCGCCCGCAACATCGACGGCCTCGCGAATATGGGTGCGCAGCCCCTCCGGCGGCACCAGCCCGGGCGCGAGTTCCCCGGCGTGCAGGCTGAGATGAACCCCGGGGTAGAACGGGCGAAGTGCCTGCAGCGAGTGCATCTCTTCGCTGTACTGGCTCATGGAAGCGAGCGAGTCCTCCGGCTGCACATAATTCAGGCCCACAACGCGGCGGTCCGCGGAGGCAAGCTCAAACGCAAGCACAGTCTGGGCGAAAACAGTCGCGGGCGGCAGCGCGCGCAGCACCTGGAACAGGTACCGGACGGTCACCTGGCAGGCGGGCGCGGCCTGGGGCGTGCCGCAGCGTTCAAGTTCGTTGCGGCGGCGCTCCATTGCATCCAGCTCTTCACGGTCCTTGGCGATGTTGTCGCGCAGGCCGGCCTGTAGCAACTGGTTGCGCAACGCGGCAAAGTCCGAGCCGGGCGTAAGCGCCGGCAGTGCCTGGCTCAGGCGCGTGGCGACGGCGAAGTCCGGCGTGTGCATCAGTTCGAGATACTGCTCGTTCTGCGTCGCGGCGCGGGCGGCCACCTCGTCGACCCACTCGCCGAGATGGGCCTTGTTGATACCACTGAAGCGGGCAAACGTGGCAAAAAACTGGTCGTGGCCGCTGGTGCCGGGGGTGGGCTGAAAGCCACGCATGCTGAAGCTGTCGACGAGGGCGTCATAGAGCTTCTGGTTGTGCAGGGCGTCGGCAGCGGGCACGGTGCCTTCCGCGCAAACAGGTTTACCGTCGGCCAGGCCACGGTTTGGCAGCAGGACCAGCTTGGTGGGATCGGCGCAAAAGCTATCCTCCGCGGCGTTGCCGATAAATGTCTCGGCGTACACAGCACCGGACAGGTGCATGTGCAGATCGCCGCCCTTGGGCATGCGGAGCAGGAAAGCGCGCAGCGCAGGAGGCTGGTCGCGGAGAGCTTCAAGACGGGCGGCGGTCCGGGCTTCCGCCGGGTTGGCGGGCTGCGCGCGTGCCGGCACCGGCAGCAGAAGCAGCGCCACCAGGAAGACGCAGGCCGTGGTGGTGGTTTTACGACGACGCATGGAGACCCTGCCGGTGAAATTTCATCGAACCGAGCGGCATCTGTGTAAAGGCAGGCCGGGCCGCCGGCTGAAGTGGGTTTCAGAATACCGTGCGCGGTCGGCCGCAACACGTACGTGTGACGATGGGCAGAGAGCGGTTTGGCGTGGGCGGCGGGGTTGGGTATACTTGGCAAGTCGCGTTCAGCTTCTGAGTCTGCGTGACCGCTGCAGCCGCCCGGTTGCGCGCTACGCTTCGGCGTTCCCTGGGTTTACCCATGGCCAGATAGCTCAGTGGTAGAGCGCGGCCCTGAAAAGGCCGGCGTCGGCGGTTCGATCCCGTCTCTGGCCACCACCTCCCGCTGTACCTCAAATTGGGCACGCGAAATGCCACATCATGGCTTCTGCAGTTGTCGCGGAAGCCAGGCCATGGTCGCAACAGGCCAGCGTCGGAGGCTCCGGCATGCTCCTTTTAAAGCGCCGCACGCCACGGCAGGCACTATGGCATGCTTGAAGGAAAGGGGACCAGCGGAGATGCCCGCAGAAGTTCGCAACACCCGGCAAAAGGCAGCCATTCGAACCGCCTTCACGACCGCCGATCGGCCCCTGTCGCCGGATGAGGTGCTGAACTACGCGCAGCAGGACGTGCCGCAGGTCAGCATCGCCACCGTGTACCGCAACATTGGCTCGCTGGTCGAAGAAGCATGGCTGGTGCGCGTCGATATACCCGGCGAACCCGCACGGTATGAGGTTGCCGGCAAAAAGCACCACCACCACTTCCGCTGCAATGACTGTGGCAAGGTTTTTGAGTTGGAGGGCTGCGGCATACTTCCCAAGCCCAGGCTGCCCCGCGGCTTTCGCGCCACCGGCCACGAGTTCTTCCTGTATGGCACGTGCGCCGCCTGCGCCTAGCCCTGCCCACCCTGTCTGGCGCCGTTGGCTACCATAGAACACACATGAACCACCGCCACCATCCTGCATCCCGATACCGCCGCCTGCGCCGTGCAGCGCTGTGGTGCAGCCTTTCTGCACTCACTCCCTGGGCACTCGCGCAGCAAACCCTCGTACAAACCGCGCCTCGCTCCAACGCCGAGTCTGCCAGGTATACCGCCCGCGGCCACGAGCCGCTCCTTTCTCCCGAGCAGAAGCTTGCCCTGGTCCGCTCGAAGATCAAACACGTCTTCGTCCTCTTCCAGGAAAACCGCTCCTTCGATTTCTACTTCGGCACCTACCCCGGCGCAGACGGTCTCTACTCCCAACCCGCCGGCCAAACCGCCGGTCTCACGCAGCCCATCGTCAATCTCGATGGCACCGTGGGAACGATCTCCGCGTTTCGCATTCCGTTCACCGTCACCGATGCCGCCGGCAAGTCCGTGCCGCTGTATCCCACTGATACCGCCTCGGTAAATCACGCTCACCTGCCCATGGTGCGCAAGCTCGATTTCGACAACACCCTGACCGCGCGCAACGACCGCTACGCCCTTACGGAAGAAGGCATCACGCTCGTCGACGGCAAGCCATCCAAACTGCCCACGCTCGAGCGCAAGCAGTTCGGCGAACTCGTCATGTCCCACGTGGACTGCGATGCCGCACCTTTTCTTTGGCGCTACGCCGACCGCTTCGCCCTCTTCGACGAGTTCTTCGACACCGTCCTCGGCCCGTCCGGCCCCAACGCCATCGCCATGATTGCCGGCCAAAGCGGCGAGACGCAATGGATGCTGCACCCCGACCTGGCCCAAGGCAGCAACGGCACAGCCCTGCCGCTGGTTTCAAACGCGCGCCCCCACTACGCCCTGCCGCTTGACGCCGCCGGCAACCCGGCCCCGCCCAAACTCAACGCCGACAAAACTCCCGCCCCCAATCTCACCTTCGCCACGCTGCCGCTCTCCTTCATGGGCAGCAGCATCATGCAGACTACTGCCTCCGACTTCGACCCTGTCTTCGACCTGCGCGACGTGGAGGAGGACATCCACAAGATCGCTGGCCACGGCGTCGCCGCTGTGCCGTGGGGCTGGTACCAGCAGGGCTACGGTCATGAGCCCACCGACCCCGCCGGCGTTGCCACCCACAAGGAATACGTTCTTCACCACAACGGCCCGCAGTACTTCGGCTATGTTGCCAACAACCCGCTCGCCAGCGCGCACATGCACGGACTCGGCCAGTTCTTCGACGACATCGCCGCCCACCACCTGCCCGTCAGCGGCGTCTTTTACGTGCGCGGCGGCTACGGCAACATCTTCGGCATGCCGCCCGCAGACCCCAACCCCAAACTTGCCACCGTCTATCACGGCGACGACGACCACCCCGGATACGCCGATTCCGGCGTCAGCGAAATCCTGCTCGCGCGCGAAATCAATGCCATCGCGCAAAGCCCTTACTGGAAAGACTCCGTCATCGTCATCGCCTACGACGAGTCCGACGGCCTTTACGACCATGCCCGGCCTCACATCCGCTCGCTCGACGCCAATGGCATGGCGCTCGACCAGGGCCCGCGCATCCCGTTCCTGCTCCTCTCCCCCTACGGCGAAGCGCACGTCATCTCCCACGAGCGCACGGAACACAGCTCCATCATCCGGTTCGTCGATCGCCTCTTCAACCTCATCCCGCTGGCCGACCTGCCCGACGAGGAAAAAGGCCGCGCCCTCGGCCAGACCCTGCAACACCAAAAAGACCTTGGCCCTGCAGACGACAAGGTCGACGGCGTTGGCGACCTGCTGACCGGCTTCAGCAACGCACGCCTGCTTGGCAAGCGCCCGCCCCTGCCGGCCGACTACGCCATCATTCCCGAAGCCGAAATCGCCCGCACCCGGCGCGCGGAAGGTGTAGGCTGCCGCGCCCTCGGCATCCTCCCCACCGACACCGGCAAGCCTAACCCCGTGCCCGACGACTTCAACCCCCGGCCCGACACCACCCCCGGCCTGCCCCGCTCCGGCACCTGGACGCCATGACCGTCGCCGCCCATCGCCGGGCTGGTTCTCTTCTTGCCTGTATCGTTGCCCTCGCGTTGTTCGGTCAATCGGCCGCAGCCCAGGCTGCTCCAACGTCGCCGCAACGCAGAGAACTTCGCTGCGGCATCGACGCCACCGAAGCCGAGTACACCACGGCGGAAGATCACGGCCCCCGCGTCGCATTCGATACCGCCCTCTGCCAGGCCGTCGCCGTTGCCCTGCTCGGCCCGCCGCCGCGCATTCGCATCACCACCTACCCCGACGACACCGCCGCCCTCCGCGCCCTCCGCGCCGGCGAGATCGACCTCATCCCCACCCTCAGCGCCGACCTCCAGCACACCACCGACTCAACCGTGGTCCTCACCGCGCCCGTACTCCACGACGCCCTCACCCTGCTCGTCCCGGACACCGCAACTATCCGCACCCCTGCCGATGCCGCCGGCAAGAAGATCTGCTTCCTCGCCGAAACAGAAACCGAAGTCGCCCTCCAGGATTGGTCGCGCGCGGAGCACGTCGCCTACATTCCCTTTCCCTTTCAGGAAGAGGGCGAGATGGAGGCCGCCTTTATCACCAACAACTGTTCCGCCATTGCTGCCGACAGCACACGCCTCGGCGGCATCCGCGCCTCTCTCGGCACCCACGCCGCGCACTACCATCTTCTGCTGCAATCCCTGAACGACGACCCGCTCGCCCTTGCTGTCCGCGCCTGCGACCCTGCCCTGCATCGCATCGCGCAATGGACGGTCGAAGCCCTTCTGCTCGCCGAGCAGACCGGCATCACTGCTGCAAATGCCGCCACCTTCCCCGCCGGCAAATCAGGCACCGCCGACCGCCTTCTCGGCCGTACCCGCGAAGCAGGCGCGCCCCTCGGCTTGCGCGACATCTGGGCAGCGCAGACGATTCAAACCGTCGGCAACTACGGCGAACTCTTCACCCGCACGCTCGGCACCGGCTCGCCCATGGGTCTGCCGCGCGGTATCAACGCCCTTTGCTCCGCTGGCGGCGCCATGTGTCCCTTGCCGCTCAAGTAACCTCGCGCCACACACAGCTGCCTGATCCATCGACGCAGAGCCGGCAACCAGCCTTCTCAGCAGCGCTGTCTCTTCCAAGCTCCCGGCGCTGAAATGCCGCCGCACCAGCGCCGTCGCCGCACTCTCCCGTAGCTGCCGCAACGCAGCATCCCGCACCAACGTTACAACTGCCGCGGCAAACGCCTCCGGCGTATCCGCCACGGCAATCGCACCCTCTGCCCAGGCCTCCAGGCCCTGCACACCGATGCTGGTAGAAACCGTCGCCTTTCCGTGCGACAACGCATCCAGCAGCTTGATCTTGATCCCGCTGCCCACCAGCAGCGGCACCACGCACACGGCGGCCCGGTCATGCTCCAGTTCCAGTGACTCTACCGCGCCAAGCAGCGCCACACCGCGCGGCAGCGGGCCTGTCCACCGGTCGCGCACTGTTCCCACCACGGCCAGCGTCGCTTCCGGCACGCGTTCCAGCACCCGCGGCCACACCTCGGCCAGCAGCCAGCGCAACCCCTGCACGTTCGGCACACTGTTTGACGCCACCAGCAGGCAGTGCGCCGGCTCCGGTGCCCCGGACGCAACACCCACCTTCAGCCCAATCGGCTGCACCAGCACCTCGCCTCTCACCCGTCCGCGCACCGCCTCCGCCTCCGCCTGCTGCACCGCAATCACCGTGTCGGCACCGTTCAGCCAGGCAGCTTCCATCTCCGGCGAGATATCGTTGCAGTCCAGCGCCAGCCCGCTCTCCCGAAATAACCGCACATGCTCCGCCAGCACATCGTGCATCACAATGGCCCGGTGCACCCCCGGCATTTCGCGCAGCAGCGCCCCCCAGAACGCATAATTCGCCAGCACCGTCGCCGGCGCGGACCGCTCTTCCTCCCGCCGCACCATCGCCCGCTCGCGCTCAGTCGGCTCGGTCAAATCCCACGAATCCACAAACAGCCGCAGCCCCGCTACCCGCACAAGGCAATGTTCCAACCAATGCACACGGCCCAGCCGCCGCAGCGCGCGCACCGCCAGCCGTAGCCACGCCATCACGCCCCATGGCCTCACATACCACGCACCCATCCGCACGTACCCGGGCACGCGCAGCACGCAGCCGGGCGGCAATGGCAGGATCGACCGAAAGAACAACCGCGGCGACCGGCTACCCGCGCTCGTTACCAGCACCGTCACTGGCACAGCGTGCCGCCGCAGCAGGCCCAGCAAATTCCGCACCGCCGTCGTACTGCCATTCCGCTCCCGCGTCACCGGCTCGCGCGACACAAACAGGATGGGCTCGGCATTCGTCACATAGCCGCTATCGGCAACTCAAGCGGTCTGCACGAGCGGCAAACCCCGCACCTGCGTACACGTGCCACCGCACAGGCGATACCGCTCGGCTTCTGCCACCCGCGCCGCTCAAGCGTGCTCCCAAGCCCAAAATGGAACGCATCACTCTCCCGCAGCTTCGCTCACGAACCAGTCCCGGTACCCTTGCCGCACTCCACGCCGGCACCCGCCACCGCACCGGCTACACTTCGCTCGATAGCATGGCACGGCAACCCCCCACAGGCGACACCACCAACGCCGCAAAGCCCCCTCGCGCAGCCCAGGCCAAGCTGCGGCAGATCGTTGTTGAAGCGGTCTTCCGCCGCAAGCGTATCGTCGCGCTCACGGTCTTGCTCGTTCTCCTCGCCACCGCCGCTCTCATTCTGTTGCTGCCGAAGCAGTACAAAGCCGAAGCCAAACTTATGGTGCAGAACGTGCGCGCCGCCACGCCCCTCAGCGCCACCGCGCCCGAACACGTCAACACCCAAGACGACGTCTCCCCCTCCGAGATCAACAGCGAAGTCGACCTCCTCGGCTCCTCCATGGTCGCCCGACGCTCCCTCGGCGCCCCCTCCGCCGGCGTGCAGAACCGCCGCACCGAAGAGCAGATCAAAGAACTCAAGCACCGCTTCTCCGTCGACGCCGTCCACGGCACCAACCTCATCAACCTCGACTACACCGCCGCATCGCCCGACGCCGCCGACCGCGGCCTGCAAAAGATCATCGACGCCTACTTTGAAACCCGGGCCACCAACGCCCGCTCCAGCGGCGCCGAAAGCTTCTTCGACCGCCAGCTCGATGCCGCGAAAGAAGATCTCGACCGCACCGGCAAAGCCCTTACCGACTACGGCCTGCAGCACAGCGTCGCCGACCTGGACGACGAGAAAAAACTCCAGCTCCAACGCGTCAGCACCCTGCAGGACCAGATCGCCCAGGCCGACGCCGCCCTCGCCCTCCAGCGCAGCCGCGAAAATCGCCAGCAGCAGCAGCTCATCTCGACCCCCGCCCGCCTGCGCACCGTCGAGCGTTCCATCACCAATCAGTACTCGCAGGAGCGCCTCAACACCTCTCTCGTCGACCTCGAAAATCGCCGCGCCGAGCTCGTGCGCCGCTACGCCCCCAGCGACCGCCAGATCCTTGAACTCGACGACAAAATCGCCAACACCAAACTCGCCATCAGCGACAGTTCCAGCAAACCCGCCACTGAACTCGCCAGCGACATCAACCCGCTGTACCAGCAGCTCTCCGCCGCCGTCACCATGGCCGCCGGCGAAGTCAGCGGCACCGTCGCCCAGCGCAGCACCCTGCAAACCCAGTTCGACCAAGCGGAACGACGCCTCGACGAACTGGAAAACGCCACCGTCGATGTGAACGCCCTCAAGCGCGCCCAAACCCAGGCTCAGGCCGAATACACCCTCTACGCCCAACGCAAGAGCGACGCCCGCATTTCCGCCCAGCTCGACAAGGAAAAACTCTTCGACGTCTCCATGGTGCAGCCGCCCTTCAGCACCACCGATCCCGTCCGTCCCCGCCCCATCCTCTATGGCGCCACCGGCCTCATCTTCGCCTTTCTCGCTGCCACCCTCCTTGCCGTCTACGCCGACACATCGTCCGGCTACATCTACACTCCCGCCCAGCTCGACGGCATCACCGGCAGCCGCACCCTCGCCACCCTTGCCTCCACCGACGAAGCCCGCAGCGCGGAAGAGATGAACGCGCTCGAGTACCGCCGCCTGCTTTTCAGCGTCCACAAAGCCCTGCAAACCAGCGGTGCCGAAACCTCCGCCTTCAGCTTTACCGGCCTCGACACACCGCACGGCGAGTGGCCCCGCGGCACCGGCTCCATCACCTACTGCCTCGCGCTCACCTCCGCCACCAAAGGTGAAGGCGTCAGCTACGTCGCCGACCAGCTCGCCCAGGAAGCCGCCCGCCAGTTCGGCAGCAACGTCGCCGTCCTGGATGTCCGCGCTATGCTGGCAGCCTTCGAAACTGAACGCCGCAACCCCGACGCCCACAGCAGCGGCACCGTCTCCTTCGGCTTTCAGTTTCTGCCCAGCCAGGGCTATTGGGTCCTCTCGACAGACCCCGCCACGGCGACCGCTCTCCGCCCGGTCGGCAGCCGTGGCGGTTTCGCCGCACGCCTCTGCCCCTGGATCGAGCGCTCCCGCGAAGACATGGACCTCATCCTTCTCGATTGCCCCGCGAACATCGAATCCACCCTCAGCAGCGAGCTGGAATCCTGCATCGACGGCTATGTCGCGCTCGTCCGCGCCGGCCGCACCCGCCGCCCCTCTATCGACCAGCTCTCCGTCATCCTTTCCGACCGCCGCGCACCTTTGCTCGGCTGGGTGCTCAACCGCCGCCGCTACCCCATCCCCCGCTGGCTGCACCGCGTTCTCTAGCGCACAGGAGCCTCTGCATGCCCCCTGCTCGTACCTTCACTACCCGCACCTTCACCACGCGCACCTCCGCCGCCTGTGCCGCGCGCGTCCTGCTCTTCGCGCTCGCCGCACTCCTGTGCATTGGCAGCGTCTGCGCCCAGCAGATTGTGACCGCCGACACGCCGGCACAGGCCGGCGTCTCCGCTCCCCGCAACACCACCCTCAACGGCACCAGCGCCCCCTACCTCCTGCGCCCCGGCGACACCGTCAGCGTCTCCTACCGCTTTACCCCGGAGTTCGACGACACCGAAACCATCGCCCCCGACGGCCGCCTTGCCCTCAAAAACCTCGGGCAGCTCCAGGCCGCCGGCGCCTCCGTCCTTGAGCTTCAAGTCCATATCCTCGATCTCTCCCGCTCCCAGCTCATCAATCCTGAAGTCTCCGTCGCCCTTAAAGAGTTTGAGCACCCCCAGATCGTCGTCGCCGGCGACGTCCGCGCTCCCGCCCGCTTCGACCTTCGCCGCCCCACCACCGCGCTCCAGGCAATCCTGCTCGCCGGTGGCCCCAACGGTGACAGCGCCCTCAATCACGTTTACATCTTTCGCCGCGTCGACGCCGACACCGCCCAGACCATCGTCCTCAATCTGCGCCACCTCAACACCCGCGACCGCGCCACCCATGATCTTTTGCTCCAACCGGACGATATGGTCCTTGTACGCCAGGACGCCCTGGCGACGGTGGAACGCTACGTCCGGCTCGTAACCCTCGGTGTCTACTTCAATCCTCTGGGGAACAACGGCGTCTTCTAGCACCGCGTTCCCCGCCGCATCCGTGCCTCCGCGTGCAGAAACGTCCTCACTCCGGGACGGCGCACGCACCTGCGCGGAGATGGCATGAAAGTTCTGCTGCTGGCCTACGAATGCAGCCCCTACCGCGGCTCCGAATGGGGCGTCGGTTGGGGGCGTTTGCTGCAGGCCGCACGCGCCGCGGAAATCCATGTCATCACCGCCCATGCCAACCTTGCCGACCTCGACCGCGCCCGCGCCGACGGCCTGCTCCCCGCCGCGGCCCACATCCACGCACCGCCGGAAAGCCCCCAGCTTCGCCGCCGGCTCCAGCACCGGCTCGCCTCCGACTACAACTACCGCGCGTACCGGCAGTGGCACCGCCGTGCGTTCGACCTTGCACAGGCTCTGCACGCCCGGCACACCTTCGACCTCGTGCACCAAAGCACCGTCTGCACCTTCCGCGAACCCGGCGACGGATGGCGGCTCGGCATCCCCTTCCTCTGGGGCCCCTTCGGCGGCACACAAAACTTTCCCCTCCGCATGCTCTCCATGCTGCCGCCGCAACACGCCGCCTACGAAGCCGCACGCGCCCTCGCCAACCGTCTTACCCTCCGCTTCCACCCCCGCGTCCGCGCCGCCGCCACGCACGCCGCCGCCCTTCTTGCCGCCAACTCCACCAACGCTGCAGACATCTCCCGCGCCCTCCAGCGTCCTGTCCGCCAACTCCTTGAGACCGGCCTCACCGCCGTTCCCACACCCGACCGTCACCGCTTCCACGCCCGCCTGCACGCCTTCCAGCAGGGCCACGCCCTCCCTCCGCTTCGCCTTCTTTGGAGCGGCCAACTCCGCCCCCGCAAAGCCCTGCCGATCCTGCTTCGCGCCCTCGCGGAACTCCGCGGCACCGTCGACCTCACCCTCGACATCCTCGGCGACGGCCCCGAACGCATCCGCTGGCAGCGGCAAGCCGCCCGTCTCGGCCTGGCTCAGGCCGTCACTTTCCGCGGCCGCCTCTCCCTGCCGCAAGCTGTCGCCGCCATGGCCGATGCCGACCTCTTCTGCTTCACCAGCCTTCGCGACACCAGCGGCAACGTCGTCCTTGAAGCCCTTGCCGCCGGCGTTCCTGTCCTCGCCTTCCACCACCAGGGCGCGGCAGACATGGTCACCGGATCCTGCGGCATCCCCATTCCCGTCACCACCCCGCCGATCGCCGCCACCGCCTGGGCCCACGCTATCCGCTGCCTCGCGTCGGATCCCGCCCGCCTTCTGCAACTCAGCGAAGGTGCAACGGCGCAGGCAAAGCAGTTTCTTTGGTCCAGCAACGGTGACCGCGTCAACGCTCTCTACCGCCAGCTCGCCCGTCCCACGCTCCAGCCCGGCGTCCCGGGCGTCCTGAACCCCACACCCGAGCCCGCATGGTGACCGGCACCCTGCAGCCATCGCTCCCCGCCACGCCTCCGCTCTGCGGCGACTCCCCCCTCTACGCCGCTGCCCCCTCACGCTTCAACGCACTCCGCAACCGATGCCGGGCCGCCGTCACAGGCCGCGTCAGCTACGCCCTCGCAGACCAGGTCGTCTACAGCTTCGGCAACATGGTCGTCGCCGCCCTTCTCAGCCGCCACGCACCCCAGCGCGAATTTGGCATCTACATCCTCACCCAGCGCACCATGGACGTCCTCATCCAGTGCTGCAACACCCTTAGCTGGGCACCGTTCACCTTCAACCTCGCCGCCACCCCTGCACAGCACCAGCGAACCTACCGCGGCAGTGTCCTTGGGCAGCAGCTCGTCGCTTGCGCCTTTGCGATGCTGCTTCTTCTGTTTGCCGCCGCATGGGCTTCCACCCCCGCCCGCGGCATGTACTACGGCACCTTCCATCCCCTGCTTTACACCGCCGCGATCCTCCTCTTCCGCGAATTCAACCGCCGCATGTACTTCGCCGACATGCGCATGCGCGAAGCCTTTTTTACAGAAGCCGTCACCGTCGCTCTCCAGATCGCCGCCGTCGCCTGGTGCGTCCACACCCGCCACGCCGATGTCTCTCACACCCTCGCCGCCCTCGCCGTCGGAGCCTCCGCCGCCTCCCTCTGGTGGCTCGCCCGCGAGATCCGCACCCTCGCCATCCATCCCCGCTGCTTCCTTGCAGACACCCTCCGCAACCTCCGCCTCGGCCGCTGGCTCCTCGGCAGCAACATGGTCGCCCTCGCCAGCGCACAGGCCAACCCGTGGCTCCTCAGCGCCACGCTCGGCGGAGGCGGCGTCGGTGCGTACGCCGTCTGCGAAAGCATCGTCAACATCCCCCGCGTCGCTCTCGTCAGCCTGCAGAACATCTTCGCGCCCATGCTCTCCCGCGCCCTTGCGGAAGGCGGCACACCCCGCCTCCGCGCCACCGTCCGCAAGCTCGACCGGCTGCTCTTCGCCGGCTCCGCCCTGTGCGCCGCGGCCGTCGTCGCAGTCGGCCCGTTTCTCGCCCGTCTCCTTTTCAAAACAACCCCCGGCAATACCCGCACTCTCCTGTTCTTTCTCGCGCTCAACCTCGTCGCCTCTGCCTCGACCATCGCGCAAAGCTACGCTCTGTCCGCAATCGACCGTGCCGGCCCCACCCTCTACGCCAACCTCGCCGGCCTTCTAACCCAGGCCGCCACCGCTCTCTGGCTCGTCCACACCTTCGCCCTCCCAGGTGCCGCCGCCGCCATGCTCCTTGGCAGCCTCGTCGTCTTTGCCCTGCGCCAGTTCTTTTACACCCGGCAGGTGCCCGCATGACGCCCCGGCAGATGCTCCAGCAGCGAAGCACCGCGCAAGGCAGCCACAGTCTGCGCCGTACCAAGTTTTTCGTCGGCACGCTTCTCGCCATTCTGCTGTGGTTTTCCGTCCCCTACAGCCTGCCGCGCCACCTGCCCAACGCAAATGTCGCCACCGCCACGGCAGACAACGCCGAGCAGTTTGAAGGCAGCCTCAGCCGGCAGCTCGCCGTCCCCGCCCTCGGCCTCATTGCCTGCTATCTGCTCTGGCGTCTGCCCCGCCGCGCCTGCTTTCAGGGTCGCCTGCGCTGGGCTGTTCTCGTCTATCTAGCCCTCGCCGCTAGCAGCGTCCTGTGGAGCCTGGATAGCGCCACCACCCTGAAACGACTCATCGTCTTCGCCCTCGTCTCGTTCTTCGCCTACGCCCTCGCCGCCACCACCACCGCCATGGAACTGGCTCTCTGGGCCATGGCCACCACCTTTCTTACCGGCATCGCTTCGCTTTTCGCGGACATCTTCGTCCTCAAACTCTTTGCCCCCTTTGACCCTGACTACCGCCTCACCGGCGTCATGACCGCCAACTACCAGGCCATGAACCTGCTGGTCTGCTGCCTCTGCGCCGCCGTCCTCATGCTGCGCCGCCCCCGCTGGCTCCCGTGGCTCTCCGCCATCCTCACCACCGCGTTCGTCCTCCTCGTCCTTACCCGCTCCCGCATGGCCACTCTTATCGGTCTCGGTCTGCTCGTCTTCGTTCTGCTGCGTGTCCTGCGCCAGCGCGTCCAGCCGCAATCCCGCGCCCTCGTCCAACTCGCCGCGCTCGCCATCGCACTCCCCTGCATCGTCTTCGTCGCCGGCCAGAATTTGCGTGGCGCGGCCCAGGGTGCCTTTATGATGGGCCGCAGCGACACCCAGAACACCGCCAGCCTCTCAAACCGCCTTCCCCTTTGGACCGAGCTCATGACCAGCGTTGCGGCCCGCCCCTGGTTCGGCCACGGCTACGGTGCCTTCTGGACCGAAGCCCGTGCCGCGCAGATCTCCCAGGACCAGGGGTGGCCCGTCCCCAACGCCCACGACACCTACCTCGACCAGGTACTCATCCTCGGCTGGCCGACCGGTATCCTCTTCACCGGCATCCTGCTCACCGCCGTAACCCTCGCCTGGCAGCGCTACCGCCACGCCCGCACGCCCGACGATCTCCTCAACGCCGTCCTCCTCACCTGGATGGCCCTTCTCAGCACCGCCGAATCCACCCCGCTCGAGCCCCACCTGCCCACCCTCATGGCCTACATCGCCCTCCTCCGCATGTGCCTCTCCCAACAGCACCTCGATTACGCCCCTGACGACCCGATCGTCGAAGGCCTGCTTCCCTCACGCGACTCAGTCCCCGCCACCGCGCGTACAGCCATCCGCGAACATCCGCTGCCACTCTTTCCCTCCCGCAACGCACCTTTCGGAGCCCTGCGATGACACCACCGATCCAACCCGGCCTCATCAGCGTCGTCATCCCCACCTACCATCGCGCCGTCAGCCTGCGCGAAGCCGTCCTCAGCGCCCTCGCGCAAACCTACCCTGCTATCGAAGTCCTCGTCATCGCCGACGGGCCAGACCCTGCCGCCCGCGCGGCCGTCGCAGACCTCGATGCCCGCGTGCTTTACCTCGAACTGGCCCAAAACGCCGGCCCCGCCGCCGCCCGCAACGCCGGCATCGCGCACAGCCGCGGCGAATGGATCACCTTTTTAGACGACGACGACCTCATGCTCCCCCACCGCCTCCAGCGTCAAATCGCCTCCGTCGACAGCACCCAGCCGCACATCCTCTCTGCCTGCCAGCTGCTCTATCGCCGCGAGGTCCAAAAGCCTGTTCCGCACGACATCGACGACATCTGGCCCCGCCACCCCATCGCCCCCGGCGAAGACCTCGGCGACTACCTTCTCCGCCGTCCCTCGCTCCTCGGCCGCCCCGGCGTCGTCTCGCTTCAGGCTCTCCTCGTTCACCACACCATCGCCCGCGCCGTCCCCATGCCCACCCACCCCGAGCACGAAGACTGGGCCTGGCTCCTCGACGCCTGGCATCTCGCCGGCGCACGCATCCGCTTCCACATGGAACCGCTCGTCGCCTACCGCATCGACACCTCCGCCGAATCCCGCAGCCGCCGCCGCAACTGGCAGGACTCCCTCGCCTTCGCCATGAACTACCGCCACCACCTCAGCTCCCGCGCCTTCTGCTCGTTCACCGCCACAAAGGTCGCCATCAAGGCCCGCCGCGCCGGCAACTGGCCCGCCCTCCACCAACTTTTCAACCTCCTCCGCCAGAACAGCGCCTCCCTCCTCGACTACCTCTTCTTCTTCGCCATCTGCGCCGCGCCCCTTAACCTCACGCAAACCCTCTGGAAACGCTCCCTCCGCCGCACCGGCACGCACCCGCGAACCCATCCCGCTCAGGCATAGGAGCCCGCGTATGCTCCGTCGCTCTTCCATCCTCGCTGTCTTCCTTCTCTGCTTCGGCACCGCGGCCCTTGCCCTGCGTCCCATGCTCCGGCCTCTCGCCAACCTCGACGAACCCACCTCGCCCAACCCCGAAGCCGTCCGCCTTGCCCTGGCCGCCATGCAGCCGCGCACTGCCTACGGTCGCCGTCTCGAACCTGCCGGCAACCTCATCCTTCATGGCGCCGGCCAAACCGACCGCACCAGCTTCGACCGCTACACCGCCGCCCTGCAACCCACCGCCCCCATGCTCTTCATGACCTACGTCGACCTCCGCGACGACCTGCCCACATTCTTCGCCCGCCTCCAGGCCGACCTCGACCACTTCGAAGCCACAACCCCCGGCAGCCCCATCATGCCCCGGCTTATCGTGCCCCGGCTTATCGTGCCCCAGATCGGCCTCTCCCTCAACCGCGGTACCGCCGCCGGGCACTACGAAACCGCAACCGCCACCGGCGCAGACGATCCCGCCCTCCAGCAACTCTGCACCGGCCTCCGCGCCCTCGACCGCCCCGTCTACCTGCGCATTGGCTATGAGTTCAATGGCCCCTGGAACGGTTACACCTCCGTCGCATACAAAGCTGCCTTCCGCCGCATCGCCAACACTGTCCACGCCTGCACCAGCCGCGTCGCCCTTGTCTGGAACTGGTCCGCCGACGCCGAACTCGACGCCGAAGCCGCCGGCCTCAGCCCCTCTACCCTCCCCGACCGCCTTCGCGACGCCTACCCCGGCGACGACGCGGTCGACTGGTGGGCCGTTAATCTCTTCTCCCCGCAAGGCATCACCGCGCCTTCCACTGAAGCCTTCCTCCGCGCCGCCGCTGCCTCCCGCCACCCCGTCATGATCGCCGAATCCACCCCCAAGGGCCTGCGGCTCGATACAGCCCGGGATACCTGGTTCGCCCCCTATTTCGGCCTTCTCCGCAGCCACCCCGGCATTCGCGCCTTCTGCTACATCGACTGGAATTGGGCCGCCTACCCGCAATGGTCCGACTGGGGCGACGCCCGCATCGAGCAAGACCCCGGCCTGCTCGCCTGGCTCCGCACGGCACTCCACGACCCCACCTTTCAGCACAGCACCACCCGTGCCGCCACACTCCATCTCTTGCACGCGGACAACTCACCCTCAACCAAGCCATAACTTCATACACACGTCACACTCAGTGGTGCATACTCGCGCCATGGTTTCCCGCGTCTCCGCCGTCCGCATCCTTCTGGGCATCGTGCTCTTCGGCCTGTGCGTTCTGCTGCCCAGCGTGGCCCAAACCCCGCTCCCAACGCCCCTCCCAACCCCGCCGCCCGCATCTACACAGGGCATGCCGGCCGCAAACCCCTACCTCACCCTCATGACCAAAGCCGCCGCGCACGCACGCGCCCACGGTGCCAAAACACCCCTGCTCTCGCCCAACGACCACACCGTCGCCCCCGCCGCCTGGGGGCTGCCCGACTCCCCCGGCACCACCGTCCCTGTCGCACAACTGCAAGCCATGGGCATCCGCGTCGTCCCCTGGACCACCAACGATCCCGAAAAGATGCGCACGGTCCTCCGCACCGGCGTCGACGGCCTCATCAGCGACCGCCCCGACCTCCTCCAGCAGGTTCTCGCGCAGGAACGCGCCGCCCGCCCCAACGATTCACACCTCCAGAACTTCGTCGTCAGCGCCCACCGCGGCGGTCGCGGCCTGCGCCCTGAAAACACTCTCCCCAGCTTCGAATCCGGCCTTGACCAGCTCGCGACCGAACTCGAAACCGACACTGGCGTTTCGACCGACGGCGTCTCCCTCATCTGGCACGACCAGTTCTACAACCCGGAAAGCTGCCGCCACGCCGACGGCTCCCCCTACACCCTCGCCAACCGCAACTACCTGCGCGACATCTCCTCCGCCGACGCGCAAAAAACTCTCATCTGCGACAAGCTCCGCGGCACCGCCTTTCCCGACCAGAAAAACGACCTTGCCCTCTCACCGGTCGCCGTCGCCTTTGCTGCCACGGAAGGCATGCCCAGCCCCTACGCCCCCACCTCTGCCGGCCAGCTTATTCGCTTTACCCGCTTCTACGCCAGCTTCTACTCCACCGGCACCGGCAAATCCGCCCCGCACGCCGCCGAGCGCGCCGCAAACGCCCGCACCGTCCACCTCAACATCGAAACCAAGCTCTACCCCGACGACCTCCCCCTCGACGACCTCCGCAAGCTTCAACCCGGCGCCCCCGACAGCATGCTCCGCAACCACACCGTCGCACCGCAAACATTCGTCGACGCTCTCGCCGGCCTCATCACCCGTGAAGGCATGGAAGACCGCGCCGCGATCCAAAGCTTCGACTTCCGCACCCTTCAACTCGTCGAAGAGCAATACCCCCGCATCCAGACCTTCTATCTCACCGAACGCCCTTCCACCCTCGCCACACCCATGATCCCCTCCAGCCTCCGCACCCAGCCCTGATCCACAACGTGCCTAACATTTAGGCCTGGATAGTGTCTGACGAAGCAAAATTTAGCCGGTTTCATCCGGAGGGGCACGGCTTTAGCCGTGCCATAAAATCTTCAGGGTGACGGGGCTTTAGCCCCTGAGGTCAGCTTTTAGCCTCCGCAAAAGCCAGAGTCGATTCGTCAGACATTACCTAAACCGCCGCCCGCAACCACCCCTGCATCTGCGCACTCCCCACCACACCCGCCTGCTGCTGCACCACCGCCCCGCCCTTCAGCACCACAAAATTTGGAATGCCCTGCACCCGGTATCGCCCCGCGATCTCCGGATACTTTTCCGTGTCCACCTTCAGCACCACCGCCTTGCCTGCCATCGCCTCGGCAGTCTTCGCCACCTCCGGCGCAGCTAACCGGCATGGGCCACACCAGCTCGCCCAAAAATCCACCAGCACCGGCACCGTCGCATGCTGCACCACTTCATCGAACAACGCCGCATCCGCATCGATCGGCGCAGCCGCTGACGCAATCGCCGCCCTGCACTGCCCGCACCGGCCCACATCCTGCAGGTGCGCCGCCGGCACCCGGTTCTTCTGCCCACACTGCCCACACACCCGTATCACCGGCATTGCCTCACCTCACCCCATCTGATGCCGCCACCCGCTGCCCCGTCATAAGCCCCCGCCGCTCTACCCACGCAATCGCCCCGATCACCACCAGCGTCACGCACGTCACCGCCGCGCTCGCAAACCCAAGCCGCACGTACCCATACCCCGCCGTCAGCACCATCCCGCCCAGGCTCGCCCCAAGCGCATTGCCCAGGTTGAACGCCCCCTGGTTCAGCGTGCTCGCCAGGTTCGGCGCATCCTTCGCCTGCTCCACGATCCGCGCCTGCAGCGGAGCTCCCGCCGCAAAATTCAGCAGCCCAAACACACACACCGCCGCGACTCCCGTAACAGCTCCGCCCAGCGCGAACGGCAGCGTTAGAAACACCAGCAACAGCCCGCCATACCCCATCCACAGCGTTGGAATCTGCCGCCAGTCGCTCAGCCGCGCTCCAATCAGATTGCCCGCCGTAATCGCCACCCCAAACCCCACCAGCACCCACGTCACCGCATGGGGGCTCAGCCGCGTCACCGTCTCCAGCATCGGCGTCACATACGTTAGCACGCAAAACATCGCCACGCTGGAAAGCGTGCTTGTCGCCAGCACCAGCTGCACCGCCGGCCGCACAACCGCCCGCAACTCGCTCCGCAGCGCAATCGGCTCGCCCGGCTGCCGCGGCACATACCGCCACAGCATCGCTCCCGCGACCAGGGCTACCGGCACCAGCGCCACAAATGCCGCCCGCCATCCCAGGTGCTGCCCCAGCGCCGTCCCCACGGGCACGCCCAGCACATTCGCCAACATCAGCCCGGTAAACATAAGTGCAATCGCCCGCGCCTGCTGCTCCTTCGGTACAGAGTTTGCCGCCACCACGCTCCCGATCCCAAAAAACGCCCCGTGCGACAGCGCCGTCAGGATCCGCGCGCCCAGCAGCAGCGGATAGCTCGGCGCCAACGCACACAGCACGTTCCCAACCAGAAACATCCCCATCAGGAACGTCAGCGCCCGCTTCCGCTCCCACCGGCTCACGCCCAGCGCCACCACCGGCGATCCCAGCGTCACACTCAGCGCATACGCCGTCACCAGCATCCCCGCCTTCGGGATGGACACGCCGAAATCCCGCGCCAAATCCGGCAACAACCCCAGGATGATGAACTCCGTCGTCCCAATCCCAAACGCGCATACCGCCAGCGCCAGCAACGGCTTACGCACGGCAACACCGGCCCGGCTGCCGTCCGGGGCACTCTTCACCACATCCCATCGTGCTCCGGGTCATGGTGCTTCGAATCATCGTCCTTCGGATCATCGTCCTATTCTGCCCCAGGCCCGCCGTGGCATCGCCCGTTACACGCCGACCGCCGTCCGCACTTCCATCGACGACGGCCGCAGCATGCGCGCTTCCTGAAATTCACCCCCTGCACCCTCGACCCGGTTGCGCCCACGCTGCTTCGCCCGGTACAGCGCCGCGTCCGCATGCCCCAGCAGCTCCAGCCGGTCCCCCTGCCGCGCCGCCATTCCCGAAGCGATCCCGACCGAAATCGTCACCAGCCCCCACGGGTTCCCGTCGTGCGCAATTCCGGCAGACGCGACCGCCTGCCGCAGCAACTCCGCTATACGGCAACACTCGCTCTCACTTACGTCCGGCAGCAGTACCGCAAATTCCTCGCCGCCGAACCGCGCAACCAGCGCCCCCGCCGTTACCACGACCCGCGCCAGAACCGCCGCCACACGCGCCAGGCAGCGATCTCCCAGCAGGTGGCCGTACAGGTCGTTGAACTGCTTGAAATGGTCGATATCGATCATCAGCACCGCCAGCGGCGTCCCGCTCTCGCACGCATGGTTCCATGCCTCCGCAAACCCCTCCTCAAATGCGCGCCGGTTCCCGATGCCGGTCAGTGAGTCCTGCTGTGCCAGCGCCACCAGCTGCGCATTTGCCCGCCGCAACTGCTCCGCAATCTCCTTCCGCTCCAAAATCACCAGCGACAGCGGCAGCAACGCCAGCGTATGAAACCCCAGGTACATCTGCAGCGCCGTGCCGCTCGGAATCTGCAGCCCCGGCGCCCATCGGCCAAACGGCCCAAACCCATGCACCGTGCAAAACAAACCCATCACCGACGACAGCAGAATCGCGATCGACGACCCCGTAAACGAGAGCTGTGAATCTACATACAGCAGCAGCGGGTACAGCAGGAACAGCAGCGGGTACGATCCCTCCGAGAAGATCAGCCCCGACACAAGCGCGCTCAACGCAAGCGTCAGCAACGTTCTGCCCCGCCGCCCCCGCGCCATCAACGCGCGCGTCTCCGGCGCAAAGCATGCCAACGCCACCGGCAGCACAAGCGCGTTGCCCAGCATGTCCGGCGGACCCCACCAGTTCCAGCCCGTCAGCAGTGGCGTTCCCGCGTGCATGTGCATCTGTAGGGCATAGAAAACCGCCGTCACCCCCGGTGGCAGCACCAGCGCCAGGCTCACCCGCCGCACCATCTGCGGCTGTCCCAGCCAGTCCTCCATCGACACAAATACCGGCAGCATCCACGCCGCGCCCACCACCTCCATCGTCGAACACGCCCGCTTCAGCAGCTCCTGCCCCAGCGGGTACCCATCCACCAGTTGTGCCAGCAACAGCCCAGCCTCAATCGCAAGCAGCAACAGCGGCCAGCGCTTCCGCGGCGTGCGCAGCAACAACGCAATCGTCACACCATTGATCGGCCACAGGATCGTCCATCCAGCCCCCGTGGCGAATCGCGTAAAGAGCAGATCCACGCCCATATAGGCAGCCGCCAGACACAACAGACTCATCGCCTGCTGCTGCCAGCCTGCACTCAGCCACGGCCACCGTACATCCCGCGTTCCTTTCGGCATCGGCGCCCTCAAAGAACGTATCGGCTCAACGTCGCGCTACGTTACAAACCGTACATTGGCAACGACTTCACATCGTCCCATCCGGATCGCAGCCATCCACCGTGGGAGCGATTCCAGCGGCCAAGCCCACGCAAGCCGCCCCGTGCACCCTAAGCCATCGCCGGCATAATCTCTTCCACATCCACCCACTGCGTCGGGTACACGCCCGTATAGCAGGCCGTGCAATAGCTGTTCGGCTTCGCCTCATCTGTCGTGCAGCTATGCAGCAGCCCGTCCAGCGATAGGTACGCCAGCGAGTCCGCCTCAATGTACTCGCGAATTCCTTCCAGCGAGTTGTTCGCCGCAATCAGGTCCCGCTTGTGCGGCGTATCCACCCCATAAAAGCACGGCGAAATCGTCGGCGGGCAGCTGATTCGCAGGTGCACCTCCGCCGCCCCCGCCGCCCGCACCATCCGTACAATCTTGCGGCTCGTCGTCCCGCGAATAATCGAATCGTCGATCAGGATTACCCGCTTGCCCTCCAAGAGCGCCCGTACCGGGTTCAGCTTCATGCGCACGCCAAAGTCGCGCACCCGCTGCTCCGGCTGAATAAACGTCCGCCCCACATAATGGTTCCGGATCAACCCGAAGTTAAACGGAATGCCGCTCTCCGCCGCGTACCCAATGGCAGCCGTCACACCGCTGTCCGGCACCGGCACAACCACGTCCGCCGGCACGCCGCTTTCCCGCGCAAGCTGCCGCCCCATTTCATCGCGGCTCTTCTGCACCCAGCGGCCAAAAATCTTCGAGTCCGGCCGCGCAAAGTACACATGCTCAAACACGCAACTGCTCTGCTTCACCTCGCGGTTAAAGTAGCGGCTT
>CAXTJO010000023.1:37765-50721 GCA_964244665.1 uncultured Terriglobus sp.
GCCGTCTTCGCTCACCATCACCAGCTCGCCCGGCTCCACATCGCGCTCATACCTGGCATGCAGCAGGTCGAACGCACACGTCTCGCTCGCAAACACAAACGTATCCGGCGCTCCATCCACACCCGCAATCCGCCCCATGCTCAATGGCCGGAACCCGTGCGGATCGCGCGCCGCAAAAATCCGGTTTCGCGTCATCATCACAATGCTGAACGCCCCATCCACCTGCCCCAGCGAGTCCGCGATGCAGTCCACCAGCGTCGTATGCGGCGAATGCGCGATCAACTGCACAATAATCTCGGAGTCGCTCGTCGTCTGAAAGATCGCTCCATCCCGCTCCAGCCGCTCCCGCGCCGTGCCCAGGTTCACCAGGTTGCCATTGTGCGCAATCGCAATCAGCCCCTTGGTCGACTCCACCTTGATCGGCTGCGCATTCAGCAGCGCGCTATCCCCCGTCGTCGAATACCGCGTATGCCCAATCGCCAGGTTCCCCGGCAATTTCGCCAATACCGGATCGGTAAAAATCTCACTCACCAGACCCATGCCCTTCAGGTCATGAATCTCCTCACCATCCGCCGTGGCAATCCCGCCACTCTCCTGCCCCCTGTGCTGCAGCGAATACAACCCCCAATACGTCAACCGCGCCGCATCCGGATGGTTATAAATCGCCATCACACCGCACTCCTCGCGCAGCTTGTCGAAGTGGTCGTCGGCCTCGAACTCTATGTCGTTGTTCATGCGGTTACGTGCACCATCGGCTCCGGTTGTGCCTCCTCAAGCGGGATCCACTCCGCTTCAATACGTTTGCGAAAGATACCCCTGGCTTCATGAAGATCGACCACGTCCACCTCATAGGGAAGGGCTTTGTCCTCAAGCGCGCAGCGAATGGCGGAGATCTGCTTCCAGTCCAAGGCCGGTTCACCCCCCACAGCCAGGTCGATGTCGGAGCCCTCCTGCGCGAGACCGGTGACGCGAGAGCCAAAGACATAGACCGGGCGTCCAGCGGCGTGTTCGGAAAGAACCTCTCTGACCGAAGCCAGCACTTCGGCCCCAATATCAACGTTCGCCATGATCATCCTCCTGCGGAAGTTTCGCCGCCAGCGCCGTCAGCAGAAACTCCGCTTCCTGCAGCAGCACCGTTCCGGCTAACGCCACCTCTCGCGCCTTCTCTTCTCCGTAGTCGTGAGCGGTCAGGTTCCGCGCATCGCGCAGCTCTCGCCACACGCTCCAGTCGCCTCTCAGCAAACCTTCCTGTAAACCGAGTTCGACAAAACGGTTGAGATCCGTCGCCGGTATGCGTGCAACCAGGGGATCACGATCGACAAAGTAGCGCCGCAGCACCTTGCGGGAGACCTCGAACGTGTACTCGAAGCGCTTCACCACCGAGTCGAGATACAGGTCGTTTTCCGGATCGGTGTCATAGGCGTCCACGGATTGTTGCAATCGCGCAATGATCTTCCGCAGCTGTGTCAGATCGAGCGGCTTCGGCTCGCTCATGCCCGCACCAGCTCGGTTTCAAGCTGCTCTTCTAGCTTTCCTGAAAACGCCTTCATCGCTTCGTCGAAAGAAAGCTCCAGATTTTGCTCAAAGCCCTTGTCCCAGACGCGTATCAGAGGTTCAGCAATCGTGCGGCCTATCTGAGAAGCCCCCACGCCGCACTGCTTTGCCACTGCCGCAATCTCCTCGACCCTCGCAGAGTCGCAGGTCATCAGCACACGTCCGGCAGCTTCTTGAAACAGAGAAATATGGTCTAGCGGGTCTGGTTGTTCATCGATGTAGAAGAAGTTTGCGCCAATGCCACTCGACAGTCCACAACGCAACGCATTGACCGCAATACCCCCACTGCCCTCATCTGCTGCAGAGCAAATCAGCTGCCGTTTGCCTAATATTTGCAAGGCTCGATTCACATTGGCTGACGAGTTAAGATCAAGCTTCGGTACTATTCCCCAAAGTTCACCAAAAACAGATTTCGCGTACTCGCTTGAACCGAGTTCCTGAACAATATAGGTTGTCGACTCCGACTGTGTGGACAGAGGAAAAAGAACAACCAGGGCATCACCCACATGCTGGAACCCGCTCGGCACCGCCTTCGTCACGTCCTCCAGAATCCCCACAACCCCAAGCACCGGCGTCGGATAAATCCCCTCACCCTTCGTCTCGTTGTACAGCGAAACATTCCCGCCCGTAATCGGCGTCCCCAGCGCCGTACACGCCTCCGCAATCCCGTCGATCGCCTCCGACAACTGGGCCATAATCTCCGGCTTCATGGGGTTTCCGAAGTTCAGGCAATTCGTCGCGGCCACCGGCGTCGCCCCGGTGCACGCCACCTTGCGCGCAGCCTCTGCAACGGCGTGCATCGCGCCCAGCTTGGGGTCGAGATAGGTCCACCGCCCGTTGCCCGCAAGCGCCATCGCCAGCCCACGCTCGGGCCCACCATCCTTGCCCGTTCCCTTGATCCGGATCACCCCCGCCTCCGCCTGACCCGGCCCAAAAACGGTATTGGTCTGCACCATGCTGTCGTACTGCTCAAAAATATGCCGCTTGCTGCAGATATTTGGGCTCGCCAGCAGCTTCTTCAGGTCCGCCGTGTAGTCCCGCGGCTTCTTCAACTCCTCCAGCACCCACGCCGGTGGATCGCGCGGCACCGGCACCTTCCACGTGCCCACCGGCCGGTTGTACAGCGGCGCATCGTCCGTCAGCGACGTGTTCGACAGGTCCGCCACCAGCACGCCACCCTGCCGGATCCGCATCCGGTTTTCCGGAATCACCGTGCCCACCACCGCCGCATCCAGGCCCCACTTCACGAACACGTCCAGCACTTCCTGCTCGCGTCCCGCATACGCCACCAGCAGCATGCGCTCCTGCGACTCACTCAGCATGATCTCGTAGCTCGTCATGCCGCCGTCGCGCTGCGGCACTCGGTCCAGCTCCACATCCAGCCCCACCTCACCCCGCGCACCCATTTCGCAGATGCTGCACGTCAGCCCCGCCGCGCCCATATCCTGAATACCCGCGACCGCGCCCGTCTTCATCGCCTCCAGGCACGCCTCCAGCAGCAGCTTCTCCAAAAACGGGTCGCCCATCTGCACGTTCGGCCGCTTCTGCGCACTCCCCTCCGTAAACTCTTCCGAAGCCATCGTCGCGCCATGAATTCCGTCGCGCCCCGTCTTCGCCCCCACGTAAATTACCGGGTTCCCGACGCCTGTCGCCTTGGCATAAAAAATCTCATCGTGCCGCACCAGCCCCAGCGCAAACGCGTTCAGCAGTGGGTTGCCGCTGTAGCACGCCTCAAACCGCGTCTCGCCCCCCAGGTTCGGCACGCCGAAGCAGTTGCCGTACCCCGCAACCCCGTGCACCACGCCCTCCATCACCGACCGGTTCTTCGCATAATCTATA
The DNA here is from genome assembly GCA_964244665.1 of uncultured Terriglobus sp. GTDB lineage: Bacteria > Acidobacteriota > Terriglobia > Terriglobales > Acidobacteriaceae > Terriglobus. The sequence goes on from CAXTJO010000023.1 coordinate 41,159, forward strand.
GCGATGCCATAGGGAGAGGCAGCAGGCAACAGGGCACCGGGAACAGCAGGCGCAAGCGCCACGGCAGCATCCGCTTCCTCGCTCGTATCTTCGGTCACGCCACGAAACGGCTCCGCAGCAACCACAGCATCAAGTGTTCCTGTTTCCTGTTCCCTGTTGCCTGTTCCCTCTACCCCAACTGCTCCCTGCGCAGGCACCAGCGGCCCAAACCGCAGGCTGTCCATCACCGCCATCGGCCGCGCGCCCATCGTAAAAATGTCCCGCAAAATGCCGCCCACACCCGTCGCCGCGCCCTGGTACGGCTCAATGTAGCTCGGATGGTTATGCGACTCGATCTTGAACGCGCACGCCCACCCATCGCCCACATCGATGATCCCGGCGTTCTCCCCCGGCCCCTGCATCACCGACCCCGGCCCCGAAAGCCGGGTTCCCTTCGTCGGCAGCCGCCGCAGGTGCACCTTGCTGCTCTTGTACGAGCAGTGTTCGCTCCACATCACGCTGTAAATGCCCAGCTCCGTCAAGCTCGGTACCCGCCCCAGCGCCCCCAAAATCAACGCGTATTCCCCGTCCGTAATGTTGTGCGTCTTCAACAGCGCGGCAAGCGCCGCACCCGTCGCGGCGATCGGCTCCGGCACCGCGTTCTTGGCTAAATCGGCAGGGACAGGCGCGCCTGCGGCCTCTGCCTCGGTGGGGATGGCTGTGGGCTGGCTCACCCCCCTAGTGTCGCACGCCACCCCGTGCATATCCCGCCCATTGCACCTCCGTAAAACCAATCTCGCAAACCTACTCACCCCAACCCTGCACCGTCCCGCCTCCAAACACCGCAGGCCGCATCGCCCGCTTAAAGAACCGGTCCATCGCACCGCCCGGCAGCGCAGTCCCCTCGTCCAGCGTCTTCATCTGTTCCGCCGTCAGCACCACCTCCAGCGCCGCCATCTGGTCTTCCAGCTGCACAAGCCTGCTCGCGCCCACAATCGGCGACGTCACCCCCGGCTGTGCCAGCACCCATGCCAGCGCCACCTGGCCCAGCGGCTTGCCCGCCGCCTCCGCCACGCCCCGCAGCACCTCCAGCGCCCGCCAGTTCCCCTCCGTAAACATCTGGAAGCTCGGCAGATTCAGGTCCAGCCGCCCACCCCCGCTCTTCACCGTCCCATCCGCATCCCGCGTGTACTTGCCCGTCAGCAGCCCCGCGCCCAGTGCACCCCACGGCGTCATTCCCATCCCCATCTGCCGCGCTGCCTCGGCATGCTCCCGCTCAATGCTCCGTTCCGCCAGGCTGTACGGCATCTGCAGCGCCACCGGCCCCGGCACCCCGCGCACCCGCGCCAGCGTCGCCATCTCCGTCGCGTACCACGCCGGCACATCGCTCAACCCGAAGTACCGGATCGTCCCCGCCCGCACCAGGTCCCCCAGCGACTGCAACAGCTCCTCGACCGGCGTCACCTGGTCCCACGCATGCACCCAGTACAAGTCCACGTAGTCCATCCGCAGCCGCCGCAAACTCCCCTCCAGCGCCCGGTACAGATTCTTCCGCCCGTTCCCGCCCGCGTTCGGGTTCCCCGGCTCCGCGTTGAAGGTGAATTTTGTCGCCACTACCAGCCGGTCCCGCAGCCCGCCCTCGGCCACATACCGCCCCACCAGCTCCTCGCTCACACCCTTCACATACACATCCGCCGTATCGATAAAGTTCCCGCCCGCCCCCACATACGCGTCAAAAATCGACCGCGCCTCCGCGTCCTCCGACCCCCACCGCGGATTCCCAAACGTCATCGTCCCCAAACACAGCGGGCTTACGATCAACCCGCTCCGCCCCAGCGTCCGCACATCCGTCAGCTTCATGCACCATCGGATGCCGCCCGCAATCTCACAAGCATGCTCGCCGCAACAAAACGCATCCATCACACCATGGCCGAAGTTGTTACCACTCTCCCCGAAGCACCCCAGGGCATCCTGCTTGAAAACGCCATCCGCGCCGCCCATGCCGGCACCCTGCCCAGCGCGGAGGTGATCAAGCTCCTCACGGCCAGCAAGCTCGCCGTCCCCAGCAAGTCTGAAATCCACGGCAATCTCTCCGAGCTCCGCGCCGTCGTTCTCGACAAAGACGGCAAAAGCTTCCTCGCCGTCTTCACCACCGTCGAGCGCGCGCAAGCCCTGCGCAACCTCGCCGCCTTCTGCCTTCTCGTCGACGCCCTCGCCATCCTGCAATCCATCGACACCGACCTCGGCCTCGTCATCAATCCCGGCACCGACGTCGTCATGGAAATCTCCGCCGACGGCATCCGCCGCATCCTCGCCGCCGCCACCCTCGAAGGCACCATCGACGCCAGCGGAGCCCAGCTCCGCCCCAACTAGACCTTTTTCGTTGAGATATAGCCATGTCATTTCGACCGGCGCAGGACAACTTTACCGTCCTGCGCAGTGGAGAACCTTCTTCTTCCCAGATCAGAACTACACCTGGAGGGAAACCGGTCTAGCCATGCCACGGTACTGTCCAGCATCGCGGGGCGTTCGGCAGTGTCTGACGAATCGACATGAGCCGGTTTTCGGAGGGGCACGGCTTCAGCCGTGCCAAAACTTCGCTAAAACAGCGGGGCTTAGCCCCTGAGGTCAGCTTTCTTCGACCGCCACGGCTTCTTTAATTCGTCAGACTCCGCCCAAAACTCACCGCAAATAGGCAAGGTGCGACAGCAGCACCTGCTACCTGTTCACTTGATTAACGCCGGGACCGGCATCAGGCATTCAAACACCCCAGGCCACGCGCACGCACGCGGCTACCCGACTCAGTGCCCCGTCGACCCAAACCCACCCGCCGCCCGCACCGTCTCGTCCAACTCCTCCACCTCGGTAAATTCAGCCTCCAGCCGCTGCACCACCCGCAACTGCGCCACCCGGCTGCCCCGCGGCAATCTCACCGCCGCCGCCGTCGTGTTCAGCAGCACCACCTTCAGCTCCCCGCGATATCCCGTATCGATTACGCCCGCCAGCGTCGTCACGCCCCGCACCGCCAGCCCGCTGCGATCTTCCACCAGCGCCCCGTATCCCTCCGGAAACGCCATCGCCAGCCCCGTGGATACGACCCCTGTCGCACCCGGCGCAATCTCCGCATCCTCCACGGAGTACAGGTCCGCGGCCAGATCCCCAAACGGACCCGTATGCGCGTATGTGGGAAGCACCGCACCCGGGTGCAATCGTTTCACGGCGAGCTGAGGCATTCTTCCAGCATATGCGCCCGAACACTACGGTCCGAACCTTACAGGCTCAGTCCTCGATCGACCGCGCCTCCAGCCAACGCTGCGCATCCGCCTGGCCCCGGTCCCGCAACAGCGCGCGATGCTTGCAATACGTACACCGCCATGGGTAATACCCCGCCAGCGCATACAAAAACTTTTCCCGCCACCCATGGCGCCTGGACCGCCGCATCGTGGCGCGACGGCACTGCGAACATCCTTCCGGCATCGGCTCAACTCCTCTTGGGGTGTACGGCACCACGGCGATGCAACCGCCTGTGTCCGTCCTGCGCCTGCAGCCCCCACTATATGGTGGGCCGCCGGCTTCGATGATTCACACCACCATACGACGCCAATGCCTTCTACGCGACATAAAAATACCCGCTTCACAAATCCCACAAACTTCCGAGAGTGTCCCAACCTCCCGGCAACACCCTCCAGACCTCCTCCGCCCTGCATCGCCTCCGCTAACGAACCGCCGGCGGCAACGGATTCCGTCCCTGAAACTGCCTCTGATGCCAGTACGGGTACGCCACCGGCCGCTCGCTCACCGCGTCCAGTGCCGCCACCTGCTCCGCCGTCAGCACAATCTCTGCCGCCGCCAGGTTCGCCTGCAACTGCTCCTTGTTCCGTGCGCCGATAATCAAGCTGCTCACCGTCGGCTTGCGCAGCAGCCACGCCAGCGCCAGTTGCGGCACTGTTTTTCCCGTCTCGCCCGCAAGCGCATCCAGCGCGTCCACCACCTTGAACAAGGTTTCTTCGTCCACCACCGGCCCGGCTACATCGCCGCCATCGCCCAGCCGCGTGCCCTTCGCCGGCGGCTGTCCCCGCCGAATCTTCCCCGTCAGCCGTCCCCATCCCAGCGGACTCCACACCAGTGCGCCCACATCCTCGCGCAAGCCCACCGGCATCAGCTCCCACTCATAGTCCCGCCCCACCAGGCTGTAGTACACCTGGTGCGCCGCATACCGCGCCCACCCATATTTTTCACTCACATCCAGCGACTTCTGCAGCGCCCAGCCGCTGAAATTACTGCACGCAATGTAGCGGACCTTGCCCTCCCGCACCAGCGTGTCCAGCGTACTCAACGTCTCCTCCACCGGCGTCAGCGCGTCGAAAATATGCATGTGGTACACGTCGATGTAGTCGGTCTTCAGCCGCCGCAATGACCCTTCCACCTGCCGCGTCACATGCAGCCGAGACGACCCCGCGCTGTTCACCGCGTTCGGCAGCGCCCGCCGGCCCCGCGCCTCGTCCGCGTTCTTCGCATGCCGCCCGTCGAACGCAATACTCGCCTTTGTGGACAGCAGCACATCCTCGCGCGGCAGATGCCTGATCGCCTCGCCCAACACCTCCTCCGACAACCCCTGCGAATACACATCCGCCGTGTCGAAAAAGTTCACCCCCGCGTCCATGCACGTGTCCACCAGCACCCGTGCCTCGTCCACATCGGTCGCGCCCCACGTCTTGAAAAACTCGTTCCCGCCGCCAAACGTCCCCGTCCCGAAGCAAAGCACCGGCACCTGCAACCCACTCTTGCCCAACCGTCGAAATTCCATACCGCGTTGGATGCACGGAATCAGCCCCCGCCACACCGCACCTCTAGGCCCGCTGACTCGCTGCTCTCAAACTCCCGGCAAAACCATCGTGCAAACCTCCCTCCCATCGCAGACGCCCGGGCAACCCCGTCTGCTCTAATGACAACGGGATGACCCACAACAACACCCTCCAGCCACACCGGCGTATCGCCAGGTCCAGCGTCGCATCGCTCGCCACGCTGTCCGCGCACCTTGGCCTTTCCAAAGCCACCATCTCCCGCGTCCTCAACCGCGCACCCGCCGCCCAGTCCATCCCGCAGGGTACGCAGGACCGCATCCTCGCCGCCGCCGCCGAGCTCAACTACCGGCCCAACCTCCTCGCCCGCTCCCTTCGCCGCGGCCACTCCATGACCATCGGCGTTCTCGTCCCCGAACTCTCCGAGGGCTACGCCACCCTTGTCCTCGCGGGCCTTGAGGAAACCCTCTCCGCCGCCGGTTATGCCATGATGCTCATCACCCACCACCATCGCGCAGCCGTCCTCGCCGACACCCACCGCATCTTCATGGAGCGTGCCGTCGACGGCATCGTCGCCGTCGACACCGGCCTGCCGTCCACCGGCGGCGTCCCCACCGCCACCGTCTCCTGCCCCGACCCACACGACGGCGTCACCAACATCCTCCTCAACCACGACCTCGCCGCCCAGCTTGCTCTCACCCACCTTCACACCCTCGGCCATCGCCGCATCGCCATCATCAAGGGCCAGCCCTTCAGCTCCGACACCCTCACCCGCTGGAATTCCATCCTCGCCGCCGCCGCCCGTCTCGGCCTCACGCTCCACCCCGAGCTCATCGTGCAAATGGCAGAAAACCTCGCCACCGACGAACCCGGCTTCCACGCCACCGAGCGCCTCCTCCGCACCGGCGCACCCTTCACCGCCCTCTTCGCCTTCAACGACGTTTCCGCCATCGGTGCCATGCGCGCTCTCCGCTCCGCCGGCCTTTGCGTCCCGCACCACGTCTCCGTCATCGGCTTTGACGACGTCAGCCTCGCCGCCTACCACCAGCCCGCGCTCACCACCGTCCGCCAGCCGCTCCACCACATGGGCGTCCTCGCCGCCAGGGCCGTCCTACACTCCGTCGCCGACACACCGGACGCACCACCCGCCACGCACCGCATCGTCGTCGAACCCGAACTCATCCTCCGCGCCTCCACCGCCCCCGCCTCCTCTAGGTAGTGTCTGACGAATACGATTGAACCGGGTCCTTCGGAGGGGCACGGCTTTAGCCGTGCCGTAAAAACACTCAAAATGGTTGGGGCTTTAGCCCCTGGGGTTCGCTTTTTGCTCACCCATAAAGCCCTCCACCGGCCGGTCCGGCTGCGTCTGGTAAATCTCCTCCACCCGCGCCACCGTGTCGATCTCCTCCACCGGCTTGTCCCGCCGAATCTGCACAATCCGCGGAAACCGCAGGGCAAACCCGCTCGCATGCCGGTCGCTCCGCATCACGTTGTTGAACGCCACCTCCAGCATCATCAACGGCTCCACCGTCCGAAAGTGCCCGTAATCCTCCACCGTGTGCGCCTTCAGCCACTCCGTCAGCTCCGCAATCTCCGCATCCGTCACACCGCTGTACGCCTTGCCCACGTTCTTCAGCGATCCATCTGCATCCCGCACCGCAAACGTGTAGTCCGACAGCACCTGCGACTTCCGCCCCGACCCATATTCCGCGCCCGTAATCACCACATCCAGCGTATCCAGCGTCCGCTTCAGCTTGACCCAGCTAATACCCCGCCGCCCCGGCTGGTACAGCGACCCCGATGCCTTGATCATCACGCCCTCGTTGCCCCGGTCCCGCGCCGCCACATACGCCCGGTCCAGATCCTCCGCCGTCCGCGCCAGGTTTACCGCGCTCACCAGCAGCCGCTGCTCTCCCCTCGGCTCGTCCGCATCGCAGTCCGCAAACAGCCCGCCCTTGGGCAGCGGTGCCGGCAGCGCCAGCGGCGAACACGTCACCCGCCGCGCCTTCGCCGCCACAGCCTCCAGCAGCGCTCGCCGCTCGCGCAACGGCCTGTCCAGCACCAGTTCCCCATCCACGCACAACACGTCGAACGCCATAAACACCACCGGCGTCCCCGTCCTCACCTCGTTGGTCACCTTCTTCCGCCCAATCCGCGGACTCAGTACCGCAAACGGCATCGCCTTTTGCCCCGTCACATCCCACGCCAGCACCTCCCCGTCCAGAATCAGCCCGCCCCCGCCATCCTCCAGCACCTCCGCCGTCACCCGCGCAAACGCCTCGCAAATCTCCGGATAGCTCCCCGTCACATCCTCCCGGTTCCGCGAGTACAGCGCCACCCGCCCCAACTCCCGCGCCTCCCCGCAATGCAACTGCACCCGCATCCCATCGAACTTGTCCTCGATCTGCGCCTCCAAATGTATCTGCGCATGGGCAATCGTGTGCCCCATGCCCGGATTTTCGGACATGGGTTCCCCTCGAACCGGCCCCATCGCCCCCGCACTCTCCACCGCATCCGCGCCCGTTCGCTTCGGCTCTCCACCAGAGCCCTCCTCGCTCTCCACACAGATACCAGCCTCTGCCGCCCCGGCAGCCGTCCCCGCAAACCGCTTCACCACCTCCTCCGTCGTATCCACCGGGCTGGCCAGCATAAATCCCAGCGGATGGAACAACCGCATCCTCGCCTCCCCCAACCGTCCCTCGAACGCCAGCCGCACCGCATCCGCCAGGTCCGCCTCCAGCATTACCGCATGCCGCACCTCACCCACCGGCTGCCCGCTCGCCTCCGCCACCGCCTCCTCGATCAGCGCCTGCTTCACCCCAATCCGCATGTCCCCCAGCATCAGTTTGATCAGGTACTTTGCCTCGATCGGCGTCGCCCGCCCCAGCAGTCCCACCAGCAGCTCCTGGCGAATCGCCGTCGTCTTCGCCACCGCCATCCCCGCAAACGCCGTCTCCACCTCGCCGTACGTTACTGAAGCCTCCGGCACCCGGCCCGCCGCCGCCCACAAATCTCCCGCCGCCGCACCCATGTCCCCATGCCGCCGGTACGCCTCCGTAAACTCCGCCTCGCTCGGCTCCGTCAACAGCCGCACCGCCCGGCTCATCATCGCCCCACCCACATTCAGCTTCCGTCCATCCGCCTCCGCAAACGGTGTCCCCGCCAGGTATTGCGCAAACAGCCCCGCGTCCCGCACCTCCCCGTCTGCCCGCACCGCCGTCAGCATCCCGGCAATCGCCGCCCGCTTTTTCAGCTTGCTCCCCGTCCCCGCAAGCTCCTCCGCCAACCGTGCCAGCACCACAAACAAACTCATCGGCTCACCCCGCCCCTCAACAGATGCCACCCGCCGCAACGCCGGCTGCCCACCGCTCTCCCCCGCCGTTCCAGCATTCCCACACCGCCACTCCGGCAACGCTGCCGGCAACGCTGTCACATGGAACCAACCCACCCACTCCGCCGTACACTCCTCCCAAGGAACCCTGGCACCCGCCTCCTTAATCTTCGGAGATCCACCCATGCTCAAACTCCTCCTCTTCTTCCTCCTTCTCGCCGTCTGCTGGCCTCTCGCTCTCCTCGCCCTCGTCCTCTATCCCATCGTCTGGCTGCGCCTGCTGCCCTTCCGCATCGTCGGCCTCGTTGTCGGTGGCGCCTTCGCCCTCATCGCCGCCCTTTTCACCCTGCCCGCCCGCGTCCTTCGCACCATCTAGCCCTTTTTCGTTGAGGTATAGCTCTGTCCTTTCGACCGGAGCAGGTTTTCGTTGAGGCACAGCTCTGTCATTTCGACCGGCGCAGGACAGCTTTACCGTCCTGCGCAGCGGAGAGACCCGCTTTCCTCATGCAGCAGAACTACACCTGAAGGGAAACAGGTCCAGCCGCCCCATCCAGCCACTGCCGGCAGGCCCACGCTTCCCTTCTGAGATACAGATCCCAGGCCCGCCCCACACCCGACCCGTAAAATCGACCCATGCCCGGCCCTCCCATCGCCCACCTGGACCGCCCCGCATGATGCCCCTTTACAGCCTCGCCCTCACCCTCGCCCTCACCCTTTCCTCTCCCCTCTGGCTCTGGCGCATGCTCCGCCACGGCCGCTACCGCACCGGCCTCCGCGAACGCCTCGGCCGCGTTCCCCAGCGCCTCCTGCCCACCCAGCCCGCCCGGCAAACCCTCTGGATCCACAGCGTCTCCGTCGGCGAAACCATCGCCGCTCTTCCCCTCATCGACTGCCTCCAGCACGCCCTCCCCCACGCCCGCATCCTCCTCTCCACCACCACCCCCACCGGCCAGCGCATCGCCCGGGATCGCCTCGGCCCCAACCGCACCTTCTTCTTCCCGCTCGATTTCGCCTTCGCCGTCCGCCCCTGGCTCCTCGCCCTCCAACCCTCGCTTGTCGTTCTCCTCGAATCCGAGCTCTGGCCCCGCCTCCTCACCGAATGCGCCCGCGCCCGCATCCCCGTCGCCGTCGTTAACGCCCGCGTCAGCGATCGCTCCCTCCCCCGCTACCTCGCGCTCCGCCGCCTCTGGCAGCCCCTCCTCGCCCACGTCACCCTGCTCCTTGCCCAGAGCCCGCAAGACGCCAGCCGCTGGACCCGCATCGGCGCGCCCCGCGTCCACATCACCGGCAACCTCAAGTTCGACACCGCCGCCGCGCCCGTCGCAGACACCAACCTCGCTGACCTCCTCCGCCGCCATCTCCCGCCCGCAACCCAGGTCCTCATCGCCGGCAACCCGGCGTCGCACACCGCTACCAGGCCGGCTCTCCTCGTCGCCGGCAGCACTCACCCT
>CAXTJO010000024.1:0-36590 GCA_964244665.1 uncultured Terriglobus sp.
CGCTGCAATTCAGAGCCTGTCAGCATCTTGAGGCTCCTTCTTCTTGACGATGCTTGATAGAGAGTTCGCATATGCTGGCCTTGCCACCAACCCCTAGCTCCGGCCCGCTTCGATGCTGGCAGGCTCGGACTCCCCTCGCGGTTCGTCCGCCAGCCTTTTGGGCTGTGGCTACATTGTCGGAGAGCTTCTCAACGGAGCGTTACCTCCTAGGGTACTGCCGATGGGACGGCAGGTCCGGTCGCGTGACCTCGCCGGACAATCATCGGGACGACTTCAGGTCGCACCCACTCGTAGAACGAATCGGCAGCGACGATGCAGAGCGTTTCTTCATGGGCTCGCGCCAGGTGGGGGCTTTGGTGATGGATTCGGAGCGGGCGTTGATGGTGGACAGGCCTTGATGTCGGAGAGTTCTTTGGTGAAGAACGGGACCAGGCCCCATCGGGCGAGGACGATTTCGCGTTCGCCCGATTCCCTGCTTTGCCGGACGATGGGCTGAAAGGTGGTGGGCGCTACGTTGTAGTCCTTACCGGGCAGCGGCAGTTCGGCGGGTACTGGCGTGGCTGCTGCAGTTGCTTCTGCAAGTTTTAATCAGCTTATCCATTTGAAAACATAAACGTTTAGGCGAACAGCATGTTCTCCAGAAGGCTCTGACATTCGAAAGCAGAAGGTGGGCTTCCGCGTCTTAGCCGCCGAACTCACGACGCAATCCATGACCGGACAAGTTCCCCACCTTGTCCGGTATGAGGGTCGCTTGCCGGGAAAGGGAGTTGCCGCATCCTCTCGATTCCCGCTGCGTCTGGAGCAGAGCGGCAAATGTCCCAATGCTGGTCGACAGGGTACGCGCCCACAACGAGAAAGCCCGGTCCCGCCTGCATTAGAAAATGTCCCGTACCGACAGGCAACACCAAAACGTCGCCAGCCTCGATTGTGACCACACGGCCATTCTCCCCACCCAGCATCAGTTGCGCGCTACCACCCGCAAAGCCGAGCACTTCGTGGGCCGTGGAGTGATAGTGATGAAACGTATAGACACCATTTCTCCATTGCGCGGGCCAAAGATTCTTTGCCAGAAGAGCTTCCATCCGGTCGACCATGCCTGTGCCGTCGAATGCACGACGATACAGCAGGACCGGCAAGCGATCATTGTTGGGCATCCAGCCATTGGGGGAGAACTGGAGCTTCTCGACCTCCGCCTTGCGCGCCACCCAAACATCTGCCGGCAAACCGAACGTAGCGATACCCACACCGAACTGCCTTCGATTCATTCCTGCGCCTCAGAAGTAGGATGCGGGCACGCCTGTCTGGTAGCCGCACCTCAGCCGTTGTACAAGAGAGCATCCAAGAACAGTACGATGCATTACCAACACAGGAGGAATCATGACGGTTCAGATCTTCAAAGCACAACCGCGCGAAACATTCCTGCAGAAGCTAGCCCGGTGGACTCTGGGTGGAACACTGATCCTTTCGGGCATCTCGCACCTTACGTTTGCCCGGCGTGCGTTCCGGGCGCAGGTCCCGCAGTTCTTGCCACAAGTACTCCCCCTCACGGTGGATCAGGTGGTCGTGTGGTCGGGCCTGGTCGAGATTGCGCTGGGAGCTTCGCTCATCCTGCTCCCACGGCAGAGAAAGGTGCTCGGCCTTGTGCTGGGAACATTCTTCGTCGCTGTTCTGCCGGGCAATGTCGCACAATGGAAATACCAACGGAGCGCCTTCGGTCTGAACACCGATGCCAAACGGCTCTTGCGTCTGTTCGGGCAGCCCCCGCTTGTGGGCTGGGCACTCTGGTCGACAGGCGCTCTGGATACAAGAATCGGGCGTCGCCTCCGATCTTGAGAGGTTGTGTCGAAGATTCGCAGATCGTTTGTGGGCAATCAACGGCGGCTCCTCGGCCAACCGGAGTTGTCGTGGGTGACAGAACCAGGCGCGCCGCCCCTTCCTTGAAGTGGTCAGGTGGTTGGGAATGTGGCAAGCGTCTCCGGTCTCGGCAGCTCATATGACGTGGGCGCTTCACGTCCTGAAAACGTGGGTTTCGCAGCCGTACAGGAAGGATCTCGGATGAGGTCGCAGCGTAGCTTTACGCGGTACTAGATGGCGACTGGCCGCTGCGATCGGTTTGGAAAGAACGGACCGCGATACCGCCCAAGACGGCGATCACTGCAATCAACGCTGTCCAGAGAAGGGTGGGATGCTTCTCCGTGAACGGCCTTAAGTCAGGACGCTCTCGATAGAGAGGATTGCGTCGCTCCGGACCTTCGTTGGCCTGGACCGCTTTGAGTTGCCGAGAAAACAACGCTGTGTAGTCATATACAGGAACCGAAAGCGAGGGGTCGCCATAGAACAGCGTGTAGTGTGCGTTGCTCGCTGCGTCGAAACAGAGATCGCGTTGAAGCATTTCGAGGCGGACTGAGGTGTTTAGCGGAACGTCATCACCGTTCTCGATGCTGATCGTCCACCTGGACGAACTGGCAAAATCCACCGCCGGTGCAGCGATAGTGAGGTGATCTTCGTCGATGCGGCGACCGTCTTCAGTACGGTGGACGCGGAGCAGGTTGCCGGTAGAGGTTATGGGCGACGTGGGCTCGCTGTCATCACTCATTGGTGTTGAAAGGGTAGGCTGCACCTCCACTTGAACAACTCGACTGAACATCTCGGGGATAGAACCCGGAGTAAACACGAGGCGATCAACGGGCACATGGGCCGGGATGGTAAGCACGAAGACGCTGGTGTGACCCTTCGTTAGGACATCTGAGGAGCTCGCAACGGGCTGATACTTGGGCTGGCTGGCAGGGAGTTTGTCGATGGTCGCGTTCGTTATCTGGTCCGGCGTTAGTGGGCCAGCGATCTCAAAATGCAGATGACGGAAATCTGATTCAGGCAAATGGATGATTGTGCTGCGGCCGAGTTTTTGGCTCGTCAGGTCAAAGATGGTGTAGGAGCCAAGCTTGGTGCCAAGATCACCTGTTGCTGCGTGAGAGCCAAAAACAGTCACAGTCGCGATGAAGTTCTGCGCTGTGGTCCCCAGCGTGAGATCGCTGTACCTCCCCTCTGGCATGGCGGCGTCAAAGGTTACCTGTTTTCCATGGAGGCCCAAGTTCAGAAAGCCAATAGATGAGGCGGCAACTTGGGTAGGCGCGGCAACGTTTATGACGTAGGGCGTTTCGACGTTGTCGCGGTAGAGGCGAAGATCGTTAAGGCGCGGGCTCGCATGGGTGAAGGTGTCGGCATCAAGGGAAAAACAGGACTGGCCGGCCACGGCTGGCGTTGTGTCAACGGTCCGGTCATAAAGAAAAAAGCGTTGATCGGGAGCAACCGTGGCCACCGCGAGGAGCAGAACAGGTGCATACAGCTTCATAGGGTTGGCTCGTTGAAATTGCGCAAGTGGAGCCAATCACGCTGATAGATGAAACTCACCCCGAGGAGCAGCGCGCCCAGGCCCAAAAAGCTCAGGATGCTGTACCCCTGACTGAGTTCGCGGACATCCACGAGGAAGACCTTACCGATGGCGACTGCCACCAGAACCAAGGCTTGCCAGCGGACAAACGGTGATCGTCGCCAGACCCCAATACCCAGCAATATTGCTCCATACGCCATAAACAGAGCCGAGTAGCTGAACTGCGCGAAGATCTTGAACTCATGCATGCGCTGAGACTGTCCTGCCCAGCGTGCGAACCACCAGTAGTTGTGGATCTCCAGGCTGAGCGCGAGCAGAGTCAAGACATTCACTAGGAGTATGGCGCCGGCTGCAATCATAGGCCAGCTGAGTGTGGGGTGTCGCTCTTCCTCGGAGGGGTACAGCCTGGCCAGATACGCGGTACCAGCAAAGACCGCGATGGCAACGCAGTAGGTCGCGAACCGCTCGTTGAACAAGGGCGTGGTTGAGGCAGGCGTGTTAATGAGCAGCAGCGCGGCGAGACCAAGTCCAAGGCAGAGGAGAGCGAGTACTTGCAGTAATTGCGACCGGATGCGGGTTGAAACCCATAACAAGGCGGCTCCCTCAATCAGCCAGCCGACCGTCAGCCAGCGCCCGTGAGCTTTAAGGGGGATCGCGAGAGCGAGAAAAACGACTGCTATCGTCAAATGAAGGTCTGACAAAATGCGTGGACTAGCACGCAACATCCCGCGAGCGGGGAGACGCAGCAGGAGCAGGAAGAAGGCGGTGAAGGTGACGGCGATCCATGGGCCGGCCCACTCGATGCTTGAACGTTCAAACATGCCATAGAAGGCCAGAAAGCCAAAGCCAGCATTTGCAACTGGCATCAGCACCATCGCCAAACGGTCCCAGTTTGAACCGCTCTCCACGGGATCATCAATGCGAACGAGCCGGGGCGCGAACGCAAAGATGAGGAAAAAGCAAGTGGTAAAAAATGCAGTGCGGCCGAACTGGGAAGGCGAGTAATACCCGAACCACCAGCCAGCAAAGAACAGCACAGTGCCGGTGAATGTGCCAAAAAGGAGTCGCGACCAGGGGCGCAAAACGACAAGCCACAACACCGCAAGAGTCAGCATGAGGAGGTAGCTGAACAGCGAAATCTCGTGATTTCCTCCAGTTGATACAAGCAAAGGGGTGCTTAGGCCACCTGTAATGGAGTAGACGGCCAGCAGTTCGGCGTCTTCAATCCAGGCCATAAAGCCGCTGAAAGCCGTCACAACAACCATCGCAGCAAAAGCCACACTGGCTGGTATGAGGTGAAAGAGCGAGAACGCAGCCCATAGCGAAAGGTAGAGAATGCCGCTCCCTATCGCTTTGAGGGAGTAGGCAAAGGCCGTGTAGCCCTGACGCTTGAACCGCTCTGACCAGGCAATAAAGCCGACACCGGCTAACAGTCCAATCAGGGTACGGCCGAGCGGACCAACCCAATGGTTGTCAATGGCCAGCTTTAAAAAGAGCGCCATACCGACAAGCACAGCCAAGATGCCGATGCGATTGAACCACTGCGACCCAATCTGATTCTCAAGCGATCGCTCACCGGAAAATTTAGTAACGCTTGCAAATTCCGGAAAAGAAGGCGAGACCCTGATCTCTTGCGTTACTTCTGCCGTGGTGGGCGGGGGTGGCGGTGGGGTTCGATACTCGGTGGCCGCCGAGGACTTTAGCCTTTGCTCCGGCTGCATGGAGATGCCATGAGTCTCTAAAGCGGTCTCGAGCACGCTGATACGGCTACGCAGCTCATGCACCTGATCTTCAAGGCTGCGTGGGATCTTCGGACTCATCGTGCAAACAATCTATCAGCCCAGAGGCAATCTATGACATCGCACTTACAGTCCAGCCTTCCAGGCTCGGGTGCGGGGCTCATCCGCAGGTACAAACGATAAAGAATGTTATTGTGAGCTGCTTGTATTCGCTTGGAGCATTTGCGGCGATGACTTCGGTGTGTAGAGTGATGTCTTGCGCCACAAAAGCCACCTTGCCCCAACGACCTCCTGGCCTTGATGGGACAGGGCAAATTCCACGAACTTCCGCGTCAGTTTGTTGGTCGGAGTGGCCGGCGTGTAAAGGTAGAGACGATGGGAAAGTGGGCAATCTTCGTCGCGACAGTAAAGCGGGTAGGCTGGAGTGCTCTAGCACCTTTCTCGGACACGGAAACAGCGCGGGCGCTGTGAACATAGGTCAATCCTACAAAGCCGATTCCGTTTTGGATCGCTGGCAACCGCCTCGGAAAGAGCGTTGCTATCTCCAAAACGCTGCGCACCGAATAAGAGGAGCTTGCTCCCAAGGACAGATTCTTGAAGGTGTCGTATGTCCCAGATATGTCATCTCTCGCGTAGACCTTGACTGCTCCTCCCGAACCGCCGACATCCGACCGATTCGTTACGTTTGCAGAAAAGAACCGCATAATCTAATCCTTCGTAAGCGAATGAACCGGGTTGGAGGCATTGACGATTACCGCGATTCCAACCAGACCCAGAACATGCTCGTTTCCGGTAGCGTACATGTCTCCCAGAGAAGTAAGCTTCGTTGCTTCTTCCGGCTTGATCGCCGCGATGCCATGCCGATATCGATCTCCACTCGCCATATCAGTAAAAGCCGTTGACGATCCATGAGCCGCGATCTTGATCACGGTCGGCGACCTCTCGTCTGGCAGACTCCCCTGCACCGTTTTTCTCCGGCGTCGTCGCCTAGCAATGTCTTTATGTCGGTTGCACCTTGGTCTTTCAGAAACGCTTCAGCAAGGGCCGGGCTAGACTGCTGCCGATCGTGTTCGATCCAGAGAGTGTGAGTGCCGCGTTGCCGGAACCAAGGCCGGCGAAGCCGCCCGAATGTTCCCGAACAAGCTTTCAAACCGAAATAATGCGGCGATAAGTAAAACCACGAGAACCACACCGACAAAGAGAGTGTTACAGTCCCCGCCGCAGCAGCACAAATCTCCGACAGTTCACGCCCGCATTCTGGGCACACGAAGTCTGCGCCTTGAGGAACAGGTACAAGTTCTTGCTGGTGGCAACGTCGCAATTGCCGAAGTCGGTACATTTTCTTTGTCTTATCGCCACGTTAGTTCTCCGGTGGGATCATCTTCACTGCTGGCCGTCCAGCATCCCGGAACTAACCATAAACGTCGTCGCTCGCACTGCCGCCACGCAAAACCTTTACCTGGTCCACGTCCGCTACGATCTGCTTTTGCAAAGCGGCGCGCTTGCTGTCCTCTGTAAAGTCTGACCGGAGCAACTGCGTGAAGTGAACGCGAATCAGGACACCGCCTTCTAAAACACCCCATACCGGCCCACGCCTGGTTGCTGATGCGAACCCGGTTTGCGGTCTGCTCTTCGTTCCCTTCATCTATGTAACTTTGTCGTCGCCAGCTTACGACGCTCGTCCAGGACGTCGAGCAATGCAGCAAACAGGCGCGATACGTCGAAGCCGACTTGACGCCGTTCTTTCACTTAGAGAACATCTCCAGCTCGACCCGTTAACGGATCTCCCGAGGATGCTCCTTACGTGCCTTGAGCTTTGTTTCGTAAAACTTGCGTACGCCGATTCCCCGGTAAATTCTGGTCGAGCCGTCATTCGCATAGCTTTGCTAACTCATCCAGCCAGGCCTCTCGTAAATTTCCCGAACGATGAATTTGAAGTTCGGAATTACGTCTTGCCATTCGTTGCTGATGGGCTTCCACTTCTTATTGTTAACGTCCTCCGGCAGGATGCCCACTGATAGCGTCAGGTGTTCGTCGCTCAAACCCCAGCGGAGGAGGTTCCCTTTTTGCTGCACAAACTCATGAAATCTTGATTCCGGCGTTCATCGACAAACCCACTCGTACCCGACCAAGTATTGAAGCTAAGCTGAAGAGCAGCTTGCCGCGCTAAATTGTATGTTAGATACTCCTCAAGCTCTTGCTCGGGAACGGCCAGGCGCTTGATCCCGAACGTCAGGAAGTGCTTGCTTCGTTCGGGGTTATTGCTGCCCGGCGCACGTTCCGGTGTACCGTTGCCGTTCTCCGCGTTTTCCCAGCGGCCGAGCGTAGGCCAACTAATGTCACGGGTCGCTACGATCTTGTGATAGAAAAAGTCAGCGACGATGTTTGGCAGTTGCTTGTCTAGGTCTACAACGAGACCATTTTCACTCTCATTGGTAAACACGTAGCAACCATTGAAAGCGTCGGCTTGCGACAGAGGCTAAGCGAAAAAGCCGGCACATTCGGTTGGGCAACAACCTCGACAACTTCATGCGGAAGAGAGATTAACCCGAGGACGAGGAGAGGGAAGCCGGGGGCATGCCAAGCGCCTTCAGGAGCAGATGCGCCGATTGATCAACGCACGTATCAGCTTCGAGAGCGAGACCGAAACTCACGGCCGCTACCTGCACATGGACGTGTCTTCCAGCTCCGAGTCCGGGTGGGACTCTACAAAACTAAGGATGGATGCTCGGTGTTGCACCGGATGACCGGGGTCTGCTGCCGGACGCCGATGTCGCCCGCCTGGCGGCCCTGGGCGAAGCGATCCAGGCACGCTTCGGTCCGGCGGTGAACGTCGCGAATCATCACGTACCCACAGACAGCAACACGGCAGCTGCGCTCGACAACGACGCCGACACTTTCTGGACGGCACCGGATGGCTTCCATACCGCTGCGCTTGAGGTCACACTGACGAGGGCGGCGACAGTCGACCGGGCACTCACGATGGAGTGGCTGACGGAGGGCCAGGCGGTACAGCGTTACCGCATCGAGGCATGGACAGGCGAGGGAGCCGCCGCGCACTGGCAAACCCTTGTTGAGGCGGAAGCAATCGGTCACAAGAAGATCGACACATTCGCACCGGTCACAGCAACACGCTTTCGCCTGCATGTGCTGACCGCTGCTGGCACTGCGCGCATCCGCGAGTCTCAACTGTTCGCTCAGACGAAGTAACCGCTGCTAAAAGCCGGCTCTTGATGACGAAGCAAGGCAGAAGAATTTCGCCGGCGATCATGCCAGGCAACGATCTACGAAGCCGCCTGACCGGCTCAAATGACCGGGTCAGACGGCTTGCGTAAACCGACAACTATGCCGCGACGACTGCTTCCGATCCTTTGTACTGCAGCCGGTCCGCATCCTGCCGCGACCCGTCCTGCGATTTTTTCGCACCCGCCTTGTACTGGCGGTCGAGCGCATCCGCCGCAATCCAGCCGGACTGCATGACCATGGGCATGCCGGGGCCGGGGTGGGCCGCGCCGCCGCACAGGAACAGGCCATCCACACCACGCGCCACGTTAGACGGCTTGAACGCGCCGTTGAACCGGCCATGCGAGCTTAGGCCATAAATTGCGCCGTTCAGCACGCGGTACCGCTCGTGGATGTCCTGCGGTGTGAGCGCGTGCTCAAAGACGATGCGCTCTTCAAGATCCGGCATGTTCGCCGTGCGCTTGAGCTTGTCCAGAATTACCTGACGGTAGCCCGGGAACATCTGCCGCCAGTCGTGGTTCGGGCGCAGGTACGGCGTGTGGACAAGGACGTACAGTGCATCGCCTCCGGGCGGCGCGGTATCGGGCTCCGTACGGCTGGTGGATGCGAGATAGCACGTCGGGTCTGGCGCGGGTATACCCAGGGTGTAGATGGCATTGAACTCTTCATGCGGGTCGCGGCTGAAGACGAAGTCGTGGTGCGCCAGGTGCTCGTACCGCTTGTTCAGCCCCAGGTAGAGCACCACACCGCTGCACGCCGGCTCGTACTTACTCTTGCGATCGAAGCTGGCCGTGGCATCGCTGCCCTGCAACAGCTCGCGATAGGTGCGCACGCTGTCCTCGTTGGAGACGATGGCGTCGAAGTTGTATTGCTCCCCCGTGGTCAGCGTGATGCCGTCCGCGGCGGGCATGCCGGCCACGAGGCGGGTGTTGATCTTCGCCACGTCCACGCCGGTGTGGTATCGCACGCCGAGCTCCGATCCCAGCTTTACCAGCGCCTCCGGTACGGCGCGCGTGCCGCCCATGGGGTACCAGATGCCCTGCTCGGTCTGCATGTGGCCGATGGCGCACAGGATGGCCGGAGACGCGTCCGGCGACGAGCCGACGTACTGCACAAAGTGGTCCAGCATCTGAGCCGTGTTCGCATCGCTGATGTACTCGCGGATGACGCCGGACACGGTCTTGCCAAGCCGCATCTTCAACACGTCCTTCAGCACGGCGGTGTCGAACATGCCGCGCATCTCCAGCGTGTCCAGCATGCTGCCGATGGGCTTCCAGAAGAAGAATTTGTCGCTGATGTGATGGAGCTGTTCGCTGACGCCGATGAACTCGCGATAGCGGTCGCCCATGCCGGAGTGCTTTACGTTCAGCTCGCGCACCATGTCATCCGTCTGGTCTTTCAGGTCGATGACGGTTCCATCGTCGAAGAAGCAGCGCCACGACGGGTCGAGGCGCACCATCTTCAGGTAGTCGTCGAGATTTCGGTCTGCCTCCGCGAAGATTTTGCGCAGCGTCGACGGCTGGATCAGGATGGTGGGGCCCATATCGAACCGGAAACCCTCCTCCTGAAGCACGGCTGCCTTGCCGCCGAGCCAGGCATTCTTTTCAAATACTTCAACCTCGTACCCGCGCGCGGCAAGCACCGCCGCGGACGAAAGACCTGCAAGGCCGGAACCTATAACTGCTACGCGCATGGCACTTGTCTCCTGAGCTACGCCCGTGGAAACGGGGCAATATAAATATGTCGACACAACTCGCGTGTCCTTAAAGGTAGAGTATCCGGCGTCGGTGCGCCGGCAAGGTCTCTACTGCACTGCAAGATCGCGGTCGTGCAGGTGCGATTGGTCGAATGCCGAACCGGTAAAGTTCCAGGCACTCTTGACGCCAAGATCGTCCAGCAGCAGCTTGGATGAAATACGTGCGGACTCAAAGATGACCGGCAGGCCGGAACCCGGATGCGTTCCACCGCCGGCCAGGTACACACCGTCGGTCTCTTCAAACCGGTTGTGCGGCCGCAGGTGCAGCATCTGCTTGAGCGAGTGCGCCATGGAAAAGGTGCTGCCCTTGTGCAGGGCGAACTCCGCGGCCCAGTTTGCGGGTGTCAGTACGCGCTCGGTCTTGATGCGCCCACGCACGTCGCCCATGCCGATGTTGCCCATCTGGTCCAGTACGCGCTCGCGGAACGCCGCGCCATCGCGTTGCCAGTCCACGCCGCCACACGCATGCGTTACGGGGGCAAGCACGTAGAGCGAACTCATGCCCTTGGGCGCAAGCGTTTCATCGCTGACAGACGCGTTCTGCACGTAGATCGACGGATCGCCGGAAAGGGAGTGCCCCTGCTCAATGTCGTGGAGGTTTCCCTTGTAATCCTTTGCCAGGTAGATGGTGTGGTGTGCGACCTCATCGTAGGTGCCATCGATGCCCATGTAGAGCATGAACGTGCTGCAACTGTGATCCGCGTTGGCAATTTTGTCATCGCTCCAGCGCGATCGCAGGTGCCTGGGGATCATGCTTCGCGCGGCCTCGGCAAACTCCGCGTTCATCACCACGCTGTCGGCAGCGATCGTTCGCTGCGATGTACGCACGCCGGTTGCCTTGCGGCCGCTAAAAGTGATCTCCTCTACGCCCTCGTCACGCAGGATCTCCACGCCCATCTCTTCGCAGATGCGCGCCATGGACCGCGTGACCGCGCCGCAGCCGCCGATGGGGTGAAAGACGCCGTACTCGTATTCCAGAAATGACAGGATGGAAAAAAGCCCGGGGCAGCGGAACGGCGACATGCCCAGGTACTTCGATTGAAACGAGAAACCAAGCCGGATACGCTCATCGGAAAAGTACTGCTTCAACTCCTTGTCCAGCGAACGCCACGGTGCCAGGATCGGCAGCAGTTTCAGCATCTCCGGCTTGGCAAGGTCGCGCCAGCTTTCAAAAGGGGATTCTAGGAACGGCAGGAATTTCTGCAGCTTGTCCCGGTTGTCGCGCATGAAGTTCTGGAAGTTCTTTGCATCCGCCGGGCACAGCTTTGCGATTGCCTGCTCCATGCGCGCATGGTCACCGGTGGCCAGCAGTTCTCCACCGCTACCGAATACCAGCCGGTATTGCGGGTCGAGCCGCTTCATCGGCACTTCGCGATCCAGCGAGTAGCCAGCCGCGGCAAAAATCTCCCGCAGTACCCGGGGATACAGGAAGAACGTCGGACCGTAGTCGAACCGGAAGCCGTCCTGCTCAAAGGTGCTGGTACGCCCGCCCACGTGCGCGCGCTTTTCCACCACCGTCACCTGCACTCCCGAAGCGGCAAGCAACATGGCACTGGCCAGCCCACCAGGGCCGGACCCTACGACAACGACACGCTTTTCTGGAGAACTCATTCAGACCCTTAGGATGCAGGTAAGACGGCGTCGCTCTGCCGACGAAAGCCGCCGCTGACATCCATCGAAAAAAGCTAACTGCTTTGTACCACGCGATTAAAACCCGGCACGGCAGATGCTCCGGTTATCGGGACACGGCCAAAGCCGCTGGCACCGGCAGGCCTTCAAGTCCAAGCGCGGCTGCCTGCGCCTGCATCGCATCCAGGCAGTGACCGATGTGCTCTTCTACTGAAATCTCCAGCAAATCCGCACCCGCGAGGATGTCCTCCCGCAGAACACCGCGCGCAAATGCCTTGTCTTTCATCTTTTTCCGCACGCCGTTCACCTCCACATCGTGGATGCTCTTCGACGGTTTAACCAGAGCGCACGCCGTCAGAAAGCCACTCAGCTCATCACACGCAAACAGCGCGCGATCCAGATGGCCTTCGCGAGGCGTACCCGTGTACGCCGCGTGCGCCATAATGGCGTGACGTATATCCGCCGGCCAGCCTTGCGCTTCCAGCACCTTTAAGCCGACCCACACATGCTCGTCCAGCGACGGATGCCTGTCGTAATCGAAGTCGTGCAGCAAGCCGGCCAAGCGATACGGCAGCACAAACGCCTCCGCCTCCCCGCCCTGCAGACCCTGCCTTGCGGCTTCCCGCTCGCCATAGGCCGCGGTGCATATTTCGACCGCCTGTGCATGCTTCAGCAGGCTGGGTGAAGTGGTCCACTCAGTAAGCAGAGCCCACGCGCGCTGCCGGTTAAAGGTGTGCGTTGTGCCGGTGTTATCGCTCATCGCTTGAGAATACCGCCAGGCTGCCGCTTAAACCCGGCATGCCGGCATACAACGCGGCATGCCGGCATGCAACGCTTCCAGGTCTGCCGGGGTGTCGATGTCCACCTCGCCCAGCGGCAGCGGCACCTGCAACACGTCCTCCCGCTGCAGCAGGTCGCGCGCGCCACGGTCGCCATGCAACTCCTGCAGCGCATGAAAGCTGAACTCCGGAAACAGCGCCGGCACGCCCCGATGCTCCGCGTAGACCGAAGCCACCACGTGGTCGCGATGCGACACCTCCACCAGGGTGCGCAGGTGCTCCGCCGTCACATGGACCTGGTCGCACGTCAGCACCAGCAGGTCGTCCGCGCCAAAACGCTCTGCCGCCATCGCGCCCAGTGCAATGGAGTTGCCCATGCCCTGCTGCCAGCCATGGTTCAGTAACACGCGCACCGCCGGTTCCAGACGTGACAAAACTGTACCGATCGGCGCGTAATTGGCCCCGATCACCACAAACACCGGATCCGCACCAGCCTCGCGCGCCACCCGCACGGCACGCTCGATCAGCAGCTCCCCCTCATACCGCAGCAGTTGCTTGGGCTGCCCCATGCGCGTGGAAGCGCCCGCAGCGAGTACCAGCGCAGCGAGCCGGCGTTCGCTCATACAGCCGCCTCTTCTACTGTGCATCCCTCGCCCGGCAGCAGATCGGTGTGCGGGTTCACCGCGCAGCGTGGCGGCTCGTACTCCGCTGCAGTTCCGAATGACGCCACCAGAGCTTCGGCATCCGCCTGCGTCATGCGCCGGGCCGGGCCGGCTGCCGTCCTTCGCAAACCGTTTGCATGCAGCACTGCCTGCACCTCCGCCGCGATGGAAAGGGCGATACTCTCCGGGCCGTCTCCACCCAGTTCCAAACCGATGGGTGTTGAGGTCTGCGCGAGAGCCTCTGCAAATTCCACGCCCGCCATAACCGCCGCGTGCTGCAGCAGCAACGCCGACCGTTGCCGGGCTCCCAGCAACCCCAGGTACCGGGGACGGATTGCCAGCAGCTCCCCCAGCAGTGCCCTGTCCTGCTCGAACGAATGCGTCATCAGCACGACCGCGTCGCCCGGCAAGACGCAAGCTGCATTGTGCGTCACCAGCACTGCCTGTGCCTGCGGGAAGCGTTCGGCCCGCGCCTGCTGCGGCCTGCCGTCGGCAACGATCACGGTCCATCCCAGTTCCGCGGCGATCCGTGTCAAAGGTCGGGCATCGTCTCCCGCACCAAAAATTACCAGCCGTTGCGCCGCGTCAAGCTGCTCCACAAACACGCCGCCGTCCGCCGGCAGCCGGCCAAGCGCCATCGCGCGCAACACGGCAACCTGCTCCGTCGACAGGCTGTCGCTGCAGAACAGCACGTCGTTCCGCTCATCCAGCACCACACGTTGCATGGGTGTGACGTTTACCGGCAAGCGCGTCGCCATCCGCCGTACACCGCCTTCCAGCGTGGCCCGCAGTGCGCCAAACAGCGCCTGTGCCTCCGGTGCCGCGCTTTCTTCCAGCAGCAGGTCTACCGTTCCGCCGCAACCCAGCCCGAACGGCATCTCAGCCGTGTCGTCAAATCCGGTGTTGTAAAGCTGCATGGCAGCACCGCTGCGCACCAGCCAGTGTGCCCGCCGCAGCAGGTCCGCCTCCAGGCAGCCGCCAGAGATCGTGCCGGCCATGCGTCCATCCGGCAATGCCAGCAAGCGAGCCCCCGGCCTGCGGTATGACGAACCCACGGCGCGCACCAGCGTCACCAGCACGCCGGTTTCGCTTTTGCCGGACAGTGCTACGATCTCCCGCCGTTCCCTGGTGCTCATACGTATAGCTTGGATGCGGAAATGCTGCGACCCGGTGCGAAGCCACGGGGCTGGCTGTCCCGGCGCACACACGCATTCTACAAGGGCAAGCTTAAAGCTTGTTAGTTTGAAACCTGTTTATAGAGTTGTTGGTGCAGGTCGGACGTAATCTGGAAACATTCGCAGGCAGCCTCTTTCAAGCGATCGCGGTCCAGAATCTTGATCCAGCCACGCTTGTACTCAATCAGCCCGCTACGCTGCAGCGTACCAGCCACCATCGTTACCGTTGTGCGTCGCGCGCCCAGCAGCTCTGCCATGGCTTCGTGGGTAAAATTCAAGGAGGCGTCACCCGTGCGGTCACTCGCCGTCAGCAGCCAGCGCGCGAGACGCTGCTCTGCCTCGTGCAGCCGGTTGCACGCCGCAATCTGGCTAACCATGTGAGTCTGTTCCTGCACCGATTCCAACACACGCTGCCGCAGCTCTTGAACGCTGGAATACAGCCGGCCCATCTCCGGCATCGGAATGCGCAAGCCTCTGCCGCCCAACTGCATAATGCATGTGGTCGGCACCTTGCCCGGCCCAAGCAGGTGCACACCGCCGGCAAGACCTTCAGCACCCAGAACGCTGACCTCGGCCGATTCCCCGTCCCGCATCACCGTGCTGACCGACGCCATCCCCGTGACGAGGAAGTAGCAGTAGTCCGGTATGGCCTGCGGCTGGTACAGCACAGTGCGCCGCGGCAGACCCACAGCAGTACAGCGCGAAAGCACCATTTTGCGTACTGGCACGGAAAGCGCCATCAATAATTTATTTGCAGCTTCGCCCAACATAAACCTTTTCTTCACTTCAGTCGGGAGACCTACCGCAAGTGGTAGACGATCGCGTTCTGAGCCACAAGTGGCTGTAGTACCGCGACTATAGGCTTTAAGGCACATAGCATCAGTCGCTTAGCTTACTTAGTAGCTGTCTAAATGCACCGGCGTAAAGAAGTAATTGCATCCGTATGGGTCCAGAAGACCTCTGCTCGTGTGCAATCATGGGGTACATCTGTCTAATCAAGGTTCCTGACATGCCCTCGCCGCACCTCTCCGCCCTGCGCGGATCGCTGATCGCCTGCCTGTTCGCGTGTGCTGTTGCCGCGGCATTACCGGCTCTTTTTGTTGCGCAGACACCGGAAAAGACGACAACAAGCACAACGGTCGAAAGTGTCGCCAAGCCCACGCCGCCGCCCGCGGTGGACGCCGTGACCGAAGGCGCCGTAACGGTAAACGGCACGCGTATCCCATATCGCGCCATCGCCGGTACCATCGCCGTCGGCAATACCGACGCGGCAGACGCCACCGTGACCCCGGACGGCCGCCAAACCGCCGACAGCGCGGTGGAACTACCGGCCAAGCCGCAGGACCGGCCCGCCATCGCACGCATCTACTACACCGCTTACCTGCGTACCGACGCCGGCGATCCGGCCAACCGGCCTGTGACCTTTATCTATAACGGTGGCCCCGGCTCCGCCACCATGTACCTGCACATGGCAGCCTTCGGCCCGCGCCGCGTCGTTCTGCCCGACCTGGAGCACCCCGACGGCGGACCCTACCGCCTCGTCAACAACGACTCCTCGCTGCTCGACGCCTCCGACCTCGTCTTCATCGACGCCCCCGGCACGGGCTACAGCCGCGTCCAGGGCCAGGACGCACCCAAGGCGTTCTATGGCGTCGACGAAGACGCCCATGCCTTCGATCGCTTCATCCGCAAGTGGCTTTCGAGAAACAACCGCTGGACCTCGCCCAAGTTCCTCTTTGGCGAGAGCTATGGCACGACCCGCTCCGCCGTCCTCAGCGACCTGCTCAGCGAGGGTGTCGACCTGAACGGCGTCGTTCTGCTGTCGCAAATCCTCAATTTCAACGACACCGCCGACGGCCCCGAAGGTAATCCCGGCACCGAGCAGGCCTACTTCCTCTCGCTACCCTCCTTCGCCGCCACTGCCTGGTTCCACAACAAGCTGCCGAACAAAACAGCTACCATCGAGCCCTTCCTGCGCGAGGTCGAAGCCTTTGCCGTGGGCGACTACGCCGCCGCCCTGCTGCAGGGCGCGGACCTGCCCGCCGACCGCAAAGCTGCCATCGCCGCCAAACTCGAAAGCTACACCGGCGTTCCCGCGGCCAAGTGGAGCAAGGTAAACCTGCGCATGAGCGGCAGCCAGTTCTCCGCTCAGTTGCAATTCGACGCTGACATCACCACCGGACGGCTCGACAGCCGCTTCCAGGGCCCTTCCCTTCAGCCCCTCGGCAGCGAATCCGAATACGACCCCTTTACCCAGTCTGTCGAAGCCGCCATCCTGGCCGCCATGAACCAGTACAGCCGCACCGAACTGCACTACGGCACCGACCTCGTCTACAAACCCAGCGCCCGCGAACCCGGCTTCCACTGGAACAACGCCCATCAATCGCCCTTACAGGCTGGCTGGGAGGGCACGCTCAACGTGATGCCCGACCTCGCCGACGCCATGAAAAAGAGCCCGCACATGCAGGTTCTGCTCATGGGCGGCTACTTCGACCTCGGCACTCTCTATTTCGGCGCCACCTACGAGATGAAGCACCTGCCCATGCCGCAGGCGATGCAGAGTAATCTGCACTATCAGTTCTTCCAGACAGGCCACATGGTCTACGTCAAACCCGAAGCCCTGAAGCAGGTTCACGACACCACCGCCGCCTTTATCCGCGACCACAGCCACGCCCGCTGACGGTCGCAATCGGCAACCTGGGCGCCCCACGTATCGCGTCTGAGACGTCGGGCTCTCGTGGCCCGTTACACTTGACCGAATGAGCACGATCAAAGCCGTCCGCGGTACGCGCGACCTTCTGCCGCCCGAAACCGCCCTTTGGAACCGCGTCGAACGCACTGCCCGCGACCTTTTCGCCCGCTATAACTTCGGCGAAATCCGCACCCCCGTTCTTGAAGCCACGGAACTCTTTGCGCGCGGCGTGGGCGAAGAAACCGACATCGTGTCGAAAGAAATGTACACCTGGGAAGATCGCGCCCGCGCCGCCAGCGAAAAGGCCCAGTCGCTTACTCTGCGGCCTGAAAACACCGCCGGCGTCGTCCGCGCCTACATTGAACACAAGCTCGGCGACACGGGCGTACTGCAAAAGCTGTATTACATCGGCCCGCAGTTCCGCCGCGAGCGCCCGCAAAAAGGCCGCTACCGCCAATTCTTCCAGATCGGCGCAGAGGTCATCGGGCCCGCCACCTCTGGCGCGGAATCTCCCCTGCGCGATGCGGAAGTGCTGCAAATGCTCGCCGCCCTGCTCGATGAGCTCGGCATTCCCCGCGCCAGCGAAGCCAACGGCTTCCGCGGCTGGAAGCTGCTGCTCAACTCCGTCGGCTCCGCCACCGACCGGCCCCGCTACATCGCTGCCCTCCGCGAAGCACTGGCCCCGGTCAAGGACCAGATGTGCCCCGACAACCAGCGCCGCGCCGAGACCAACCCTCTCCGCGTGCTCGACAGCAAGGACGAAGCCGACCAGGCCATCATCGACGCCCTGCCCAAAATTGCCGACTACCTTGACGATGCATCCCGCGACCACTTCGCCAGTGTTCTCGCCGCACTCGATGCCTGCAGCGTGCCTTACACCGTCAACCCCCGTCTCGTCCGCGGTCTGGACTACTACACGCGAACCACATTCGAGTTCACGGTGGACCTGGGCCTCGGCAGCCAGAATGCCCTGCTGGGCGGCGGCCGCTACGACGGCCTGAGCGAGATGCTCGGCGGCCCCCGCGCCCCCGGCATCGGCTTCGCCATCGGGCAGGACCGCCTCATCCTTACCCTGCAGGCGCTGGAAGAAGCGAACCCCCACAAACAGGCCGCCGCTAAACTCGACGCCTACATCGCACCCCTCAGCCCTGCCCAGAACTCCGCCGCACTTGCCCTCGCCGCAGACCTGCGTGCACAAGGCTTGACCGTGGAAGTCGGCGACGGCACCTTCCGCCTTAAAAAGTCGTTTGAAGCCGCCGACCGCCTTGCCCGCCACGCCCTCCTGCTTGGCGAAGACGAAGTGGCTACCGGCACATGCACCGTAAAAACCTTCAGCACCGGCGACCAGCAAAAGCTGACGTTTGCACAGCTCTTGCCCACGCTTCAGCGCCAGGCGGTCTAGGGCCGCCCTAGCCCGGCGTTGAAGTCCGCCTGCGCCGACGCTGAGCGCGCCACGTCCGCCCGCGCCACATCCGCCGCCATATCCAACGCGCCGGCATGAACGCCCACGGTGAACAAGGGTACCGTGCTGCCAGTCGCCTTCCGGTACATGGCGGTCGAGTCCCGCACGGACTGACCTGCTACCCAGGCAGGCACGGGTCAGCCGTATGCCCGTTCATGTACGATCATCTGCGACTCGCGACGGACACCCTCGCCCACACCCTTTTCCGGGCGTGCGCCTTGGACAAGTCCGCTTCAGACAGGGTCTCGGGATTGAGACACATGGCAAATATCAGCACGGCGAACGTGAACTACACGGCAGCGCCGGCACAGAACAACCGCGGTGCCCTCACGATCGTCACCACGCTCTTCTTTATGTGGGGCTTCTGTACGGTGCTCAACGACGCACTCATCCCCCACCTGCAATCCATCTTCAACCTGTCCTACGTTGAAGCGTCCTACGTCCAGCTCGCGTTCTTCAGCTCCTACTTTGTCTTTGCCATGCCCGCGGGCTGGCTCATCGAGCGTGTCGGCTACCAGCGCACCATGGTCATCGGCCTGGGCGTGATGGCTCTCGGCGCGTTGCTGGTGGTGCCCGCCGCGACCACCGCAAAATACCCGCTCTTCCTTGCCGTGCAGGTGGTCATCGCCGCCGGTATTACGATCCTGCAGGTGTCTGCGAACCCCTACGTCACCATCCTTGGCCCGCCGGAAACTGCGTCCAGCCGCCTGAACCTGACCCAGGCCTTCAACACTCTCGGCGACACCGTTGCGCCGTATTTCGGCAGCATGCTCATCCTCGGGCGGGCCGTCGTCGAATCCGCACCCAAAGACCCAACAGCGCTCACCGCGTACCACATCCGCCAGGCCGGAACGGTCAAGCTCCCCTACGTCGGCATCGCCGCCACGCTCATTATTCTGGGCGTCGCCATTGCGCTGTACCGCTTTCCCCGGCTTGAAGTCACCCGCGACTTCCGTCCCAGCGGCATGGACACCAGGGCCGATAGCATCTGGAAGCACCCCCATGTCTGGCTCGGTGCCCTCGGCATCTTTATTTATGTCGGTGCCGAAGTGTCCGTCGGCAGCTTTCTTGCCAAGTTCATCGCAGACCCCGCCATCGGCAACATGAGCCTGCAGTCTGCAACCAAGATGGTGACTTTTTACTGGGCCGGCATGATGGTCGGTCGCTTCGGCGGCTCCTACGTTATGCAGAGGGTCGCGTCCCACAAACTGCTCGCGGGCGCGGGCGTCGGCGGCTTTCTGGTTGTTCTGCTTGCGGTTCTCACCACCGGCCACACCGCCATGTGGTTCATCCTTGCCGTCGGCCTGTTCAATTCCATCATGTTTCCCACCATCTTCACCCTCGGCGTCGCGGAACTCGGCCCGCTCACCGGTCGCGCCTCCGGCCTGCTGGTGCAGGGCATCGTCGGCGCCGCCATCATCCCGGTCGCCATGGGCAAGCTGGCCGATACCTACGGCATCCACCTTGCGCTGATCCTGCCGTGCCTCTGCTACCTCTTCGTCATCTACTACGGCGCGCGCGGGTACCGCATCGGCCCGGGCGAAGAGCAATCGGAAATCCAGGCCGTCTAGCCTCCTTCAACGCCAGCCGCAACGGCCGTCCCCCACACGGGACGGCCGTTGCGCTTTGCCGGCGCACATCCCATCCGAACTCCGTAAAATAGAACGATTGTGACTCTCGACTTCCTTGGCCAGCACCAACGCACAGGCATGTGCGGCGACCTTCGCGTAGCAGACGCCGGTACCTCCGTCACCCTTATGGGCTGGGTCAACCGCCGCCGCGACCACGGCGACCTCATTTTTCTCGATCTCCGCGACCGCACCGGCATCACCCAGGTCGTCGTCGACAAGTCCAACTCCGGCGCAGCCCTGCTCAAGGCAGAGGCCGCCCGGCCCGAGTTCGTCCTCGCCGCCATCGGCACCGTCCGCCTGCGCGGTGAAGGCCTCACCAACCCCAACCTGCCCACCGGCGACATCGAAGTCGTCGCCCATGAACTTCTGCTGCTCAGCGACAGCAAAACTCCACCGTTCTCCCCGGCGGAAGACGCAGTCACAAATGAAGAACTCCGCCTGGAATACCGCTACCTCGACCTGCGCCGGCCAGAGATGCAGCACAACTTCCTCATTCGCCACCGTGTCACCCAGGCCATCCGCAACCAGCTCTCCAGTGAGGGTTTTCTCGAAATTGAAACCCCCATGCTCACCCGCACCACCCCCGGCGGCGCGCGCGATTACCTCGTCCCCTCGCGCGTGCACCCCGGCAGCGTCTATGCCCTGCCGCAGTCCCCGCAAATCTTCAAGCAGCTTCTCATGGTCTCCGGCTTCGACCGCTATTTTCAGATTGCCCGCTGCTTTCGCGACGAGGACCCCCGCGCCGACCGCCAGCCCGACTTCACCCAGATCGACCTTGAACTCACCTTTCCCCAGCAGGACCAGATCTTCGGCGTCACCGAACGCTTCGTGCAGGCCGCCTTTGCCGCCGCCGGCCAGCCCATCACCACGCCGTTCCCCCGCATGACCTACGACGAGGCCATCCGCAAATACGGCATCGACAAACCCGACATGCGCCTGCCCGCGATGGCCGATCTCACCGCCGTCCTCACGCCCGAGCTCCGCGAGAGCCTCCGCATCGAACCCGCGCTCCCCGTCTTCGGCTTCGTCATTCCCACGGTCGGTGAACTCAGCGGCACCGCGCGCAAAGCGCTCCTCAGTGAAATCCGCGCATATTTCGGCGACAGCGGCCTCGATGTCCTCGACCTCGCTCGCCTGCGCACCAACGACAGCTTCCAGCCACTCACCGAGGCCATCGCCGCTCATCTCAGCGCCACCACGGTCCACTTCAACGGCGCAAACTTCACCACGGACGACCTCGCCATCGTCGTCACCCCCAAGCTCGGCACACCCGCCGTCTGGAACCAGGACCGCCAGTGGATCCCCAAGCGCGTCGGCGGCCTGCGCCTCGAACTCGCAAAAAAGTACGCCGACAAGCACGGCCTCTTCGTCAAGAAAGGCACCCCCGCGGACTTCCGCTTTACCTGGGTCACCGACTTCCCCATGTACGAGTTCAACGAGGAAAAGCGCACCTGGGACGCCGCCCACCACCCGTTCACCTCACCGCACGAGGCCGACATCGCCTCCGGCGCGCTCTACAACGACAAGGGTTCCGTCCGCGCCCAGGCCTACGACGTGGTGCTCAACGGCATGGAACTCGGCTCCGGCTCCATCCGCATCCACCAGAAAGACGTGCAGGCCGAAATCTTCCGCACCCTCGGCATGAGCGACGAGGAGCTCCGCGAACGCTTCGGCTTCTTTCTCGACGCGCTCGACTACGGCACCCCGCCCCACGGCGGCATCGCCCTCGGCCTCGACCGCATCGTCATGCTCCTCACCAACTCCGCCAGCCTCCGCGAAGTCATCGCCTTCCCCAAAACGGCCCGCGCCGTCGACCTCATGTGCCAGGCCCCCAGCGCCCCCACCGAATCGCAACTCCGCGACCTCCACCTCCGCCCTGCCATCCGCTCTTAGAGAAAAAATGAGTCTTTGGAACAAACTCAATGCAATGTTCCACAGGTGCTTTCGCATGATGCTGCGCAAACCATTAATGGGACCAAGTTGCTCGCCAAGGTTCGTCCGCTCGTAGGAGAAAGCTACGCTGAAAACACCTTGCGTCAGCACTTCTCTGACATGGCTAATCGTTTCGTACCGGCTAACTGAGGACTTCTTGGACAGCCTGACAAATGCAGGCGAGATTCGAAAGATGGGAGATTCCGATTTCGAGAATCAGATCTCGTCAAAGATCGGCTTGGCTATCTTCGGCTCGGTTAAGGAACGTGCAACCCTCGATTGGGAACACATAAATGATTTACCTAATCTAAGTACGAATTTCACTGATCTCTTTGAGTGGACTGCCTATTGCCTCAATCAGAAACGTGCGTATAGCTTCGCCGACTATGAGCACATCCGAAAAATTCAGAAAAAGACCTAGCCTACTCCGCCGCGCGGAGGGACCCTCCTGCGTAAGCTGCCGCAGGTTCACCTGGTAAAATCGCTGTAGACCGCCCTACCGCTCCGGGTGGTACAGCCTCGCCCGCGCAATGTACAACATCACCTCCGGCGTTAGCCGGTCCCCCGGCGACACGCCCACCCGCAGCCGCTCGCGAATCCCCGTCGCCGACGTGTCATCCTCCATCCCCGTCAGCAGGTGAATGCGCCCCTGCTTCTCCAGCGGCTCCGCATTAAACTCCACCTCCGGGCGCGACACCCCGATCCACTCGGCCAGTTCCATCAGCCGCTCCGGCGACCTCCACCGTCCCACCAATTGCAGGCTGTCCGCACCCACAATGCAAAATAGTGCCGCACCGGGGTTCTGCGCGTGCAATGCCTCCAGCGCGTCCACCGTGTAGTTCGGCGACCCGTCCGCATGCGGCGCATCCAGATCGCTCGCCTCAAACCGCCCCACCGGCGTCGCTGCCACACCCGGCGCATCCAGCTGCACACCCCCGCCGGAAGCCGCCGCGCACATCAGCTTTACCATCGCCAGCCGGTCGGCCCACGGCGCCACCGGTTCCGTCCGCTTTAACGGCTGCCGGCCTGTCGGCGCCAGCAGCACGCGATCCAGTGCAAACGCCCGCGCCGCCAGCACCGCCACCGCCAGGTGCGCCCGGTGCGGTGGGTCGAACGTGCCGCCAAAGTAGCCGATGCGCATGCACTCCAGAGTACCGTCTCGGGCG
Source organism: uncultured Terriglobus sp. (assembly GCA_964244665.1). Lineage (GTDB taxonomy): Bacteria > Acidobacteriota > Terriglobia > Terriglobales > Acidobacteriaceae > Terriglobus. The sequence continues at coordinate 23,258 of CAXTJO010000024.1, forward strand.
TCGCACGGAACCTCCTGACTTCACTCGGCGTACCTTGGACTACGTGCCCCGCGCACCGAGGAACGATCCATGCAGACCCGCATTCACGGCACCGTCATGCCCGCACTTGAAGTCCTGCTCCAACCCGGCGAATCCGTTATCGCCGAAGCCGGCGAGCTCAGTTGGATGACCGCCAGCATCGCTCTCACCACCCACACCCAGTTTGCTGGCGGCGGCGGCTTTCTCGGCGTCATCAAACGCATGGCCGGCGGCGGCACCCTTTTTATGACGGAGTACCGCGCGCAGGGCTACCCTGGCGAAATCGCCTTTGCCACCAAGGTTCCCGGCCACATCGTCCCCGTCGAGCTGCGCACCGGCTACGACGAATACTTCATCCACCGCCACGGCTTCCTCTGCGGCACCGCCGGTGTTCAGATCGGCCTCGGCTTTCAGCAGTCGCTTGGTGCCGGCATCTTCGGCGGCGCGGGCTTTCTGCTGCAAAAGCTTACCGGCCAGGGCACCGCCTGGCTCGAACTCTCCGGCGAGCTCGTCGTCCGCGACCTCAAGCCCGGCGAAACCCTCCGCGTGCATCCCGGCCACGTCGGCGCCTTCCAAAGCAGCGTCTCGTTCCAGATCACCCGCATCCCCGGCATCCGCAACCTGCTCTTCGGCGGCGACGGCCTCTTCCTCGCCGCGCTCACCGGCCCTGGCCGTATCTGGCTGCAAACCCTTCCCCTCAGCAATCTTGCCCACGCCCTCAGCGAGTACATGCCCGGCGAGCACCGCCGCGAAGAGGTCACCGGCGGCATCGTCGGCGGTGTCGTCGGCTCCATTCTGGACGGCATGCGCGACCGCTGACGCCGCCCGTTAAACACCAACCGCCCCGGCGTCTGCGCCCACGCGCAACCAGCCTACTTCGACACCCGCAGCAGCAGCGGCACCACATGCGTTTGCCCTGTTGCCGCCGTCGCCTGCACGTTCAGCAGGTACACCCCCGCGTCCGCCTGGTTTGGGTAGATTCCCGCGCCGCAACCCTGGAGCACCGGCAATGCACATACCGCCACCTCGGCCAACAACACGCCGATCCGCCATCGCCGCCGCATACCCACCAGCAGCAGCCCCGTTACGCACAGGGCAGACGCAGCCGCCACCGGACTGCCCTCGCGTTGCCGCACCTGCGCCGGCGGCCGTACCCGGGAGTAAAAGTAGGGTACCGTGCTTGTATCGATCAGCAGCGCGCTCGAAATCGTCGCGCCCCACAACGGCTTCGCCTGGACCGGCGTCACCGTCTCCGGTGTAAAGGTCACCACCAGCCCCTGCGGCAACGTGCCCTGCACTGAAAGTGTTACCGGCGTCGCAAATCCGCCGATACTCGCCACGATCGCCGTCAGCGTCACCCGGCCGCCGCGCTGCAGCAGTACAGGCGGCGGCTCCACCGACACACTAAAGTCCGCCGTCGCAGTGCCGACAGTCACCGTTGGCGGCGGTATCACGGGAGCAGTCGGCGTGACAGGCGTCGTCGTTTGCGCAGCGGCACAGCACAGCCACGGCAGGCACACTGCGAGCAGGCACGTGCGCACGGCACTCCATCTAAATCCAAATCGATGCAAGAAAAATCCTGGGCAGAGCGGGAAGTTGTTTCCCAAAACTGTACGCTCTCGGCACGGCGGCGCGAAAGTGGCTTTCGCAATCCATATTCGCCCGGTGGTAACCCGTTCAAAACACAACCGGCCCAGGCCAACGGCCTAACCACAGCTCAGGCCGTCAGTGACACCAGCACCGGCGCGCTCTCCACCGTCCGCTTCAACTGCCCGCACGCCGCGTAGATGTCCCGTCCCCGGGGCCGCCGGATATACGTCGGAATCCCGCCCGCAATCAGCATCTTCTGGAAACGCTCCACATCCGCCGCCACCGGTTGCGTGTAGGCGATCCCCGGCCCCGGATTCCACACGATCAGGTTCACCTTGCACACGATGCCCCGCAGCAGCGCAAGCACCTCGCGTGCATGCTCCGGCTGATCGTTTACGCCGCCCAGCAGCACATATTCAAAGGTCACCCAGTCCCGCCTGCCCAGCGGCACCGTCGACACCGCGGCCAGCAGGTCCGCGATCTTCCACTTCTTCGTGATCGGCATCACGGCCTCGCGCACCGTATCGTTCGAAGCATTCAACGACAACGCCAATCGAGGCCGCACCGCCTCCTGCGCAAACCGCCGGATCGCCGGCTCAATGCCGCTCGTCGACACCGTCATCCGCGACTCCGGCAGCCGCACGCCTTCCACCAGCAGCCGCACGGCATCCATAAAGCTGTCGTAGTTCAAAAACGGCTCGCCCATCCCCATAAACACCAGGTTGATCCGGTCCTTGCCGATGTGGATCCGGTGCCGGTTCAGCACCGCCGTCACCTGCCCCGCAATCTCCCCCGCCGTCAGGTTTCGCCGGATGCCCAACTTCGCCGTCAGACAAAATTGGCAGTTCACCGCGCACCCCACCTGCGACGACACGCAAATCGTCGCCCGCCGAAACCCAGCCTCCGCCAGCGCCCCCCGGTTCCGCGGGTCCGGCAGCTTGTATCCGTTCACACCCCGCCGCTCAAGTTGAAGATCGGCCCGGCGATCCGCCGCCACCACTGCCTCGCTCTCCTCGTCCGCCGCCTCTACCCCGTCGCCGTCCGGCATCCACACCGTCTCCACCGTCTCGCCGTCGGCCATCCGCATCAGGTAGCGCTCGGTCCCATCCACGCTCGTCGCACTCTGCACGATCTCCGGCACGCCCACCGCATCGTGTTGCGCCAGCTTCGCCCGCAGCGCCGCAGGAAACGTCGTGACCTCGTCCAGCGACGTCACCCGCGTCCGGTACAGCGCCTCCCACAGTTGCCGCGCACGGTACGGCTTCTCGCCCAGGTGGGCAAGGTGCTCCGTCAACTGCGGCAACGAAAGTCCAAACAACGCAGCCATCGCATCTTCAAGAATACCGGGTTTACGCGCCGTTTGCCCGCGTCAGAAAAACCGGAACACCAGCCCCGTCCCCACGTGAAACTGCGATCCCGCCACATCCTGGATCTCGCCCCCACCCACCTCGATCACGCGCCAGTCCAGATGCGGCAGAAACGTGTAATCCACGCCGCCGTTCACCTCGTACGCCGGCCTGTACCCCGGCTTGAATGTGCCCTGCGCCAGGCTCGCCACACCGCCGCTCAATTGCACATACGGCTCCATCGGCAGCAGCGGCGGCTTTACCGCCAACCGCACGCCCACCAGGATGCTGTTCAGGCTCGCGCTGCTGCTCGACAGCCTCGACCCGCGCACATCCCCGCCCAGGTGCACCGGCCCCAGGTGGTAGTAGTCGTCGTACACGCCAAAGGTGCCGCCCGTCACCCACGAACTTGTGTTGCTCGCGTTGAGTTGCGCCCCATTTTGGTTGGCCACCTCAAAGTTCGCATACACTGCGAACTGCGCCCGCGCCGCACCGCCGCAACACAACACAAGGCAGAACAGAAGGGCTGCGCGGACAAACTTCACCATGATTGAACGGTATGCGCCGCCGCACTCTGCCTCAAGCACTTTCGGCCCGGCGAACCTCGACGAATACCCGTGAACTCCCTCGTTTCGTCTGTCAAAACGAACTGCCGGCCAGGGTCGGGCCACCCTCCGCCGAACACGGCGTCCGCCATGCCGCATCGCGTATACTCCCGCTGTATCGGCACCTCGACGCCGCACGTTTTGGGGTATCCCATGCGCAACCGCCGCCTCCTTCGCCGCCTCACCCTCATCACCGCCAGCCTTTGCCTTGCCCCGGCTCTCCACGCCCAGGGCGACGGAGGCTTTAGCGCAACCGACGGCGGAGGTGGCGGCGTGCTCGAAAGCATCTACGTCCCAAACCTGCCCAACGCGCCATTTACCTCCACGTTGAGCACCGAGTGGAGCCAGACCCTGTGCAACGGCGGCACATTTACCGAGGTCAACGTACGCCCGATCATGCGCGACCGCGCGGGCCGCATCTACCAGGAACGCTGGCTGCTCACCCCCAAAGGCAGCGACATTCGCTCACAAATGACCACCATCCAGATCGACGATCCCATCGCCCGGAAGTTCTACAACTGCTTTGTGCGGCAAAAGGTCTGCGAGCTCCAGCTGTCTGTCATGGGCCTTGGTCATTACGACCCGGATAGGCTGCAGTCCGGCCCGCTCAAAAACAACAAGGGCACTTTTCTACATGAGGACCTCGGCCCCGGCAGTGCCGCCGGCGTCTCTGTCCATACCTACCGCGATACGACCACACTCAACGCCGGCGTCCTCGGCAACGACACACCCATGGCCACCGTCCGCGAGTTCAGCTACAGCGCCGCCCTTGGCTTCAATCTCGCCTCCAGCCTCGACTCCGCACAGGTGGGCCACCAAACTTTCACCATCACCGAGATGAACACGGGCGAGCCCGACCCGCATTTCTTCCAGCCCCCGGAGGGCTACCGCATCGTGGATCGCCGTAAACCCGAACCCGCCACTCCCTCCCAATAGTTCGCAACCGCCGAACGATAACACGTCGCACACTGTCCTCCGCTTGCACTGTAAAAAAAGGCCCCCGGTACTGCGGGGCCTTTCGCGAAGCGTCGTGCGTTCGTACCTCCAGCCGCGGTCTACGGAATGTAATACCGCATGCCCACGTGGATCATGTTATCCATCGCACGCGGTCCCGTCGGACGCGACGTTGGCGTGTTTGCCACCACTGCCGTGTTCGCGCCCGACCACAGCGTCCGCTGCAGGTAGCTGTACGTCGTTTGGTACTGCAGCCGCCCAAACTTCGGGCTGCTCGCCACGCGATACGTAAAGCCAAACGTGCCTTCCTGGACGTACCGTGTCGGCGAAGCGCACGTGCCCGGCGACGCAATCGCACCACCCGTGCCTGCGGTCGTCGGCGCCGGCGGCAGCGCATAGCAGCCCGCGTCGTTCAGGTTGCGCGGCCCGTACCCGAACAGCGCCCCATTGGCATTTGCATACACCGTACGCTGTGCGTACTCGCCACCGTAGTAGCCATATACGTCCAGCTTCTTGGTCGGGTGCGTCTCCAGGCTGAACAGGCCATGGTAGTTCCTGATCGGCTCCAGCGTCCCATCCGGCCGCAGCGTTGCATCGGCCAACTGAGACGACCCGTACCGGCCCACGCCCGTGCCCGCCATCGCCTGCACTGCCACATCGGCATACTTGCTCGGCGACACACGCGCGCTGCCGAACACCCCACCGGCAGTCTTTGTGTTGCTCACATAGTTAGTTGCATACGTGTACACCCCGCCCGGTGCCGCCGTCGTCGGTGCGCTCAGGCCTGCGATCGGGAAGTAGAAGTCCCGCAGAAAGCGCGCCAGGCCACCCACTTCCACATGCAGCTTCGGGTAGTCGTACGCCGCCTTCACGATCACGTCCGGCGCGGTGTTGTTCGCATAGGTCGTAATCGCCGCTGTGCTCGCCGCGTTGCCATTGCCCGCAGCCGCACCGGCGTTATACAAACCACCGTTCTGCCCCGGCCCGGCAAAAAAGTAATTGGCCGACGCGTTCGCTGCGCCATTCAGCGTAAAGTTTGTGATCTGCGCCTGCTCCAGCGACAGCGCCGCCGTGAACGCGCCCGTCTTCACATCCCCAAACCGCTGCTGCACCCGGATCGTGGGCTGCCGCGTCCAGTTGAACCCGACCATGTACTGCGGATCCACCGTGTTCGGCAGCTTCTCCGTCCGCGTATTCGTACCCACCAGGTTTTCCGTCACCAGTGACCACGTCTGGCCGCCCGTCACCGCAAACCCGCTCGTCGTTGCAGCCTGTCCCCAAATCTGGCGCTGCCGCAGCGTGTAGCTGTTGGACTGGTTGTTGTTCGACGACGTGCCTGAGCTCAGGAAGTCCGCCTCAAAGTACCCCGACAGCTTGTATTTGCCCGCGTTGCCTTCAAACAACCCGCCCAACCGGCTCTGCCGCCCGGAAAAATTCAGCTCGCTCGTGTGCCCTTCCACCGCGCTCGGGAACGGGACCGAGTTGAACGGCGTATTGATGTCGGAGTTTACCGAACGGTTGCGATACACGCCCTCAAACGCAAAAAACGCGACCGGCGTAATCGTCACGCCCTTGTAGTGCAGGGTCGTCGGCGACTCGATCTGCTCCTGCAGGTCCGTCTTGTTCGCGATTACCGTCTGCGTCAACCCATTGTTGGCGATTTGCAGGTCGGCGACCGTGTTCTGCAGGCTCTGCAGCTTCTCCGTATTTTCCGCGGACTGCGTATCCAGCTTCTGCGCCTGCGCCGCCGCAATCACAGCCTGGTTCTGCGCGGTAGTTTGCGCGTCGGCCAGCCGCGTGTCCCGGTCGGCCACTTGCAGCTTCAGCGCATCGATCTGCGCTTGCATCTCCGTCCGCAGCGCACGAATCTCCAGCAGCGTCTCGCTTTCGTGCGACACCGCCGCGCGACGATGCGCCGTCGCCGTACTACCCTTGCGGGATTTTGTTGTTGTGGTGGTTGTCACGGCACCCGGCGACTTCTTTGTGGTCGTTGTCGTCTCGGTCTGTGCCACGGCCGGCAGTGTCGATGCCACCAGCACGGACGCGATGGCTAGGTTGAACGGCTTGGTCATGAGCTCCTCGAATACAGGTCGCACGCACACAGGTTCCGGTCAGGGAACGTCGTACGCGTGGTTTCCTGCGATACCACCAGTGTCGCCGCCCCTCGTGAACAGAAGAAGAATCGGCCGGCAAATCGATGCCGTTTGACGCATTTTCACAAAAGCTTCACACGCGTGCCGGCTCAATCTTCCAGGCGCGACAAACCACATTCAGCCGCATCAGGCATTGATTTCAGCCATGCACGCAAAAGACAGTACCGCCCCGCGGTCATGCCGGTACCAACCCACCGTGCCTGCCCCGCCCCGCAGGTTACGGATCGCGTACAGACTTACGCGTGCACGCCGTGCCGGATATCGTCGCCCCGCCGCCAGAAGATCACGTCCTCCGCGATGTTCGTCGCATGGTCCGCCACACGCTCGATATTCCTCGCCACAATCAGCATGTTCATCGCCTGCTGCGCCAGCGATGGCTGGTCCGCAATCAACCGGCTTAGGCTGGTAAACGCCTCGGCGTTCATCGTGTCCACCTGGTCGTCCAGCGCAAGCACGGTGTTCGCCAGCTCCGCATCGCCTTCCTGAAACGCACGCATTGCAATCGTGAACATCTCCCGCGCGTGCTTCGCCAGCAGAGGAATATCCACCTGGAAGTCGATCGGCTTTACCTCGCGCAATTCATGCACGCGCGTCGCGATGCTCACCGACTGGTCCCCGATCCGCTCCAGATCGCTATTAATGCGCATAATCGACAGGATGAATCGCAGGTCGATCGCCGTCGGCTGCTCCAGCGCCAGCAGGTCGATTGCCAGCCGGTCGATCTCGCGCTCCATCATGTTGATCTGCACCTCCGCCCCGATCACACGCTGGCTCAGGTCCAGGTCCGCATCGCCATACGCCTCGATGGAATCGGCAAACGACCGGCCCACCTGGTGCGCCATCGTCATCAGGCGCGCCTTCAGCTCATCCAGTTGTTGATGGAAATTCAAACGCATCAGCCAAACCTCCCCGTGATGTAGTCCTCGGTCCGCTTGTCGCCGGGGTTGGTAAAAATCTTGTCGGTCGCGTCGAACTCGATCAAGTGCCCCGACAAAAAGAAGCCCGTATTCTCCGCCACCCGCGCCGCCTGCTGCATGTTGTGCGTCACGATTACGATGGTGTATTGCCGCTTCAACTGGAAGATCAAATCCTCGATCTTCGACGTTGACACCGGGTCCAGCGCCGATGCCGGCTCATCCATCAGCAACACTTCGGGGTCTACCGCCAGCGCCCGCGCAATGCACATCCGCTGCTGCTGCCCGCCGGAAAGTGACGCGCCCGACTTCTTCTTCAGGTCGTCCTTCACCTCGTCCCACAGCGCCGCCTTCTTTAGCGAGCTCTCCACAACGCCGTCCAACTCACGCTTGTTGCGATAGCCGTTCAGCTTCAGCCCGCTCGCCACATTATCGTAAATCGACATCGTCGGGAACGGGTTTGGCCGCTGAAACACCATCCCGATCCGCCGCCGGATCTCCACCGGCGACGCACCCGCGTAGATGTCCACGTCGCCCATCTTCACCGTGCCCGTCGCGCGCGCCGTCGGATTTGTCTCATGCATCCGGTTCAGGCAACGCACAAATGTCGATTTACCGCAGCCCGACGGCCCGATCAGCGCCGTCGCCCGGTTCGCCGGGATATTCAGCGTGATCCCCTGCAGCGTATGCGTGGCGCCATACCACGCGTTTAAGTTCTCGACCTGGATTCCAACGCCCACTTAACTGTTCCCCTTCAACACACCACGCCCTGCAAACACACGCACCAGCGTCACCGACGCCATGATCAGCACAATCAGCACCAGCGCCCCCGCCCACGCCAGCCGGTGCCACTCGTCATACGGCGACACGGCATAGATGTAAATCTGCAGCGGCAGCGCGGCAATCGGCTGGTTGATCTTCACACTCCAAAACTGGTTGCCGAACGCCGTAAACAGTAGCGGCGCCGTCTCGCCCGCCACGCGTGAAAACGCCAGCATGCACCCGGTAATGATCCCCGGCGACGCCGTCCGCAGCGCCACCGACACCGTCGTCCGCCACTTCGGTATGCCCAGCCCCAACGCCGCCTCGCGCACCGCACCCGGCACCGTCGCCAGCATCTCTTCCGTCGTCCGCGTAATCGTCGGCACCATCATGATCGCCAGCGCAATACCGCCCGCCATCGCCGAAAAATGGTGCTGCTTCACAACGATCAACGAGTACGCCGCAATCCCCATCACGATCGACGGCACACCGTTCAGCACATCGGCCGTAAACCGCACAAAATTCGCAAACACGCCGCCCCGGCCATACTCCGCCAGGTACACGCCCGCGCCAATGCCCACAGGAATCCCGATCGCACTCGCAATCGCCAGCACAATGCCCGAGCCCACGATGGCATTTGCCATGCCGCCGCCCACTTCGCCCACAGGCCGTGGTGCCTGCGTAAAAAACGCAAAGTTCAGCGAACTAAAGCCCTTGTACAGCAGGTATCCCAGAATCGCCACCAGCGGTGCCAGCACCACGACCGTCGCCAGCACACACAGGCCTGTCACCGTGTAGTCCACAAAACTGCGCCGCAAGCTCCGGCTCTGTCCGGTAAAACCCGGTACCTCACTTGGCACCGGCCCCGGCGTCGTGTCCGGCAACTCAGGCACTGCAGGTTCTATCGCCATCGCTAGGCCACCCTCGCCGGCGCGCCGCGCGTCACCGCCCAGATCAGCAGCCGCGCAATCGCATTCACCACAATCGTCACCGCAAACAGCGCCAGCCCGATTTCAATCAATGAACTCAGGTACAGGTCGCCCGTTGCCTCCGAAAATTCGTTCGCCACCACGCTGGCCAGCGTATGCGCCGGCGAAAACAGCGAGTGCGGCAACTCCGCCCGGTTGCCGATCAGCATCGTCACGGCCATCGTCTCGCCCAGTGCGCGCCCCAGCCCCAGAATGATCGACCCCACGATGCCGATGCGCGCATTCCGCAGCACCCCCGTGCGAATCATCTCCCACCGCGTCGCGCCCAGTGCCAGCACTGCCTCCCGCTGGCTCGTCGGCACCGCCCGCATCACATCCCGCGTCAGCGACGAAATCACCGGCAGAATCATGATCGCCAGAATGATCCCCGCCGTCAGCAGGCCCACGCCGATGTTGATGCCGCTGAACAGTCCCGTCCAGCCCAGATACTTTGCCAGCACCGGCCCTACCTGGTCGCGCACGATCGGCACCAGCACAAAAATGCCCCACAACCCATACACCACACTTGGAATCGCCGCCAGCAACTCCGTCAAAAACGAGATCGGCCCCTGCAGCACCTTGGGGCAAAGCTCGGTTACGAAGATCGCCACGCCCAGCGCCAGCGGCACCGCAATCACCAGCGCGATCAGCGACGACAACAGCGTCCCAACAATGAACGGCCATGCGCCGAACAGCCCGCTCACCGGGTCCCAGTCCTGCCCCTTGAAAAACCCGAACCCAAACGCATGCCGGCTCAGCGCCGAGTTCTGAAACAGCACGAATATAATCGCCAGCACAATGGCGAAGATGCTCACCGCACACAGGATCATCAACCCGTAAAACGCCAGGTCTACCCCGGCACCGCTGCTGCGTCCCGTCAAAAATGTGCGAATCGGCGACACAGCCTGCGACACGCTGGCGTCTCGGTCCGCATCGGCCTCCGCGTGCACCGCAGCCACAACGGCGGGTGGCCGTGTCACATTTGACTCTGTGTTTATCATCGTCGGGCCCTGGGTCCGTAGTTAGGAGTAGAAGGAAGTCAATCGTAGGACAGGAACTCGCCACGAAAGGATGCGTTGCCCGCCTGAATCGTCCTGCGGCAACTGCTCCCGGCGCGGCAGCGGAAACCCGCACCGGCAGCGCAGTCCCCTGCACCGCCGGCACGAACCGACCCAGCCCTAGTGGATCTGCTTGATCGTCTGGCGCAACCGCGTCTGCACGGCAGCCGGCAACGGCGCATAGCTCAGGCCCGCGGCCTCTGCCTCGCCGTGGTCCAGCATCCAACCCAGAAACTCGGCCAGGATCTTGCCCTTGTTCGCATCCCCCGACTGCTGCGGCACCAGCAACCACGTGAACGACGAAATCGGGTACGTATTTGGCCCCGGCGCATTTGTGATCGACACCCGGTAGTCCGCCGGTATGCTCTTCACGTTCGCCGCGGCTTCCGTAACGCCCTCGGTGCTGGCCTTCACAAATTTGCCCGCCGCGTTCTTCACCGTGCCAAACTGCATTTTGTTCTGCAGCGCGTAAATCAACTCCACATACCCGATGGAATTCGGCGTCTGCCGCACCATGCCGGCAACACCCTCGTTGCCCTTCTGGCCGATCCCCGTCGGCCACTTCACCGACGTGTTCTTGCCCACCTTGCCCTGCCACTCGCCGCTCACCTTGCTCAGGTAATCGGTGTAGATGTATGTCGTTCCGCTGCCGTCAGACCGGTATACCGGCACAATCGGATCGTTGGGCAGGCTCACACCCGGGTTGTCCTTGGCAATGCGCCCGTCGTTCCAGGTCTTGATCTCGCCCAGGTAGATCGCCGCCAGCACGTCACCCGAAAAGTTCAATTCCTTGCTCACGCCCTTCAGGTTGTACACCGGCACTACCGCGCCCAGCACCGTCGGAATGTGCAGCGTCTTCACCTTCGCGGCCTTGATCTGGTCGTCCGACATCGGCCCGTCCGTCGCGCCAAAGTCCACTGTGCCATCTGATACCTGCCGAATGCCGCCGCCCGAGCCGATCGGCTGGTAGTTGATTTTCAGCCCGCCCTTCTGCTGGCTGAACTCGTAAAACCACTTGGAATAGATGGGATTCGGAAAGGTGGCACCGGCGCCGTTCAGGCTCTGCGCTCCAGCGCTCGCGGTGATCGTAACCAGGGCGAACGCTGCCGCAACGAGTGATCTCAAGTTCACAAATATCCTCCGAGCGCGCTTCTGGCAGACACACGCTCCACCTCAACATACCCATTGCCTGTTACGGATTCGTAAATAAACACGCCGCCGCCAACATTTTGCCGCGCCGGTGCGGCCTTTGTCGCACTTTCATCCATCCTTCATCTTCAGCAACCCCGCTGCGCCGTATCTTGAAGGCATTCCACCACTCCCACCCAGGTGTCCCATGGCGACTATCGCTCCCGTTCCCACATCGATCCTCGATCAAAAACTCAAAGACTCCAAAAGCGGCAAAGCCGGTGCCCTCGTCTTCGGCATCATGCTCGTCTGCGGCCTCGGCTATATCGGCTTCAAGCTCGCGTCCGATCTTTCCGTCGTGCACTCCCCTTCCATCTTTCCCTACATCCTGCTCGGCCTTGCGCTGCTCATTGCCCTCGGCTTTGAGTTCGTCAACGGCTTCCACGACACCGCCAACGCCGTCGCCACCGTCATCTACACCCACTCGCTCGAACCTCATATCGCCGTTGTCTGGTCCGGCATCTGGAACTTTATCGGCGTACTCACCAGTTCCGGTGCCGTCGCCTTCGCCATCATCTCGCTCCTGCCGGTCGAGCTCATACTTAAGGTCAGCAAGGGCTCCGGTTTCTCCATGGTCTTCGCGCTGCTCGTCGCGGCCATCCTGTGGAACCTTGCCACCTGGTACCGCGGCCTGCCCGCCTCCAGCTCCCACACCATGATCGGCTCTATCCTCGGCGTCGGCATCGCCAACCAGCTAATGCAGGGCAACTCCGGCACCGCCGGCGTCGATTGGGAACAGGTCATCAAGGTCTTCAAGGCCCTCCTTCTCTCCCCCGTCGTCGGCTTCATCCTGGCCGCGGCCATCTTCCTGCTCTTCAAGCTGGTTGCCCGCGATCCCCGCCTGTACAAAGCGCCGGAAGGCACCGAGCCACCGCCCTTCTACATCCGCGCCCTCCTCGTCCTCACCTGCACCGGCGTCAGCTTCTTCCACGGCTCCAATGACGGCCAAAAAGGCATGGGCCTCATCATGCTCATCCTGGTAGGCACCGTCCCCACCGCATACGCGCTTAACCACACCGTCGACCGCGGCTCCGTCGTCACCTTCGCCGCCGTCTCGCAGCAGGTGTCGGACGCCGTCGGCCACTACGTCGAGCCCTCCGCCACCGTCTCCGACTCCGGCGCGGAGCTCGAACGCTTCGTCTCGTCCCACAAGTTCCAGCCCAGCACCATGCTCGCCCTGCAACAAATGGTGACCGACGTCCGCAACGAAGCCGTCGGCTACGGTTCGCTCGGCAATGTCCCGCAAGACATGCAGGCGAACGTCCGCAACCAGATGTACCTCACCAGCGAAACCTTCCGCCTGCTCCCCAAGTTCGGCCCCAAGATCAACGCCGCCGACACCAAGGTCATCGCAAACTACAAAGGCTTCCTCGACAAATCCACCAAGTTCATCCCGACCTGGGTAAAGGTCGCCGTCGCCCTCTCACTCGGCCTCGGTACCATGGTTGGCTGGAAGCGCATCGTCATCACCGTGGGCGAAAAGATCGGCAAAACCCACCTCACCTATGCCCAGGGCGCGGCAGCGGAAATCACTGCCATGATCACCATCGGCCTTGCCGACGGTGCCGGCCTGCCTGTCTCCACCACCCACGTCCTGTCCTCCGGTGTCGCCGGCACCATGGCCGCCAATCACAGCGGCCTGCAGATGTCGACCATCCGGGCTATCGCGGCAGCCTGGGTCTTCACCCTTCCCGCCGCCGCCCTGCTCAGCGGCTCGCTCTTCTGGCTCTTCAACCTCATCTCCCACTAAATCCGCAACACCCAAGGCACTGTCAGG
>CAXTJO010000024.1:36600-45913 GCA_964244665.1 uncultured Terriglobus sp.
GGCGAACCCTTCGCCGGCCTTCTCGCGTCTGCCTGTAATCCAAACGGCACACATTTCCCTTGACTCCCGCCCCGCCGTTGTTAGCATGGCTCCACTTCTCACACCCTTGCGTCCCACGGAGCGAGCCATGGCTGCAGATCCCAGCACCCCCGCGTCAACACAACCCCGCCGGAAAAAAATCGTGATCTGCTGCGACGGCACCGGCAACGAGTTCAGTGCGCCCAACCCCCATCCGCACGATAAAAACGCCGGCCGCAACTCCAACATCGTCAAGCTCTACACCGCCCTCCAGGTCGATAACGACCAGGTTGCCTACTACCACCCCGGCGTCGGCACCATGGGCTCCCCCAACGCCACCAACCCCGTCACCAGCGCATGGTCCCGCGCCATGGGCCTCGCTTTCGGTGCCGGCTTCCGCGACAACGTCATCGACGCCTACCGCTACCTGATGGAGGTCTACAACGACAACGGCGGCAACGGCAACGGGGACGAGGTCTACATCTTCGGCTTCTCCCGCGGCGCCTACACCGCCCGCGCCCTCGCCGGCCTCCTCCACGGTTACGGCCTGCTCTGCCGCGGTAACGAGGGCCACATCCCCTACGCCTGGCGCCTCTACGCGGCCCAGCACGAGGACCGCAAAAAACAAACCGTCGACGCCGACGAGGCCTTCAAGGAAACCTACTCCCACGCCGGCTTCAACATCCAGTTCGTCGGCGTCTTCGATACCGTCTCCTCCGTCGGGTGGATCTCCACGCCCCTGCGCCTCTTCAACCTCGCCCAAAACGGCACCATCCTCCGCGGCCGCCACGCCATCAGCATCGACGAGCGCCGCTGCTTCTTCCAGGATGAACTCTGGGGCAAATCCCTCCCCGGCCAGGACCTTCTGCAGGTCTGGTTCGCCGGCGTCCACTCCGATGTCGGCGGCAGCTACCTCCAGAACGAATCCGGTCTCTCCGACATCACCCTCCGCTGGATGCTCGCCGAAGTCGGCCTCCACCGCGGCACCGACGGCCTCTATCCCGACACGCCCGGCATCCGCCTCAACGACGAACGCTACAACCTCGTCCTCGGCAGCCTGCCCCACCCGACAGTTAGCCCTCAGCTACTCTGCCACCCGCCCACATCCTCCCCGCGGCACGAATCGCTCTGCGGCGCGTGGTGGATTCTCGAATTCATCCCCCATCTCTACTTCAACAAAAACAAGGCCGGTGGCGGCATGGAGCAGCGCCGCGTCCCCCTCGGCCTGCGCCGCCGCCAGCTCCCCCGCCACGCCCTCGTCCATGGCAGCGTCGCCCGCCGCCTCGCCGACCCCGCCCTCGGCTACAAACCCGGCAACATCTCCCTCCACGAGCTCGCCGCCCTGCCCGGCGCCCTCCCCGTCTGCGCCGACGGCACGGAATATCTCCAGTTCACCCCGCACAACCGCCCGCCCAACAACGCCCTCCTCGATTTCTGCGACCGCTTCGCCGTCACCTGGTTCTTCACCCTCTTCGATATCGTCGTCGTCCTTCCGCTGCTCCTCTTCGTCGTTCTCTTCGGCCTCGCCGCGCTTGCTCTCCTCGCCGCAAAACTCCTCACCCTCTGCTGGCGTGTGGCCGACCGTTTTATCCACCCGTTCACCTTCTGCTTTCACTGGCTCGCCATGGGCTTCGTCAATGGCCTGCGCGGGCTCGTTCACCACCTCTGGTAAATCACTCGCCGTCCACGGCGCACAGTACAGTGGAAGTCGGTGCCTGCACCCGCCCGCCACACCACATGCGGAGCATCGCAGCCCGGGGAGAACTCATGCGGATTCTTGTAGTCGGTGCCGGCGCCGTCGGCGGCTACTTCGGCGGTCGCCTCGCGCAGGCAGGCCGCGACGTCACCTTTCTCGTCCGCGAACGCCGTGCCGCCCAGCTTCAAACCGGCCTGCACATCCACAGCCCCCACGGCGACGCCACAGTTCCCGTCATCCTGCTTACCGCCGCCGATCTTCAGCGCGAGCCGCGGCCCTTCGACATCATCCTTCTCGGCACCAAGTCCTACTCGCTCGCCGCCGCCATGGACGACATTGCCCCCGCCATCGGCCCCGGCACCGCCATCGTCCCGCTCCTCAATGGCATGCGCCACCTCGACGAGCTCTCTGCCCGCTTCGGCCCGCAACAGGTCCTCGGCGGCTCCGTCCGCATCATCGCCGACCTCACAGACGACGGCACTGTCGAGCAGCTCACCCCGCTCGGCGAGCTCTCCTTCGGACCCCGCGCCGACGTTCCCGGCCAGTCCAACCGCTTCGACCTGCCCACCATGCTCGCCGAGCTTTCCGCCCCCGACATGGTTACCCTGCAGCCGGCAGATGTGCTCGTCACCCTCTGGCAAAAGTGGTGGATTCTCGCCAGCATGAACGGCATCTGCATCCTCTCCGGCGGCACTCTCGGCCAGGCTGTCTCCACCCCAAGCGGCCCCGCTTTTTGCCGCGGCGTCCTCGACGAATGCACCGGCATCGCCCAGGCCAACGGCTACACCCCCGACCCCGCCATGCTCGCCGACCATCTCGCCCGCCTGCGCGACACCAGCTCGCCCCTCACCACCTCCATGTTCCGCGACATGAACCGCGGCTACCCCGTCGAAGCCGACCACATCTTCGGCGACCTGCTCGCCCGCGCCCGCGGCTCCGCCACACCCCGCCTGGAAGCCGCCTACGTCCGCCTCAAAGTCTACGAAGCCACCCGCGCCCAGATTTAGCCATCGATCTGGCCGCTGCATTCAGAGGGGCACGGCTTCAGCCGTGCCGAAAGAGCTTGGTACAGACCGGGCTTTAGCCCTGAGGCAAATTCTCAAGCTCGTAAAAACTAAACTCCCCGCTTCGCACTCGCCAGCGGCGGCGCATACGGTGACCTGTGCTTCCGCGTGCTCTTCAACGCAGCCGCAGGTTCCATCTGTATCGGCTGGTTCGCCCGGTGCGCCTCCACCGCGTCTGCAATCGCGTACTTCAGCGGCTCGATCCCCTCACCCGTCACCGCGCTGATCGCATAAAACGGCAGCTTCCGCCGCTTCGCAAATGCCGTCAGCTTCTTCACCTTGTCCGGATTCGCCGCGTCCATCTTTGCCGCCACCACAATCACCGGCTTGTCTTCCAGCCCATGCCCGAAGCCTTCCAGCTCCGCCGCAATCGCCTTGTAGTCGTCCACCGTATTCTCACGTCCGCTGTCGTCCGACACATCCACCAGGTGCACCAGGATGCCCGTCCGCTCGATGTGCCGCAAAAACTGGATGCCCAGCCCCAGCCCCAGGCTCGCGCCCTCGATCAACCCCGGCATATCCGCGATCACAAACGACCGCTCATGCGGAAAATCCCCGATCTTTACCACGCCCAGGTTCGGCTCCAGCGTCGTAAACGCATAATTCGCAATCTTCGGCTTGGCCGCGCTCAGCCGCGAAATCAGCGTGGATTTCCCCACATTTGGATACCCCACCAGCCCCACATCCGCCAACAGCTTCAGCTCCAGCCGAAAGTGCTTCTCCTCACCCGGCCGCCCCAGCTCGTGCTCCCGCGGAGCCTGGTGCGTGCTCGTCGCAAAGTGCTGGTTGCCCCTGCCGCCGCGCCCACCGCGTGCGATGACGATCTCCTCGTCCACCTGCGCAAAGTCGTGCAGCAGCTCGCCTGTCTCCTGGTCGTAAATCACCGTACCTACCGGCACGTTCAGCACCAGGTGCTCGCCCTGCGACCCGCTCATGTTGCTGCCCAGCCCATGCGTCCCGCGGTCGCTTTTGTACTCCGGGTTGAACCGGAAGTGCACCAGCGTATTGTGCCGCTCGCTCGACCGCATCAGGATGTCGCCGCCGTGCCCGCCGTCCCCGCCGCTCGGCCCGCCACGCGGCACAAACTTCTCCCGCCGAAACGCCATGCAGCCGTTCCCGCCGTCGCCCGCCTTCACCTTGATCTTCGCTTCATCAATAAACATCGCGTCTTTCAGTCTATCTCTCCACGTGCACCGGTGCCGCGCCATACGCACCACAACGGCTGTTCATCCGCTCATGCCTGCACTTGCGCCTACCGTGCCCTGCCGCTACGCTCAAAGGGAAACCTGACCGGCGCATCAGACTGCCGGCGGCATGCCTTACCCTTCTCTCCCGCCTCGTGCTACGGTGTGCCGCTCAGCGGCTGCTGGTCACATGGCTTCCAGGCGTCTCCTCCATCTCGCAGCCACCGCCGCGCTCCTCGGCATCGCACCCGCCACGTCGGCGCGCGCACAGGACTTCGCCACCGGCGCACTCGGCGGCATCCTGCTCGACGCCCAGAACCGCGCCGTCCCCCACGCCCGCGTTCTGCTCTCCCAAACCGGCCTGCCCACCCCGCGCCAAACCACCACCGACGCCCAGGGCGAATTCCTCTTCGGCGGCCTCAGTCCTGGCACCGCCACCCTCCTCGCAGACGCCGCCACCTTCGAGCCGCAGCGCCTCATCGCCATCCCCATCGCCCTCGGCCAGACCGCCCGCATCGTCCTCCACCTCCGCCCCGCCGTCACCGCCCAAACCATCACCGTCCAGGCAGACAGCGCCCTCCTGCCCTCCCTTGCCGATTCCCCGCTGAACAGCACCCTCTCCCCCCGCGAACTCCTCGCCCTGCCTCTCGACGGTCGCCGCTTCCAGACCTTCGCCCTCCTCACACCCCTCGTCAATCTCGCCGACACCCCCTCCGACACCGACGTCGAAGCCACCGGCGACACCTCCACCGATGCCACCGCCACCAACGCCGCCGTCTCCACCGACAACGCTCGCATCACCGTCCGCGGCCTCGACCCCTCCCAGAACAGCGACACACAGGACGGCCTCAGTTCCGTCCGCGCCTACGACGGCGAGCCCCGCGGCGGCGCATCCGTCCCCTTCACCATCCCCCTCGAAGCCGTGCAGGAATTCCAGGTCCGCTCTATCGGCCCCGGCGCACCCCTTGGCCGCGACGCCGGCGGCTCCGTCCACGCCGTCACCCTCCGCGCCACCGATGCCCTCCATGGCTCCGCCTTCTTCCTCCTCCGCAACTCCGCCACCGGCGCCTCCGACCCCTTCGCCATCGCCACCCGCTACAACAACGGCGCGCCCACCTCCACCTACGTCAACCCCCGCGACCAGCGCGAGCAGTTCGGCGGCTCCCTTGGCCGCGCCCTCCCCGGCACACATCGCCGCCTCTTCGCCTTCGCCGCCGGCGAGGGCCAGCAGCGCAGCTTCCCGGGCTACAGCTCCCCCACCAACGCCGGCTTCTTCACCCTCACCCCCACCCAGTCGGCCCTGCTCGGCAACCGCGGCGTCTCCCCCGCCAACATCGCCAAAGCCTTCAACTTCATCGACTCCCTCACCGGCGAGGTCCCCCGCCAGGCCAGCGAAGTCGCCCTCTTTCCCCGCCTCGATTTCGACCGCGGCGCACGCACCGCCGCCACCGTCACCTACACCCGCGTCCGCTTCAACACCCCCGCCGGCGTCCGCGAGCAAACCGTCGTCCCCCGCGCCCGCGACAGCTTCGGCACCCTCAGCACCCACACCGACTCGCTCACCGCCAACTGGACCCAGACCCTCAGCACCCGCTGGCTCAACGACTTCCGCCTCCAGGCCTCCCAGGACGCCGCCTTCGTCCAGCAACCTATACCCCTCTTCCAAGAGCCGCACTCCGCCCCCGGGAAACCTCGTTCCCCAGATCACCATCGACCTCGCCAACTCCAGCACAGGCGGTGCCTTCGTCTTCGGCACGCCCGCCTCCCTTGCCAAGCGCCGCCTTCCCACGGAAAAGCGCGCCGAAGCCTACGAATCCGTCACCTTCACGGGCCGCGCCCACACCCTTACCCTCGGTGCCGGCGGCAGCCTCCTCGATACCTCCGTCGACACCGGCATTGCCACCAACGGCGCGTACCAGTACGCCTCAGGCACCACCGGCGGACGCGCCGGCGGCCTCGTCGACTTCCTCACCGACTTCACCTACTCCGCCACCAGCTACCCCAACGGCGGCTGTCCTTCGATCTTCGCCACCATCCATCTCTTCTGCTTCCAGGGCTACACGCAGTCCTACGGCTCCGCCTCCACCGTCCGCTTCCACACCGGCGAAGGCTCGGCGTATTTCCGCGATGCCTGGCGTCTCACCCCCCACCTCCGCGTCGACGCCGGTGCCCGCTACGAGTACTTCCGCATGCCTCTCCCCCAACACTCCAACTCCACACTCGACTCCGTCTTCGGCACCACCGCCTCCACCGGCTTTCTCTCCGGCGACCCCGGCAACCTCGCCCCCCACCTCGGCATTGCGTACGCCCCCGGCAGCCGCACCGTCGTCCGCCTCGCCTACAGCATCCACTTCGGCCGCATCACCGGCCGCACGGTGCAGCAGGTCCTGCAAAACACCGCCCTCCCCAGCAGCACCTACTCCATCCACCTCACGCCCCGTACTGAGGTCGATCCCGCCTGCGCCTCCGTCGGCACCAACTTCGGCTACCCCGCCACCTACAGTTGCGCACCCAGCGGCGCACTCACCCAGTCCAGCAACGCTACCGTCCTCTCCCGCCGTTTCCAGCTCCCCATGCTGCAGGACGCCGAGCTCACGGTCGAACACGGCTTCCCCCACGGCCTCACCCTCAGCTCCACCTACGCCCTCACCCTCGAGCGCGAACTCCCCAACACGGTCGACCTCAACATCGCTCCCTCGAGCGCCCGCGCAGCCTTCCAGATCGTCCGCGCCGACAGCCCCGGCGCAGCCAGTGCCCAACCCGGCACCCAGCCCGGCACCCAGCCCGGTACCATTTTCAACGTTCCCCTCTACACCTCCCGCATCTCGCCACTCTTCGGCCCCGTCACCGCCGTCCTCTCCAACGGCACCGGCACCGATCACGCCGGCGTCGTCCAACTCACCCGCGTCGCCGACCACGGCCTCACCCTTCGCCTCGCCTACACCTTCTCCAAAGCCGTCGACTCCGTCCGCCACACCGGCTCCTCCGTCGACCAGGACAGCCAGTTCGACCCCTACGACATCACCTTCGACAACGCCCCCAGCAACTACGATCGCCAGCAAAAATTCACCGCCACCGCCGTCTACGCCCCGCGCTTCCACACAGAATTCCGTCTCACGCGCGCCCTGGCGAACAACTGGTCCCTCGCCCCCATCGTCTTCGCCACCACTGGCCGCCCCTACAGCTATCTCATTGAAGGCGGCACCAGCCTCTCCGGCGGCCGCACCTCCATCAACGGCTCCGGCGGCGCCACCTACCTGCCCACCGTCGGCCGCAACACCCTTCGCCTCCCCTGGACGGAAATCACCGACCTCCGCCTCCTCCGCACCGTCGACCTCCGCGACCGGACACACCTTCGCCTCTCCGCCGAAGCCTTCAACCTCCTCAACCACCGCAATATCACCTCGGTCGAGCAGCGCGCCTTCCTCACCGGCACCACCACCAACAACATCACCGCGCTCACCTACCAGAACAGCACCGCCATCGCCGACGAAGGCCTCACCACCCAGCCCTTCGGCACCCCCACCAGCTCCGCCACCCTCCTCACCCGCCAGCGCCGCCTCCAGTTCGGCCTCCGCCTCGACTTCTAAAGCCATTCCTCTGGAGGCATAGCGATGCTGAGGTAATGCCTGACGCAACTAACGGACCGGGTTCTTCGGAAGGGCACGGCTTCAGCCGTGCCATAGACCTTGTGACAACACAACGGGGCTTTAGGTAGGGTCTGACGAATCTAGATGGGCCGGCTTCTTCAGAGGGGCACAGCTTTAGCCGTGCCGTAAAAACACGCAAACGGCGGGGCTTTAGCCCCTGAGGTTCGCTTTTTGCTCCCCCTATAAAGCCAGAGCCGATTCGTCAGACACTGCCTAGCCCCCAAGTCGGCTTTTACCATCGCCAAGGCTTTTCGATTCGTCAATACTTCCTGGCTTGGGCTTTACTGCACGGGATCGAGATTTGATTTCAGCAGATCTTACCTGGGGCCAAAGGCCCGTCGCATAACAGCCTGGGCCGAAGGCCCAGGTAGCCCCAAATCGAAAACACCAAGCGCTGAAGGCGCGGCGCATCGGCCACACAAATCGCCTTAAGGCCTCTCCCGGCCATATCGCAGCCCGTCCAACCACCCCGGCAGCTCCGCATGCCACCGCACCACGCCACCTTCGTCCACCAGCACCAGCCGGTGCCTGTCCCCACTGTTGTCGAACACAATTACCTGGTCCGCCAACCCCGCCGCCTCCTCCAGGTTTCGCATGCTCCGTTCATACCGCCGCTCCAGCGCAAGCCGCCCCGCGTCCAGCTGGTTCAAACTCCCATCGTCCCGGCGCCGCAGTTCCAGCGCAATCGCGTCGGGGTTCACGATGGGCAATCTTTCCTTCACAAACCGAGCAGCCAACGTGCTCTTGCCCGCCCCGTTCGGCCCAGCAAACACCCAAAGCTGAGGCTGCCCACTCACAACGCTTGTATAACCTCATCCGCCTCACGGTGGTGTCGAACCAGTTCCCTCCGGCCATCCGGGTACTCCTTGATCAGCAGCCCCTCCGGCGTATCCCGCTCGCCGTAATAAATCGGCAATCCCAGCGCAAACATCTCCCGCCTGCCGCTGTCGTCGGTGAGCGCGTGGCTCAACTCCTGCCACAACTCCTCATTCACATCCACCGCTACATCTGCGGCCTTCGGCTCAACAGGCATATCCACCTCCACCCCAGCCAGCCCAGTCTACGCCGCCGCTGGGGCGCAATCTCAACCCCGCGCATCCCCATCTTCCTCGATAGTCCCATCGCCGATTTAGCCGGGTCCGCAGCAGACCCGGCCCTGCAATCGCGAATCCAACCCCACCATGACCTACTTCCAAGTCTTCTCCCTCCCGCCCAAGCTCCGCATCGACCTTCCGGCCCTCGAGAAGACCTTCTACACCCTCTCCCGCACCCTTCACCCCGACCGCTTCGCCAGCAAACCGCAAGCCGAACAGGCCGAAGCCACCGAAAAATCCTCCCAGCTCAACGACGCCTATCGCACCCTGCGCGACCCCATCCGCCGCACCGAATACCTCCTCGAACAGAACGGCATCGACCTCGAAGAACAATCCGTCCAGGCCACCGCCGCCGCCAAGGCCGCCGGCACCGAAAAAAAACAGATCGTCCCCCCCGACCTCCTTGAAGAAGCCTTCGAACTCAACATGCAGCTCGAAGAAATGAAAATGGGCGACGACGACCCCCAACTCCGCACCGACCTCGCCAAAGCCAAGGCCAACTTCCAGCAAATGCTCGACGCCTCCCTCGCCTCCCTCGAAGCCGAATGGGACTCGTGGGACGCCGCCGTCGACAGCGAAGACGACGGCGCCAAAGACGCCGCCAAGG